>NZ_LZKI01000197.1 GCF_001672755.1 Mycobacterium colombiense | reverse complement strand
GGCTTGGGGGCGCCCGGCGCCCCCAAGCCCAAGCCGGCGGGACCCGGCCCGGCCTGACCGGCCCAGCGACGATCGCAAGCGCGGCGAAGCCGGGCGCAGCGGGTCGCCGCAAAACGGCATCGTCGCGCACGCCTACACTCGGCGGTGATGTCCCGCCATGACTCTTCTGACTCAGCAGCCGACCTGAGCGCGGCTATCCGCACCGCCCTGGGCAAGGTGATCGACCCCGAACTGCGGCGTCCGATCACCGAGCTCGGGATGGTCAAGAGCATCGACACCGAGCCCGACGGCGCGGTGCATGTCGCGATCTACCTCACCACCGCCAGCTGCCCGAAGAAGACCGAGATCAGCGACCGCGTCAGCCAGGCGGTCGCCGACGTCCCGGGCACCGGCGCGGTCAAGGTCACCCTAGACGTGATGAACGACGAGCAGCGCACCGAGCTCCGCAAGCAGTTGCGCGGCGACGCCCGCGAGCCCGTTATCCCGTTCGCACAACCGAATTCGCTGACCCGGGTCTACGCCGTCGCGTCCGGCAAGGGCGGTGTCGGCAAGTCCACCGTCACGGTCAACCTGGCGGCGGCGATGGCCGCCCGCGGCCTGTCGGTCGGTGTGCTGGACGCCGATATCCACGGCCATTCCATCCCCCGGATGATGGGCACCACCGAGCGGCCCACCCAGGTCGAGTCGATGATCCTGCCGCCCATCGCGCACGAGGTCCGGGTCATCTCCATCGCCCAGTTCACCGAGGGCAACACCCCGGTGGTGTGGCGCGGGCCGATGCTGCACCGCGCGCTGCAGCAGTTCCTGGCCGACGTCTACTGGGGCGATCTGGACGTGCTGTTGCTCGACCTGCCCCCGGGGACCGGCGACATCGCCATCTCGGTGGCGCAGCTGATTCCGAACGCGGAGATCCTGGTGGTGACGACGCCACAGCTGGCCGCAGCCGAGGTCGCCGAGCGGGCGGGCAGCATCGCGCTGCAGACCCGTCAGCGCGTCGTCGGCGTCGTGGAGAACATGTCCGGGCTCACCCTGCCCGACGGCTCCACGCTGCAGGTATTCGGTGAGGGCGGTGGCCAGCAGGTGGCCGAGCGGCTCTCGCGGGCGGTCGGCGCCGACGTGCCACTGCTGGGTCAGATCCCGCTGGACCCCGAACTGGTGGCCGCGGGCGATTCCGGCACGCCGCTGGTGCTGAGCGCGCCCGATTCGCCGGTGGGCAAGGCGTTGCGCGGGGTGGCCGACAGCTTGTCGTCGCGCAAGCGCGGTCTCGCCGGCGTATCGCTGGGGCTCGATCCGACCCGGCGCTAAGGCACGCGGCGCCGCGGATGGCGCTCAGGTCGCGTCGGTGTCGAACGGTGTGTGGCCGCCGGCCGGCTGTTCGGCCGCCAGCGCCTGGCCGTTCGCGGCGGGCGGCGCCGGGCGCGGGGTCTGCGGCGGGGCGCCATTCGCCGGTTTGTCGAAGGCTCCAGTCAGGAACGAGTCGTCGCCGTCCAGCAGATGCTTGGTCAGCGCCGCCCGCGGTGTCATGCCCCGCAGCTTCTGCAGTTCGCTGAGCGGGACGCGCAGGTCGTCGAACTCGGGCCCGAGGTCCTCACGCAGCTGGCTGGTCATACCGCTGAGGTAGTCACGCGCCTGACGCAAGGCGTTGGACGTCCACCGGATGGCACCCGGCAGCCGCTCGGGCCCAAGGACCACCAGCCCGACAACGACGAGGACGAGCATGTGCTCCCAGCTCAGGCTGCCGAACATCAGCTGTCGGGGTCTGGTTTGACGGTCAGCGTGACGTGACGGCCGTCGCGGACGACCTCGATCGGCGAATCCTGGCCGATGTTCAACTGCCGCACCGCGACGACGAACTCGTCGGCGTCGGCGACCTTGCGGTTGCCGACCTTGACGACGACGTCGTTTTCCAGGACTCCGCCCTTCTGCGCGGGGCTGCCCGCCTTCACGTTGGCCACCTGGGCGCCGGAGGCGATCGCGTTGCTCACCGAGCGGGTGCTGACGCCCAGCGTCGGGTGCACGATCTTGCCGTCCTTGATCAGCGTCTCGGCGACCTGCTTGGCCTCGTTGATCGGGATCGCGAAGCCCAGCCCACTTGCGCTGTCGGACAATGACTTACCGGCCGTGTCGATGCCGATCACCTGGGAATCCATGTCGATCAGCGGACCACCGGAGTTTCCGTGGTTGATCGAGGCGTCGGTCTGCAGCGCGTCGATCACCGTGTCGGTGTCCGAGCCCTCCCCCGACAGCGGCACCGGCCGGTGCAGCGCGCTGATGATGCCGTGGGTCACGGTGCTGCGCAGGCCCAGCGGCGCACCCGCGGCCAGCACCTCGTCGCCCACCCGGACCTTGTCGGAGTCGCCGAGGCGCGCCACCGACAGGTTGTCGACGTTGTCGACCTTCAGCACGGCGAGGTCGGTCTTGGGGTCGCGGCCCACCAGGTTCGCCGGCACCTCTTTGCCGTCGTTGAACACCACCGTCGTCTTGAACTGGCTGGGGTTGTTCGCGGCCTCGGAGATGACGTGGTTGTTGGTGACGATGTAGCCGCGGCCGTCGATGACGACGCCGGAGCCCTGCATGCCTTCCTGGTCGCTCTTGGACTCGATGGTCACCACCGCACCCGCCGTCGCCGCCGCCACCTTGGCGAAGCGCCCGGCCGGGCCTTCGCCGTTGCCGTTGGTCGACAGCGTCACCTTCGAGGTGGTGAACGCCTCGGCGACCTCGGCCGTCTTGCGACCGATCACCCCGCCGAGCACGCCGATGACCAAGGCGATCAGCAGCAGGATCAGCAACGCCAGGTAGGACACCTTGCCGCCGAACAACACGTCGCGCACGCCGAGCTTGCCGCCGTAGCCCAGCGCGGTCCCGGATCGCGACGGCGCCACCGCCGGCGTCCCCAACGCCGCCGCGGCGCCCGGGTCTCGCCAGGGATCGTCGTGCCCGTCGCGCTCCACACCGTTTTTCTCGCGGGCCAGCGCGTCGGCGTCCACCGGGTGGCGCTGCAGCGAGTCGGGACTGCCGTCGGGCCGGTGGAAAGCCTCCTGCAGCACGGGGTCGGCGGGCCGGTTGCTCGGCCGGTACTCGGCCTGGTCCCGGTACTTCTGCGGACGGACCCGTTCGGCCACGAACGACCCGCGCAGTCCGTCGGGACGACCGAACTCCCGAGTCGATGCCGGGTCGACGGGCGGACGCGAGATGGGGCGCGGCGCCAAGCGGTTGCCGCTGTCTTTTGCTTGGTCGTAGCCTTGGTCGGAGGTCACGTTATCCCTTTTGGATCCTCTACTTGAGCGCTCGAGACAGGCCTTTAGCGGGCGAAATACGCGGCACCGGCGCTGTCCGTGTCCACCCTAGTATCCATGTCGCGCCGTCGGTCGGCATGAACGCGCGTGTGGGGTGGGCTGGACGCTACCGACGCTTGCGCCGCTCACGTCCGTCACGGTCGGCGAAGCGGTCGGATGCCTGCGCGGAGGAGTCGTCGGGCGACTCGTAGGGAATGTCGGCGAGCATGCCGAGCAGCGTGCTGGGGATGCGGATGGGGCGCGAATCGCGCAGCGCCGCGCGCGCCCGGCTCTGGTCCTCGACCTCGCCCGCACACTGGGCGCACAACGACAGATGGTGCGCGGCCCGCAGGTGCGCGTTCATCCGGAGCTCGCCGTCGACGAACGCCGCGATCGCTTCGACGGACAGGTGCTCGGTGGACCCGAACTGGCGCGGGGCACCGATGGGCGCGTCGCTCTGGGAGGCGAACTGAGCGGGGAGCCAGGAGAACGCGCGGCGGAACACATGTCCACGATCGGGCATCACCAACTCCTCGCCATTCATTTCTTAATGCCGCCTTATTCGAATGTAGCGCGAGAGAGCCCGCGATACCGAGGCTAAGGCCGCAAAGCCGCTGAATAGCTGCCCGAACGTTAGGCGGGCGGGCGGTGATTACGCCGACTTGGCGCGCGCGGCCTCGTGGTCGGGGTGTGCGGCCAGGTAATCCCGCAACGCTTGGCGGCCGCGGTGGATGCGGCTGCGCACGGTGCCCAGTTTGACGCCCAGCGTGGCGCCGATCTCCTCGTAGGACAGGCCTTCGATGTCACAAAGCACGACGGCGGCACGGAATTCCGGCGGCAGCGAATCGAGCGCGGCCTGCAGGTCGGGACCCAGCCGCGAATCGTGGTAGATCTGCTCGGGGTTGGGCTCGTCGGCGGGCACCCGCTCGTAATCCTCGGGCAGCGCCTCCATCCGGATGCGCGAGCGCCGGCGCACCATGTCGAGGAACAGGTTCGTGGTGATGCGGTGCAACCACCCTTCGAACGTTCCCGGCTGGTAATTCTGCACCGACCGGAAGACCCGGATGAAGGTCTCCTGAGTGAGGTCCTCGGCGTCGTGCTGGTTGCCGGAAAGCCGGTAGGCCAGCCGGTACACCCGGTCGGCGTGCTGGCGCACCAACTCGTCCCAGGACGGCATGGCCGCCTTGTCGCCAGTCGCGTCGAACACCGCAGTCCCTTGCAGCGCCTCGGACGGCTCCACCCACTCGTCGGTGGGGAGCTCCTGCGCATGAGACATGCTGGACGGGCTGAGAAGCGTGGTGATGATCAAGTCCTCCGAATCCGGCGTGCCGAACAACGGCACTTCGTCACTGGCGGCAACAGGTAGTTCCCATTCGGTATTCCCGGTCCAACGCCCTCCGCGATCCATAGGGCTACCGTCGCGTACCGGAGTATGTGCGATATATGAACAATCTGAGCTGACCCTGAGAAACCGTATCGTTACCTGCGCTGTGCAGGAGATATCCACCGCGCAGTGACATTAAACGCAGTAGAACCGTTGGGCGTGTCACCCCGATCGGATTCAGGCGCGCCTGTCGGACTGTGCGCGGAAGTGGAATACGCTGCGGGCATGGACGGCACCGACGCAGAAGCCCCCGGCCCGGCAGCGCCCAGCCGGGCCGAATCGCTCTTCGCCCACGCCGAAAGCTCGATATCGGAAGACGCGCTGCTGGCGGCCGCGCGCGAGCGGGCCGTGGACATCGGCGCCGGCGCGGTGACACCGGCCGTCGGCGCGTTGCTGAGCCTGCTGACCAAGCTGAGTGGCGGAAAGGCCATCGCCGAAGTCGGCACCGGCGCGGGCGTCAGTGGGCTGTGGTTGTTGTCCGGTATGAGCGACGACGGCGTCTTGACGACGATCGACATCGAGCCCGAATATCTGCGGCTGGCCAAGCAGGCGTTCACCGAGGCAGGCATCGGCCCGTCGCGCACCCGGCTGATCGGTGGCCGCGCCCAGGAAGTGCTCACCCGGCTCGCCGACGAGTCCTACGACCTGGTGTTCATCGACGCCGACCCGGTCGATCAGCCGGACTACGTCGTCGAGGGCGTGCGGCTGCTGCGCCCCGGTGGCGTGATCGTGGTGCATCGGGCCGCGTTGGGCGGACGGGCCGGCGACCCCGCCGCCCGCGACGCCGAGGTGGTCGCGGTCCGGGAGGCGGCACGCCTGATCGCCGAGGACGAGCGCCTCACCCCGGCGCTGGTGCCGCTCGGCGACGGCATCCTGGCCGCCGTCCGCGACTGATTCGCCTGGCTTTCGCCCATCCCGCCGTTTCGGGCGTCGAGCAGGCCGTTTCCGCGAGCGGCGACATCTTTATGGATTCTTGACGCGCGCCGTCCTTGACCGCGGGCTGAACGTGCGTTTAGCGTACTGAACATGCGTTCAGCCGACTTGACCGCAGCCGCCCGGATCCGAGACGCGGCCATCGAACAATTCGGCGAGCACGGATTCGGCGTCGGGCTGCGCGCCATCGCCGAAGCGGCAGGCGTCAGCGCCGCACTGGTCATACACCACTTCGGCTCCAAGGACGGCCTGCGCAAGGCGTGCGAGGACTACATCGCCGAGACGATCCGCGGCAACAAGTCGGCGGCCTTGCAATCCAATGACCCGGCCACATGGTTCGCCCAGATGGCCGAGATCGAGGAGTACGCGCCGCTGATGGCCTACCTGGTGCGCAGCATGCAGGCCGGCGGCGACCTGGCAAACATGCTGTGGCGCAAGATGATCGACAACGCCGAGGAATACATGGAAGAGGGCGTGCGCGCCGGGACGATCAAGCCCAGCCGCGACCCCAAGGCCAGGGCCAGGTATCTGGCCATCACCGGCGGCGGCGGCTTTTTGCTCTACATCCAAATGCACGAAACGCCAACGGATCTGCGGGCGGTGCTGCGCGACTACTCGCGTGACATGGTATTGCCCGCGCTCGAGGTCTACAGCGAGGGATTGCTGACCGACCGGACCATGTACGACGCATTTCTGGCCGCTGAAGATCAAGGAGAATCTGATGCCCACTGAAAACGCCGCCGGTGTCGCACCCATCGAGATCCGCGGGCTCACCAAAAACTTCGGTGTGGTGCGGGCGCTGGACGGCCTGGACCTCACGGTGCGGGAAGGCGAAGTTCACGGGTTCCTCGGGCCCAACGGCGCCGGGAAGTCGACGACCATCCGCATCCTGCTGGGTCTGGTCAAGCCCGACGGCGGCAGCGCGCGGCTGCTCGGTGGCGACCCCTGGACCCAGGCCGTCGCCCTGCATCGCCAGATCGCCTATGTCCCAGGCGACGTCACCCTGTGGCCGTCGCTGACCGGCGGTGAGACCATCGACCTGCTGGCCCGCATGCGGGGCGGCATCGACAAGAAGCGCCGCGCCGAGCTGATCGAGCGCTTCGACCTGGACCCGCACAAGAAGGCGCGCACGTATTCCAAGGGCAACCGCCAGAAGGTTTCGTTGATCTCGGCGTTCTCGTCGCACGCCGGGCTGCTGCTCCTGGACGAGCCGAGCAGCGGCCTGGACCCGTTGATGGAGAACGTGTTTCAACAGTGTGTGGCGCAGGCCCGCGACCGGGGCACGACGGTGTTGTTGTCCAGTCACATCCTGGCCGAGACGGAAGCGCTGTGCGAACGGGTGACGATCATCCGCGCCGGCAAGACCATCGAGAGCGGGTCGCTGAACTCCATGCGGCACCTGAGCCGCACCTCGATCAAGGCCGAAATGACCGGCGATCCAGGTGATCTCAGGCGCATCAAGGGCGTCGAGGACGTCACCGTCGAGGGCAACACGCTGCGCGCCCAGGTCGACAGCGAAAGCCTGGGCGAGCTCATCCGGGTGCTCGGCGATGCCGGGGTGCGCAGCCTGGTCAGCCAGCCGCCGACCCTCGAAGAGCTCTTCCTGCGCCACTACGACACGTCTGGCGGCGACGGTCGGCGCGGACGCGACGAAGCAGAGGTCTCGCTGTCATGAGCACGACCACCCTCGACCGTCCCTTTGCGTCGGCATCGCCCGCGCCGCTTACGAATTCGAGCTTCTCCGGAACGCTCGCGATGCTGCGGCTCTACCTGCGCCGCGACCGCGTCTCGATGCCGTTGTGGGTACTGCTGCTGTCGGTACCGTTGGCCACGGTGTACGTCGGCAGTATCGAAAAGGTCTACCCCACCGCGCCCGCCCGCGCCGGGTTCGTGGCCTCCATCATGGCCAGCCCGGCCCAGCGCGCCCTCTACGGCCAGGTCTACAACGACAGCCTTGGCGCCGTGGGCATTTGGAAAGCCGGCATGTTCCACATGCTGATCGCGGTGGCCGTCATCCTCACGGTGATCCGGCATACCCGCGCCGACGAGGAGAACGGACGGACCGAGTTGGTGGACTCGACCGCGATCGGCCGCTACGCCAGCCTGAGCGCGGCGCTGCTGCTGTCGTTCGGAGCATCGATTGCCACCGGCGCGATCGGTGCGGCCGGCCTGTTGAGCACCGACGTCCCGGCCGGCGGGTCGCTGGCCTTCGGGGCGGCGCTGGCCTGCTCCGGTCTGGTGTTCACCGCCGTCGCCGCCGTGACCGCGCAGCTGTCGCCGAGCGCCCGGTTCGCCCGCGGCGCCGCGTTCGCCGTACTGGGCGCCGCGTTCACCCTGCGGGCCGTCGGCGACGCGGGTGACGGCACACTCTCGTGGCTCTCGCCGCTGGGGTGGTCGCTGCAGGTCAAACCGTATGCGGGCGACCGGTGGTGGGTGCTGGCGCTGCACCTGGTGACGACGGCCGTGTTGACCGTGCTGGCGTATCGGTTGCTCGCCGGCCGCGACGTCGGCGCCGGGCTGATCGCGGAGCGACCCGGCCGCGGCAACGCCGCGCCGGCGCTGGGCAACGTCTTCGGGCTGACGTGGCGGCTGGACCGCGCCGCGCTGCTGCTGTGGACCGTGGGGCTGTGCCTGTACGGCCTGCTGATCGGCAGCGTGGTGCACGGCATCGGCGACGAGCTTGGCGACAGCGGCGTGGCACGCGACATCGTCGCTCGAATGGGCGGCACCAACGCCCTCGAGGACGCGTTCATCGCCGTCGCGTTTTCCATGATGGGCATGGTGGCCGCCGCGTTCGCGGTCTCGCTGACGTTGCGGCTCCACCAGGAAGAGTCGAGCCAGCGAGCCGAAACGGTGCTGGCCGGCGCGGTGTCGCGAACCCGCTGGCTGACAAGTCATTTGGTCACCGCGCTCGCCGGATCGGCGGCGGCGATGCTGGCCAGCGGCCTGACCGCCGGTGTCGTCTACGGCGTCGCGGCCGGCGATGTCGGCGCCAGGCTGCCGATGGTCGTTGCCAGCGCGGCCGTACAACTGCCCGCCGTGTGGCTGCTGTCGGCCGTGACGGTCTGCGTGTTCGGCTTTGCGCCGCGCCTGACGCCGGTGGCCTGGGGAGTGCTGATCGGCTTCGTCGCCCTGTACCTGATCGGGTCGTTGGCCGGTTTCTCGCAGTGGTTGCTCGACCTGGAACCCTTCGCACACATTCCGCGGATCGGTACGGAATTCAGCGTCGTACCACTGTTATGGCTACTGGCCATGGACGTAGGGTTGGTGGTTCTGGGTGCCATAGCTTTTCGGCGCCGCGACCTCCGCTGCTAGGAGTGCGATGAAAACCGGGATCAGGGTAACGGCGACATCCCTCTGGGGCGTTCTCTCCTGGATTCTGATCCTTCTCCTGCCGGCCGGCACGCTGCACTACTGGCAGGCGTGGGTCTTCATCGCCGTGTTCACGGTGGCGACCCTCGTCCCCGCCGTCTACCTGGCCCGGGCCAATCCCGCGGCCCTGCAGCGCCGCATGCGCGCCGGCCCGCGGGCGGAACCCCGGAAGGCTCAGAAGTTCATCATCGCCGGGTCGTTTTTCGCCCTGTTCGCGACCATGGTGTTCAGCGCGCTCGATCATCGGTTCGGCTGGTCATCGGTGCCGCCGTGGCTGTCGGTACTCGGCGACGTGCTGGTGGCGACGGGTCTCGGCATCGCCATGCTGGTGATCGTCCAGAACAGCTATGCGGGCGCCACGGTGACGGTGGAAAGCGGCCAGACGGTCGTGTCCGACGGCCTCTACAAATTCGTCCGCCATCCGATGTACGTCGGCAATGTGGTCATGATGATCGGTATCCCCCTGGCGCTCGGCTCGTACTGGGGATTGCTCTTCATCATCCCGGGCACCGCCGGACTGACGCTGCGCATCCTCGATGAGGAAAAGCTGCTTCTCCGGGAACTGCCCGGATACCGCGAATACGCCGACCGCGTGCGCTACCGGCTGGTGCCTTTCGTCTGGTAGCCACCGGGCCCGCCGCTTAGGGTATTGGCGTGCTGCACCATCGGCGACGGGCCTGGGACCGCCCGTGGCGGCGCCCCGGCGCGCTGCGGTATGCGGTGACCAGAATTCGCGGGGTCGCCAAGCCCCCCGTCACGGTCACCGACCCACCCGCGGATCTGCGGGTCGAGCGTGACGTGGCCGTCACCACGCGGGACGGAACGGTCTTGCGGATCAACGTCTTTCGCGACGGGGATGGGGCCGCAGCGCCCAAGCCGGTCATCCTGAGCATTCACCCGTACGGCAAAGACAACCTGCCGACCCGGCGCGGCACTAAGACGACGTTCTCGGCGCAGTACCGCTTGATACGCCAGCCGCAACCGGTGGCGTTTTCGACCCTGACCGGCTGGGAGGCGCCGGATCCGGCATGGTGGACCGCCCAGGGCTTCGTCGTGGTGAACGCCGACTCGCGCGGCTGCGGCCATTCGGACGGCACCGGGAACCTGTTGTCCCGCCGGGAAGCCGAGGACACCTACGACCTGGTGCAGTGGATCGCCGCACAACCGTGGAGCGACGGGAACGTGGTCATGCTCGGTGTGTCCTACCTGGCGATCAGCCAGTACGCCGTGGCCGCCCTGGCGCCGCCGGCGTTGCGGGCGATCTGCCCGTGGGAAGGCTTCACCGACGCCTACCGCGACCTGATGTTTCCCGGCGGCGTTCACGAGATCGGCTTCAGCCGGCTGTGGTCGCGCAACCTCAGTCGCGACACCAGGCAGGACTACGACTTCGCGCGGATGCAGGAAGACCACCCGCAGCGCGACGAGTTCTGGCGCTCGCTGGCGCCCGACCTGTCGGCGATCAAGGTGCCCATGCTGGTCTGCGGCAGCTTCTCGGACAACAACCTGCACAGCCGCGGCTCGATGCGGGCATTCGCGCGCGGCGGCTCCGACCACGCCCGGCTCTACACGCACCGCGGGGGCAAGTGGACGACCTTCTACTCCGACGCGGCGCGCGCCGAGCAGCTGAAGTTCTTTCGCGATGTGCTGGACGGCGCCCCCGCCGCGCGCAGCGTGCGCCTGGAAGTGCGCGCGGACCGCGACACCGTCACCGCGGTGCGCGAAGAGGCCGAATGGCCGCTGGCCCGCACACGTTGGCGCCCAATGTATCTGGGCGATGCCGGCGCACTGACGGCCGAACAACCCGCGGCCCCCGGCCGCATCGAGTTCGGAACACGTTCCGGTGCAGCATCTTTCGCCTGGACCGTGGCCGAGGACGTCGAGTTGACCGGCCCGATGGTGGCCCGGCTGTTTGTCGAGCTGAGCGGTTGCGACGACGCGAACCTGTTCGTCGGCGTGGAGAAGTGGCGCCGCGGGCGGTTCGTCGGTTTCGAGGGGTCCTACGGCTACGGCCGCGACCGGGTGACCAGCGGGTGGCAGCGAGTTGCGTTGCGCGCCCTGGACCCGGAGCTGTCCCGGCCGGCCGAACCCGTCATCACGGGCGTCGACCCACGGCCGCTGTCGGCCGGCGAGTTGGCCGCGGTCGAGGTGGAGCTGGGCCCGTCGGCGACGCTGTTCCGCGCCGGCGAGCAGCTGCGGCTGGTGGTCGCCGCACGCTGGCTGTCCCCGAGAAACCCACTCACCGGCCAGTTTCCGGCGTGGTACCAGGGCTCGCCGCGCGGCCGCGTCACATTGCACTGGGGTCCGCAACGCGAGGCCCACCTGCTGGTGCCGGAGATCCCGGGCTAGATCCAGACGCCCTTGCCGACGGCGACCACACCGCCGGCGCTGATCGCGAAGCGCTCGCGGTCCTTTTCCAGATCCACGCCCACCATCTCGCCCGGCCCGACGACGACGTTCTTGTCCAGGATCGCGTGGCGCACCACCGCGCCGCGGCCGACGCGGGCGCCGGGCATGATCACGCTGCCCTCCACGATCGCCCCGTCGTCGACCACCACGTTGGACGACAGCACCGAGTTGCGCACCGAAGCCGCCGAGATGATGCTGCCCGCACCCACCACCGACTCCTGCGCGGAACCGCCGTTGACGAACTTGGCCGGCGCCAGGTTCTCCGACTCGCCGCGGATCGGCCAGCGCTTGTTGTACAGGTTGAACACCGGATGCACCGACACCAGGTCCATGTGGGCGTCGTAGAACGCGTCCAGCGTTCCGACGTCCCGCCAGTAGGCGCGGTCACGATCGGTGGCGCCGGGCACCTCGTTGTCGCTGAAGTCGTACACGGCGGCCATCCCGTCCTCGACCAGTCGGGGGATGATGTCGCCGCCCATGTCGTGATCGGAATGGTCGTCGTCGGCGTCCGCGCGGATCGCGTCGATGAGCACCTTGGTGGTGAAGATGTAGTTGCCCATCGACACGAACGTCTGCTCGGGGTCGTCCGGGGTACCCGGCGGATCCAGCGGTTTCTCCACGAACTTGTGGATGCGGCCCGACTCGTCGGAGTCGATGCAGCCGAACGCGGTTGCTTCGCCGCGGGGCACCCGGATGCCGGCCACCGTCGCGCCCGCGCCGCTGTCGATGTGGAACCGGACCATCTGCTCGGGGTCCATCCGGTACACGTGGTCGGCACCGAAAACCACGATGTAGTCGGGGTCTTCGTCATAGATCAGGTTGAGCGACTGATAGATCGCGTCGGCCGAGCCGGTGTACCAGCGCGGGCCGAGCCGCTGCTGGGCGGGCACCGGGGTGATGTACTCGCCGGCCAGGCCGGACAACCGCCAGTTCTGCGAAATGTGACGGTCCAGTGAATGCGACTTGTACTGGGTGAGAACACAGATGCGCAGATACCGGGCATTGACGAGGTTGGACAGGACGAAGTCGATCAGTCGGTAGGCGCCCCCGAAGGGAACCGCGGGCTTGGCACGGTCCGCGGTCAGCGGATACAGCCGCTTGCCCTCACCGCCGGCCAGGACGATGCCCAGCACGTGTGGCGCTTCCCTCATGTTGTCAAACCTATCGGCCGTTGCGAAGGGCTGCCAGGGGGAAGGGGTGATTGGCGAAGTTCTGTGGGGCTGTCTGTCAAGGTATTTGGCCGCGCACGCCGCGAAGATCGCGCCGGCGGTGTGGCGAACCCGACTCGCGGCGGGCCCCCTCGCCGAACTACCGTTCGGGGTATGCGGGTGGCGATGATGACGCGGGAGTACCCACCGGAGGTTTACGGCGGAGCGGGAGTACACGTCACCGAACTCGTCGCTCAGCTGCGCCGGCTGTGCGCGGTCGACGTGCATTGCATGGGCGCACCGCGCCCGGGCGCCCACGTGCACGAGCCGGACCCGCGGCTGAAAGGCGCCAACGCGGCGATGTCGACCCTGTCGGCCGACCTGGTGATGGCCAACGCGGCGTCGGAGGCCGACGTGGTGCACTCGCACACCTGGTACACCGGCATGGCCGGGCATCTGGCCGCGCTGCTCTACGGCGTCCCGCACGTCTTGACCGCGCATTCGCTCGAGCCGCTGCGCCCGTGGAAGGCCGAACAACTCGGTGGGGGCTACCGGATCTCGAGCTGGGTCGAGCAGACGGCCGTGCTGGCCGCTGACGCCGTCATCGCGGTCAGCTCCGCGATGCGTGAGGACGTCCTGCGTGTCTATCCCACACTGGATCCCAGCGCGGTGCACGTGATCCGCAACGGCGTCGACACCGACGTCTGGTACCCGGCGGGGCCGGTGCGAAGCGGATCGATGCTGACCGAGCTCGGCGTCGATCCGTCCCGGCCCATCGTGGTGTTCGTGGGCCGGATCACGCGGCAGAAGGGGCTGGCGCACCTGGTGGCCGCCGCCCACCGGTTCAGCCCGGAGGCGCAGGTGGTGTTGTGCGCCGGCGCCCCCGACACCCCGGAGATCGCCGCGGAGATCCGCGACGCCGTGGCCGCGCTGTCCCGCGGCCGCACCGGGGTGTTCTGGATCCGGGAGATGCTGCCCATCGGCGAGCTACGCGAAATACTCTCGGCGGCATCGGTTTTCGTATGCCCGTCGGTGTACGAGCCGTTGGGCATCGTGAACTTGGAGGCGATGGCCTGCTCGACGGCGGTGGTGGCGTCCGATGTCGGCGGCATCCCGGAGGTGGTCGCTGACGGGATCACCGGGACGCTGGTGCATTACGACCCAGACGACGCGCAGGGCTATCAGACCGGATTGGCCGAAGCGGTCAACGAGCTGATCGCCGACCGCGACAAAGCGCAGCGCTACGGCAAGGCGGGCCGTCAGCGCTGCGTCGAAGAGTTCTCCTGGGCCCACGTCGCCGAGCAGACCCTGGAGATCTATCGGAAGGTGTGTGCGTAGCACCGACGACATCCGTTCGGCGGCAAGCCCTAGCTGGAGCTCGTGACGCCCTTGAGTTCGTCACCGAGGGCAGCCGCTTCGTCGGGCGTCAGCTCGACGACCAGTCGACCGCCTCCCTCAAGTGGTACCCGCATCACGATGCCGCGCCCCTCCTTTGTTGCTTCCAGAGGACCGTCTCCGGTCCGGGGCTTCATCGCCGCCATCGAGTGCTCCCTCCAGGTTCGAGCTGGCCCGCCCGTGCGGACCTGGTCGGCGCCGAGCATGCCCCGCCAGCGAACTTCAAGCCATGCCCGGCATCGAACTGCGTTATCACCCCTCCATTGTTCCCTATCCAGGTCACCACTTGTACAAAGACCCACAACTGTGTGCTCAGCGGGCGGTGGCGGGCACCCAGCAACCGCGAATATGGTCGTCGACCATGCCGGTCGCCTGCATCAGCGCATAGGCGGTGGTCGGGCCGACGAAGCGGAAGCCGCGCCGCTTGAGTTCACGAGCCATGGCCTTCGATTCGTCAGTGGCCGAGGGGATTTGGGAGGGGTCGGCCGGCCGGGACCGCGGCGACGGCGCAAACGACCACAGCAGGTCCGCCAGGTCCGCCGGAGTTCCCAGCTCAGCGGCGGCCCGGGCGTTGGCGATCGTCGACTCAATCTTGGCGCGGTTGCGCACGATTCCCTGATCGGCCATCAGCCGCTGCACGTCGGCGTCGGTGTACTCGGCGACCTCGGCGATGTCGAACCGCGCGAACGCACGCCGGAAATTCTCCCGCTTCCGCAGAATGATCAGCCATGACAGGCCGCTTTGAAAGGCCTCCAGGCTCATCCGCTCGAACAACGCGACCCCGTCGCGCACCGGTTGGCCCCATTCGCGGTCGTGGTAGTCGCGATAGAGCTCGAAATCGGGTCCGGGTCGCACGGTCGCCCAGCTGCAGCGAACCAGCTCGTCTTCACTCACACCAAGTCCTGACGATCCTCACCGTCGTCGGGTTCCCCGGGTTCGCCCTCGGCCCCCCGCCCGGCGGCCGGCGCGGCGTGCACCGCGGCCAGCTGGCCGCGCAGCGCCTCCAGCTCGCGCGCCAGCCGATCCAGCACCCAGTCCACCTCACTGGTCTTGTAACCGCGCAGGACCTGAGTGAACTTGACGGCGTCGACGTCGGAGCCGGTCACTCCGAACGCGGGCAGCACGGTGGCCGTCGTCCCCCGGGGCAGGGGCGGCAGCTGCTCGCCGCGACCGAACAACAGGCTGGCCGCGCCGAACAGGACGATCGCCACCAGCACCAGGACCACCAGGTACAGCAACACCAACGCCACGTGGTCGATACTGCCCTATGCCACCGACACGGCGACGCTCAGCGTGACCGCGCCGGGGCCTACCGGGGCCTGAGCACCTGCATCGGCGGCCGGTCCGCGAGCGACACCGGCGAGGTGCGCTGGGTGTAGCCCTGAAAGTCGGGGCCGTCGGCGACGAACTGGGTCAGCCCGACGCCGGAGTCCGGGACGCCGCAGCGCGACAGCAGGGTCGCGATGATCTGCCGGCTCATCACGCCGAGCTCGGCCAGCGGCCGGTTGCGGTGCGCGCGCACGCCCAGGTTGACCTGCGCGATCGCGTCCAGGCCCAGCCGGTCGAAGGTGTCCACCAGCAGGCCGATCTCGACGCCGTAGCCGGGCGCGAACGGCAGCGAGGTCAGCAGCTCGCGGCTGGCCGCGTATTCGCCGCCCAGCGGCTGCACCACGCAGCCCAGCTCCGGACGCAGCGCCGCAAGCAACGGACGGGCCACCAGCTCGGTGACGCGCCCGCCGCCGGTGGCGCTGACGTCGCCGCCGACGTCGCCGACATCGCTGAGCTCGCTGCCCCGCAGGGGCCGTCGGTAGAAGCTTTTGACCAGGTGAATGCCGTCGCCGGTGAGCATCGGGCCGACCAGCCACGGCACGAACATCGGGTGCGGGTCGATCAGGTCGGAGTCGACGAACACCACGATGTCGCCTCTGGTGGCCGCCAGCGAGCGCCACAACGCCTCGCCCTTCCCGGGACGTATCGGCACCTCGGGTAGGGCCTGCTCGCGGCTGACGACGCGGGCGCCCGCGGCAACGGCGCGGATCCCGGTGTCGTCGGTCGAGCCCGAATCAAGCACGATCAGCTCGTCGACCAGCCCATCGACCAGCGGTGAGATGCTTTCGATCACCGACTCGACGGTTTCTTCCTCGTTGAGGGCCGGCAGCACCACCGAGATGGTCCGCCCGGCCTTCGCGGCTTCGAGTTCGGCGATGGTCCAGCTGGGCCGGTTCCGCCTGTCGTTGGCCAGCCACACGTCTCCGGGCCGGGCGGCGAGCGCCCTGTCCTTGGCGAGGTCGCCGGCGAACAGATCCGATGCGGTCATGCCAGCCCCCTCACCGTGCGCGCCGGCGGGCGGATTCCCTGGATCGAGGCCACCATTTCCAGCACCCGGCGGGTGGCCGCGACCTGGTGCACGCGGAACATGCGCGCACCCGCGGCGGCTGCCAGCGCGGTGGCGGCCAGCGTTCCCTCGAGCCGCTCGGTCAGTTCCACACCCAGAGTCTCCCCGACGAAGTCCTTATTGCTCAAAGCCATGAGCACGGGCCACCCGGTATTAACAAGATCGCTCACGTGGCGTAACAGCAGCAGCCCGTGGAAGGTGTTCTTGCCGAAGTCGTGGGTGGGGTCGATCAGCACCCGGTCGCGGGCCACCCCGCACGCCACCGCCCGCTCGGCGGCCGTGGTGACCTGGGCGATGACATCGTCCACCACGCCGCGGGTGGTGGTGCCGTAGTTCACCCGGAAGGGCCGCGTGCGCGGCAGCGCGTTGCCGGTGTGCGAACAGACCAGGCCCGCCCCGAACTCGGCGGCCACCGCCGGGAGCGCCGGGTCGATGCCGCCCCAGGTGTCGTTGATCAGGTCCGCGCCGGCTGCGCAGGCCACCTTGGCGACCTCCGAGCGCCAGGTATCGGCGCTGATCAGCTGGTCGGGGTAGGCGTCGCGCAGCCATTCGATGAAGGGCACCAGCCGCGCGATCTCGGTGTCGGCGTCGACCTCTTGGCCGGGGCCGGCCTTGACGCCGCCGACGTCGATGACGTCGGCCCCGTCGGCGACGGCCTGGTGCACGGCCGCCCTGGCGGCCTCGTCGCTGAAGGTCGCACCCTTGTCATAGAACGAGTCCGGGGTGCGGTTGATGATCGCCATGATCAGCGCACGATCGCCCGCGACCGGGCGGCCGCACAGAGTTGACTGCACACGTCTATGGTGCCCGGTCGCCGCGCCGCCCGCGGGCCTGGGGGATCGAGTGTGCGCCCAGGGCGCGCTATTGCGGCGTGTCGTCGCCATGAGCGCACACGCGACGCCGTCAGCGCACACTGCGCCCTAGGGGCGTTTGCCCTCGGCCACTTCGCCCGGGTATTCGTCGTAGTAGGGCACGTAGCCCTCGTCGCGCCCGGCCAGCACGTACAGCGGGTCCTCCACGTCCGAACCGTAGGCCTGCTCGCGCAGCTCCACCTTGCGGCTCTTGAAGGTCGTGGTCTGCTCGATGGACTCCACCACCCGCACGAACAGCGGCAGCGCGTAGACGGGCAGCTGGTCGTACACGGAGCGGGCCAGCGACTGCCCGTCGAACTCGGCGCCGCCGCGGAGCTTGACCGCGGCCATCCCGGCGCGCCCGCCGGTGCGCGGCACCTCGACCCCGAAGACCGTGCAGTCCTCGACGGAGTCGTCGGACGCCAGCGCCGCCTCGACCTGCGTGGTGGCGACGTTCTCGCCCTTCCACCGGAAGGTGTCGCCGAGCCGGTCGACGAACGCGGCGTGCCCCATGCCCTGCGGGCTCATCACGTCGCCGGTGTTGAACCAGCAGTCGCCCTCACGAAAGGCGTTGCGCACCAACTTCTTTTCGCTCGACTCCTTGTCGGTGTAGCCGTCGAACGGCTGCAGCCGGTTGACCGGGCTGAGCAACAAACCGGGCTCGCCGGCCGGCACCCGGCGGACCCGCCCGTCGTCGTCGCGCAGCGGGGCGCCGGTATCGGGGTCGTACTCGACGTAGGCCAGCGGCATCGGGAAGACGCCAGTGGAGCGGGGCACGTTGAAGACGTTGATGAATGCCGCGTTGCCTTCACTGGAGGCGTAGAACTCGCACACTCGGGCGATGCCGAATCGCTTGGTGAACTCGTCCCAGATCTCCGGGCGCAGCCCGTTTCCGGCGATCACACGCACCTTGTGCGCGCGGTCGGTCGGCTTGGCCGGCTGGTTGAGCAGGTACCGGCACACCTCGCCGATGTAGATGAACGCGGTGGCCTCGTTGGCGATCACGTCGTCCCAGAACTTCGACGCCGAGAACGACTTGCCCAGCGCGAGCGTCGCCCCCGAGTTGATCACCGACGACAGCGCCACCGTCAGCGCGTTGTTGTGGTACAGCGGCAGGCAGCAGTAGAGCGTGTCGGAGCTCTTGAGCCGCAACCCGATCCCGCCGAACGCCGCGAGCGCCTTGAGCCACCGCAGGTGCGTCATGACGCTGGCCTTCGGGAATCCCGTTGTGCCCGAGGTGAAGATGTAGAACGCGGTGTCTCTGGCGTGCACGGCCGACGCCGAGGCGGGGTTGGTGGCCGGCGCGCTCACCGCGAACCGCTCCAGGTCCTCGACGGTCAGCGTCTCGGTGCTGCCCGAGCCGCCGCACTCGGCCACGGCGCTGACCAGATCGGTCTCGGCGATGAGCACCTTGGCGTCCAGCAGGCCGAGGCTGTGTGCGAGCACCTCACCGCGCTGGTGGTAGTTGAGCATGCCGGCGACCGCGCCGCACTTGACCGCGGCCAGCATGGCCAGCACGGTGTTGGGCGAGTTGCGCAGCATGATGGCGACGACGTCACCCTGGCCGACGCCGCGCGCCGCCAGCACGGCGGCGTACCGGTTGGCGGCCGCGTTGGCGTCGCGGTACGTCAGTTGCTGGTCGCCCATGCGCAGGAAGATCCGGTCGCCGTAACGGGCGGCCCGCTCCTGGAACACCGTGCCGATCGATCTCCTGGAGCCCGGCTGGGCCAGCAGCCCGGTCATCGCGCCGCGCATGATCACCGGCAGGTCGGCCAGCACGGCCGGTGCCCGAAATGCGATGTCGGTCAGTTTGACCGCCGTGCGCGCTCCCCCGTCACGATCGGACACGTGATCCCCTCGATTCGTTTCCAAAGTCAAGCTCGGCGGACAGCCTAGTAGGGGTGGCAAACCCGTCGGCGGCCTCAGCCGGGTGCGCACGCTTCCAGCGCCGCACTCACCTTGTCGACCAGCACCAACCGGTCCATCGCCACCTGGGAGATGTAACCGCTGTCCAGCAATCCGCACAACCACGTCCACAGCCCTTCGTAGTGACCGAAGGGATCCAGCAGCACGATGGGTTTGTCGTGCAGGCCGAGGAAGGCCGTCGTCCACGCGTCAAGCAACTCGTCGAGGGTGCCGAGGCCGCCCGGCAGCACGACGAATGCGTCGGCGCGGTCTTCCATGAGTTGCTTGCGCTCGTGCATGGTGTCGCTGACGATCAGCTCGTCGGCGTCCGCGTCGGCGATCTCGCGGCGCATCAGGATCTTGGGAATGATGCCGACGGTCCGGCCGCCGCGGGCGCGCGCCGCGCTCGCCACCGCGCCCATCGCCGACACCCGGCCCCCACCCCACACCAGCGTCCAGCCGCGCTCGGCGATCGCCTCGCCGAGTTCCGCAGCGACTCCGAGCAATTCGGGATGCCGCGGGCCGGATGCGCAGTACACACACACCGACCACTCGCTGGACGAAGCGCGTCGGCCGGGCATATCCGCCAAAGGTAGACCACCCGCATACGGCCCGTCATATCTGGGGCTTTCGCCCTGCCGCCCCGCCCTCGCACCATAAAATTCGGCAGTGCCGATTCGATGGAACGTCCCCCAACACGCGACGGCCTCAGAGCGGCTGGATGCGGCGTTGGCTGACGGGGCGCGCGGGGCGGTGGTGCTGGGACCCGACGGCGTCGGCAAATCCACACTGGCCCGGGTGGCGGCGGAGCGGTTCGCCGGCCTGCACCCGAATACGCTCGTCCGCTGGGTCACCGGCACCCCGACCGAACGCGCGGTCCCGTTCGGGGCTTTCAGCCATTTGGTGGAGATCGCCGACCTCGGCAAGCCGGCCGCGCTGTTGCGGGCCGCGCGGGCATCGCTGGGCGGCGACGACCTCCTGCTGATCGTCGACGATGCCCAATACCTGGACGTGCTGTCGGCCACGCTGGTCTACCAGCTGGCGCGCGACGGCGCGGGACGGCTCATCGTCACGGCGCAAGCCGATTCCGCCCCCGAGGCGATCACGGCGCTGTGGAGCGACGGCCTGCTCACCCGGATCGACATCGAACGGCCCGGCGGGGCGACCGCGCCGGCGGAGATCAACACGTTCCTCGCCGAGCTTCCCGCGGCGGCGCGGTCGGTGCTGGAGTATCTCGCCATCGCGGAGCCGCTCTCGGTCGCCGACCTGACCGCGCTCGCCGGCGACGGCGCGGTGGCCGACGCGGTGACGTGGGGCGCCGCGGAGACCCGGGTGCGGGGCGGGTCGTCGCACGACCCGGTCGTCTATACGGCCCATCCGCTGTTCGCCGAGCGGACGCGGGCCGCGCTCGACCCCGAGGACGCCCGGCAACGGCGTACCGACCTGGTCACGCTGCTGTCGCAGTGGCCGTCCGAGCATCTCAGTGACCGGTTGCGGCTGGTGTCGCTGGCGCTGGACAGCGACACTCCCCCGCGGGTCGCCGACGTCGTCGCCGCCGCCCAGCAGGCGCTGCGGCTCGGTGACCTGGCGCTGGGCGAACGGCTGGCCCGGTCGGCGCTGCAGCGCTCCGGCGGGTTGGCGGCGCGGCTCGCGCTGGCACACGCCCTGGCCTGGCAGGGCCGCGGCCGGGAGGCCGATTCGGTGCTGGCCGACGTCGACTCCACCGCGTTGACCGAGGCGGCGCTGATGGACTGGGCACTGCTGCGGGCGGCGAACCAGTTTTGGATGCTCAGCGAACCCGAACGCGCCACCGCGTTCCTGCGGACCGTGCGCAATCGGGTCGCCGATAGCGGCCCGCGGACCACCCTGGACGCGCTCAGCGCGACCTTCGCGATGAACGCCGGCAACGTCGGGCACGCCGTGAAGGTCGCCGCCGACGTCCTCGCGTCGCCGGCGGCCGACGACCAGGCGGTGGCCTGGGCGGCCAGTGCGGCGGCGTTGTGCGCGGCGCGCGAAGGCCGCTTCGACGACGTCGAGCCGCTCGCGCAGCGCGCCCTGAGCGCCGAACACCCCGGGCTGCTGCGCTTCACCATCGGCCTGGGTCAGACCACTGCTCTGTTGATGGCGGGGCGCCCCGAGCAAGCCCGCCAGGTCGCGCAGCAGTTCACCGACTTCGCCGAACTGCAACAGCCGGGTCGCGCGATCGGCGAGGTGCTGCTGGCGCACGTGCTGATTGCCGGTGGCGAATTCGCCTCTGCAGCAGCATTATTGATCCCGGCGGCCGCCACCCTGGAGCGCACCGGTTACTCGTGGGGGCCGCTGTCACTGACGCTGCTGGCCACCGCGCTGGCCCAGCAGGGCGACACCGCCGCCGCGGCAAAGGCGTTGAGCAGGGCCGAATCCCGGCACGGCACCAAGTCGGCGCTGTTCGCGCCGGAGCTCGGGGTGGCGCGGGCGTGGCGGCTGGCCCTGGTGCGGGACCCGCACGGCGCGGTGGCCGCCGCGCGCGACGCTGCCAGGATGGCCGAGCGCGGCGGGCAGCGGGGCGTGGCGGTGCGGGTCTGGCACGAGGCCGTGCGGCTCGGCGACACCCGGGCCGCCGATCCTTTGTCCCGGCTCTGCACCGAGATCGACTGCGTCGCAGGCAGAATCGCGCTGTCCCATGCCCGCGCGCTGGCCGCCGGCGATGACGCGGGCCTGCGAGCGGTGTCGGACGAGCTGACGTCGATCGGCATGCACGCGGCCGCGGCCGACGCCGCCGCGCAGGCGCAGCGGTGCGGGGCCGGGAAGGCTTAGCCGCTCAGATAGCCGCGCAGCACCTCCACCGCGGCGGTGATGTTGGCGACCGCGACCCGCTCGTCGCGCTTGTGCGCCAGGTTGGGATCACCCGGGCCGAAGTTGACCGCCGGTATGCCCAGCGCGGCGAACCGTGCGACGTCGGTCCAGCCGTACTTGGCCCGGACGTTGCCGCCGGCCGCCTCGACCAGGGCCTTGGCGGCGGGTTGGGACAGCCCGGGCAGCGCGCCGGCCGCCGCGTCGGTCTGTTCGATGTGCACGTCGAGCCCGGCGAGCACGTCGTGCACGTGTTGCAGCGCTTCGGGCAACGACCGGTCGGGGGCGAAACGGAAGTTGACCGTCACCGCGGCCGCGTCGGGAATGACGTTGCCCGCCACACCGCCGTCGATGCGCACGGCCGACAGGCCCTCGCGGTAGACGCAGCCGTCGATGTCGACGCTGCGCGCCTGGTACGCGGCCAGCCGCTCCAGCACGGCGCCGAGCTTGTGAATCGCGTTGTCGCCCAACCAGGATCGGGCCGAATGCGCACGGGTCCCGCTGGCGCTGACCACCACCCGCAGGGTGCCCTGGCAACCGGCCTCGATGTAGCCGCCGGTGGGCTCGCCCAGAATGGCCACGTCGGCGGCCAACCAGTCCGGCAGTTCGCGTTCGATGCGGCCCAATCCGTTTGCCGCGGCGTCGATTTCCTCGCAGTCGTACATCACCAGCGTGAGATCGTGCGCCGGATCGGCGACGGTGGCGGCGAGGTGCAGGAAGACCGCGTCCCCGGATTTCATGTCCGCGGTGCCGCAGCCGTACAGGTCGTCGCCCTCGTGGCGGCTAGGCAGGTTTCCGGCCACCGGCACGGTGTCCAGGTGCCCGGCCAGCAGCACCCGCGACGGCCGCCCGCGGTTGGTGCGTGCCAGCACGGCATTGCCGTTGCGAACGATCTCGAACCCGGCGGTCTGGGCGCGCAGCGCGGCCTCGACCTCGTCGGCCAGCCGCGCTTCGTCCCTCGATTCGCTGGGGATGTCGACCAGCGCGGCGGTCAGCGCGATCGGATCTCCGCGTAAGTCCAGCACGGTCTCAGGGTAGTGGCGATCGCAAGCGCGGCGGAGCCGGGCGCAGCGGGTCGCCACCATCGAGCCAGTGGCGATCGCAAGCGCGGCGGAGCCGGGCGCAGCGGGTCGCCACCATCGAGCCAGTGGCGATCGCAAGCGCGGCGGAGCCGGGCGCAGCGGGTCGCCACCATCGAGCCAGTGGCGATCGCAAGCGCGGCGGAGCCGGGCGCAGGGGGCGCCCAGGCGGCTAGACGGGCAACCGCGTAGGCATCACCTTGGGTTTCACTCCGTAGCGCGGCCCCATGCCGTAGCCGCCGCCCCGCCCCGCCGAGGCGACCGCCGGCATGCCGGACGCCCACGTGGTGTGCGCCTCTTCGGTGGGTGCGGTCCACCCCGTGCCCGCGACAGTCGCGGCGGGGATCCGGGGGGTGGCCGCCGACCACGCTGCGGGCGTCGACAATCCACCGACCGGGGACGCGGAGCCCACGCTCGCCAGCACCGGTGCGGCACCCACGCCCGCGGTGCTGACCGGCGCCGCCGCGCTCACCAGGGCGCCACCGCCGGCCGCGCCTCCCACACTGCCGGCCACGCTGCCGGCCGCCGCGGTGTCCAGGGTGTGGTTGTAGAGGATGTTGGACACGATGGTGTTGAACACGTTCCACGACCCCACGTCGAAAACGGCGTTGCCGGTCTGGTTCACCACCGGGTCGCCCAGAATGCTGTCCAGCGTGCTCAGGCCCGGCGGGTCCGGCAGTGCGGCCGGCGCGGCGAACGACTGCACTGCGTTGGGCACGTTGGAGACGACGCCGCGCAACCCACTCGTCTGCGCGGCGGTGGCCGTGGTCTGCACGCCCAGCCCACCCGGGCTGTTGGTCGGCGCCGGTGACGTCAACGGGCTCAGCCGGGCCGCGGCGGCGGATGACGCGGCGTAGCCATACATCGCGGCGGCGTCCTGGGCCCACATCTCGCCGTACTGCGCCTCGGTGGCGGCGATGGCCGCTGTGTTCTGGCCCAGCACGTTGGTCGCGACCAGTACTGCCAGCTGAGCCCGGTTGGCCGCGACTAATGGCGGCGGCACTGTCATTGCGAAGGCCGCCTCATAGGCAGCCGCCGATGCCATGGCCTGGGCCGCCGCCTGCTGCAGCTGTAAGGCGGTGGTGTGCATCCACAGCACATACGGCTCGACGGCGGTGGCCATCGCGACCGACGAGGGACCCATCCATTCCTCGCCGGTCAGGTTCGAGATCGCCGATTGGCTGGCAGATGCTGTGGTACTCAATTCGTCGGCCAGGCTGCTGAATGCCGCCGCGGCGGCCATCATCGGACCGACGCCCGCGCCGGTGTACATGCGGATGGAGTTGATCTCTGGCGGAAGTGCTCCGAAGTCGAAAGTCATTGCCTCACTCCTGTTCTGTGCGGCTGTTCGGGGGTTAGATGGCCGGCTTGGGCATCACGGTGGGCTTGACGCCGTAGCGCGGGGCCCCAAGGCCATAGCCGCCGCGCCCGGTGGTGGCCATTGACGGCACGCCGCCCGGAACGGTGGTCACCGTTGCGTTCTGAGGTGCGGCGCTGGTGAACCCCGCGCCGACCAGCTGCGCCGGGGTGGTGTTCACCGCGGGGACACCACTTGCCGCCCAACTGGGTGGCACTGACAATGCGCCGATCGAGGGCCCTCGGCCCATGCTCGCCAGCATGGGCCCCGCACCGACGGCCGCGGGGGCCGGCGCCGCGGAAACACTCGCAGTCGCTGAGCTGAGACCCGGGGGCACGAAATTCGGGATTCCGGACGCGCCGGGGACGGGCGCGAATTGTCCCTCGCCCAAGGTGATGAAGTCCGACGCGGCAGCACCGACGTTCTGTGTCCACTCGATGGTGGTGCCGAGGGAGGTGTCCCCGGGCGGTGGGTCGGCGGACGCGGCGGACGCGGCGGCCGGTGCAAACTGCTGCAGCGCCGTGGCTCTGGTGCTTACCTGGTTCGCGGCCTCCGCCGTTCCGTACGAACCGGCGTTGCTGTTCAGGTTGTTCACCAAGCCCTGGTGAATCGCGCGAGCCTGGCCGCTGACCTGCTGGTACCAGGCCCCGTAGGCCGAGAATTGCGCAGCCTGTAGAGCGGACACCTCGTCGGCGGCCGCGGGCGCGATGGTCGTGGTGGGCGCCGCGGCGGCGGCATCCTGGGCGGCCATCGACGAGCCGAGCCCTTCAAGCGTGCTCGCCGCGGCCAGCAGCGCCTCGGGCCGTGTGGTGACAAAGAACATGTGTTTTCTCCTCCGGCAATCAGCGGCCACTACGGACCGGCGACAACAAACCCCGCCTCGAGGCCAGAAACGACTCGCGGGACCCCCTGAGGCCGCGTACCCGAAACGGCGATATTCACGCCTGACCTGCTAGAACCGACGGGGCCGGCCGCGCGCGAATGCACACGACGCGCCATGCCGTGCCGAATTGCGTTGCCCACGTGGGTTTTTGAACACCAGGCGGCCTCCCGGCTCCCGGCCCTCGGCAGGGCGGGCGGGCCGCGGCGCCGCCCAGGAAGTAACCTGACCGCCGTGACTGGAGCTGCAGGTATCGGGCTGGCAACGCTGGCCGCCGATGGATCGATTCTCGACACGTGGTTTCCCGCACCGGAACTGACCGAATCGGGCAACAGCGCGACGTCGCGGCTGGCGCTGTCCGACGTTCCCCCGGAGCTGACCGCGCTGATCGGCCGCGACGACGACCGCGGCACCGAGACCGTCGCCGTGCGCACGGTCATCGGCTCGCTGGACGACGTGGCCGCCGACGCCTACGACGCCTACCTGCGATTGCATCTGCTCTCGCACCGGCTGGTGGCGCCGCACGGGCTGAACGCCGGCGGCTTATTCGGGGTATTGACCAATGTTGTCTGGACTAACCGCGGGCCGTGCGCCGTCGAGGGCTTCGAGGCCGTCCGGGCGCGGCTGCGGCGGCACGGACCGGTGACGGTCCACGGCGTCGACAAGTTCCCCCGCATGGTCGATTACGTCCTGCCGACCGGGGTGCGCATCGCCGACGCCGACCGGGTGCGGCTGGGCGCCCACCTGGCCCCGGGCACGACGGTGATGCATGAGGGCTTCGTCAACTACAACGCCGGCACGCTGGGGGCCTCGATGGTGGAGGGCCGCATCTCCGCCGGCGTGGTGGTGGGCGATGGCTCCGACGTCGGCGGCGGCGCCTCGATCATGGGCACGCTGTCCGGCGGTGGCACCGAGGTGATTTCGATCGGCAAGCGGTGCCTGCTCGGCGCCAACGCGGGCCTGGGCATCTCACTGGGCGACGACTGCGTTGTCGAGGCTGGCCTGTATGTCACCGCGGGCACCAAAGTCATTACGCCCGAAGGCAAGACGCTGAAGGCCCTGGAGCTGTCCGGCGGCAACAACCTGTTGTTCCGCCGCAATTCGGTGAGCGGGGCGGTGGAAGTGGTGGCCCGCGGCGGGCAGGGCATCGCCCTCAACGAGGACCTGCACGCCAACTGAGGGTCCGCCTACAGGTCGGCGGGGACCCGCTCGTCGACCGCGACGGTCCGCAGCGCGGCCCCCCTGGTTTCGGGCAGCAGCGAGACGGACACGAAACTGGCCACCACCAGGGTCGCCATCATGAGCCCGATCGCCCAGCTGCCGTAGGTCGCCAGCAGGGTGCCCGCCAGCAGCGGCGGCACGGCGGCGCCCAGGATGCCGGCCAGGTTCATCGCCACCGCCGCGCCGCTGTACCGGTAGCGCGTGGCAAACAGCTCGGGGACGAAGGCCCCCGTGGGGCCGTTGGCCACCGCCGCGCAGGCGAACATGCCGAGGACGGCGACCGCGTACATGACCGGGTTGCCGGTGTCCATCAGCGGGATGACGACGAATGCCCACGGCAGGCACGCCGCCAGCCCGCACAGCATCACCCGGCGCCGCCCGACGCGGTCCGACAGCCACGCCCCGAACGAGACGAACGCGATGCTGGTCAACCCGCCCAGGGCGCCGACGCCCCAGATGAAGCTCCGCGAGTAGCCCAGGTGGGAGTGGGCGTACATGACCAGGAACGTGTTGCCCAGATAGACGAAGCCCATGCCGCCCAGGAAGCAGCCCGCGACCAGCACGATCTCCCGCCGCTGGAAGCGCACCAGCTCCGCGAGCGGCGCCTTGGGCACCTCGTTGCGGGCCTTCTCCTCCACGAACAGCGGGGTCTCGTCGATGTTGAGCCGCACATACAGGGCGATGGCGATCAGCCCGCTGCTGATCAGGAAGGGCACCCGCCATCCCCATTCCAGGAAGGCGCGGCTGCTCTCGCCGACGGTGAGGCTGACGGCGAGGAAGGTCAGGCTGGCGAGTATGCCCGCCGTGCCGCCGCCCAGCGAGGTGAACATGCCGTACCAGCCGCGTTTGCCCGGTGGCGCGTACTCGGCGCTGAGCAGGACGGAGCCGGCCCATTCGCCGCCGACGGCGAAGCCTTGCAGCAGCCGCAGGACGATGAGGATCAGCGGCGCCGCGATCCCGATCGACGCCGTGTCGGGGACCAGGCCCACGCTGACCGTCGATGCGCCCATGATCAGCAGCGTGGCGACGAGCGTCTTCTTGCGGCCCAGCCGGTCGCCGAAGTAGCCGAAGACGGCCGCCCCCAACGGACGGGACAGGAACGCCGTCGCGAACGTCGCCATCGAGGCGACGGTGGCCACCGTCGTGCCCAGGTGCGGAAAGAAGACCGCGGGAAACACCAGAGCGGCCGCGGTCCCATAGATCAGGAAGTCGTAGAACTCGATGGCCGAGCCCACCAGGCAGGCCATCGCGATCCGCCGCATGGGGGTACGGGCGGCGGTGCCCACGGGCCGAGCGGGCTCACTCATGGCGGCCGTTCGCTGTCCGGTTACATCGATGCACGGTTACGACGGTAGGTGAAGCTTCGCGGCCACGCTCGGCGCTGGAGCTGGCAAATTGCTGCGTGTCTCGGCTCCCGGCTGACCAGGCGCTGCCCGGTTGAGCGGCCGCTCAGCCGTCGGTCAACAACTGCTTTTTGAGCACCTTGCCCATGGCGTTGCGCGGCAACGCGTCCACCATGCGTACCTCGCGCGGCCGCTTGTGCACCGAAAGCTCGTGGGCGACATAGTCGATCAGCGCGTCGCCGTCGGCCGATCCGACGACGAACGCGACGATGCGCTGACCCAGGTCCGCATCGGGCATCCCGACCACCGCCGCCTCCTGAACCCCCGGATGCCCGAGCAGCACCGTTTCGATCTCGCCCGCGCCGATGCGGTAACCGCCGGACTTGATCAGGTCGACCGACTCGCGCCCGACGATGCGGTGCATCCCGTCGGCGTCGATCACCGCGACGTCGCCGGTGCGGTACCAGCCGTCGGGGTCGAACGCCTCGGCGGTGGCGTCCGGCCGGTTGAGGTAGCCGTCGAACATCATCGGCCCGCGCACGTGCAGCTTCCCCACGGTCTCGCCGTCGTGCGGCACCAGGCCGCCGTCGTCGTCGAGCACCCGCGTCTGCACACCGGTGAGCGGCAGGCCCACCCACCCTGGGCGCCGCTCGCCGTCGGCCCGGGTGGACAGCGTGATCAGCGATTCCGACGCTCCGTAGCGTTCGATGGGCTGGTGTCCGGTGAGCCCGGCCAGCCGGTCGAACACCGGAACCGGCAGCGGCGCGCTGCCGGAGACCAGGAGCCGCGCCGGGCGCAGCGCCCGGGCGGCCGCCTCGTCGTCCACCACCCGCGACCACACCGTGGGCACCCCGAAGAACAGCGTGCCCCCGTGGTCGGTCCCGGCCTGCGCGTAGCCCGCGGGTGTGGGCTTGCCGGTGTGGATGAAGCGATTCCCGATCCGCAGCGAGCCGAGCAGACCCAGCACCAGGCCGTGCACGTGGAAGAGCGGCAAGCCGTGCACCAAGACGTCGTCGGCCGTCCACTGCCAGGCTTCGGCGAGGGCGTCGAGGTCGGCCGCGATCGCCCGTCGGCTCAGCACCACGCCTTTGGGCAGCCCGGTGGTCCCCGAGGTGTAGATGATCATCGCGGTGGCGTCGGGTGACGGCTCGGCGTAGCGGTGCCAGGACCGGGCGTGCAACCGCACCGGGATGTGCGGCAGCCCCTCGGACTCGTCGGGCGCCGGCCCAAGCCAGGCCTTGACCCCGGAATCGGTGAGCATGTGCCGGCGTTCGGCCGCGCCGACGTCGGCGGGCACCGGGACGAAGGGCACCCCGGCGATCAGGCACCCGGTGACGGCCAGCACCGTCGCGGCGGTCGGGGCGGCAAGGATGGCCACGCGGCCCGCCCCGCCCACGCGTTCGGCCACCGAAGTCGCGGCGCCGGCCAGGTCACTGCGGCTGAGCACGGTGCCGTCGATGCGCACCGCGTCAGCGACGTCGGTAGCGGTGAGGACCGAAGGGTTGAGCGACGCCAGCAGCACGTCAGCAGGCTACCCGGCGCCGGAGAAGGTCAGCCTTTCTCGTCCCAGATCTTCATCAGGGTGGCCAGGATCTCCTCGCCGCGGCCCAGCCCGCCGAGATGACTCTCACCGGGGAGCACGATCAGCTCGCAATCGGGCAGCAGGTTCACGACGTGCTGGCCGTGGGCGAACGGCACGATGTGGTCGCTGTCGCCGTGCCACCAGCGGACCGGGACTTTGACCTCGTCGAGCCGGAATCCCCAGTCCTGGGTGAACAGGATGACGTCGTTGAAGGGGGCGGCCAGCTGCTTGCGGCTGCCGTTGAGCAGGTCGTCGAGGAACATCGCCCCGAACTCGGGCCGGGTGAGCAGGCGCCGGTCGCCCTCGGGCGATATCGCGGCGTAGAGATACAGCGCAGGGTTCGCGACCGGACGGATGGCGCGAACCACCAGGCTCGCGCCGATCCGCAGCGGGTCGCCGCCCAGCTTCAGCAGGGGCGCCACCCGCTTGCCCAGGTTCATCAGCCCGCTGGTGATGCCCTCGTCGCCGAGGAACGGCGCGACGCCGCCCAGGATGCCGGCCGCCACCACCCGGTCGGGCATCGCCGCGGCGGCCGCGAGCGCGTACGGGCCGCCGCCGGACAGGCCGATCACGGCCATCTTGTCGATGCCGAGTATGCCCGCGATCGTGCGCAGGTCGTCGGCGAAGGCCCGGATGTTCGGGTACCGATGCGGCGACGACGAGCCGATTCCCGGGCGGTCCAGGCCGATCAGGCGGATGCCGTGGTCCTTGGCATACAGGCGGGCTTCGGTGGGAATCTGCCGGCGCGCACCGGGGGTGCCGTGCAGCCAGAAAACGGCCCGGCCCTGCGGGTCACCGAACTCGGCGAAACCGATCTGGCGGTCTTCACCGACGGCGACGTTTCCTTCAAGTTTGGGGCGGGCGATCTCCATGACCATGTCCAGAGCTTGGCACGTCAGGTGCGGTTCACCAAAGGGCGGCCATGCGTTCCTGGCGGCTATGTGTTGAGCACCCGCTCCCCGATCACCAGCCGGTGACGCAGGTCCGCGACCTCCGCCTCCGACAGCCCCAGCTCACGCAGGACCTCGTCGTTGTGCTGGCCGAGCGTCGGCGGGGCGGTGCGGTGGTGGCGCCGCGGTCCGGGCGTGATGCGAAAGGGCCAGCCGGGGTAGCGGTGCGGCCCGGTGATCCGGTGTTCGAGCTCCTCGTAGTAGCCGCGCGCGTCGAGCTGGGCCCCGATGAGTTCGGGGTCATACATCTGGTCTCCGGTCATCACCCGCTCCGCCGCGATCCCCTGTCGCTGAAGGGTGTCGACGATCGCCGCGGCGGTCTGCGTGCGGGTCCAGGCGGCGACGAGCTCGTCGAACACGTCATGGTCGATCGGTTGATCGGGCACCGACAGCGCCACCCACACGTCGTCCTCGTTGGTCGGGTAGACGCCCTGCAGGCAGCCGCGCCGGCGGTTGCCCTCGCGCGGGCGCACGACGCCGTTCATCGAGTACTCGATCACCGGTTCGGCGGTGACCGCGGCGGCGACCTCGATCTGGGCTATCTCGATGAGTTGGCCGGCGCCGGTGCGGTTGCGGTGCTCGAGCGCGGCCAGCAGCGCGACCCCGGCGTGCACGCCGACGATCGGGTCAGCGGGCCCCTGCGGGTTACACGGCGGGCCGTCGGGGTAGCCGGTGACCGCCGACATTCCGGAGGTCTGCTCGAAGTTCAGCGCCCAGCCGACGTAATCGCGCCACGGGCCGCGCAGGCCGTACCCGGGCATCCGCACCACGATCACGGCGGGGTTCAGCGCTGTCAGCGAGTCGTAATCCAGACCGAAGTTTTCCACGACGCGCGGCGAGAAATTCTCCACCACGACGTCGGCCTCCGCGGCCAGCCGCCGCGCCAGGTCGAGGCCCCGCGGCGACGTCAGGTCCAGCGTGAGATCGCGCTTGTTGAGGTTGGTGCCCTGCCAGATAGGGCTGCGCTCGTACCAGTCGTCGCCCTCGTAGGCGAACGCCCCCGAGTAGCGGTGCCCGTCGGGCCGCTGGATCGACTCGACCTTGACGATGTCGGCACCGAATGCCCCGAGGTAACAGGTGAGATACGCGCCGGCCCAGAACGTGGTCAAATCGAGCACCCGCAGCCCGGTGAAGGGCAGCGGCCCCTCCGACCGCCGAAGCGCTTGGCCGTCACCCGTCCACTTCGCGGTTCGTGACGCCCGAGAGCCTGGCGCCGAACAGTGCTGCGCTACAGGTGTTTTCGAGAACCGGAAGGGCGGTCCGGGACGGCTAGACGGTCCGGCTTCGACGAAGAACCCCCGCTGCGCGTATTGCGGGCAATCGAGCACGGTGGCGCCGTCGTTGACCGGGGCGGCCGGAATCCGCAGCGCCTGAGCGAGTTCCACGATCTCGGCGACGGTCTGGCCGGCCAGCACCGGCTCGGCCTTGGCGAAGAAGTCGTCGCGCTCCGGGCCACCCAGCATGATCGCGAGCTGATGCTCGCTGAACTCGGGCAGACCGAGCATCGCGCAGACGTCGAGCCAGTGCTGGCCCGTGAGGCAGTTGATGCCCACCCAGCCGTCGGCGGCCCGCACGACGCCCAGCATGGGCGCCGACCGCAGGTTGGCGGGCAGTCCCAGCCGGCGCATCCGTTGCGCCATCAACATCGGATACGGCAGCGTCGACAGCAACGATTCCAGCTGCGAGACATCCACTTCGGCGACGCGACCGTCGGGCCGTGACCGCAGGGCGGTCAGCGCACCCAGCGCGCCGTAGGCGCCGGCGACGTACTCGGCGATCCGGGCGCCCACCTGGACCGGCGGGCGCTCGGGATCCCGGGAGCTGATCCAGCCCGATGCCGCCTGCAGAGTCAGCGGTGTGGCCCGCCGGCGGCTGAACGGCCCGGACTGACCGAACCCAGAGATGCGTAGTAACACCAGGTTTGGATTGATTCGCTGCAGGTCATCGACCCCGAGGCCGCACCCCTCCAACGTCCCGGGTCCGGAGTCGTCGACCAGCAGGTGCGCCTGAGCGATGAGTTCGCGCGCGGCAGCGACGTCTTTTGCCTTCGAGAGATCAAGCGTGGCACCGTGTTTGCCGGCGTTCAGGTACTCGAACAGGCCCGACCGGTCCGGGTCGGCGATGTCCGAGGCAAACGGGCCCCAGTGCCGCAGCGGGTCCCCAGTAGGCGGCTCGATCTTGATGACCTCGGCGCCCAGGTCGACGAGAAGCTTTGCCGCGTAGGGACCCGAGATCTCACTTGCGATTTCGACGATGTGCAGCCCCGCGAGGGGTGCCGTCACGCGGGAACCCCGATGGCCATCGCTTCCATGTACTGGTGCAGCCCGCCGATTCCGCCGCCCTCGCGGCCCAGCCCGCTGAGCTTGAAGCCACCGAACGGCGCGCCGCCGGGGCTGATGCCGTTGACCGCGATCTGGCCGGTGCGGATGCGGCGCGCCACGCCGACGGCGCGGTCCACGTCGTCACCCCACACCGCACCGGAGAGCCCGTATTGCGAGTTGTTCGCGATGGCGACGGCGTCGTCGTCGTCGCGGTAGCGCAGTACCGACAACACCGGGCCGAACACTTCCTCTTGCGCGATAGTCGAATTGGGCTCCACCCCGGACAGGATCGTCGGTTCGACGTAGTAGCCGACGTCCAGGCCGGCCGGCCGGCCGCCGCCGGTCACCAGCTTGGCCCCGTCGCTGCGTGCGGCGGCGATGTGTGCCTCGACCCGGTCGCGTTGCGCCGCGCTGATCAGCGGACCCATCTGCACGTCGGGATCGGTGGGGTCGCCCACCTTGACCTCACGGGCCAGCGCGGCCAGCCGATCGACGACGTCGTCGTGCAGCGAATCGGGCAACAACAGCCGGCTGTGCAGGATGCAGGCCTGCCCTGCATGCAGCGAACAGGATTGGAACAGCATCTGTTCCAGCATCTCGTCGGTCACGACGGCGTCGTCGAGCACGATGCTGGCCGACTTTCCGCCCAGCTCCAAAAGGATTCGCTTCATCGTGTCGCCGGCCGCCGACATCACCTGGCGGCCGACGACCGAGCTGCCGGTGAAGCTCACCATGTCGATGCGCGGATCGGTGGTCAGCAGCTTGGCCGCCTCGACGCCCGAGGGGGTGACCACGTTGACCACCCCCGGCGGGATGTCGGTGTGCTCGTCGATGAGCCGCGCCAGCGCCAGCCCGGCCAGCGGTGTCAGCGGAGAGGGCTTCAACACCACCGTGTTTCCCGCGGCCAGCGCATGATTCAGCTTCATCACGTTGAGGCAGTGCGGGAAATTCCACGGCGTGAGCACCGATACGACGCCCAGCGGTGCGTGGCGCAGCAACGTGGTTCCGGCGCTGATGCCGGTGACCTCCTGGTCGACCAACTGGGTGGCGAGCTGGGCGGCGTGCATGGACATGAACCCGGTGCCGTCGATCTGCATGATGCGCTCGTTGGCGATGCAGCCCCACTCCGCCTGTGACAGCGCGAAGAAGTCGTCGGCATGCTTGGTCAGCGCTTCGCCCAGCTGGTTCAGGCACGCGGCGCGCCGCTCGGCGGACATCGTGCCCCAAGGCCCGCTGTCGAAGGCGCGGCGCGCGGCCGCGATCGCGTCGTCGACCTGCGCGACGCTCGCGTCGGGTGCGGTGGCGATGACGGCCTCGGTGGACGGGGACAGATCGTCGTAGCGACCGTCCTGCGGCTCGACCCATTGGCCGTCGATGTAGAGCTGGTAGGTCTGGACAAGAGCGGGCGAATCGGCCATGTTGCTTCCTCCGGTCATCTGATCACTTGGTGTACACCCCCGCGTGTCCGCCGTCAATCATCAATCGCGTGAAATCCGAGCTACTCCAATATTTTGGTGTCGTATTGACAGCACGCGGCGGCGCGGAGTAGACACATTCGGCAGACAGATTGCACTAATCTGTCGGATCGGGTGTCCTGCGAGAGGGGCTTGCCGTGCAGACTCGTCCGCCGCTGCGCTCACCGGGCTTCCCACTGCACTCCCCCGACTTTTACGCGGGTGACCCGTACCCCGCCTACCGGGAGCTGCGCGCGACGGCGCCGGTGTGCTGGAACGACGTCACCAACTTCTGGGCGCTGCTGAAATACGAGGACATCCGGTACGTGTCGAGCAATCCGGCCCTGTTCACCTCGACCCAGGGCATCACGATCCCCGATCCGCAGCTGCCCAACCCAGTCCAGCTGGGCAGTCTGATCTTCACCGATCCGCCGCGGCACCGGCAGATGCGCAAGTTGATCAATTCCGGATTCACCCGGCGGCGTGTTTCGGTGCTCGAGCCCAAGATCCGCGAGATCGTGCGCGGCATTCTCGACGGCATCGAGCCTGGCTCCGCGCACGAGTTCGCCGAACAGATCGCCGCTCCGCTGCCCACCCGGATGATCGCCGAACTGATCGGCGCCCCGCCCGACGACTGGGAGCAGTTCCGGGCGTGGTCGGATGCGGCCACCGGAACGGCCGACCCGGAGATCGAGCTGGACTCAATGGTGGCGGCAGGGCAGCTCTACGAGTACTTCCAGAAGCTGATCGCGGCCCGCCGTGTGCAACCGCGGGACGACTTGCTCTCGGTCCTGGCGGAGGCCGAGATCGACGAACACCGGTTGACCGACGAAGACCTGCTCAACTTCGCCTTCCTTTTGCTGGTGGCCGGCAACGAAACCACCCGCAACCTCATCGCCCTGGGAACGCTGGCGCTGATCGCGCACCCCGACCAATACCGCCTGCTCGTCGAGGATCCCGCCCGCATCCCCCTCGCGGTCGAGGAGATGTTGCGGTGGAACAGTCCCGTGGTACACATGGCCCGCACCGCGACAGCCGACGTCGAGATCCGCGGTCAGCGGATCCGCGCCGGCGAGGTGGTGGTGATGCTCTACGGATCGGCCAACCGGGACGAGGACGTGTTCGGCCCCGACTCCGAGGAGTTCGACGTGACCCGCCACCCGAACCCGCACATCGCCTTCGGCTGTGGCGAACATTCCTGCGTGGGAGCACAATTGGCGCGACTGGAGGCGACGGTGCTTTTCGACGAGCTGCTGCGCCGGTTTCCCCGCATGGAGCTGGTGGGCGAGGTGGACCGGATGCGCGCCACCATGGTGCCCGGGGTGAAACGCATGCCGGTGCGGATGGGGGCCTGAGCCGATGGACCTGGAATACACGCCGGAGCAAGAGAAGCTGCGCACCGAGATCCGCGCGACGCTGGAGACCGTGATGACGCCGGAACGCGTCGCCGCGGTCAACGAGCGGATGGAGGGCGGTCCCGCGGTGCGCGAATGCGTCCGCGCCCTGGCGGCGGCCAACCTGCTGGGCGTCGGATGGCCTAAAGAATATGGTGGACAAGGATTCTCGGCCATCGAGCAGTTCATCTTCTCCGAGGAGGCGCGCCGGGTCAGCGCTCCCATCCCACTGGTGACGCTCAACACCGTCGGCCCGACGCTGATGCACTACGGCACCGACGAGCAGAAGCAGCGATTTCTGCCGGCGATCCTGGACGGCACCGTCGAATTCGCCATCGGCTACTCCGAGCCGGGCGCCGGCAGCGACCTGGCCTCGGTGCGCACGACGGCCGTCCGCGTCGGTGACGAGTATGTGATCAACGGCCAGAAGATGTTCACCAGCGGCGCGGCCTACGCCGACTACATCTGGCTGGCCGTGCGCACCGATCCGGATGCCAAGAAGCACAAGGGCATTTCCATCCTCATCGTGCCGACCTCCTCGCCCGGATTCTCCTGGCAGCCGCTGCACACCATGCCGGGCATCTCGACCTTCTACACGTTCTACGACGACGTGCGGGTGCCGGTCAGCGCGTTGGTGGGCGCGGAGAACCAGGGCTGGCAGCTGATCACCACGCAGCTGAACTTCGAGCGCGCCGCCCTGGGCAATCTCGGCGCGCTCGAGCCGCTGTTCGAGAAGACCCTGGACTGGGCCGTCAGCACCGAGCTCGACGGTGGTCGCGTCATCGACCAGCCCTGGGTGCAATCGGCGCTGGCCCGAGTCGAAGCCCAAGTGGCCGCGTACAAGCTCGTCAATTCACGGGTGAACGCGGCGATGACGAAGGGGGCGCTCAGCATGGGCGAGGCGTCGGCGGCCAAGGTGTTCGGCACCGAGCTCACGCAGCAGGTCGCCCGGGAGCTGCTCGAGGTGCTGAACGGCAACGGGGTGCGGCGCGGCGCCGAGGCTCCGCTGCGCGGCGCGCTGGAATCCGCCTACCGCCAGGCCGTCATCAATACCTTCGGGGGCGGCGCCAACGAGATTCAACGTGACATCATCGCCATGGCCGGGTTGGGCATGCCCCGGGCACCGCGCGACCTTCGGTCCGCGAAATAGCAAGGAGGACAGGACTCAGTGACCGACTCAGAAGACGTCAGCGCCAAGGTGCGGGCCCTCGTCGGCCAGCCGACCGGCGGCACCGGAAAGCCCTCGCTGGCGCCCGACCCGGTGAACCAGCCGATGATCCGGCACTGGGCGTACGCGATGGCCGACATGAACCCCGTCTACATCGATCCGGAGTTCGCCGCGTCATCCCGGTTCGGCGGCATCGTCTCGCCGCCGGTGATGCTGCAGACCTGGACCATGCCGTCGCCGAAGCTGGAGGGAATCGGCGAGCGCGGCGGCGCACCCGTCGAGATCCACAGCAATCCAACGGCGTTCCTCGACGAGGCCGGCTACACCAGCACGGTGGCCACGAATTCGGAATTCGAGATCGAACGGTACCCCAGGCTGGGCGACGTGATCAGCGCGACGACGGTCTACGAGTCGGTCTCCGACGAGAAGAAGACGGCGCTGGGCACCGGATTCTTCCTGACCTGGCTCACGACCTACACCGACCAGAACGGCGAGGTGTTGGGACGCCAGCGATTCCGGGTGCTGCGCTTCAGGCCGGCCGGCTGATGGCGGCCCGTCTGGCTCCGGCGATCACCCCGGACACCGAATTCTTCTGGAATGGGTTGCGGGAGAACAAACTCCTGATCCAACGCTGCGGCGGGTGCGGACAGCTGCGTCATCCACCCCGCCCGATGTGCCCACACTGCCGGTCGCTGGACTGGGCGGCCATCGAGTCGTCGGGCCGCGGCACCGTCTACAGCTACGTGATGCCGCACGAGCCGAAGTTTCCGTTCTTCGAGTACCCCTACGTCGTCGTGCTCGTGGAACTCGAGGAGGGGGTGCGGCTGGTGTCAAACCTGACCGGCATCGACCCGGCCGACGTGACGCCCGGAATGCCGGTCGAGGTCCATTACCAAACCTTCGACAACGACCTGGTGCTGCACCAGTTCCGGCCGAGCACGTAGGCCCGCCATGGACTTCTCGTTCACCGAAGAGCAGGAGACGATCGCCAAGCTCGCCCGCGATCTGTTCGAGCGTCGCGCCACCCCGGAACGGCTGACCGAGCTGGAGGGCGGCGACACCCGCCACGACGCCGCGCTCTGGGGAGAGCTGGCGGCCGCCGACCTGCTGGGCACCGCGCTGCCGGAGTCGGTCGGGGGTAACGGCGGCGGCTTCGTGGAGCTCGGGGTTCTGCTGGCCGAGGTCGGCTTCAGCGTCGCGCCGATACCGGCCTACGCCACGCTGGTGCTGGGCGCCGACCCGATCGCCCGGCACGGCAGCCACGAGCAGCAGCAGCGGTTCCTGCCGGGCGTGGTCAGCGGATCCCGCATCCTGACAGCGGGATTGACCGAACCCGGCCGTTCGGACCCGGCTCGCCCGCTTACCACCGCACGCCGGGACGGCCCGAACTGGCGCCTCGACGGCGCCAAGGAGTTGGTGCCGGCCGCCCAACTCGCCGACACGGTGCTGATTCCCGCCGCTACCGACGGCGGCGTGGGCCTTTTCCTACTGGCCGCCGACGCCCCCGGCGTCGAGACCCGTCCGGTGTCCACCACGAATCGCGAGCCACACGCGGACGTATTCCTGGACGGCGCAATCGTTTCCGATACGGACAGAATCGCGGGCGACAGGCTGGTCGAATCGCTCCACGCCCGGGCCCTGGTGGCGCTGTGCGCGATCCAGCTCGGTGTCGTCGAGCGGGCGCTGCGCATCGCCGCCGAATACACCACAGGCCGTGAGCAATTCGGCCGCCCGATTGGCAGCTTCCAGGCGGTGCAGCAGCGCATGGCCGACGCCTTCATCGACGTCGAGGCGATCCGGTGGACCACCTGGCAGGCGGCCTGGCTGATCGCACACGGGCGCCCCGCCGACCGGGCTGCACGCATCGCGAAATTCTGGGCGGCCGAGGCCGGCGCCCGCGTGGCCGCGACGGCCCAGCATGTCCACGGCGGCATCGGCATCGACGTCACCTATCCCCTGCACCGCTATTTTTTGTGGGCCAAGCACAACGAGCTGACCCTGGGTCCGGCCTCGGCGCAACTGGCCCACCTCGGCGCAACCTATTCGGGAGGACCCGCATGACGACCACCACCGGCCGGACCAGCACCCTGCGATGGCAGGACATCGGCGAAGGCGACGAGGTCACGCCCCTCGAAATCCCGATCACCACAACGATGATCGTCGCCGGAGCGATCGCCACCCGCGACTTCATGCCGGTGCACCACGACCGCGACTACGCCAAGCAGCAGGGTTCGCCCAACCTGTTCATGAACATTTTGACCACCAACGGCTACTGCGTGCGCTTCCTCACCGACTGGGCCGGGCCCGAGGCGATGGTGAAGAAGCTGTCCATTCGCCTTGGCGTACCGTGCTTTCCGGACGACCCGCTGCGGTTCACCGGCAGCGTCACCGGCAAAACCCAAGGATCGGACGGTGAGAACTTCGTCGAGGTGACCTTCGCCGGCGCCAACAGCCTGGGTGACCACGTGTCCGGCACCGCGGTGCTCAGCCTGCTCGACGGGTCGCAGGCATGAGCCGGACGCTGCCGGGCGCCGCGGCCATCGTCGGGATCGGCCAGACGGAGTTCTCGAAAGAATCCGGGCGCAGCGAACTGCAATTGGCCTGTGAGGCGGTCAGCGCCGCACTCGACGACGCCGGCCTGGAACCCGGTGACGTCGACGGCATGGTCACGTTCACCATGGATTCCAGCGACGAGATCGACATCGCCCGCAACGTCGGCATCGGCGACCTGAGCTTCTTCTCCCGCGTGCACCACGGCGGCGGCGCGGCCGCCGGCACCGTCGTGCACGCGGCGATGGCCGTCGCCACCGGTGTCGCCGACGTGGTGGTGTGCTGGCGAGCGTTCAACGAACGGTCCGGCTTCCGGTTCGGCGGCAGCGGTCGCAGCATGGCCGAAACACCGTTGTTCATGGCGCATTACGCGCCGTTCGGGCTGCTCACTCCCGCGGCCTGGGTCGCGGTGCACGCCCAGCGCTACATGTCGACGTACGGCGTCACCAATGAGGACTTCGGCCGGATCGCGGTGGTCGACCGCAAGCACGCGGCGACCAACCCCGACGCCTGGTTCTACGAGCGACCGATCACGTTGGAAGACCACCAGAACTCGCGCTGGATCGTCGAGCCCGTGCTGCGCCTGCTGGACTGCTGCCAGGAGAGCGACGGCGGTGTAGCCCTCGTCGTCACCAGCGCCGAGCGCGCCCGCGACCTGCGGCAGCCGCCGGCCATCATCACCGCGGCCGCCCAGGGCGCGGCCCACAACGGCGAGATGATGACCAGCTATTACCGCGACGAGATCACCGGGCTGCCCGAGATGGGCGTGGTCGGCCGGCAGCTGTGGCGCGACTCGGGCCTCAAGCCGCAGGACATCCAAACCGCCTTCATCTACGACCATTTCACGCCGTTCGTTTTCGCCCAGCTCGAGGAGCTCGGGTTCTGCGGGCGCGGGGAGGCCAAGGACTTCGCCACCGTCGAGCGGCTGTCGCTGGGTGGGGACTTTCCCATCAACACCAACGGTGGCCTGCTCGGCGAGGCCTATATCCACGGGATGAACGGCATCACCGAGGGGGTGCGCCAGGTCCGCGGCACCTCCTACAACCAGGTGGACAACGTCGAACACGTGCTGGTCACGTCCGGAACCGGCGTGCCCACCAGCGGCCTGATCCTCGCGCCGGCCCGCTGAGGGGACGATCATGCCGAAGCTCGCGCTCCTGACCGCCCACGGCGGGCCCATCGAGCTGGCCGAATTCCCTTTGACCACACCGGCGCCGGGTACCGCGGCGCTGCGGCTGCGGATGGCCGGCATCTGCGGATCCGACCTGCACATCTTTCGCGGCGAGCTACCGCTGCCGTGCCCGTTCGCCATGGGTCACGAAATGGTCGGCGAGATAGCCGAACTCGGCGAGGGCCTGACCACCGACGCGGCCGGTAGGCCGCTGGCGGTCGGCGATCGCGTGGTGGCGCCGTACTTCTGGTTCTGCGGCAGTTGTCACGCGTGCGTGCGAGGGCGCTCCTACGCCTGCCAGAACCTGATGGCCGGCGAATACCGCACCCACGAGCAGCCACCCCACTTCGTCGCGGCCTACGGCGAGTACTACTACACCAGCCGCCGGCAGCCGTTGTACAAAGTCCCCGCAGACCTGCCCGACGAGGCCGTCGCACCGCTGAATTGCGCGCTGGCCCAAGTGCTTTTCGCGCTGCGCGATGTGCGGCTCGGGGACACCGTCGTCATTCAGGGCGCCGGCGGACTGGGCATCAACGCCGCTGCCGTGGCACGGACCGCGGGCGCCGCCGCAGTCATCGTCATCGACAAGATCGCCGAACGACTCGACGTCGCCGCCGACTTCGGCGCCACCCACTGCATCGACGCCGGCGAGATCTCGGCCGCCGAGGTCACCGAGCGGGTGCGCGAACACACCGACGGCATCGGCGCGGACTGGGTGCTCGAGGTGGTGGGCGTGCCGGGCGTCATCCCGGAGGGGATCGGGTTTCTCAACAACGGCGGCACGTTGCTCGAAGTCGGCAACGTCGGGATGGGGCGCACCTTCGAGCTCGATCCCAGCGCGTTGGTCTACGGCAACAAGTCCGTGCGCGGCGTGATGCTCTACGACCCGGTCACCCTGGCCACCGGCCTATCGTTCTTGCAGCACACCAGTTTTCCGTTCGAGAAATTGATGTCCAAGCCATTTCATCTGGCCGATGTCAACGCCGCGTTCGCCTCGGCCGATGCCGGGTTGGTCCCTCGGGGGGCGTTGATTCCATGACGACTCAGGCTTCTGCCTCCTATCAGGAGACCTCCACCCGCGAGCTGATCGTGGAGTCCGCATTCGCGTGCTTCGGCAAACAGGGGTTGCCTAAGGCGACGATCGTCGACATCGCCAAGCGGGCCGGCGTGTCCCGCAGCACCATCTACGAATACTTTTCCGACAAGGCCTCGATCGTCGAAGCCTGCGCCGAACATGCGTCGCAGCAGTTCTATCGCGAGATGACCAAGGCCATGGACCGGGGCAGCACGCTGGAGGATAAGCTCTGTGCCGCAGCGGTATTCGTCACGCAGTCGCGACGGGCGATCGCCTCGGAGAAGTACTTCGACGAAGATACCATCAGCCTGCTGCTGACCAAGGACGCCGCCGTGCTGCTGCGCGAATGCGTGGAGTTCTTCGCCCCCTACCTGTCGGCCGCCCGGCTGACGGGCGAGGTGCGCAAGGACCTCGACATCGAGGCCGCCGGCGAATGGTTCGCGCGCATCCTGTTCTCGCTGTTCAGCACGCCGTCCTCGACGCTGGACATGGACGATCCGGACGTGGCGGCGGAATTCGTGCGGGCCCACGTGGTGCGCGGCTTCGCCAGCGATCGTCCGCGGCCCCGCCGTGGTTAGCGAGAGTGTGCGTCCGCGGCCTTGAGTGTGCGTCCATGGCGGGATTTGGCCGAATTTCCCGCCCTGTGCTCACACTCGAAACCCTGACCGCACAATCAGTGGCCCCAAATGTAATGACGGCCCGCTGCGCCCGGCGTCGCCGCGCTCGCGACCGTCACGGCTGGGCCAGCGCCCGCAGGAAGAACGCCAGATTGGCCGGGCGTTCGGCCAGCCGCCGCATGAAGTAGCCGTACCACTGGGTGCCGAACGGGACGTACACCCGCACCCGGTTGCCGGCCGCGGCGAGACGCCGCTGCTCGTCGTCGCGGATGCCGTAGAGCATCTGGTATTCGAATTCGCTGCCGCGACGGCCCGATTCGCGCACCATCTCGGGCACCGCGCCGATGATGTCCGGGTCGTGGGAGGCCACCATCGGGTAGCCGGAGCCGGCCATCAGCGCCCGCAGGCACGCCAGATACGAGTCGGTGATCTCGGTCGGCTCGCGGTAGGCCAGCGAAACCGGTTCGTCGTAGGCGCCCTTGCACAGCCGAACCCGGGCACCGGAGGCGGCGAATTCCTCGCAGTCATCCAGGGTGCGCCGCAGATATGCCTGCAAAACCAGGCCCAGCCAGGGGAATTCGGCCCGCAGGTCGCGCACGATGCGCAGCGTCGAATCGGTGGTGCTGTGATTCTCGGCATCCACCGTCACCCATACGCCCGCACGCTGGGCGGCATCGCAGATCGACCATGCGTTCTCCCGCGCGATCTTGTGCCCGTCGCGCTCCAGCGACTGCCCCAGCGCCGACAGCTTGACCGAGACTTCCAGCGGCCGGACGGCGTCGCCTGCGGCGCCGGGGCCGCCCAGCGTGTCGATCAGATCGAGGTACGTCCGCACCACCGCGTCGGCGTCGTCGGCGGTGGCGACGTCCTCGCCCAGATAGTCGATGCTGACGAGGCGGCCCGAATCACGAAGCGCCGCCACGCTTTCCAGCACCGAATCGATGGTCTCCCCGGGAACGAACCGGTGCACCACCTTTCGGGTGACGGTCAGCCGTTCGGCGGTGCGGCGCAACCCTTCGCGGCGGCCCGCGGCCAGGATCGCCGGGCGCAGGGTGGTGGCGAACAATCCGGCCATCAGTCGGCGCCCATGTGCGGATAGGTGTGGTCGGTCGCCGGAATGAAGGTCTCCTTGATGGTGCGAGCCGACGTCCAGCGCAACATGTTCAGCATCGATCCGGCCTTGTCGTTGGTGCCCGAGCCGCGGGAGCCCCCGAACGGCTGACGCCCGACGACCGCGCCGGTCGGCTTGTCGTTGACGTAGAAGTTCCCGGCGGCGAACCGCAGCCGGTGCTGGGCGGTCAGCACGGCGTCGCGGTCGTCGGCGATGACCGCGCCGGTCAGCGCGTAGCGAGACCCGGTGTCGACGACGTCGAGAATTCGCTCGTAATCGTCATCGGGGTACACGTGCACCGACAGCAGCGGGCCGAAGTATTCCGTCGCGAACGACTCGTCGGTCGGGTCGTCGGACAGCAACACCGTGGGCCGCACGAAATAGCCCTCGCTGTCGTCGTATTCGCCGCCGACGGCGATGGTGACGTGCGGCGTGCCCTTGGCCCGCTCGATGGCATCGACGTTCTTGATGAAGGCGCGCCCGTCGATCAGCGCTCCCCCGTAATTGGTCAGATCGGTCACGTCGCCGTAGCGCAACGCGGCCGTCTTCCCCAAGAAGTCGTCGCCCATGCGGCGCCACACCGACTGCGCGATGAAGGCCCGCGACGCGGCCGAGCATTTCTGCCCCTGATAGTCGAAAGCGCCGCGAATCAGCGCCGTGCACAACACCTCCGGGCGTGCCGAGGCGTGGGCGACGACGAAGTCTTTGCCGCCGGTCTCGCCGACCAGCCGCGGATAGCTGTGGTAGCGGCCGATATTGGCGCCCACCTGCTGCCACAGATGTTGGAAGGTGGCCGTCGATCCGGTGAAGTGGATGCCCGCCAGCCGCGGATCGGCCAGTGCCACATCGGACACGGCGAGGCCGTCGCCGGTGACCAGGTTGATCACCCCGGGCGGCAGCCCCGCGGCCTCGAGCAGCTGCATGGTCAGATAGGCCGACAGCGTCTGGGTGATCGACGGCTTCCACACCACGGTGTTGCCCATCAGCGCCGGCGCGGTCGGCAGATTGCCCGCGATCGAGGTGAAGTTGAACGGCGTGATCGCGTAGACGAAGCCGTCCAGCGGGCGGTACTCGCTGCGGTTCCACTCTCCCGGTCCGCTGATCGGCTGCTGCGCCAGGATCTGCCGCGCGAACGCCACGTTGAACCGCCAGAAGTCGATCTGCTCGCACGGCGAATCGATCTCGGCCTGATAGACGGACTTGGACTGGCCGAGCATCGTCGCGGCGGCGATCTTCTCCCGCCACGGCCCGGCCAGCAGGTCGGCGGCCCGCAGGAACACCGCCGCCCGCTCGTCGAACGGCAGTGCGGCCCATGCGCGTTTCGCGGCCATCGCGGCTTCGATCGCCGCCGTCGCGTCCGCGTGCCCGGCGTTGGTCAGGGTGCCCAGCTTCGCGGCGTGCCGGTGCGGCTGGACGACGTCGATGCGCTCACCGTCGCCCATCCGGTGGGTGCCGCCGATGACATGCGGCAGATCGATCGGATCATCGGTCAGCGCGGCCAGTTCGGTGCGGAGCCGGGCGCGTTCCGGCGAGTGTGGCGCATAGTCGTGGACCGGCTCGTTGGCCGGCATCGGGACCTGGGTTATCGCGTCCATCCTGCAAGGATCCTCGCGGCGGCCCAACAGAGAATTAGCCGATCGGACAATACGGGTCAGCATTCGTAGTAAGATCACACAACATGGCCGGTGTGGGGCTGGGGCAGCTGCTACTGGCGCTGGACGCGACCCTGGTGAGCCTGGTCGACGCGCCCCGCGGCCTGGACCTGCCGGTGGGGTCGGCGGCCCTGATCGACTCCGACGACGTGCGGCTCGGGCTGGCGGCCGCGGCGGGTTCCGCCGATGTCTTCTTCCTGCTTGGGGTCGCCGACGACGAGGCGCTGCGCTGGGTGGACAAGCAGGCGCGCGAGCGCGTGCCGGTGGCCATCTTCGTCAAGGAGCCGTCGAATGCGTTGGTGGCCAAGGCCGTTGCGGCCGGCTCGGCCGTGGTGGCCGCCGACCCGCGGGCCCGCTGGGAGCGGCTCTATCAGTTGGTCAACCACGTCCTGGAGCATCACGGGGACCGCGCGGACGCCACGGACGACTCGGGCACCGACCTGTTCGGCTTGGCGCAGTCGCTCGCCGATCGCATTCACGGCATGGTCAGCATCGAAAACGCCCAATCGCACGTGCTGGCCTATTCCGCCTCCAACGACGAAGCCGACGAGCTGCGCCGCCTTTCCATCCTGGGCAGGGCGGGCCCGCCCGAGCATCTTGAGTGGATCGGCCAATGGGGCATCTTCGATGCGTTGCGGTCGGGCGGCGACGTCGTCCGCGTCGCCGAGCGGCCCGAGCTGGGGCTGCGCCCGCGGCTGGCCGTCGGCATCTACCGGCCCGCACCGGACGCCAGACGGCCGCCGGTGTTCGCCGGAACCATCTGGGTACAGCAAGGCTCGCAACCGTTGGCCGACGACGCCGAGGAGATGTTGCGCGGCGCCGCCGTGCTGGCCGCCCGCATCATGTCGCGGCTGGCGGCCCGGCCGTCGACGCACGCCCGGCGGGTGCAGCAACTCCTCGGCCTCGCCGACGCCGAGACCCTTGCGCACGTCGATGTCGCTGCGGTTGCCGGTGAACTCGGCCTGGCCGCCGACGGCGACGCGGCGCTGATCGGTTGGGACGCGGCGGACGGTTCGCCCGGTCACGGACGGCTCGCAGATGTTATCGCGCTGAGCGCCAGCGCCTTTCGCGCCGACGCCCAGGTCGCCTCGAACGGCGCGCGCACGTACGTGCTCCTCCCCCAGACCCGCAACCGATCGGTCGCCTCGTGGGTGCGCGGCACCATCGGCGCCATGCGCGCCGAACTCGGGGTGCAGCTACGGGCGGCCATCGCCGCACCCGTCGCCGGCCTCGCCGGGATCGCCGCGGCCCGCATCGAGGTGGACCGCGTGCTGGACAGCGCTGAGCGGCACCCGATTTCGTTCGGACAGGTGACATCGCTGGCCGAAGCGCGTACCACCGTGCTGCTCGACGAGATCGTGACCCTGGTCGGCGGCGACGAGCGGTTGATCGATCCGCGGATCGTGGCGCTGCGCGACGACGATCCGGTGCTCGCACTGACGTTGCGGGTCTACCTGGACGCCTTCGGAGACATCGCGGCGGCCGCCCAGGCGTTGCGCGTGCATCCGAATACGGTTCGCTACCGGGTGCGCCGCGTCGAGAAATTGTTGTCGACGTCGCTGGCCGATCCCGAGGTGCGACTGCTGTTTTCGCTGGGATTGCGGGTGCTGGAAAGTCGTTGACCCGCTCGCCTTCCCGCATACGGCGGCCGGCGTGCGCGAAAATCCACAAGCGGTACCCTAGCCCGCATGCAAGGTTCGTCGGTTGTCTCGCTGCTGCGGGAACGCGCCGGTCTGCAACCCGACGATGTGGCGTTCCGCTATACCGATTACGAGCAGGACTGGGCCGGCGTCACCGAGACCGTGACGTGGGCGCAGCTGTACCGGCGAACTCTCAACGTGGCGCACGAGGTCAAGCGGCATGGCGCCACCGGGGACCGCGCCGTCATCCTCGCCCCCCAGGGCCTCGCCTACATCGTGGCGTTCCTGGGCGCGATCCAGGCCGGGCTGATCGCGGTCCCGCTCGCGGTTCCGCAGCCGGGCTCGCACGACGAGCGCGTCGCCACCGTCCTGGCGGACACCACACCCACCGTCGTCCTCACCACCTCCGCGGCCTCCGCGACCGTCAACGACTATCTGCACCGCCCGGAGTCAACCGCCCCCGCGGTCATCGCCGTCGACGCGCTGGACCTGGACCAGCCGAACTCGTCGAGCATCCGGATCAGCGACGCCCCGAGCATCGCCTACCTGCAGTACACGTCGGGCTCCACGCGCCTTCCGGCCGGCGTCATGGTTTCGCACCGCAACCTGCACGTGAACTTCCAGCAGCTGATGGCCGCGTACTTTCCCGACTTCGACGGGGTCGCCCCGCCCGACACCGTCTGCGTGTCGTGGCTGCCCTTCTACCACGACATGGGGTTAGTGCAGGGCGTCATCGCACCGATCCTCGGCGGCTACCTGGGCGATGTGACGAGCCCGATCGCGTTCCTGCAGCGCCCGGCGCGCTGGATCCACGCGATGTCCCAGATCAATCCGGTCTTCTCCGCCGCGCCGAACTTCGCCTTCGAGCTCGCGGTCCGCAAGACCACCGAGGACGACCTGACCGGAGTCGACCTGGGCAACGTGATCAGCATCGTCAGCGGCGCCGAACGGATTCATCCCGCCACGCTGGACAGGTTCTGTAAACGTTTCGCGCCGTACAACTTTCGCGAACACATGATGCAGCCCTCCTACGGGTTGGCCGAAGCCACCGTCTATGTGGCCAGCCGCGCCCAGGGCGGCGCCCCGCACGTCGTCCACTTCGAACCGGAGCAGCTGTCGGAGGGCAACGCGCAGCGGTGCTCGGCAGAGACCGGTTCACCGCTGCTGAGTTACGGCACGCCGACGTCGCCGACGGTGCGGATCGTCCACCCGGACACCAGCACACAGTGCCCGGCCGGGACGGTCGGTGAGATCTGGGTCAACGGCGACAACGTCGCCGACGGCTACTGGCGGAAGCCGGAGGAGACCCGCCGCACCTTCGGCGGCGTCCTGGCCGACCCATCGCCGGGCACCCCCGAGGGCCCGTGGCTGCGCACCGGCGACCTCGGCTTCGTCTGCGAGGACGAGATGTTCATCGTGGGCCGGATGAAAGATCTGCTGATCGTCTACGGGCGCAATCATTATCCCGAGGACATCGAGTCGACGGTGCAGCGGATCACCGGCGGCCGCGTCGCGGCGATCGCGGTTCCCGTGGACGAGACCGAAAAGCTGGTCGCCATCATCGAATTGAACAAGCGCGGCGGTTCCGACCAGGACGCCAAGCGCACCCTTGACACCGTCAGGAACGACGTCACCGCGGCGATATCGAACTCGCACGGGCTCAACGTCGCCGATGTGGTGCTGGTGGCACCGGGATCGATTCCCACCACGACCAGCGGCAAGATCCGGCGGGCCGCATGCGTCGAGCGATACCGGCGCAGGCAGTTCACCCGGCTGGACGCTTAGCCCTACTGGCTGTTCGCCGTCTGGGCTTCGTCCAGGAAGTGACCTACCACGTCGGGTCCGGTGGAGTGCATCTTGATGGACAGTTCGAGCAGCCTGTCCTTGGCCTGCTTGGGCAGCAGCTCGATCGAGCGGGTGGTGGCCGAGTCATACTTCGCCCCGGGAAAGCGCTGCAGCAGAGCGTCTTTCTGGTCTTCGGTGGTGTAGATCTCGAGTAGCTTCATGCCGGCGAACGCCTCGATCGCAAGGTCCGCCATCCCGGCATTCGCCAGCGCTTCCAGCCGTTCCTCGTTGATCCAGACGTTGACCTTGATCTGCTTCTCGCCGTTGCTCATGAGTTCTCCAACTGGTTCAGCGTAAAAACCGGCAATCTGTCTTTCAGATATTCCTCGGTGACGAAGGGCGAACCCTGGCCGTACTTGGCGGCGCAGTCCATCACGACTTCGAAGACCTCGTGCCGCATCACCTTTTGAGTCGGCTTGACCTCGTCGGTCAGGATGCTTCGAATCAGGCTGCCGCTGAAGCTCTGTGACTGGTCATCGTGACCGCACAGGGCCGAGTTGGTGACCTCCTGGCACACCGGGCAATACCAGTTCTCGCGCAGGAACACCGGTTTGATGCCCAGCTCGCTGCGGTGTTCCTTGAGGATGTTCTGGGAATCGTAGGGGTGGTAGAAATCGCCCACGCCGGCGTGGTCTCGCCCGAACATGTGATGCGTACAGCCGAGGTTCGTTCGCAGGATCGCGTGGAAGATGGCCTCACGGGGCCCGGCGTAGCGCATGTCCCACAGCGTGAACGACACCAGGTGGACGTCCTCGCGGAAATACCCACTGGTTCGCAACTCGTTCTGCGTCAACAGGATTGCCTCGTCGATGTAGTCACCGACGCGCTTCTGGCCGATGATGGCATTGACCAGCACACCGGTGTTCAGGTTGTCGACGGGCTGGTCCTCATTCGCGGCCAGCCACGCCTGCTTCATCAGGGCTTCGTGGCCGGTGTGCGGCACGTTGCGGGTTTGATGGGCGACGGCGCGCGTCCAGTTCTTTTTGGCCAGCACATCCTTGTGCTGGCGCGGTGTGAGCCAGAAGCGCTTGAAGGGTTCGTTGAACACCGGCTCGTTGATGAGCGTGATGTCGCCGCCGATGAACCGATCCGCGTATGCCAGCGTCTTCTTGACGCCTGGGTGTCGGGGATCAGTGGTGCCGTAGGTCTTTTCGGCCATCCGCTCCAGGTCGTATTCGTAGATCTCGGAGACCTCGAAGATCGCCATCGGGGCATCGAGATATTCGAGGACGACGCGTTCGCCCTCCTTCACCCCGTAATTTTCGACGTCGTCCGCGGAGAGATCGAAGACGATGGGGATGCTCCACAGCGTGCCGTCTGGCAGCTGGAAGTTGTCCAGCGTGCCATCCACTTCGCGCCGGCCCATGAACCCGGTCAGCGGGGTGAAGAACCCGTAGGACAGGCTGATCACCTCGTGCGCGGTGGCTTTCGGGATCGGGATGCGCGGCAACCCCTCGATCTGGGCGGCCGCATTCTCCGTGGACACCCGTTCCACGATCGGCTTTCCGTTATGGCCTTGGTAGCTCATGAAAGTGACCTCGTTTCGGTAATCAGCGGTTGCCCGTGGGCGGCTCCCGACGCCGTCGCTGCCGGACCCGTCCGCTAAGCGTCTGGCCGGACCGTGGTCGCGATGACGCCCGCCTGCTCGAGATGGGCGATCACTTCCCCGGCCAATGTGTCCACGTCCTTCATGCCGCCTTCGAGCCGCAGCTCGGGTCGTGCCGGCGCCTCGTAGGGATCGTCGATTCCGGTGAATCCTTTGATCTCGCCGGCGCGGGCTTTCTTGTAGAGGCCCTTGGGGTCGCGCTTCTCGCAGATCTCGATCGGGGTGTCGATGAAGATCTCCTGGAAATCGCCGTCGTTCAGGGTGGCCCGGATGGCGTCGCGATCACGCACGTACGGGCTGATGAATGCCGTCAGCGCGATGGTGCCGGACTCGCAGAACAGCTTGGCGACCGCGCCGATACGGCGGATGTTCTCCTCGCGATCCTGGGCGGAGAATCCCAGGCCGAACCGCTTCGCGAACTCGGGCCCGTGCCGCTCGACGAGAAGGTCCGGGCCGGCATTGAGTCCATAGCGGACGTTGTCCCCGTCCAGCAGGTAGCTGCGGATTCCCCGCGCGTAGAGCTTCTGCTCGACGACGTTGGCCACCGTGCTCTTGCCGCTGCCGCTCAGGCCGGTGAACCAGATGACGCAGCCCTTGTGGCCGTTGAGTCTTTCGCGTTCGGCGCGGCTTATCTGGTGTTCATGCCAGGTGATGTTGTTCGACATTGCCAGCTCCTGTTCAGCACGTTTCAGCCGACATCGACGAAACCCTAACGGCCACTTGCCATCCTCCACATCACCGGTCGCCGTACCGGCGGCCGGCAGGACGGCGCGCCCGCCCCGCAGGATTTGTTTGCCTGCGACACCGACGCCCGGCTTCGGCGCGGCAGCCTCGCCGCGTCGAACCCGGCCACACACCTTCACCATATTGCTTATCAATCAATGCGGATTAGAACCAGTCCACAAGTAAAGATGGCCAACTTAGGTGAGTTTGTCTCACTGCACGGCGGACCCGCCTCGCTGTCCCGCGCCGGGCCCGGCTTTGGGTTCACCAGCAAATGAAATCGCGCCTGGGCGAGGCTGGCCGATCGGCGCGTTGACGCCGGAAAACCCCGCCCCGCCCGGGCGGCTCCACGATGCACTTGGCGACGCGTCGACACCTCCGTTGCGGCCTGCGGTGTCACCGCCGCACCGTAGCCCGCGCCTCGAGGAGTCATCCCGATCGGGTTCCGGGTACCCGGCGCCACGGGTTCGGGTCTTTGCCCACAGCAAACGGGATCGCCGTCCGGTATCACAAAGCTCGGCCCCGAACGCACTTCAGCAGGGCATGCCACTTGGGCGCGCCAGTCGCGTTAGCTGTTAATCTTCTGTACATCCACTGTTCGGGGTTGTCCGGCGGCCTTCGGTGGGTTTGACTCAGGCGGAAGTAATTTTGCCGCCGCGCCCGATCGGGCGCCCCGGCGGCGGGACACGATGACGGTGGGATTCGTCATGACTGCGCGTAGCTACCGTCGCCGGCGGCTGCGCCGACCAGGTCTGAATCCAGTCGGCAAACGCGCGGCCGGCGATGCAACGCAGGGGAAGGCGAATGCTTGATTACGGGGCGCTGCCCCCAGAAATCAACTCGACCAGAATGTACGCCGGTCCGGGCTCGGGCCCACTGATCGCCGCGGCGGCCGCCTGGGACGTATTGGCCACCGGACTCGAGACGGCCTCGCGCGGCTACGTGGCTGTGCTGGCCCGGCTGGACGGCGAAAGTTGGTCTGGCGGTGCGTCCGTCGCGATGGCCACGGCGGCCGCTCCGTACGTGGCATGGATGGCCAACGCGGCGGCACAGGCCGAGGAAGCCGCCGGGAAGGCCCGCGCCGCGGCGGCCGCCTATGAGACGGCGTTCGACGCCACCGTGCCGCCCGCCATTGTGACGGCCAACCGCACCCTGTTGACGCAGCTGGTCGCCAGCAACCTCTTGGGGCAGAACACCGCGATGATCGGGTCCACCGAGGGCGCCTACTCCGAGATGTGGGCCCAAGATGCCGGCGCGATGTACGGCTACGCCGCATCGTCGTCGGGTGCGACCACGCTCAGGCAATTCGGCCAACCGCCCCAGACCACGACCGCCGACGGGCAATCCACCCAGACCGCCGCGGTGGCCCACGCAGCCGGCGACTCGGCGGCCGGACAGTCGCACGCCGTCCTGTCCCGCACGATGTCGACCGTGCCGCAACAGCTGCAAACCCTGTCCACCGCAGGGTCTTCGGGCTCGTCCTCGTCGTCGGGGTCGTCCTCCGCGCTGGGCGCGGTGAGCGATTTCAACACGCTGACGGCACCGGTGAACCTCGGCGACGCCATGAGCCGCACGGTCACGTCCGCGGGAACCTTCGGCACCGGGCTGTTCCGCTCCAATCTTCAGGCGGCGGGCCAAGCCGCCAAAGCCGCCGCGGCCCCCGCCGCGGCGGCCGGGGCCTCGACCGGCGCGGCAGTCGTAGCCGGTCCGACCCTGGCGAGCACGGGCAGCGCGACCACGGTAGGCCGGTTGTCCGTCCCGCAAAGCTGGGCGGCGACAAATCCGGCGGTCACCAGCGTCGCCGAGGCGCACTGGTTGTCGGACGCCGAGCTCGACGGGGGCCCGTCGTGGCACGAGGGCCCGGCGACCACCATGTGGAACGGGGCACCGGCGGCGGCGGGGTCCACGTCGGGACTCTTGTCGCGGCCCTCGGTCAACAACGTGCTGCGCGTAACGCCGCGTCAATTCAAGATGCCGCGCCCTTCCGCCGGCGGGTAGCCGCTCTGGTTCCACCCCTTGCTGCAGGCACGCCTGCAGCGACCGCGCGTGCTCGTTCAGAAAGGATCGCCGATGCTTGATTTCGGGGCGCTGCCACCCGAGATCAATTCGGCCAGAATGTATTCCGGCCCGGGTTCGGGTCCGATGACGGCGGCTGCATCGGCGTGGGACGAGCTTGCCGCGCAACTGGAGTCCTTCACCGCCGGGTATTGCGCCGCGCTGTCGGAGCTGCGCGGCCAGGCGTGGTCCGGCGATGCTTGCACGGCGATGACGGTGGCTGTCGAACCTTATGTGTCGTGGGCGACCACCACGGCGGCCCACGCCGCCCGGGCCGGCGCGCAAGCACGGGCCGCGGCGGCCGCCTATGAAGCGGCGTTCGCCGCGACGGTGCCGCCACACGTGGTCGCCGCCAACCGGCTTGCGCTCTCCACCCTGATTGCGACCAACTTCTTCGGGCAGAACGCGCAGGCGATCGCGGCCACCGAGACCGCATACTCGGAGATGTGGGCCCAGGATGCCACCGCCATGTACGGCTACGCCGCATCGTCGTCGGCCGCAACCACCCTCACGCCGTTCACGCAGCCGCCCCGAACGACAACCGCGCACGGCCAATCGGATCGGGCCGCCGCGGTCAACCGAGCCGCGAGTGCGTCCGCGGGGCAGGCCCGGGCCGCGGTCGCCTCGGGGCTGCCCACGAACACCTCCGCCGCGGACCCTTCCGGGACATCCGCCTCGGGTTCGTCGGCACTCATCGGTTCGGTCAGCGACTTCAATACGGTCGTCTCCACACCGGGACAGACGTTTTTGGCGGGGGCCCGCACGTTGTTGGGGTGGGGACAATTGGGATACGGGCTCGACCTGTCCGACGTCCAGGCGGCCAAGGCCGCGGGCGGCGCTGTTCCGATATTGCCGGACATCCCGGCCGTGCGAGGTCCGGCGCTCGCCGGTGTCGGCCGGGCGTCGCTGGTGGGAAAATTGTCCGTCCCGCAGACCTGGACGGTCGCGAATCCGGCCGGCGTCGCTACCGAGGGTCATCCCTCGTTGTCGGCCAACATATTTCGTGCGGTCCCGGCTTCCGCGCCGCACCCATCGGGCGGCCTGGGGACGCTGCCGGCGATGCGCACCGCGGACCGGGCCGGTGTCCCGGTACTGCGCAACGGGCGTCGCCCCTTCAGCATGCCGCGTCCCGCATACGGCGGATAGCCGGCCATTTCAACCGCGGGTCAGGATGCTGACGGCGCGGCTTCCAGATCGGCCAGCTCGTCGCACAGATGGTCGGCCAAACCGCGGACGGTGGTGATCTTGGTGGGGCTGACGCGGATACCCGTTTCGGTTTCGATGCGGGTCCGCAGCTCCAGGTTCCCCAGCGAGTCCAGGCCGTAGTCGGACAGCGGCCGATCCGGATCGATTGTGCGCCGGAGCAATAGGCTGATCTGACCCGATACCAGCCGGCGGACGGCCGACGGCCATTCCTCGCGTGGCAGCGCCCGCAGCTCGGCGAGGAACTTGCCGGTGTCCGGCTTGCCTTGGCCCGACGAGCCGAACGCCTCGGCGAAGCGGCTGCGTTGCGCGAAGGATGCCAACCATGGCGTCCCTGTGATCGGCGCGTAGCCCGAATAGGGGCGGTCGTAGCGCAGCAGCGTTTCGAAGGCGCGGAAACCCTCGTCCGGCGTGATCGCGACGCCGGCGTCCTCGGCAAGGGCCGTGGCGCGGCCGACCTCGGACCACGCGCCCCACGCGATCGAGGTGGCCGGAAGACCCTGGGCGCGGCGCCAATACGCGAACGCGTCCAGCCAGGCGTTGGCCGCGGCGTAGGCGCCCTGCCCCGGCGACCCCACCAGCGCGGCGGCCGACGAGAAGGAGCAGAACCAGTCCAGTGGCCGGCCGGTGCTTTCTTCCCGCAGGGCGTGATGAAGGTTCCACGCGCCGTCGACCTTTGGCGCCCAACACCGGTCGATGAGTTCGTCGGTGACATTCGCTAGCGTGGCGTCCTCGACCACCGCCGCCGCGTGCAGCACGCCCCGCACCGGCAGCCCGGTGGCAGTCGCACACGCCACCAGCCGGTCGGCCGTTTGCGGTGCGGCGATGTCACCGCACTCCACCGCGATGTCGGCTCCTGCGCCGCGAAGTAGCTCGATAGCTTCGCGCGCTTGCCCATTGGGTTGCGAACGGGAGTTGAGCACGATCCGCCCACAGCCCGCGGAAGCCATCTCGCCGGCCAGGAACAAGCCCAGGCCGCCGTTTCCACCGGTGATGATGTAGGCGCCGTCGGCGCGGAACGGCCGCACCTTGTCCGGCGGCACCGCCGCCACACTGCTTCCCGCCCGCGGTACCTGCAGCACCACCTTGCCGGTGTGTCCCGCGCCGGCGACCAGACGCACCGCCGCGGCAGCGTCGTGCAGCGGATAGTGCGTGGTGCGCGGCAAGGGCAGTTCACCGGCGGCGGTGCGCTGGTACACGGTGGTCAACAGGCACCGAACCGTGTGCGGGTGGCTGAACGTCAGCAGCGCGAGGTCGACGACGAACAGCGACAGGTTGCGCCGGAACGGGAACAACCCCAGATGGGTGTCGCCGTAGACGTCCCGCTTGCCCAGCTCGATGAAGCGTCCGCCCAAGGCCAGCAAGTCGATTCCCGCACGTTGCGCGGCGCCGGGCAGCGAGTTGAGCACCACGTCGACCCCGTATCCGTCGGTGTCACGGCGAATCTGGTCGGCGAACTCCGTGCTGCGCGAGTCGTAGACGTGTTCAACACCCATGTCCTGCAACAGCTTCCGGCGCTGCGGGCTGCCCGCGGTCGCGAAGATCTCACAGCCCACGGCCCGGGCGATCGCGATGGCCGCCTGGCCGACGCCACCGGTTCCGGAATGGATGAGGACCTTGTCGGTCGGTGCGATGTGCGCCAGGTCGTGCAGGCCGTACCACGCGGTCGCGGACGCGGTCGGCACCGCGGCCGCTTCTTTCAGCGGCATCTCGGGCGGCAGCGCAACCGCGTGCCGGGCGTCGGCGACGACGAACGTGCCCCAGCATCCGTTGCGGGACATTCCGCCGACGTGGTCGCCGACCTTGTGCTCGGTGACGTCCGGGCCGACGGCGGTCACCACGCCGGCGAAGTCGCCGCCCAACTGCTGCTGGTAACCCTCGAACGTGGGGTAACGGCCAAAGGCGACAAGCACATCCGCGAAGTTGACGGTCGACGACGACACAGCCACCTCGATCTCCCCCGGCCCCGGCGGCACCCGGTCGAACGCGGCGAACTCCAGCGATTCGAGGTCACCGGGGGTGCGGATCTGTAGGCGCATGCCGTCGCGCTCGTGATCGACGACGGTGGTGCGCCGCTCGGTCGGGCGGAGCGGACCGGGCCGCAGCCGCGCGGCGTACCACTGCCCGCCGCGCCAGGCGGTCTCGTCCTCTTCTGATCCGCTTTTCAATTGCAGCGCAACCTGTTCGGGATCGGTCGCGTCGTCAACATCGATCTGGGTGGCGCTCAGATGCGGATGCTCGGAGTCGATCACCCGCATCAGTCCGCGCAGCCCGGCCTGCGCGAGGTTCGCCGTATCACCGGCTGAAACGCTCGCGGCGTGGCGGGTCACCACGTACAGCCGCGGCGACTCCCCCGGCAGCTCCGAGAGCTCGCGGGCGACGGCCGCGAGGTGCGACACGTGATCCCGGCCGCGCCGCTGCGTGTGGGGGTCGCCCGCGGACGCCGCGGCCACCACCACCACGCCGGTCAGCCCCTTCAGCGGGCGGTGACCGTTGGAGGCGGTCGCGCCGGCGCCGGACAGCAGCGTCCGCAGCTGTGCGGCGTCGACGGCCCCGAGCGGCACCGGCACCGTTGTGCATTGCGAGCCACCGGAATTCAGCACCTCCGCGAGCCGCACCGGCAACGGGTCGTGATCCTCGGACGCGTCGAGCAGCACCCACGAGCCGGGCTCGCCGTGCGCGGCCTCGGGCAGCTCCCGGGCCTCCCACTCGATGGTCAACAACCGCTCGTTGAGCAGCCGGTAAGCGTGTTCGTGTTCGGACGTGCCGCCGGACAGCCGGAGTCCCTCGACGGTCAACAGCACGGTCCCGGACCGGTCCAGCACGTCGAGGTCCGCCTCGCATTCGCCGGGTTGCCAGGACGTGACCCGGGTGAGGCAGTATCGCGCGTTACGCGTCGAGTGATAGTTGCGCAGCCTGCGCACGCCGACCGGCAATAGCAGGCCGCCGGCACCGGCCTTCTGCACCTCGGGTGAAACGACGACCGACTGGAAGCACGCGTCGAGCAGAGCCGGGTGCGCGGCGTAGGCCGACTGCTGCGAGCGAATGGCGCCAGGCAGTGCCACTTCGGCAAGCACCGTGGTGATCTCCCCGTCGGCAACCAGCACCGCGGCCAGACCCGAAAATGCCGGCCCATAGTGAATTCCCGTGGCGTCAAACGCCTTTCGCAATTCCGCAGCGTCCATGCGTGACGGGTGGTTGGCGATCAGCGTGTCCACGTCGTGCGCGGGCGGATGCTGCGGCTCGGCCGAGTCCGCGCCGTCTCCCGCGCCGGCATGCAGGACCGCGCTCGCCCGGCGGACGCGTTCGCCGTCCTCGTGGGTGTCCACGGTGAAGTCGAGGACGCCCGGCGCGGCGACCGTCGCGACAGACGACGCCGGCGTCTCGTCGCCCAGCAACAGCGTCCGCTCGAACGCGACGTCGCGAACCTCGGCGCCTTCCCCGAGGATCGCGCGCGCGGCCGCGAGCGCCATCTCGCAATAGGCGGCGGCGGGAAACGCCGCGACACTGTGTATCTGGTGGTCTGCGAGCCACGGGTGGGCGCCGGTGCCGATGTCGCCCTGCCAGACGTGGCGCTCGGGTTCCTCCCGCAGATGCACGTGCGCACCGAGCAGGGGGTGCACCGCCTGGACCGAGGCGCCGTAAGCCTGCTCGTTCGCCTCCCGGCTGAGCATCAGCCGGCGGCGGGTCCACGTCGGTAGCGGGGCATCCACCAATCGGCCGGTCGGGTACTGGACGGCGAAGTCGACCCGGGCGCCGGCGCTGTGCACGTCGGCGACGAAGCCGCGCAAACCGAACGGCAGCTCTTGGTCGCGGCGCATGGCCGGCAGGGCGGCGATCGGCATGTCCAGGCTGCCGGCGTTCTGCTCGACGGCGTGCGTCAGCAGCGGATGTGGCGCCAGCTCACCGAAGACGCGGAACCCATCCTTGAGGGCCGCCTGCACCGCGGCCGCGAATCGCACTGTGTGGCGCAGGTTTTCGGCCCAGTAGTCGCCGGTGAACGACGGTCGTTCGCGCGGATCCCACAGTGTCGCGGAATAGTACGGAACCTCGGGCGCCGTCGGTTGCAACTCGGCGAGGGCCTCGACCAGCTCGTCGAGGATCGGTTCCACCTGCGGAGAATGCGAGGCGACGTCCACGGCCACCTCGCGCGCCATCACGTCCTGCTGCTGCCAGGCCGCGACCAGATCGCGGATGATCTGCGTGTCACCGCCGACGACGGTCGATGTCGGCGACGCGACCACGGAGAGCACCACGTCGGAGATGCCGCGAATCGAAAGCTCGGACAACACCTGCTGCCCCGGCAGTTCCACCGATGCCATCGCGCCGCTGCCCGCGATCCGCGCCATCAGCTTCGAGCGACGGCAGATGACGCGCACACCGTCGGCGACCGACAACCCGCCGGCGACGACGGCCGCGGCCGATTCTCCGAGCGAATGCCCGATGACGGCGCCGGGGCGCACCCCGTAGCACTTCATCGTCTCGGCGAGCGCGACCTGCATCGCGAAGATCGTCGGCTGCACCTTGTCGATGCCGGCCATCGTCTCCGGCGCCGACAAGGCTTCGGTCACCGAAAAGCCGGATTCCGCGGCGATCAGCGGCTCGATGGCCGCGATGGTCGTGGCGAACACCGGCTCCTCGGCCAGTAGTTCGGCGCCCATCTTCGGCCATTGCGAACCCTGGCCGGAGAAAACCCACACCGGTCCGCGGTCACCTTGCCCCACCGCGGGCTGGTACGGGATGTCGCTGTCGGCGACCGCGCGCAACCCGGTGCGCAACTCGCCGAGACTGTTGGCCGAGAGCACGGTCCGCACCGGCCGGTGCGCCCGCCGGCGCGCCAGCGTGTAGCCCAGATCCCGTAGGCCCGCGCTACTTTCGCCGTCCAGGGCGCCGCGCTCGTCCAGCCAGTCCGCCAGCCGGGCGGCCGTGACACGCAGCTGCTCGGCGGAGGTGGCCGACAGGGGAAACAGTAGCGGCGAGCCCGCCGGTTCGCCGGACACCTGCGCCGGTGCCTGTTCGGGGGCCTGTTCCAGGATGGCGTGCACGTTGGTGCCCGACATCCCGTATGACGACACCGCGGCGCGTCGCGGGTGGTGGCCATTGGTGGGCCAGGGCGTATTACTCTGCGGCACAAAAAGATTTGTAGCGATCCGGGCCATCTCGTCGGGGAGTCGGGTGAAGTGCAGGTTCTGGGGTACCACGGCGTGCTGCAGCGCGAGGATCGCCTTCATCAGTCCCAGCGGCCCGGACGTCGACTGCGTGTGGCCGAAGTTGGTCTTCACCGATCCCAGGGCGCAGCGGCTGCCGGTGCCGTATACCGCGGCCAGGCTGGCGAATTCGATTGGATCGCCGACCGGGGTGCCGGTGCCGTGCGCCTCGACCAACCCGATCGTGGCCGCGTCGACCGCCGCGATCTCCAGGGCCTTCCGGTAGACGGCGACCTGAGCCGCTTCCGACGGCGCCGCGATGTTCACGGTGCGGCCGTCCTGATTGGCCGCGGTGCCGCGCAGCACCGCCAGGATGCGGTCGCCGTCGCGCTGCGCGTCGTCGAGCCGCTTCAGCAGCAGCATGACGCAGCCCTCCCCGGACACGAAGCCGTCGGCGCGGACGTCGAAGGCGTGGCAGCGTCCGGTCGGGGACAGCATGCCCTGCAGCGAACCCGAAACGGACTTGCGCGGTTCCAGGGTCACCACGACGCCACCGGCCAGGGTGAGGTCGGATTCGCCGCTGCCGAGACTGCCGCACGCCTGGTGGACGGCCATCAGCCCCGACGAGCACGCCGTGTCCACCGTGACCGCCGGACCGTGCAGGCCGAGGGTGTAGGCCACCCGCCCGGACGCGAAGCTGTTGCTGGTGCCGGTGAATCCGTACGGCCCTTCGGCCGCGCCGCAGTCGGCGGCCAGCAGTTCGTAGTCGCCGTGCGTCAGGCCGACGAACACTCCGGTCTGCGAGTGGATCAGGGAAGCGGGGTCCAGGCCGGCGTGCTCAAGGGCATCCCAGGATGTCTCCAGCAGCAGGCGGTGTTGCGGGTCGATCGCGGTGGCCTCGCGCTCGGTCATTCCGAAGAAGTCGCAGTCGAAGCCGCCGACGTCGTCGAGGAACGCGCCCCAGCGGGTTACCGATCGGCCGGGTACGCCGGGCTCGGGGTCGTAGAACAGATCCGCATCCCACCGGTCGGCGGGAATTTCGCCAACGAGGTCGTCACCGCGCAGCAGCGCGTCCCAGAGGCGTTGCGGGGAGTCGATCCCGCCGGGGAGTCGGCAGGCCATCCCGATGACGGCAACGGGTGTGGCGTGTGCGGCACGCAAAGTGCAAGTTCCCCTATCCTCGCCCACTTACCTCGGGCATTCGATAGCCGCGCGTGCGCACCGGGGCCCCTGAGCCTCGGCGCGCACCATCTTTCTCACGTGTTTCCGGCGTAATTATGCACGTGTCAGTTTACATTCGAATGCCGTCAGCTTAGCGGGAGTGAGTAATCTCGTCTGGGCGTATCGAAAACTTGACGGGAAGTCCCGAGTGGCGCGAAACCCGCGCCGTGACTACGCAATTCCGAAAATCCCGGTCCCGCCGGTGGGCCGCGACGCACGGCCGCCGCCCCTACCCCGGGGGATCGCGTACCGTCGGCCGCCGTCAATGCCCGGTGTCGTCGCGCTGCGCCGCCGGCGACGGCTGCGCCGACCGGGAGCGGCGCCGAAATTTCTTTGTTTCCAAAGTAATTCGTTCGGGGTGCCGGACGCGCGGGGCTACGTATCGCCGTCTCGGTCGGAATCCCCGGATTCGGCGTCCTTCGCGGGGTCCTCGATGACCTGATATGCCGGGTCGAGCATCGAGATGGCCCGGGTGCCGGTCTGGCGGGCCTTCCCGGTGATCCTCAGTACCTGCCCGGGCTGGATGTCGGCGCCCCCGTTGCCCGGGCGGAAGGTGACGGTCATTTCGCCGGTGCTGTCTCCGACGACGATCTGCCGGTGGGTCCGGCCGCGGGTGGTGACGTCTTCGACCTCGCTGACGCGCCCCTCGACGCTGGCGCGCTGCCCGGAGATCAGGCCCGCCACCATGATCACCGACCGGGGCCGGTCCGGGTGTTCGTAGGCGTCGACCTTCCGGTCCTCGTCCTGGGACACCCACGCCTCGAGCTTGTCGACGCCCTCCCCGATCTTTTGCTCGAAGGTGTCGGGGTAGGCCTCCCTGATCCGTGATTCGACGTCGTAGGGCACGATCGTCGCCGCGGCGTCGGGGATCAGGCTGACCGCTCGCGAGATCTTGTCGGCGGTGCGGTCGTGCAGCACTCGGCCCAACAGCCGCGCGAAGGTCCGACGCGGCAGCAGCACCGTCACATTGGTGCGCGCATTCTCCTCAAGCGCCTTGGCGACCAGTAGCTGCGCGGCCCGGCTGATCCGGCGGTCGGGGCAATCCACGATCCGCAGCGGAGTGTCGAGTTCAAAATGGTCCCAACGCTTTCGCAGTAGTGCGGCGTGGGCCGGGTCGACCATGAAATGCACCGCGATCAGCTCGTCGGCCCGCAAGCCCCGGCCGTAACGCAACGCCTCGATCACCGCCAGGTCGACGGAGTCGACGAACACGAACACCCGGTGCCGCGAGTACTTCACCAGCTCCGGGCGGTCGGTGCGGAACATCTCGAGGATGGCCGCCTCGGCGCGGTATTCGCGGTTGAGCCGGGTCAGCATGAACACCAACAAGGGGAACACGACGACCACCAGCCAGGCGCCCTCGGTGAACTTCGCCACCGCGAAGATGCCCACCACGATCGTCGACAGGACCGCCGCGGATAGGTTGATCGCCAGCCGGCGTCGCCAGCCCGGTTCCCGGTGCGTCAGATGGTGTTTGGTCATCCCGTAGCCGGCCATCGAGAAGCCGGTGAACACGCCGATCGCGTAGAAGGGCACCAGCGCGTTCACCGACCCGCCGGTAGCCACCAGCAACGCGACGGACAGCGCCGTCAGGGTGATGATCCCGTTCGAGAACACCAGGCGGTGGCCACGTTTGGTGAGCTGGCGGGGCAGGAAGCGGTCCTCGGCGACGAAACTGGCCAGGGCCGGAAAGCCGTTGAAGCTGGTGTTGGCGCCGGTGAACAAGATCGCCGCCGTCGCCGCCTGGACCATGACGTAGAAGACGTCGCCGACGGTGCCGGTGCCGAAGACGGCGCGGCCGATCTGCGACAGCACCGAGGGGTACTCCGTCAGGTACGGCGTCGCGTGGGTGACGTGGGCCAGGTAGGCGACGCCTGCCAGCAGCAGGCCGAGGACGGTGGCCATCGCGGTCAGCACTCGACGCGCGTTGCGGCCCTGGGGCTTTCGGAAGTAATCGACCGTGTTGGAGATCGCCTCGACCCCGGTCAGCGACGAACCGCCGTTGGCGAACGCCCGCAGCAGCACCAAGATCGTGGCGCCCAGCACCAGCCCGTTGCCCTGGTGCACCGGCACCGTGCCGGCCATGTGGGCGGGATCGTAGATCGGCAGGTTCCCCATGGCCGCGCGGACGACGCCCACCACGATGGTCAGCCCGACCATCACGATGAAGGAGTAGGTCGCCACCGCGAACGGCAACCCCGCTTCCTTCAGGCCCCGCAGGTTGGCATAGCAGATCACGAGCACCACGGCGACGGTGAGCTCGAGGCTGTACGGGCCCAGCGCGGGAATCGCCGAAACCACCGCGACGGTCCCGGCCGCAGACTGCACCGCGACCGTGACCACATAGTCGATCAACAGGGCAGCCGCGGCGATCTGCGCAACCTTGGGCCCGAAATTGTCGCGCGCGACGATGTACGAACCGCCGGCCCGGGTGTAGGCCATGACCACCTGCCGATACGAGGCGGCCACCAGCACCAGGATCAACAGGATGACACCGGTGATGGGCAGCAGAAGCAGGAATGCGGCCAGCCCGGCGTGGGGCAACAGTTCGATCAGGATCTGCTCCGGACCGTACGCGACAGAGGAAACAGCGTCAGGCGAAAGTGCGCCTAGCGCAACGGAATTCGATAGTTTCTCGGATGCGATGTCCTCGGTGATCAACGGCTTTCCGAGGAACACCCGCCTGGCGATGTCCCCTAGCGAAAGCGGGATGCGCAGCTTGCCGGTCGCACTGGTCACGAGCACCGTCCTTACCCAGAGAACGTGAAACGCCTCCGATGCATTGTGCACGCCCGGCCGCCCCGGGCGCCCACGCGGTGCGCGCCGGGCTAGGCGAGCCGCTGCACGGCGGCGGCGATCCGCTCGTCGCTGGCGGTCAGTGCGACCCGCACGTGCTGCGCACCGCGCGGCCCGTAGAAATCGCCCGGCGCCACCAGGATGCCGCGCTGCGCCAGCCACGCGACGCTGTCATGGCACGGCTCGCCGCGGGTGGCCCACAGATAGAGGCCGGCCTCGGAGTAGTCGATGGTGAAGCCGGCCGACCGCAGCGCGGGCAGCAGGGCCGCGCGGCGCCGTTCGTAGCGCTCCCGCTGCGCCAGCTCGTGGGCGTCGTCGTCCAGGGCCGCCACCATGGCCGCCTGCACCGGCGTCGGCACCATCATCCCGGCGTGCTTGCGCACGGCGAGCAGCTCGGCGACCAGCTCGGGGTCTCCTGCGACGAAACCGGCCCGGTACCCGGCCAGCGAGGAGCTCTTCGACAGGGAGTGGATGGCGAGCAGGCCGGCGTGGTCGCCATCGCACACCGAGGGATGCAGGATCGACAGCGGCTGATCGTCCCAGCCCAGCCCCAGATAGCACTCGTCGGAGGCCACCAGGCAGCCCCTGTCGCGGGCCCAGCCGACCACTTTGCGCAGGTGATCGACCCCTAGGACGCGTCCGGTCGGATTGCTCGGCGAGTTCAGGTAGTACAGCGACGGCGATTGCGGGCCCAGCTGCGTCAGCGAATCCGCGCGCAGCACCCGCGCCCCGGCCAGCCTGGCCCCGACGTCATACGTCGGATACGCCAACTCGGGCACCACGATCAGGTCCGCGGGGCCCAGGCCCAGCAGCGTGGGCAGCCAGGCGATGAGCTCCTTGCTGCCGATGACCGGGAGCACGGCCGCCTCGGTGAGCCCCGTGATGCCGAACCGGCGGTCCAGCGCGGCGACCGCCGATTCGCGCAGCCGGGCGGTGCCCGCGGTGGCGGGATAGCCCGACGCCGAAGCTGCGGCGGCCAGCGCCTCCTGGATCACGGGAGCGACCGGGTCGACCGGGGTGCCGACGGAGAGGTCGACGATCCCGTCCCGATGGTTGCCGGCCTGCGCCTTCGCGTCGGCCAGGGTGTCCCAGGGGAACTCCGGCAGGGACGCCGACACCGCCGGCCGGCGCTTTTTGAGCTGGTGTGGCACCGGCCCGCTCAGTCGCCTTCGCCCTGCGGTGGCAGATCCTTGACCACTTGCGGGTCGTTCTCGGTCATGCCGACCTTGGCCGCACCGCCTGGCGATCCCAGCTCGGCGAAAAAGTCGGCGTTGATCTGCGTGTACTGGCTCCACTGGTCCGGCACATCGTCTTCGTAGTAAATAGCTTCGACGGGGCAGACCGGCTCGCACGCCCCGCAGTCGACGCATTCGTCGGGGTGGATGTAGAGCATCCGAGCGCCTTCATAGATGCAGTCGACCGGGCACTCCTCAATACAGGCTTTGTCCTTGATGTCGACACAGGGTTCGGCGATCGTGTACGTCACAGACGTCTCCTCCATGTACTAGGCCATCTCGTGGGCTGAAATGTGGGCTGCTGTTCAGCTCGCACCGGCGCGTCCGACCGCTTCCGATGAAGCTTTCGGTTACTGATACTAGACGTTGCAGATACAGGTCAACCATTTGGCGCGCCTGTCGGTACACAGATTTAAGACCGACAGTCTCGGAGGCCGCGACCGGGCTCCGTTTCGCCGAGGGCGAACAGCGCTGACGGGCCGCTGACCTGCGAAGAGTAACGCTCCGGCGGGGGCGGTCGATAGCTCTTGCGTTGCGAGCACGCTCACGGGGCCTGGTAATCTCAACCGAAAGACGGCAACCGCTGGGCAGACGTTCTCGCCGTAATAGCGGTGCATTAACTGGGGAAGGTGTCCACACATGAGGCTGTCGTTGAGCAAATTGGGCGTTGCGGTTGGCAGCGCGGCGGTGGCGTTGACCGCCGCGGCCGGGGTCGCATCGGCCGACCCGTCGGACGCGATCATCAACACCACCTGCAACTACGGGCAGGTTATCGCGGCGCTGAACGCGACCGACCCGGCTGCTGCCCAGCAGCTGAACTCGTCGCCGGTCGCGCAGTCCTACATCCGCAACTTCCTGGCGGCGCCGCCGCCGAAGCGCCAGCAGATGGCCCAGCAGATCCAGGCCATGCCGTCGGCGCAGAAGTACTACGACGACATCAACCAGGTCGCGGTCACCTGTAACAACTACTGAGCCGATCGCTTCGCACGAAGCGGTTCAGTAACCGCCGAGCAGGCGGCGTACCCGGCCCAGGGTCTCCGGCCCGACGCGGCTGCGAATGCGTGATGGATCGGCGGGCCTGCGGCCCCACAGCAGCAGCACGCGCGCGGCCGCGTCGGTTTCCAGGGTGGCCGGGCCGTCCGGTTCGGCAAAGCCGATGGTGATCTGATCCGGATCGGCGGCCAGGACGACGTCGTCGGTGCCGTCGGCTCGCAGGCGGGCCTCGATGCGCTCACCGGGCTCCAGCTGCTTGGCCCCCTTCACCAGCAGCGGCCTGCCGACCGCGAGGACGCTGTGCGTGGTCATCCACGGCTCGGCCAGCCGGGCCTGGGCGCCCGGCTCATCCCCGGTGATATCCCAGCTGTGCAGGACGAGCTCCTCGCGCATGTGCTCGGCGAACCAGGGCACCTTCATGGTGCGGCCCGTCCAGGCGACATCGGTGTCGGCGGGCACCGCTTCGGCCGCCAGCGCGACATCGTTGAGGCCGGCCATCCGGTCGGTCAGCGCGTCCCACAGATCCGCGTCGTTCAGCGCGCGCAACGGGCCCTCGCGTTCCTCGAAGCCGCGGGTGGCGACGGGCTCACCCGCCAGATGGCCGCCGAGCACCCGGGCGAGTTCTTCGGCGTTTCCCGCCTGATGCACGACGATGTCGCGCACCGTCCAGGCTTCACACCAGGTGCCGGCGTCGGGTCCGTGCCTGCGCACGGCATCCACGAACGGCGCCCACTCGGGAAATCGGTCGTCGTCGATTCGTCGCTTCACGGCTTCGGGTATACCCGCCGCCTGTGACACGAAAGCGAATTACGCGGCCAGGGTCGTGTAATCGGTGGTGCGTTGCCGCCCCGGGCGGCCGATGCCCTCGGCGATCGCGATCAGCTCGGCCACTGTCTTGGCCGAGCCGAATTCCGAACCGGCCATCCGCGAGATGGTCTCCTCCATCAAGGTGCCGCCCAAATCGTTGGCGCCGCCGTTCAGCATCACCTGGGTACGCTCGACACCGAGCTTGACCCAGCTGGTCTGGATCTGAGATATGCGTCCGTGCAACATGATTCGGGCCAGCGCATGCACCGCCCGGTTGTCGCGATGGGTGGGCCCGGGACGCGACGCCCCGGCCAGATACAGCGGCGAGCTCTGGTGCACGAACGGCAACGGCACGAATTCGGTGAAACCACCGGTGCGGTCCTGGATGTCGCGCAGCACGTTGAGGTGGCCGACCCAGTGCCGCGGGCTGTCGACGTGGCCGTACATCATGGTCGACGACGAGCGCAGCCCCACCTCGTGTGCGGTGCTGACGATTTCGATCCACAACGACGTCGGCAACTTGCCCTTGGTCAGCACCCAGCGCACTTCGTCGTCCAGGATCTCCGCGGCGGTGCCGGGGATGGTGTCCAGGCCCGCCTCGCGCAGGCTGATCAACCACTCACGAATGCTCAACCCGCTCTTGGTCACACCGTTGGCGATCTCCATCGGCGAGAACGCGTGCACGTGCATCGACGGCACCCGCGCTTTGACCGCCCGGACCAGGTCGGCGTAGCCGGTGACGGGCAACTCGGGGTCGATGCCGCCCTGCATGCACACCTCGGTGGCGCCTGCGACGTGCGCCTCCCAGGCGCGGTCGGCGACCTCTTCGGTGGACAGCGAGTACGCGTCGGCGTCGCCCTTGCGTTGCGCGAACGCGCAGAACCGGCACCCGGTGTAGCAGATGTTGGTGAAGTTGATGTTGCGGTTCACCACGAACGTCACGTCATCGCCGACGGTCTCGCGCCGTAGCGTATCCGCAAGGGCGGCAACGGCTTCCAGCGCCGGGCCGTCCGCGGTCGCCAGCGACAGGTATTCGCTGTCGGAGCAGCCGGCTGGGTCGCGCTCGGCGGAGCGCAGCGCCGCGAGCACGTCGGTGTCTAGGCGTTCTGGCGCTTGGGCGCCCTGTGCGGCCAGTTCGTGGACGTGGGCACGAATCGATTCCCAGTCGCCGAAGGCGCTGTCGATATCGCTGCGGGTGTCGGTGTTGCGGCCCTCGCTGTCGATCGCCGCGTTGAGGTCGACGCGGCCCGAGGAGCCGACGTCGTCGGGCTCCTGCCAGGGCATCCCCACCGGGTTGACATCGCGAGCCAGACCGGTCGCCGGATCGGCCAGCGCCGTCACGTGTCCCTGCACGCGCGGGTCGATCCAGGCCGAGCCCGCCTGCACGTATTTGGGTTGCGCGGTCAGCCGCTGAACCAGCTCGTAGCCGGCCTCGGCGGTGACCGCGGCCAGTTCGTCCAGGGCCGGCCAGGGCCGCTCCGGGTTGACGTGGTCGGGCGTCAGCGGTGAAACACCGCCCCAGTCGTCCACCCCCGCGCCGACCAGCGCCAGGCACTCGTCGCGCGACACCAGGTTGGGGGGCGCCTGAATGCGCATCCCGGGGCCCAGCACCAACCGCGCCACCGCCACCGTCGCCAGGTAGTCCTCGATGCCGGCGTCGGGGACGGCGGCCATCGCGGTGTGTTCCTTGGCCCGGAAGTTCTGCACGATCACTTCCTGCACGTGACCGAACTCCTTGTGCGACTTGCGAATCGCGTGCAAGGTGTCGGCACGTTCGGCGAGAGTCTCGCCGATGCCGACCAGCAGCCCGGTGGTGAACGGAATCGACAACCGGCCCGCGTCGGTCAGCGCACGCAGGCGGACGGCCGGATCCTTGTCCGGGCTGCCATAGTGCGCAAGCCCTTTCGTTTCAAACAGCCGCCGCGACGTCGTCTCGAGCATCATGCCCATCGACGGCGCCACCGGCTTCAGCCGGGCCATCTCCGACCAGCTCATCACGCCGGGGTTCAGGTGCGGCAGCAGGCCGGTCTCCTCGAGCACCCGGATCGCCATCGCACGTACGTAGGACAGCGTCGAGTCGTAGCCACGAGCCTCCAGCCACTCGTGCGCCTCCGGCCAGCGATCCTCGGGCCGGTCACCGAGCGTGAATAGTGCTTCCTTGCAACCCAGTTCGGCGCCGCGGCGGGCGATGTCGAGAATCTCGTCGGGCTCCAGGTACATGCCGGCGCCCTGGGCGCGCAGCTTGCCGGGGACGGTGACGAAGGTGCAGTAATGGCAGCTGTCCCGGCACAGGTGGGTCACCGGGATAAACACCTTGCGTGAGTAGGTGATCGGCAGCCCACCGCCCGGGCCGCGGCGTCCCGCCGACTCCAGACCCGCGTCGCGCACCCGCGCCGCGCTGGCGCACAGATCCGCGAGATCCGCGCCGCGCGCGGTCATCGCGACCGCGGCCTCGTCGATGTTCAGCGCCACGCCATCTCGAGCCCGTCGCAATACCCGTCGCAGCGCGGAGGCACTGACCTCAGTGGTGGCCTTGGCCGGAACCACAGGCTTAGGCAGAGCGGTAGGCTCCTCGCCCGGAGTCAACAGCACTTTGGTGTAACTTCCCGACGATCGAATTTCATCCGTGCGTCCCAACATAAATCGTGGCACCCGTTGGCGGGTCCGTCTGGGCAACAGTCAACAGTAGCGGCACACCCGCGCGGGCACGCGGGCGACATCCCGGCCGAGCGTCAGACGCCCCGGCCGCGCCGCCACAGCACCCACACGGGCGGTGCGACCCCCAGGACCAGCAGCAATAAGGCCCCGTAAGCCATCAGGCCGCGGCCCCCGAGGATGACGTCGTCGGCCGGGCCGCCCATGCTGATCACCGCCACCGTCAGCAGCCAGGTCCACAACGGCAGGGCCGCGAGCCGCGGCGAGCGGGTCCAGCGACCGGCGGCCCACACCAGCGCCGCGTTGACCAGTCCAGAAATCAGGCCACTGATGGGAAACGGGACCGTCCCGATATACAGAGGCAGCAGCAGGGCTCCGGCAAGTGCGGAGAGCACCCCGTCGACCGCCAAGAGGGCCAACACGACGAAACGGATCGCGGGGTCGGCTGCGCCGCTGTCGTCAACGGACGCGACGCTTGGCTTGGTTTCGGTCAGGTCGGGACGCTGTCGATGTTGGACATGATGGAGCCGATAACCCACTGCAGGCTGTCCAGCCGGTCCTGCCAGTGTTGCTGATTAGGGTCCAGGTCGGGGTCCATGCAAATTCCTTCCGTGGCTGCCTGATTGGCAGCCTACCGCGTCGGGGCCGCGGCGAAACCAAGCCCTGCGAGCAGGTCCGTTTCCCAGCCGCGCCCGTCGCGCTCCGCCGCGGCGCCGGCCGCCAGCACGTAGTGCTCGTCGCCCAGGATCGGTATCGCCACGTTGTTGGACAGCGCGCAGGCCCGACCGGTCGGTCCGACCACCACCTGAGTGGCGTGCGCGGCAAGCGCCGCCCGCTTGGCGTCCCGGGCCGCCGGGGCGGTCTCGACGACGGCGTCGATGTCGGCGTCGGCGTAGCCGAAGGTGAACTCTTCCTTGGGCGGGATCGACCACTCGGGCCGCAGATCCTCGGGCGTGAGGGCGTCCATGGCCGCCTCGAATGTGCCCGTCGCGAAGACCGACCAGTACAACTTCGGTACAGCCCAGGGCTCGCCGGGGAAGTCGGCGGCGGCTCCCGGTCCGGCCGCCGCCACGGCGGCCACCGTCACCCGGTGCGCGTGCACGTGATCGGGATGGCCGTAGCCGCCGCCCGGGTCGTAGGTCACCACGACGTGCGGGCGCTGCTCGCGAATGACGGCCACCAATGCGCCGACGGCTTCGCGCTCGTCGGCGTCGATGAAGCGTTGCCAGTGCCGCTGCGGAGTGCCGCGCATGCCCGAATCGCGCCACCGGCCGGCGCCACCGAGATAGTGGGGTCCGCCGACGCCCAGCGCCCGCAGCGCGGCGGTGAGTTCGCCGATCCGATAGCCGCCGAGTTGGTCCGCGCGATCGACGGCGAGTTCGGCCCAGCGATCGCCGATCACCTCGCCCTCTTCGCCCAGCGTGCAGGTGACCACGCGGACGTCCGCCCCGAGGGCGGCGTAGTGGGCGATGGTGGCGCCGGTACCGAGGCTTTCGTCGTCGGGATGCGCGTGGACGAACAACAGCCGCGGCGTCTCAGGCATGGACGCACCCTACCGGCAGCGGGGCCGATTTCGGCAGCCCGGCGGCTACCCGCCGGTAAGCGGCAGATAGGAACGCGCACGGCTACTATCAAGGAGTGCCTCAGCTAACGGACGCAGACCACACCGGCAGCCGGAGCCGTCGGCGAGGTGAAGTCCTCGAACGCGCCCTCTACGAGGCGACCCTGGCCGAGCTGACCGAGGTCGGTTACGGCGGCCTGACCATGGAGGGAATCGCGGCGCGGGCCCACACCGGCAAAGCCGCGCTGTACCGGCGCTGGGACACCAAGTGCGAGCTGGTGCACGCCGCTTTGGTTTTCGCGCTGCCGCCGCTGCCCGAGCTGCGTTCGGGGCGTTCGGCCAGAGAGAACCTGCTGGCGATGTTCACCGCGCAACGTGACCTGCTGGCCGGAAAGACCGGCTTCCCCGGCTTGGACGTCATCCATCAGCTGTTGCACGAACCCGAGATGCGGGCCATCTTCGCCGATGCGGTGGTGCGGCCGCGGCTGCAGATCGTGGAAGCGATCCTGCACGCCGCCATCGAGGACGGCGATCTCGACCCGCAGGTCGTCACGCCACTCACCGCCCGCATCGGGTCGGCCCTGATCAACCAGCACTTCCTGCTGAACGGGTCGCCGCCGAACCGGCGCGAGCTGGCGCTGATCGTCGACACTGTGATCCCGCCGCGGGCGGCGCGGGACGCCGACTGACGACGCGGGTTACGGCCCGGTCTTGATCCACTGGCCGGCGTCGCCGACGATGCCGACCGGAACCGCACCGGACAAGCTGACGTTCTGCACGCTCGGGCCGGCCCCGACGATCGTGGTGTCCTGCAGGATCGGCAGCACGGTGGACATGTTCCACAACCGCGGTTCCACCGCGGTGATCACATCATTGATGTTCTTGGTGCCGTTGAGGGCCGCGTCGATGTTCGACTGGATGCTGCGATCGCAGATCCCGGTCAGGTTCGACGGCGCCTGCACCAGGGCGTTGGGATCCGGGGGCCGGCTGGGCGGCGGCGTCGTCGTCGGAGTCGTCGCCGTGGTGGCCGGGCCGGTGGACGGCGTCGGGCCGGCGGAGGTGGCGGGCGCGGGCGCCGGCCCGTTGGAAATCGGTACCTGGGTCGATTCCAGTGCGCGACAGCCGTATCGGGAGGCGAGCCGGGTGGCCAGGTTTCCGCCCGCCTGATGCCAGCCGACGATCGCGTCCACGCGGTTGTCGGTCAGCGCGTCGTGGTACAGGGTGACCGGGTCGAGCGCCAGCACGGTCGCGGCGATGCCGACGTTGCGCAACCGGTCGGCGGCGGTATTGGCCACCGCGACCGCTGTCGGGTCGTTCGCCGCCACCCCGACGACCAGTGAAAGCTGTTGGCCGTCCTTGCTGATCCGGCCGCGGATGGCCTCGGGCGGTCCGGTGTTCGGCGGGGTCGGCGCGGGTGAGGCCGAGGAGTTGGGTTCGACCTTGTATCCGGCGCCCTCCAGCAATGCCAGCGCGGCCGGCGTCGTCATCGCCGGGGGCGCGGTCGGCTCGTATCCGGGGTCGCTCGGCGCGCGGATCTGGGCCTGGTCCAGGGTGACGGTGTTGTCGCTGCCCGCGCCCACGGCGGCGAGCAGGTCGACGTCGAGCAGCCCCAGGATCGCCTTACGCACTTGCGTGTCAGCGAGTTTGGCCTCGGTGGCCCGCAGCGTGAGCTGCATGACCCGCGGCGTCACGATCCGGGCGGTCCGGACGTCGGGGATGGCGGACAGCTGGGCGAAGGCCGCCGAGCCGCCATGCACCTGCGCCACCTGGGTGTCGCCGTTGCGCACCGAATCGGCCAACGCGGCCGGCGCACCGGCGCGCCGGAAGAGAATGAGCGCGGGTTTGGCCGGCGGCCCCCAGTAGCGGTCGTTGCGCGCCACCAGGATCTCGTCGCGCTGCGGGTCGATGCTCTCCACGCGGAACTGCCCGCCGGTGACCGGAAGCGCCCGGGCCAGGCCGGCCGCGAAGCCGCCGGGCACATCCTTGACGATGTGCGCCGGAAGGATGTTGCTGAACAACTCCTTCCACGACGGATACGGTTCGGCGAAGGTGACCACCGCCTGCTTGCCCCCTTCCAGGGACTGCACGCCGGTGATGAGGTCATACCCGGCCGGGTCGACGACCCCGGGCTGGCTGACCATCTGGTGCCACAGGTACCAGAAGTCGTCGGCGGCGATCGGCGCGTTGTCGGTCCACTGCGCCTCGGGCCGGATCTTGTAGGTCACCGTGAACGGGTTCTGGCTGGTCACCTCCGCCGACACCAGCAGGGTGGGGTCCATCTCCCAGCGTGAGCCGGTCGGCGTGTTGGGGTCGGGGACCGGCCGGAAGGCGCTGGGCAACACCAGCGCGCTGATCGCGGCGTTCACCGGGGACAGGTCGGACAACAGGTGCGGGTTGAAGCCGGCGCCGATCGAGTCGATGCCCATGATGATCTCGCTGACGCGGGGCGGCGGCGGCACCGAATTGTGCGGCGTATCGGTGCTCTGCGGCGCCGGCGGCGGGTTGACCGTGCAGGCCGACAGGACGAATCCGACCGACGAGACCAGGCCGCCGAGCACCATGAACAGGCGGCGGACGCGTCTCGGCACGCCGATCAGGGTATCGAGCAGCTGCCCAGCAGCCCGTCCGACCACCCGGTGTTAACCCCGGGCCTTGGCGCGCGACCGGCTGCGGGCCCGGGAGGTGGCGTCCAGCTCGACCTTGCGCACCCGCACGATCTCCGGGGTCACCTCAACGCATTCGTCTTGCGCGCAGAACTCCATGGCCTGCTCGAGATCGAGCTCGAGCGGCCTGGCCAACGTTTCGATGACATCCGCGGTCGACGACCTCATGTTGGTCAGCTTCTTCTCGCGGGTGACGTTGATGTCGAGATCCTCTGCGCGCGGGTTGATTCCGACGACCATGCCCTCGTAGGTGTCCTGACCGGGCTCGACGAAGAACTGGCCCCGGTCGGCGAGCTGGATCATGGCGAACGGCGTGATGGTGCCGGCGCGGTCGGACACCAGCGACCCGGTGTGGCGGGCCCGGATCTCCCCCGCCCACGGCCGGTAGCCGTCGAACACGGCGTTGGCGATACCGGTGCCGCGGGTCAGGGTGAGGAAGTCGGTGCGGAAGCCGATCAGGCCGCGGCTGGGCACGATGAAGTCCATCCGGACCCAGCCCGCCGCGTGGTTGGTCATCTCTTCCATCCGGCCCTTGCGGGCGGCCATCAGCTGGGTGATCGCGCCGACGAACTCGTCGGGGCAGTCGATGGTCATCGCCTCGAAGGGCTCGTGCAGCTTGCCGTCGATCGTCTGGGTGACGACCTGCGGCTTGCCGACCGTGAGCTCGAAACCCTCGCGGCGCATCTGCTCGACCAGCACCGCCAGCGCGAGCTCGCCGCGGCCCTGCACCTCCCAGGCGTCGGGCCGGTCGATGTCGACGACCTTGATGGAGACATTGCCGACGAGTTCGGCGTCGAGCCTCGACTTCACCATGCGAGCGGTCAGCTTGTGCCCCTTCACCTTGCCCGCCAGCGGCGAGGTGTTGGTGCCGATGGTCACCGAGATGGCGGGCTCGTCGACGGTGATGCGCGGCAGCGCGTGCGCGTGGTCCGGATCGGCGAGCGTGTCGCCGATCATGATCTCCGGGATGCCCGCGACGGCCACGATGTCCCCGGCGATGGCTTCGTCGGTGGGCGTGCGTTCCACGCCCTCGGTCACCAGCAGTTCGGTGATCTTCGCGTTGGTGATGACGGGGTGCCCGTCCACCTCGCGCATCCAGGCCACCTGCTGGCCCTTGCGGATCCGGCCCTTGTAGATGCGGATCAGCGCCAGCCGGCCCAGGAAGGCCGACGCGTCGAGGTTGGTGACCAGCGCTTGCAGCGGCGCCTCGGGGTCGCCCTGCGGCGGCGGGATGTGCTTGAGTAGCACGTCGAACAGCGGGTCGAGGTTGTCGCCCGCCGGGTTCTCACCATTGGCCGGTTCCGTCGTGCTGGCGATGCCTGCCCGCCCCGACGCGTACAGCGTCGGCAGGTCGAGGGCGTGCTCGGCGGCCTTCTGCGCTTCCTCGTCGAGGTCCGACGCGACGTCGAGCAGCAGGTCGTGGCTCTCCGAGACGACCTCGGAGATCCGGGCGTCCGGCCGGTCGGTCTTGTTGACGACCAAAATCACCGGAAGGTGGGCGGCCAGAGCCTTGCGCAGCACGAAACGGGTCTGCGGCAGCGGGCCCTCGGAGGCGTCGACCAGCAGCAGTACCCCGTCGACCATGGAGAGTCCGCGTTCCACCTCACCACCGAAGTCGGCGTGACCCGGGGTGTCGATGACATTGATGACGGTCGTCGTTCCGTCCGCATGCTTGCGATGGACGGCCGTGTTCTTGGCCAGGATCGTAATGCCCTTTTCTTTCTCCAGGTCCCCGGAGTCCATGAGGCGCTCGACCGCGTCGTCACCCCGGTGGTGCAGCGCGCCCGACTGCCGCAGCATCGCGTCAACCAGGGTGGTCTTTCCGTGGTCGACGTGGGCGACGATGGCGACGTTGCGAAATAGCACGTCGGTGATTGTGGCAGCGGGGGCCCCGGATAGCGAACCGGCTGGTGGTGAGCGGGAAATTTGAGTGTGTGTGACGAGGCGTTGAGTGTGCAGTGGCGGCGCCTCGCATCGGCGTGTCGCCTGCCTGGCCGCACAACCGAAGCCCAGGTTGCAGCTGAACGCCGTACGGCGTTCAGTGTGCTTTGCCGCCCCGCTACCAGCCCCGCCGGCGCGGTGCCGTACCGACGAGTTCGCCCTTGGCCGCGGCCTCGCGGCTGCGGTAGACGATGTAGGGCCGGAACAGATACACGACCGGGGCGCTGAACACGTGCACCAGCCGGGTGAAAGGCCACAGCGTGAACAGCACCATGCCGATCAGGGCGTGCAGCTGGTAGTCGAGCGGCGCGTTGATCATGACCTCACCGTGCGGCTGGAAGAGCCAGATCCGGCGGAACCACATCCCGACGGTGTAGCGGTAGTGGAACTCGCCGCCGTGCGGGCCGGTGCCGATCAGGTCGCAGTACAGGCCGACCACGATGGCGAGCAAAAGCACCACGTACATCACCTTGTCGCTGCGGCTGGTGGCCATGTTCACCGCGGGGCGGGTGAACCGCCGGTAGATCAGCAACCCGATGCCGATCAGCGTCGCGATGCCGGCCATCGACCCGGCGATGACCGCCTGCAGGTGGTAGAAGTGGTCGCTCATCTTCATCATCTGGGTCACCTTGGGCGGGACGAACAGCCCCATCACGTGTCCGGCGAACACCGCCAGGATGCCGAAATGGAAGATCGGGCTGGCGATGCTGAGCAGTCGTGACTCGTAGATCTGCGACGAGCGTGAGGTCCAGCCGAATTTGTCGTAGCGGTAGCGCCACCAGGTGCCCACGATCAGCACCGACAGCGTGACGTAGGGCGCGATGTCCCAGAACAGGACGTTGCTAAACACTTGGCGTTCCTTTGCGGGGTGGCACGGTCAGGGTAAACGGTTGCAGCCCAACGGCTTCCGCCGGTGGTCCGGCTTTGGCCAGCCGCTCGGCGCGGCGAACTTCTTGATCGGTTGCGACGGGCAGGGTCTCGCAGACCGCCGCTACCGTCGGCTCGTATGGCGACTCGGCGTCGGCCAGGGCGCCCCGCAGCACGTCGATCGGCACGCGGTGCTGGTCCAGCAGTCGCCGACCGACCTCGGGATCGACGGTGGCGGCGAATTCGAGCACCACCGTCAAATGGTCGGGCGCCTCGCCGGCGGGCGGCGTCACACCCGCCTCCCGGTACGCGGTGGCGAACGCCAGCATCTCCCGGCCGCGGTTGCGGGTGTCCCCCGCTGTCCAGTAGGTCAGGTACATCGTGCAGCGCCGGCGCATGTCGAAGGTGGCGACGTAGTCCATCGCGGCGGCCATCGGCTCGCGGGCGCGCAGCGCCGCGACCGTCTGCTGCAGCAGCGCCGCCGGCGCACCGCTGATGTGCGCGAGCAGCTCGTCGACGGCGTCCAGGCGCCCGGCCAACCCGTCGTCCGGGTAGGCCAGCAGCAGCGACGCCGCCTGCCACACCAGGCGATCCTGCATCGCCCGGTTGGTGGAGCGCTCCCGCAGCGCCGAAAGCAGTTTCATCGCTCGTGCTCTTCGGGAAACATTCCGGCGGGTACCCGGCCGCCGTCCCAGTTGAGCAGGTTCACCCGGGTGGACGGCCGCATGTTGCCGGGATCGTCGCCGCGCTCCTTGAGCGTGTGGAAGGTCTCCACCGACACCACCGGGTCCGACTCGTACATGCCGGGCCCGCCGTCACCCGTCAGCGAGCAGCCCATCTCCTCGAGGTCGCGGGCCTGCGGCGCGAAGGCGGTCGGAATGACGTAACGCTCTTCGTATTTCGCGATGGCGAGCAGCCGGTACATCTCGTAGATCTCTTCTTCGGTCAGGCCGACCGAATGCGGGATGTGCGGCTGGGTCTCGCGGCCGAGGTTGATGTCACGCATGTAGGAGCGCATCGCCGCCAGCCGCCGCAGCACGCCCTCGACGACCGCGGTGTCGCCGGCGGTGAACAGTTCGGCCAAGTACTGCATCGGGATGCGCAGCGCGTCCAGCGCGCCGAACAGGTTGCCGACGTCTTCCCCGTCGTGCCCGTCGCGGCTGACCGCGTCGACCACCGGCGAGAGCGGCGGGATGTACCAAACCATCGGCATGGTGCGATATTCCGGGTGCAACGGCAGCGCCACCTTGTAGGTGTGGATCAGCGCGTACACCGGGGAGCGCTGCGCGGCCTCGATCCACTCGTCCGGGATTCCCTCCGCCCGCGCGCCGGCGATGACCTCCGGATCGTTGGGGTCCAGCAGGATCTCGCACTGCGCCGGATAGAGATCGGTCTCCTTCTCCACCGACGCCGCCTCAAGCACCCGGTCGACGTCGTAGAGCACCACGCCCAGGTAGCGCAACCGCCCTACGCAGGTTTCCGAGCAGATGGTCGGCAGGCCGACCTCCATCCGCGGATAGCACAGCGTGCACTTCTCGGCCTTGCCCGTCTTGTGGTTGAAATAGACCTTCTTGTAAGGACATCCGGACACACACATCCGCCAGCCGCGGCAGCGGTCCTGGTCGACCAGCACGATGCCGTCCTCGCTGCGCTTGTACATCGCGCCCGACGGGCACGACGCCACGCACGACGGGTTGAGGCAGTGCTCGCAGATGCGGGGCAGGTAGAACATGAAGGTTTCTTCGAGCGAGAGTTTGACCTCTTCGCTGACCTTCTTCAGGATCGGGTCCTCGGACAGGATCTCGGTCGACCCGGCCAGGTTGTCGTCCCAGTTCGGCCCCCACGAAATCTTCATCGGCTCACCGGTTATCTGGCTTTTGGGTGCGGCCGTGGGGAAGGTGTCACCCGCGGGTGCCGTGGTCAGGTTTTCGTAGTCGTAGGTCCAGGGCTCGTAGTAGTCGCCGATGAGGGGCAACTTCGGGTTGGCGAAGATGCGCAGCAGTTTGTTCAGGCGTCCGCCGTCGCGCAGCCGCAGCCGGCCCTTCTTGTCGCGGATCCAGCCGCCGCGCCACCGCTCCTGGTCCTCGTAGGTGCGCGGATAGCCTTGTCCGGGCCGGGTTTCGACGTTGTTGAACCAGACGTATTCGGTACCGGATCGGTTGGTCCACGCCTGCTTGCAGGTCACCGAACAGGTGTGACAACCGATGCATTTGTCGAGGTTCATCACCATCGCCAACTGCGCCATGACCTTCATCAGTACGTCACCTCCTGGCTGCGACGACGCACGACGGTCACCTCGTCGCGCTGGTTACCGGTCGGCCCCAAGTAGTTGAACGCGAACGCGTGCTGGCCGTAGCCGCCGGCCAGGTGGCTCGGCTTGATACGCACCCGGGTCAGCGCGTTGTGGTTGCCGCCGCGCTTGTTGTTGGTCTCGGAGCGCGGCGTGTCCACGGTGCGCTCCTGAACGTGGTAGACGAAGACCACGCCGTCGGGCATCCGGTGCGAGACGATCGCCCGGCACACGTAGATGCCGTTGACGTTCACCGCCTCGACCCAATCATTGTCGCGGACTTGGATTTTTGCCGCATCACCCGGACTCATCCACATCGTCGGGCCGCCGCGGGACAACGAGAGCATGTACAGGTTGTCCTGGTAGGTGGAGTGGAACGACCACTTCGAGTGCGGCGTCAGGTAGCGGACGGTGAGTCCGATGCCGTCCTCGCAGGTGCCGAGCGTGGGCTGGCCGAACAGTCGGGCCATGTCCAGCGGCGGCCGGAACACCGGCAGGTGCTCGCCGAGCTCCTCGACCCAGTCGTGCGCGAGATAGAAATGCATTCGCCCGGTGAGAGTGTGGAACGGCTTGAGGTTTTCGATGTTGATGGTGAACGGCGCGTAGCGGCGGCCACCCGTTTCGCTGCCCGACCACTCCGGGCTGGTGACCACGGGAACGGGCCGCGCCTGGGTGTCGGCGTAGCTGATGCGCTTGTCCTCGCTGCCTTCGGCCAGATGCACCAGCCGCTGGCCGGTGCGCTTCTCCAGTTCGTGGAAGCCCTCGACCGCCAGCCGTCCGTTGGTGGTTCCGGACAGCAGCAGCAGCACGTCGGCCATCCGCGCCGCGGTGGTGATGGCCGGACGACCCGCCGCCACACCGGATTTCAACACCCCGAACTTCGCGGACAGCTCCTCGACCTCCCGGAAGGGGTGCACCGTGATGCCCTTGGTGGTCAGGCCGAATTTGTCGACCAGCGGGCCCAGGGTCAGCCACTTGTCGTAGATGGCGCTGTAATCACGCTCCACCACGGTGAGCTTGCCCATCGTGCGCCCCGGCACCGGCGTCGCGCCGGAATGCAACCAATCCTGTTCGGTGCCATCGGGATAGGCCATCGCGTCCGGGGTGTCGTGCTGCAGCGCGGTGAGCACCACATCGGTACGCGTGCCCAGATGGTCCTTGGCCATCGCACTGAAGGCGCGGGCGACGGCGCCGAAAGCGTCGAAGTCCGAACGGGTTTCCCACGGTGGATCGGTCGCGGCGCTGAACGCATGCACGTAGGGGTGCATGTCGGTGCTGGAGATGTCGGCCTTCTCGTACCAGGTCGCCGCGGGCAGCACGACGTCGGACACCAGCGTCGTCGAGGTCATCCGGAAGTCGATCGACATCATCAGGTCGAGCTTGCCCTCGGGGATCTCCCCCTCGCAGGTCACGTCGGTGGGCCGGACCCCGTCCTCCGGGGGTAGCGCCGAAGCGTTGGAGTCGGTCCCCAGCAGGTGGCGCAGGAAGTACTCGCCACCCTTACCCGACGAGCCGATCAGGTTGGCACGCCACACGGTAAGCACGCGTGGCCAATTCACCGGATTGTCGGGATCGGTCACGGCGAGCTTCAGCTTGCGCTGGCCGAGCTGTTCGGCGACGTAGTCGGCGACGTCGCGGTCGGCGGCGCGCGCCTCGTCCGCGACGTCCAGACTGGACCGGTCGAACTGGGGGTAGTACGGGCTCCACCCCATGGCCACCGAGGACGCCAGCAGGTCCATGGTGTGCTTGCCCGCGAACCTGCCCCGGCCCACCGGGCTGGCCAGTTTGTCCGCGCCGTAGCCGTCGTAGCGCCACTGGTCGGTGTGGGCGTACCAGTACGAGGCGCCGGGCACCTGCCGCGGTGGACGCACCCAGTCGGTTGCCATCGCCATCGTCTGGAAACCGGTGAGCGGGCGCACCTTTTCCTGGCCGACGTAGTGGGCCCAGCCACCGCCGTTACGGCCCATCGATCCGGTCAGCATCAGCAGCGCGAGCACCGCACGGTAGATCGCGTCGCTGTGGAACCAGTGACAGATGCCGCCACCCATGATGATCATGGAACGGCCGCCGGATTCCTCGGCGCTGTGCGCGAATTCTCTGGCCACCCGGATGGCCTGGGCGGCCGACACGCCGGTGATCGCTTCCTGCCACGCCGGGGTGTTCTGCTGGGTGGCGTCGTCGTAGCCGGTGGGCCATTCGCCCGGCAGGCCGGGCCGCGCCACCCCGTATTGGGCCAGCATCAGGTCGAAGACGGTGCACACCAGGTGCTTACCGATGCGGCGCACCGGAACACCGCGCGCCACGGTCGTGCCCTCGCCGTCGACCGTGTCGAAGCTGGGCAGGTGCACCAGCGCGCTGTCCTGATCCCCGTTGCGGCGCTGGGCGTCGCGCACGCTGAGCGCCGGCGTCAGGTCGCCGAGATCGAGATTCCATTTGCCGACGCCCGATTCGCCGTACCGGAATCCCAGCGAACCGTGCGGCACCACAACCGAATCGGTGCTCTCGTCCAGCACGGCGGGCTTGAGCGCCGCGTTCTCTGAGCTCTTGAAGGCCTCCCCCAGATCCGCTGCCGTCAGGTTCTTTCCCGGCACCAGCATGTCGCCGCGCTCTTCCAGCTTGATCAGGAACGGCAAATCGGTGTAGCGGCGGGAATAGTCGGCGAAGAACGGAACCTGTTTCCGCACATAGCATTCCGAGAGGATGACGTGGCCCATCGCCATGGCCAGTGCCCCGTCGGTTCCGGCCGCACACGGCATCCACTCGTCGGCGAACTTGGTGTTATCGGCGTAGTCCGGGCTGACGGTCACCACCTTGGTGCCGCGGTAGCGCGCCTCGGCCATCCAGTGCGCGTCGGGCGTGCGGGTGATCGGGACGTTGGAGCCCCACATCATCAAATACGCTGCGTCCCACCAATCCCCGGATTCGGGCACGTCGGTCTGGTCGCCGAACACCTGGGGTGAGGCCACTGGGAGGTCGGCATACCAGTCGTAGAACGACGTCATGGGGGCGCCGATCAGCTCGAAGAAGCGCGAGCCGGCGGTGTAGGACACCATCGACATCGCCGGGATGGGAGAAAATCCGGCGACGCGATCCGGTCCGTAGGCCTTGATGGTGTGCACGTGGGCGGCGGCGATCAGCTCTGTCGCCTCGGCCCACGTGACCCGAACCAGTCCGCCCTTCCCGCGGGCCTGCTGATAGCGGCGACGGCGTTCGGGGTCGGCCTGGATGTCGGCCCATGCCAGCACCGGATCGCCGAGCCGCGCCTTGGCCTCCCGATACATCTCGACCAGCACGCCCCGGGCGTACGGGTAGCGCACGCGGGTCGGTGAGTAGCTGTACCACGAGAACGACGCACCTCGGGGGCAGCCGCGCGGCTCGTACTCGGGCCGGTCCGGGCCCACCGACGGGTAGTCGGTCTGCTGGGTCTCCCAGGTGATGATCCCGTCTTTGACGTAGATCTTCCACGAGCACGATCCGGTGCAGTTCACCCCGTGCGTGGAGCGAACCACCTTGTCGTGGCTCCACCGGTCGCGGTAGAACACGTCGGCTTCGCGGCCGCCCTCCCGCGTCACCGTGCGCAGGTCGGCCGAGATCTCGCCGGGCGTGAAAAACCGCCCGCTGCGCTCCAGGAGCTCCTCGAGCACTCCGCCAATGTGAGGTGTGACAGTCAAGAAGTGCTCCTCCAATTCGGTAGCGTCGCGCCTCGTCGGGCCGTTGGTCCGGCCCCGTATGCGTTGTCTTCGGCAATCAGCCCGGTGATCCAGCCGCCCACACCGGCTCGGATCGGCTCAACACTCGGCATTTCAGGCCCGCGGGGCCGGGGGGCGATACAGCACCAGCATAGGTCTGCGCCGAGGGCGAAATCAGGTCCACCGCGCGTGGGCAATCTGCGGAAAAAGTGGTCATGAGCATCGGTTTTTGCGCACCCTTCAGCGTCCCGGCCCGGCGCGAGCGCCCTGACGGGAAGGTCTGAACAAGCATTCGGCTCGCTATCGGCACGCACATCCAGGGCAGCTTCGTGTGGCGTCGTTATTACAAGTCATATTGTTCTATTCAGTTCACTGCGAAGACCTGCAACGCGGCTGTACATAAGCTGCCGGAAGTCTGTGGACTTGTTATGAGGCAGCCGTCAAAGAGCCCGGGTCAGGTCCCCTAACCAGCCACGATCGGCCGGAACCCAGTCGAGATCGTGCAGCTCAGCTGCCGTGATCCAGCGCAATGCTCGGTGATCGCGGGCGTCGGGCTCGCCGCGGATCAGGCGCACGCGGTAGGCCCGCAGCGTGAACCGGCCGTCCACCGCGACGTCGGCACCCAGCCGATCGCCCACCACGACGTCACCGACAGCCAGGCCCAGCTCCTCGGCCAGCTCGCGGGCCAGCGCGTCGCGCTCGGTTTCACCGGGCGCGACCTTGCCACCGGGCAGCTCCCAGCGGCCGGCCAGCTCCGGCGGACGGACACGCTGTGCCACCAAGACCTTGGAGTCGCAGATCACGGCGCCCGCGACGACGATCTGGGTCGACATGGCCAGTGACGGTATACCGTCGGGGCCCTCAACCGACACGACGCCCTCGGCCGGCGAAGGATCAAAATTCATTGGAATGGCATCCAAGCAACCCGATGTCGATCGAATTCCCTTGTGACACAACGGTTCTCTTCCGGTTTGAGCGCCGGCGTGGGATACTCGGCTCTAGCCGGTCGCTATCTCTTTATAGGCACTCCAGGAATTGGGGGGTTGGCAATGACCACCGAACCCGCAAAGACGTTCTCCCGCACGTTCAGGGGCTATGACACGGCTGCTGTCGACGCCTACATCAAGGTGTTGCTCGCCAAGCAGAAGTTCCTGATCGACGAAGTCCAGAACCTCCGGGCCCAGCGAAACGAATCCGGCGATGAAGCGGTCGCGCTGCGGATCGAAGTCGCCTGTCTCAAGGATGAGGTCGCCATCCTCTCGGACACTTCGCCATCGCCCTACGCGATGCAACATCGAATGGCGAAGTTGCTGCGGCGTGCGCTCGATGAGATTTCCCAGATGCAGGGCGAGTCGCGCGCCGAGGTAGAAGCGCTGATCGCCGAGGCCGAGGCCGAGACCGAGGCCGCCCACCGAGAGCACCGGGAGTTGCTGGCGGACATCGCCGAGCAGCGTAAGGCGCTGGAGACGGAGTGTGCGGCAACCAGGAAAGAGTTCGACGCCGAACTCGCCAGGATGCGTGCTGAAGCCCAATCGTCGATCGATGAGGCGTGGCAGGAAGCCCAGCACGAGCGCGACCAACTGCTCGCCGACGCGAAACAGAGAGCTCGTTATTCCGACGAGCAGGCCCGCCGGGCGCTGGGTGAGGCGAATCAGCGGCGAATCATGATCCTGGAGGAACTGATGGGCGTAGCCCGCGACCTTCAAAGGGTTCCGGCGATCCTCGAGACGGCGTACCAGGAACGAAACAACCCCCCGGAGGAGAGCGTCGTGGTGCAGCTGGATCAGAAAAGTCAGGCACCGGGTCCCGCTGTTGCCTCGTAGGCTGTGGCGGACATCCTGCAGCCGCGCCGCCGCCGTCGTGGGTTGTGCGCCACCGTCCAGCAATTCTGTTCGGCTCTGGCCGCTTTGGCCATAGTTCGCGGACGGTCCCTTTCCTTAAGTCCCGTATAGCGCGAGACGGACCAAATGGAGGAGCTGGTCGCGGTTTTTGACGCCCAGCTTGGGGAATACGCGGTAGAGGTGTCCTTCCACCGTTCGTACCGATATCCAAAGCCGATCGGCGATCTGACGGTTGGACAAGCCTTCCGCGACCAGCATCACGATCGCGCGTTCGCGCTTTGTGAGGGGCAATGGCCTGGCCGCGGCGTCAACCGCGGGTGTTCTCGCTCCACTCCGCACGGCCAGCAAATGTGCACGCGTGGACGACATTATTTCCTTGCCCCGCTGGCCATTACGCGCGTGTTCGCCTGCGGCCTGAGCCCCTGCGTCGGCGGCAAGTGCCACTGCGCCCAGATCGGCGAATTGGCTGGCCGCAACGTCGAGTAAGTCGCCGTCGTGGTCGGCGAGGCCGCGAGCATGGACGGCGATCGCCCCCGCCAACGGAGTGCTCAGCACCCCGGCGAGTTCCTCCAGCCGTTCGGCGCACGATCGGTCGCCGAAGCGGACAGCGGTGTGCACCGCGCGCATCTCGATGGCGCACATCCCCGACTGACGCGCGATCTGCGCGGCATGCATCGCGTGCATCCGGGCGGTCGTCGTCTCGCCGGCAGCCGCCCGTTCCCAGGCCCGGCCCAGCTCAAGTTCCGGCAAGAACATCGCGACTTGCGGCCCATAGGCTTCTTCCGAAGTCCGCAGAGCGGTAGCGGCAGCCTCACCGTCTCCCCGCGCGCCTTGGGCCTGCGCGGTCCATGCCGCCACCAACATCAACCAGCCCGACGGAAAACCATGCGATGTTGCCGATATCGAGTCCTGAAAGGCAGCACAGGCCGATGCCAGCGCACCGCGGGCAAGCTGGAGCAGTCCGATCATGGCGTGCACGAAGGCGTCGGCACCGGGCCATACTCTGGTCGTCCGAGCGTTGCGTTCCCAAACCCTTTCGGCCGCCACATGATCACCGGCGCCCGTCAATGCCGCCACCTCAGCCAACCCCACGACGAATTGCTGCGGTCCCGGCTGATCGAACACGGCTGCCCGGCCCGAATCCGCTACGCGCTGGACTTCGCCGAACCGCCCGGTGAGGGCCAACGCCCAACACGTCGAGATGGCTGCCCACATCGTCACCACCGGTTGCGCATCGGATTCACACACGGTCAACCCAAGGTCGAGTGCCGTCCGGACGTCGCCGGAAAAGCACGCAAAGGCCCCTTCCACGGCAGTGATGAGGCGGAGCGGCTCATCAGAATCGATGTGCTCCCTCACTTCTGCAAGTGCCAGTCGTGCCGGCTGAACTTGCCCGCAGCTGAAGAAGAGATTCGCGGCACGCAGACAGCCCCACTGCGCGGCCAGCCACTCATCGGCACCATCGGGGTCGACGTCATTGAGGACTGCCTCGACCTCGTTGCCTCGACCCTGCCAGCCCATCGCCTGTGCAAGCACGATCGCCGCCGTCACCCCAGCGCCATTGTCGAGCGCGAAGCGGGCCAGCTCCTCTCCGCAAGCTATGTTGGACATCGTCACCGCGCTCGCCGCTGCATCGATGATCACGTCCAGATCTGGCACCAGCTCGCTTCGCATCATGAACTGGGCCAGCTGTATGCGGGTGCGCACATCCGGCACCCTCGACAGCCCAGCTCTTCGTAATTGCTTCCAAAGATGTTGCGCTAGAACACTATTGAGATGACGCCAGCGCACCAACCCGGCTCGTTGCATTGCCGTTTCACCCAAGATGGGGTGAAACAACCGTGCCACCGTGTTCAACTCGTCGGCAACAAATTCGATTACGCCTGAGCGCTCAAGGCGTCTCACCACTTCGGGATCGCAAAGCCTACGCAGAGTCTCCAAGTCGAGGACCTCCGCGGCCGCCAGGATCTCGACCGCCTCTAATTCCTCCGGCGCCAAGGACTCCAGGTGAAACTCGAGCACATCGTGCAGTTCGCGGCCCGCACGCAACGCACCGCGAAGTTGCCATCCACCTTCGGTGTGGACGAGAACTCCACTTTCCTGACCTGCGCACAACAGGCCGCGCAGCAGCAGCGGGTTGCCCACGGCTCGGTCGTGTAACTCGTTGATCAGCTCGGCGTCGACGATCCCGCCGAGCACCGCGGACGCGAGCACCCCGGTCTGCTCCCGGGTGAAAGCTTCGATACGCAGCCTGAGCAATAGCTGCTCTTTCCACAACGCAGTCACCGCGTCGGGTGCGTTGCTGCCCGATCTGATGGTCATGATCAGTCGCGCACTGCCGCTGGCCGCAAGCTGCTGTACCAAGATGGCCGACAACGGATCGAGCAAATGGGCGTCATCGACGACGACGACCAGGTTCTCTTGCCGCTCCAGCGTCGCTTGCGCCGCGGCGAGCATGGTGACCGGTTGCAGTGGTGCATCGATAGTCAGGGACCGACAAAACGCGCCCAGCGGCACTAACGAACAAGTTTGAGACGCCAGCACGTACCGCACCGTCGCCCCGCGCGACTCGGCGACCGAGGCGAGGGCACGAGCCAACATCGATTTGCCGATACCGCTATCGCCCACCAAGACGACGCCTTGGAACTCCGCGGCGTCGTTCAACGTCGCCAAGGCTCGGCGGAACTCATCGTCTCGGCCCACCATCGGCCACTTCGATCCGCTTTCCATGTGCACTGGTGGCCGGACCTGCTGCGTCAGGTCTGCGGGCACCGAGTCGCGGAGCCGCCGCGTGTCGGGGTCAGCGGTGGGTTGACCCGGGGGCGTGAGGGCGGGCTGCTGCCGGCGCTCCGGCGCGACGCCAAGCGACCGTTCAGGCTCGGGGTGAGCGGCCTCTGAATGGAGGGTATGGCCGACCCGACGCTTGGTCGTGGGCTGGCGGTACATGCTTCGACAATGTAGATCAAACCGTATCAGCACTGCAACACTATTCTCGATTTTGAGAGGTTCATATAGCTATTGATTGGCTTGCCCCATTGAGTCTTACGTTGTATCACCAGTGATACTGATATATCGTGTGGCGCATGCCACGCACAGATGACAACGGCAAGAGCCTCGAAAGCCTCCTGACCTATCTGCTCGACGGAGTCAGCGCCTCCGACATCAGCGCGGCCCTTGGCGTTTCCCACGCCACCTACTACCGCCGCAAGCGCGAGGACAGTTATCCCGACGCCGAGGAGCTACGGATCATCGCCGAGCACTTCGACCTCAACCCCGTCGACCTCATGGTTCGCTTTGGACTGGTCAGCACCGACGACGCCGCGTGGGGTAGTGGCGGTGACAGCCCTGCAACGACGGCTAAAGCCAAGGCCCGGGGCAAGCTCATCACGCCACGCGTCGACGTGAACGGACCCCCACTGTAGTGGGCATCTTGGACATCGGGGTCCCCGTTACGGTCGCCTGCAACATCACGCTGGCGATCGTGGCCTGGGCACTCTGGGTACGCCGGGGTACCTGGCGCATCCCGTGGGAATCGCCCACGACGGGCGCAATCCTGCTACTTGGCGTCGGCGTGGCGCTCATCGCGCCGCAGGCCGAATCCAACATCGGCAAAATGCTTTACGAGATCACTGGCCTGTGGCACGTCAACAACATGATCGGCTTCTTCTGCCTGCAGGCTGCGCTGGCGTCAAGCACGCTCGCCGGGATGCTGCGGATGCCGTCGATGCGCAACCGTATCGCTCCGATGTTGCACTGGCCTTTCGCGATCAGCGTGGCGCTGATCGTCGCCCTCTTCTGCCACAGCAAAGGCTCCAACACGCCCGAGAAGCTCCTCCCCCACATCTCGCACTACCCCTGGATCATCGCCTGCTTCGCGGTCCACGTCACGGCCTTGCTCTACTTCGGCACACTCAACGCATGGGTTGCCGTGAGTCATCTGCGCGACGACCCACGCGCAAAGCCGGTGGCTATCGCGTGGCTAGTCGGCCTTGCGATCGGTGCCCTGAGCATCGTCGGCCTCGGCATACTCATCTCCGGTCACGCCCCGTGGTACGACGGGGGACTGCTGGCAACGTGCATCTGCACGGTGGTGTTCTCGATCTCCTCGTCCCGCTCCTGGCAGCGCAAGCTCACTCCCTGGCGCAATCTCCTGGTCGCGACCGGCGCGCGCTGGTTTACCGGCCGGCCGGACAAGATCCGCAGCTGACACCTTTCCCGGTCGCGGCCCCGGCCTGGGGCAACCTCTCGCCGACTATCGGCCCTGTCTTTCTGGCCGGCCAACCGTCCAATTGCCTTGCGCGACAATCCTTTAAGTTATCGCAGGCAGAGCCGGTTTCAGCAACAGGAGTAAAGTTGCGGTATGGCTGTGTTAACGGATGAACAAGTAGACGCCGCACTGCCCGACCTCAACGGATGGGAGCGCGCCGACGGCGCCCTGCGCCGCTCGATCAAATTTCCGAGTTTTCTCGCGGGCATCGATGCCGTACGCCGGGTGGGCGAGCACGCGGAGAGCAAGGACCACCACCCGGACATCGATATTCGTTGGCGGACAGTGACTTTCGCCCTCGTCACGCACTCCGAGGGCGGCATCACCAAAAACGACATCGACATGGCCCGCGATATCGACGGCATCGTCGATAACTAGACGACCGGACCCTTCTCCCGGGTCTCCCGGCTGCCGCTCGCGGCGATCCAGATCAACGTCGCCACCGCCGCCACGATGTAGATCAGCCCGGCCCACGCCAGGTACCAGGGCCGGCTTATCTGCCAGATGGTCGGTTGGGCGAAGCTCAGCAACCACGGCACGCCGATCACGGTGAGTGCCAGCCAACCCCACCCCACCGCGCGCGCTCCGCGCAGCGCGCGCACCGGGCCGTGGATCGCCCAGATCATCAGCGGCACCAGCCATACCCAGTGGTGGGTCCACGAAATCGGTGAGAGCAGCAGCCCGAACAGCTCCACCACCAGGAGCCTGCCCAGCCGATCGGCGGAGTCCAGGGCGCGCCAGGCCAGCACGGCCAGCACCGCGGTGACGGCGACGGCGGCCACCAGCAGCGGGCCGAATCCCACGTCGTGGCCCAGGATCCGCGAAATGCCGCCGCGCCAGGACTGATTGAACGAGGTGGCGATGGGGCCCACCCGATGCGCATCGCCAAGCAGGTCGGTGAAGTAGTAGCGGGTCTGATCACCGACAACCAAGACCGAAATCCCAATGGTGGCAACGAAAACGACCGCCGAGAACACCGCGGCGCCCCAGCGGCGGGCGCCGACCAGGTAGACACCGGAGACCGCGGGGGTCAACTTGATCCCGGCCGCCGCGCCCACCAGTAGCCCCGACAGCCACCACCGGGTGGTGTAAACCGCCCACAGCACCGCGGTCATCAGCAACACGTTGACCTGTCCGTAGTCGAATGTGCTGCGCAGCGGCTCGATCCAGATGGCGACCGCCGTCCACAACATCGCGACACGCCGGCCGGCGGCGCCGGCCGCCACGCCCATCAGGTGCTGGCTGAGCCGGACCGCGCCGTACAGCGCGGCCATGGTGGCGATCTGCCAGAGGAAGGCGACGAGGCCGAACGGCAACAGGTGCAGGGGGTAGAACACGACCGCCGCGAACGGCGGGTAGGTGAACGGCAGCGGGAAGTCCGGCGTCTGGTCGGCATAGACGTAGCTGTACAAGGTGCCGGGGTGGTCGATCGCGGCCGACCCGCCGAGGTACACGTGCAGGTCGACGAAGTTCGCGCCGTTGGGAGCCAGATACGTCCACGCCAGCCGCGCGGCGATGCTCGCGATGAGCAGCATCGGCGCGGCCGCCTGAAGGAGAGTCGCCAACCGCTGGGGCTTGGGCGCCGCCGGAGCGGCCGAGGTGGTGTCTATCCGCCCGACTTTAGCGAGCGGGGCACGCGCCGCGGCGCCGTCGGTCCCCACTCAGCTTCGTGCAGGGCCTTTTTCGCCCGTTCGGTCACCCTTCTCACTCGTATCAGTAACGAGTTCATAAATGCCACACGTGTCACTTGAGTCCCATCTGCATCAAAGTAACTTCAGCGCCGGACCTGTAATCGATCAATCAGGGAGAGTCATGCCAACCATCTGGACTTACATGCGTGCAGCCGCCGTCGTGGTCGGTTCGTCCGCAGCGCTACTGACGGGCGGTATCGCCCACGCCGACCCCGTGCCGGCCCCGGCCGTGCCGAACATTCCGCAGCAGCTGATCAGTTCGGCGGCCAACGCACCGCAAATCCTGCAGAACCTCGCGACCGCACTCGGCGCCACGCCGCCGGCGGCTCCGGCCACTCCGGGCATCAGCTTCCCGGGTGTTCCGGCGGCCACCGCTCCGGCGACCGCGGCGGCTCCGGCGGCGGGTCTTCCGTCTATCCCCGGACTGACCGCGCCGACAAGCCCCGCCGCCCAGGTGCCTTCTCCGGCGGCCAACCCCTTCCTTCCGGGGCTGGCGCAGTCGGCGACCCCGGCCGCGCCGTCGACGGCGACCGGCGGTATTCCGGGGATGATCCAGGGCCTGACGGGTGCGCAGCCGGCGGCTGCGGGTCCCGCCGCTCCGTCCGCTCCGTCGATCCCGGGCCTGCCCGCGATCCCGGGGCTGTCTTCTCCGGCGGCACCGGCCACTCCGCCGGCTCCGCAGCTTCCGCAGGCACAGGTCAACATGCCGGCGATGCCGGCCGGC
>NZ_LZKI01000196.1 GCF_001672755.1 Mycobacterium colombiense | reverse complement strand
GGTGGCGTCCCGACCGGTTGGATCACGTCGTCGGGCTGAGGTTCGTCCGCGGGTTGGGCCTGGTCGGCTTCGGCGGGATCGTCGGGATCATCGGCGCCCTCGTCGGCCACGGTGCCCTCGGGATCGTCTGCGTGGAAAGGCTTCTCGTCGGAGTTGTCCGGGTCGCCGCCGTTCAAGGCGTCCGTGCCGTCGAGCCCGTCACCCGCCGATCCGATCAGGCCGCCCACCGCATCGATGATCCGGCCGGCCAGCCCGAGAAGCCCACCGCCGCCGCCCAACCCACTGCCACCGAGTCCACCAAGGTCGCCACCGCCGAGACCGCCGAGCCCGCCACCCAAATCGCCCGCGGGCATGCCCAGCGCATCGCCGAGCGCGGCTCCCCAGTCCGCGGGAGGCGCGACATTGACCGCCGGCGGCGCCGGAGCAACCGAATCCGGCGCTACGCCAACCTGACCGGGCGCGGCCGCCGTCAACGTCGGCGCGGGATCCGCCGCCGCGACGGGCGCGGCGGCCACCGGCGGGGCGAGCTGCACCGGCACCACACCGGTCCCGAGATCGCCGGGAAACTCGAAGCGCGCCGTCGGGACGGCGGTCATCTTGTCGATCACCATGGCGTAGGACGTCTCGACCCCGTCCGACGCAGACCGCATCGCCGTCAACCAGTCGTTGCGAATGTCGTTGTCCACGTGAGGCATTACCTGCTCGCGCACGATGTCGGCCGCGCCGTCCCGGTCCCCCGCCGTGACCGCGCCGGCGGCGGCCAGCCATGCCGGCCGCTCAGCGCGCACCCGGTCGTCGACGGCGATGGCGGTCGCCACCTTCGAATCGACCAGATACCACAGGTTGTCGCGCAGCGACTCGCATCGTTGGGCCGCCGCGCGCAGTTCGGTGGCGACGGCATCGGCGGTGTCGCAGTGCCGTTGCAAGAGCTGTACCGCGGTGTCCCCGCCCGGACCCGTCCACGCCGCGGCCAGCTCGGCCACCTGGGCGCGCTGCATTCGCAGCGCCTCGGCGGTCATTACGCCCGCCGCCCGCAGCTCGGCACAGTCGCGGTCCAGCGCGCGCAGATCCATGCCGTCCTCCTTCGCATACCATTCGCGAACTTGTACGGGATGCGTTGTCAGGTCGGGGTTTTGATAGCCCAGCGCATGACAGGCCTGCACGTAGGCCTGGGTGTGCTCGACGGCCGCCCGGCCCTCGGCGAGGCGCCCGGCCACATCCAATCGGTCGGCCATGAGCTAGGCGATCCGCGCCGCGGCATACAGTTCGGCGTCGGCGTAGCGCTCGGCGCTGGACCGCAGCGCCGCGGCGATCTCGGCGGACGCGCGCGACCACTGCGACACCTGCGCCACCAGCCGCTCCAACTCGACGCGCAGCGCGTCGCCGCGCGCGGCGTGCTCCCGCCCGGCGCAGACCCCGCCGAAAGCCAGCCTGGACAGATGGTCGCTGACCGCGCGGTCGATGAATTCGGCCGCCATGGCGAATTGGTTAGCGACCCGCTGCGCCGCCGGCACGTCGATCTGCGTGCGGGCGATGGCTACCGGGCGTGTTCCCCCAACGGATTTCATGCCTTATCCGACGTCCGCGGGGGCGGCGGGGTTCCGGGGAGATCTACAGGGCGTCGCTGACCGCTTCGGCGACGCGGGTGGCGACCCGCTGAGCGATCTCTTTTTCGGGTGCTTCCACCATGACGCGGATCATCGGCTCGGTTCCCGAGGGGCGCAACAGGATTCGGCCCGTATCGCCCAGTTCCGCCTCGGCCTGACCGAGCGCGGTCTGCACCGCGGGCGCGGCGGCGGCGATGTCCTTGTCGGCGACGGTGACGTTGATCAGCACCTGCGGCAGCGTCTGCATCGCCGAGGCCAGCGCGGCCAGCGACGAGCCGGTCTGCACCATCCGGGTCATCAGCCGCAGGCCGGTGACGATGCCGTCGCCGGTGGAGCCCAGCGCGGGCATCACGATATGGCCGGACTGCTCGCCGCCCAGGCTGTAGTCGCCGGCCCGCAGCTCCTCCACCACGTAGCGGTCACCAACACCGGTGGTGCGCACCGTGATTCCGGCCGAGCGCATGGCCAGATGTAGCCCCAGGTTGCTCATCACGGTGGTGACCAGCGTCTTGGACGCCAGCTCGTCGGCCTCGTGCATCGCCAGGGCGAGCACCACCATGATGTGGTCGCCGTCGACCAGGTTGCCGTCCGCGTCGATGGCCAGGCAGCGGTCGGCATCGCCGTCGTGGGCCAGGCCCAGGTCGGCGCGGTGCGCGACGACTGCCGCGCGCAGCGCATCCAGGTGGGTGGACCCGCAGTTGTCGTTGATGTTGAGCCCATTGGGGTCGGCGTTGATCGCGATCACCCGGGCACCGGCGGCGCGGTAGGCGCGCGGGGCCACCGCGGAGGCCGCGCCGTGGGCGCAGTCCACCACCACGGTCAGCCCGTCGAGGCGCAGCGTGCTGGCCTTGCTCAGGTGGCGCAGGTAGCGGTCGGCCGCGTCTTCGGCGTCGATGACCCGGCCGATCCCGGCGCCGACCGGACGCAGCGCAGGTTCGACCTCGAGCAATGCCTCGATCTGCTCCTCGGTGCCGTCGTCAAGCTTGCGGCCGCCGGGGCCGAAGATCTTGATGCCGTTGTCGGGCATCGGGTTGTGCGATGCCGAGATCATCACGCCGAAGTCGGCGTCGTAGGCACCGGTCAGGTAGGCCACCGCGGGGGTAGGCAGCACCCCGACGCGCAGCGCGTCGACGCCCTGACTGGTCAGCCCGGCGATCACCGCGGCCTCCAGCATTTCGCCGCTGGCCCGCGGATCGCGACCGATCACGGCTACCCGCCGGCCCGGTCCGGTAGCGCTCGCCAGATGCCGCGCCGCCGCCGAGCCCAGCGCCAGTGCCAGCTCGGCGGTCAGCTCGCGATTGGCGACCCCACGGACACCGTCGGTGCCGAATAGTCGACCCATGCGACCAAACCTCTCACAGTTGTCGGGCTTGCACCTAACGTGCCCGTTCCTTTGTGGACGAAACGGGCCACGTCTGGGCGCAGACACGCCGCAACCGGCCACAACTTGTGCATGACGATGCCAAGTTGTGGCCGGTTAGCGACGGCTGATCAGCGCTTGCTGTACTGAGGCGCCTTACGGGCCTTCTTCAGGCCGTACTTCTTGCGCTCGGTGGCACGCGGGTCACGGGTGAGGAAGCCGGCCTTCTTCAGCGGGGGCCGGTCCTCGGGCTGGGCCAGGATCAGCGCCCGGGCGATGCCCAGACGCAGCGCGCCGGCCTGCCCCGAGGGGCCGCCGCCGTGCAGCAGCGCGTAGATGTCGAAGGCGTCCACCCGGTCGACGGTGACCAGCGGCGCCTTGATGAGCTGCTGGTGCACCTTGTTCGGGAAGTAGCCCTCCAGGGTGCGGCCGTTCAGGTTGAACTTGCCGGTGCCGGGCACCAGGCGCACCCGCACCACGGCCTCCTTGCGGCGGCCGACGGTCTGGATGGGCCGGTCGAACACGAAGGACTCGGCGGGCGCGGGGGCTTCCGCGGCCTCGACCGGGGCTTCGGTCACCTCGGCGACGACCTCGACGGTCTCTGCGACTTCTGGGGTGTCCGGGTTCTCCGGGTTTTCGGGGTTTTCCACGGCCTCGGTCGTTTCGGTCACTGGGCCACCTGCTTGATCTCGTACGGAACGGGCTGTTGTGCGGCGTGCGGGTGCGTCGGGCCGGCGTAGACGTGCAGCTTGCGCGCGATCTGCCGGGCCAGCTTGTTCTTGGGCAGCATGCCGATGATCGCGTCCTCCACGACGCGGTCGGGGTGCTTGTCCATCAGCTCGCGGATGGTTCGGCTGCTCAGACCGCCGGGATACCCCGAGTGGCGGTAAGCCAGCTTCTTGTCCAGCTTCTGGCCGCTGAAGGCGACCTTGTCGGCGTTGATGACGATGACGAAGTCGCCGCCGTCGACATTGGGGGTGAACGTCGGCTTGTGCTTGCCGCGCAGCAGGGTGGCTGCCGCGACGGCAAGGCGGCCAAGCACCACGTCCGTGGCGTCGATGACGTGCCACGACCTCGTGGTGTCACCCGCCTTTGGCGTGTACGTAGGCACAGCGCTTACCTTCTTCTTCTCGAGGGTGGATCCCGGTGTGACCCGGGGGCCGGTCAGGCGTTCGCGGTGAGGGCTTGGTCTCGGCGACCGACATTGACCCGAGGCCCCGGCGTACCGCACGCCAACGGAGCAGCTTACCGACCGCCATCCCCGCAGGTCAAAATGACTGTGTGGTCCCGACGGCTCTCCTCCGCCAGGACCACACAGTCTCACGGCGCGGCCAGGACCGCGCGGTGGTCTATGGCCGCTACCGCGCCCAGACGCCGGCAGCCCGGCGGTCGGCGTTGGCCACCTCGTCGGCACCGTCGCGCACGGCGTTTCCCAGCTCGGCCAGTATCTCGTTGAGCGCGGTCGCCGACTGGTGCCATTTCAGCTGCTCAGCCTGGTAGGCGGCGGCCGCCTCACTGGTCCATAGCTGCCGCAGCGGCGCGATTTGCGAGCTCAGCTCGTCGAGCGCGGCGTTGAAGCGGGCCGACGTGGAGTGGATCTCCTGGCGCACCGAATGTTCGATTTCGCCGAAGTTATAGGAAAGCACCGGGTCCACGGGGATCCTCTCTCGTCACAGGTTTCCGCCGGCGGCGGCGATGTGGTGTGCGTGGTTCTGGCCGGCCTCCTGCAGGGTGACCGCGTTGTGCCGAATGGTCTCGGCGATGGTGTTGAGGGCGTGATAGAGCCGCAGCGACTCGGCGTTCCAGCGGTCCATCACGTCCTTGAAGCGCGCCGCCGCGAGCCCGCCCCACGCCGAGGCCGGCACGCCGCTCATGCGGCCGACGAATGCCTGCAGCATCGCCCTGATTTCCTCGTTGCGGGCGTCGGTGGTACCCGCCACCGACCGCATCAGGTCGAGGTCGGTGCTCAGTGTGTTCGAAGCGGCCATAACAACTACGACCCCGGGGCGGGTCCTTCGGTTCCACCGAATTTCATCCGATCGCGTGGGCGGTCCGCACCGCCTGCTCGCAGGCGGTGCGGACGGCGCTTTCGTCGCCGGCCCGGCTCTGGCAGCCGATGCTGATCCGAACCGGACCGTCCAGCAGCACCGTCCAGCGCACCTGATGTCCCGGGCGCACTTCGCGATAAGTCACCGCCGGTCGGCCGGCGCTGGTTGCGGACGGGTTGAAATCGACGAACACCCCGGGAACCTCGACATCGATCGCGCGCTTCAATCGCTCGGCGGTGCCGCTCAGTGTCTCGCCGGCGACCGGCGATTGGGTGATGTGCAGGGCCAGGTCGGGATCCGTCGGCGAGGTGACCTGCAACCGGGCCGAGCCCGGTCCGCCGACCACCCGCTGCGACGACCACGTCGCCGGCACCGACAGCGCCACCCGGCCTTCCACCAGAAACGTTGTCGGCGCGGTTTCCACCGGCTTGCGCACCGCCTCACCGGGTCGGCCCATCGTCACCGCGGTCGGCGCCGCGGCGGCGACCACGATGGCGGCCGCCCCAACCCCGCTGAGCATCCGGCCGCGCGTTCGACCGGCACGGGCAGGCGCGGCGGTGGCCGTTCCCGGCCGCCGGGTGGTTGCCGGGTAGGCCGACCGCGCGACGCGCGTCAGCCGAATATCGGTTATTTCAAGGACTTCTGGGGTGCCGCAACCTGCTCCGCGCACCGCTTCGGCAATCAGCGCCGCCAGCGCCGACGCACCACCGCTCGGCGTATCGATCAGCACGGCTTCGGGCGCGGCCGCCGCAATGACGTCCGCAACGTCACGGGCGACGCAATGCGGCTCCGCCGTGCGCGGTATCGCCGTGACCTCGCCCGCGGTGACCGCCACCAGTCGCTCGGCGATTTCGACCACTGCCGTCGCGTCCGGTGCGGCACGGGACGCCCGCATCAGCAGCGACGACCGCGCGTGCGTGTGACCGGCCACGGCCGCGGCGGCCGTGCTCACCACGCCCACGCGCGCCGCCGACCACCACGACGGGTGCACGACGATCGCTCCGTCGCGGTGGCCGCGGATTGCCGAACGCAACGCGGCCTCCCACAGGACATCGACGGCCACCGGCCGCTCCCCTACCAGCGCCACCCGGTCGTCAACCGCATCCAGCGCCGCCCGAACGATGTCGGCCGTCTCGTCGTCCGCGACCGCGTTTGTGGCGCAACACAACCGCCGGATCGTGCTGGGCCCGGCTTCGACGATTGCGGGATGGTCACTCACGGCGGGCTCCAGGCAACCTGGACGAGTTCGTCGTCACCGGTCCGAGTGGTCAGGATGCCGCGGCCCGGCGGCAAGCGCGGCGGCGCAGCGGAACCGAACGGTGCGTGCTCAGTTGGGCATCCGCTCATCATCAGTGACGCGGAACCGAGGTCGCGCAGACTCGCCAACAGCGGCTCGAACATCGCCCGCTCGAGCCCACCGCTGCGGCGCGCGATGACCAGATGCAATCCCAGATCCGGGGCGTACGGCACGAATTCGACGATCGGCGCCAGCGCATTGGCCGCCGGGCCGGCGACAAGGTCGTAGTCATCGACGACGACGTAGAGGTCCGGTCCGGACCACCAGGAGCCACTGCGCAACTGGGCCTGGCTCGCATCGGGCGGCGGCATCCGCGCCCGCAGAGTCTCGATCAGGTCGGGCAGCAACACGGACAGGGCGGCGGGCGACATCGCGTAACCGCCGAGATGTTCCGACTCGACGACACCGAGCAGCGCGCGCCGGAAGTCGACGATCGACAGCCGGGCTTGCGCGGGTGTCTTCGTTCGGACGATCTCCCGGCACAAGGTCCGCAGCGTCGCGGTTTTCCCGCACTCGTTGTCACCGAGGACGAGAAGATGCGAATCACGCTCGAAATCGATTGAGATTGGCTGCAGTTCGCGCTCCCCCAAGCCGAGCAGTATCCGCCCGGCCAACTCGCCGACCGACCACCGGCGTACCACGGCCTCGCGGTCGACGTGCATGGGCAGCAACGGTATCGGCGGAGCGGCCGACGCACCGGCGGGCACCTCGGCGACGGGCAAGGCGATCACCATGTGCAGGCCCTCGTGGGAAAGACCACGGCCCGGACTGTCACGAGGCACATGCCGCGCGGCCCTACGGTCGATTTCGGAGTCCGCGGGATCGCCCAGCCGCAACTCGATGCGGGTGCCGATCTGGTCCCGCAGCGAGGGCCGCACCTCGGCCCACCGCGATGCCGACAGCGCAACATGCACGCCGTACGAAAGACCCTGAGCCGCAAGCATGCTTATCGACTCGTCCAGCGTGCCGAATTCTTGGCGCATGCTTGCCCAGCCGTCGATGACGAGGAACACATCACCGAAGGGATCACCGGCTGCGTCGAGGTCCCTGCGCCGCTGACGGTATTCGACGATCGACGCGATGCCATGCTCTCGGAACAGGGCTGCACGGCGACGAACGACCGACTCGCATTCGGCGACCAGCCGGCCGACGAGACGCGGCTCCGCTCGGCCGGCGACGGCACCCACATGCGGCAGCGTGCGCAACGCCGAGAGCGCCCCACCACCGAAATCCAGGCAGTAGAACTGCACCTGGCCGGGATCATGCGTGGCGGCCAGGGCGGTGATGAGCGTGCGCAACGCCGTCGACTTGCCCGATTGGGGTGCGCCTATGACCGCGAGATTTCCTGCGGCCCCGGACATGTCGACCATCAGCGGCGCCCGGCACTGATCGAGGGGCCGGTCGACGGTGCCGATCGGGACCGCCAGGCCCCCCGGCGTGCACGCGACGTCGGCCAGCACGGTGCACAGCGCCGGCGCCGGCCCGAGCGGGGGCAGCCATACCCGATGCGCGGATGGCCCCTGGCCGGACAGCCGGTCCAGGACAGCGCCCGAGATGGTCCGTTCGGGGGTCACCCTCTCCTCGGTGGCGCGGCTGACCGCCCCCACGATGCGGGTGCCGAACACCCGGACCGAACCCGCCCCCACACCGGCCGCGCGGACCGGCGCATTCGTCGGCGGCGGCGCCGACACCAGCGCCGCCTGGAAGCGAATCGGTGCGCCGCCGCCGATGCGCAAGAAGCCCGCGCCGGGGGTGCTCGGCAGTCGATATGCGTCGAGGTTACCCAGCACGGTTTGGGATTCGTTGGCGGACAGTGTCTTCAGGCACATTCGGTACGACAGGTGGGCTTCCAGTCCGCGTAGCCGTCCCTCGTCGAGACGCTGACTGGCCAACAGCAGGTGCATGCCCAGCGACCGGCCGAGGCGGCCGATCGCGACGAACATGTCGGCGAAATCCGGATGCTGGCTGAGCAGCTCGGAGAACTCGTCGACGATGATGAACAGCGTGGGCAGCGGGGGCGACGCCCTACCCTCGCGCGCCCGCTCGTAAGCCGCGACGCTGACGCAGCCCGCCGTGCGCAGCAGCTGCTGGCGACGGTTCATCTCGCCGGCCAGGGCGTCGCGCATCCGGGCCACCAGCGGCGCGTCGTCGGCCAGGTTGGTGATCACCGCGGCCACATGTGGAGCCGGGGCATAGTCGAGAAATGTCGCGCCGCCTTTGAAGTCGACGAGCAGCAGGTTGAGTGTTTCCGGCGAGTTGTGCGCCATCATGCCCAGTGCGATGGTGCGCAGCAGCTCCGACTTGCCCGACCCGGTGGCGCCGATGCACAGCCCATGTGGGCCCATCCCGCCCTCGGCCGGCTCTTTGATGTCCAGCTCGAGTGGAACACCCTCTACGGTGGTTCCGATCGACACCCGAAGCCGGTCGCGGGGTCGTTGGCGACGCCACACCGCGGCCGGGTCGAAGCGGTCCAGAGCGGAAAGCCCGCTCAGCTCCGGCCAATTGGGATCAGCGCCGCCCGTGCGCGCCTGGTGTCCGGCCAGCCGGCGTGCGCATATCAGCGCGTCGACGGCGCTCATCTGATCGGGACACCAATCCGGTGCCGTCAGGGCGGGCGTTCGAAGTTTCAGCGATGCGCCGCCGGTGCCGACGCCGATGATGGATGTGCCGACGATCGGATCGACGCCCTCGGAGAGATCGGTGACCACGACGAGTTCGGGACCGTGCACCGCGGCGAGTGCCCCCCGCGCCCGCGCCGCACTCGAGTAGATCATCCGCGCCGGACCCACCTCGTCGTTATCTATCGGATGTTGGTTGTGCGGAAGCCATTTGAGCCAATCCCAGTGCCCTTGATTGTCGTCGTCGACGGCGGCCGCGATCAGCATTCGGTCTGGCGCATGCAGCACGGCGAGTTGGCAGAGGATCGCGCGCAGTAACCCGCGTACCTCGCCCGGATCGCCGTCGATCGTCACCCGCGTCCCCGCACGCAGGCCGATCGTGACCGGGGCGTGAATCGTCGAATGCGCGTGCAGGAAGCGCCGAAGTGCCATGGCGGTGACCGGATCGCGCAGCTCCTCCGGCGCAAGCTGCGGGGCTACCAGGCGGCGGGCGAGCGGCTGGCTTCCCATGCCGACGCGGACGAGGCCGAAGTCGCCGTCGGTTGGGTGCCGCTCCCACATTCGTGTGCCGCCGATCAGGGTCCACAGCGTGTCGGGATCGGGGTCCCGGCTGATCGATGCCCGACGTTGTGCCACAGCAATTTCGGACACGGACTGACTGAGGGTTTCGAGATAGTCGAGATATTGATCACGGTCGGCATCGAGCCCACCGCCGCGCCGACGAGCACGACCGGTCACCCCCGTCACCACGGTCGAAACCAGCATCATCGCCGGCAGCGCCAGGAACGCGGGGTTGCGGGTCACGCCGGTTCCCGCGGAGAGCACCGCCGCCATGATGCCCGTGCACACCAGCGAGAGCGCAATCGGGAGCAACCGTGGCAGCATGCCCGGCGCTGCCGGGGACGGCAGCTCGGGCGGAGCGTCGACGACGATGTCCTCACCTGGCGCCGCAGGCACCGAAGCATGCGTCATCTCTCACCTCCCGGTCCGAGGACGTTAAGTAGCACCGAGATCGGCGACAAGTCACCTGTGGACAACCGGATGCCGGGCCGTGCAGGCCTGGCTATCTTCACGGTAATTCGACCGAAGGGTTGCTGTTGTCTGCATCCGATACCGGGTTGCGGCGCGTCGCAGTGTACTGGGGCACCACCGCCGTCGACATCACCGTGCCCGCGGAAATCCCTGTCGCTGTTCTGCTTCCGTCGGTCATCGATATCCTCGGGGTTGACCACCCCGACCGCGAGGCCGCGCGTTACCGCTTATCGATTCCCGGCGCATCCGGGCTGGATCCGTCAATGACGCTGGCGCAGCAGGACATCGGAGATGGCGCCATCCTGGTGCTGAGCCGGCGCAGCGCGCCGTTGCCCGCGCCACGCTACTTCGACGTGGCCGAGACCGTGTCGGCCACACTCGACGCGGCGACTGCGCCGGGCAGTGGCGCTTCACGTGCACACGCGGTCCGACTCATCGGCGCGGCGGCGGCAATGCTGTTTACCGGCATCGGAGGACTGGCGATCGTGCGTGACGCGTTCGGCACCATCGCTGACCGAGATGTCGCCGCGACGGTCACCGCGCTGGTGTCGGCGGGCGCCCTGGCCCTCGGGCTGGCGGCCATCGCGCACCGCGGCTATCGAGATCCGACCGCGGGGCTGGCTTTGAACCTGATCGCCACGGCGTTCGCCGCGGTTGCCGGGTTTGTGGCGGTTCCCGGTGCGCCGGGCGCCCCCAATGTCTTGCTGGCCGCGGCGGTGGCCGCCGTCACCGCCGTTGTCGCCATGCGCGTATCGGATTGCGGTGTAGTCACGTTGACCGCCGTGGCGGGCTGCGCCACGGTCGTCGCGGTGGCGGGTCTGGTGGGCGTGGTCAGCGCGGCGCCGCTGCACGTCGTCGCTTCGGTGGCTGCGCTGATATCCATTGGTCTGCTTCCCGTTGCGGCGCGCGCATCGATCGCGCTGGCCGGGCTGTCGCCCCGACTGGAGATGTCCGACGCGCCGGCGATCGAACCGCGCTACGCGAGAACACGTTCCCAGGCGGTCCGCGCCGACAGGTGGCTGACCAGCCTGCTCGCCGGATTGTCGGTATCGGCCGCGCTGGCGGCGATCGTCACCGTGGTTGCCGGCGCACCACGCCTGTCGTGCACCGCGTTTGGAACGCTCACCGGCGCGCTCCTGCTGCTGCGTTCGCGATACACCGACATGAGAAGAATGCTGGTGTTTGCGGTCGGCGGAATCGCCGTTGCCGCAACGACCTTCGGCGTCGCCGCCTCGGGCGCGACGGTGTCCGGAGCCTGGGTCGTTACGCTGACGGCACTGACGGCCGCCGTCGCGGCGTATCTCGGCTTCGTCGGTGCCGCGCGGCCCGCCTCGCCCGTCCTGCGCCGAGGCGCCGGACTGCTGGAATGGCTGGCGCTGGCCGCAATGGTTCCGTTGACCTGCTGGATATGTGGACTCTATGGTGCGTCCCGAGGATTGAACCTCACATGATGAGTGCAGCCGCCGGCCGCCTGTTGGTGGCCTCGGCGCTGACGCTGGCGACGTCGTTGGGAACGCCGACGGCGCAGGCGTTTTCGCCGCCTGACGTCGACGACAAGTGGTTGCCGGACCCCGCCTTGCCGGCGGCCCCGTGGCCAACCGTGCAGCGTGAGATCTGCGCGCCGATGACGGCCGATGCGGGACCCGGTCACAACCAGCCAACGGGTCTGGGCGACCTGTCGGCGGTCTGGCAACTCAGTCGCGGCACCGGACAACGGGTCGCTGTCATCGACACCGGGGTCGTACGACACCGTCGACTGCCCGATGTGGTGGCCGGCGGCGACTACGTGTCCACTGGCGACGGCACGCAGGATTGCGACGCACACGGCACACTGGTGGCCGGAATCATCGCGGCCACAGCCGATTCCAAGGCCGACACATTCAGCGGGGTCGCACCGGAGGCCACGTTGATCAGTATTCGTCAGTCGAGCGCCAAGTTCGCCCCCGCCGGCGACCGGTCCCGCGTCGGGGTCGGTGACGTCGACACCCTGGCGAAAGCCGTTCGGACGGCCGCCGACCTGGGAGCCTCGGTGATCAACATTTCGTCGGTTGCGTGCGCACCGGCGGCTACGGCGCTCGACGACCGCGCGCTGGGTGCGGCACTGGCCTACGCCGTCGACGTCAAAAATGCCGTCATCGTGGCCGCGGCCGGCAATACCGGCGGCACCGGTCAGTGTCCACCGCAGCGGGCCGACGCGACCTGGCAGACCATCACGGTCGCCGTCAGCCCCGCGTGGTACGACGACTACGTCCTGACGGTCGGCTCGGTGAATGCCCATGGCGCGCCATCACCATTCACCCTTGCCGGCCCCTGGGTGGACGTCGCCGCGCCCGGCGAGGCGGTGTCATCGCTCGCGACGGAACCGGTATCCGGCACGAGCTACGCCGCCCCGGTGGTCAGCGGACTGGCCGCGCTGATCCGGGCCCGCTTCCCGGCAATGACCGCCCGCCAGGTGATGCAGCGCATCGAGACGACGGCGCATCATCCACCCGCCGGATGGGATCCCCTCGTCGGCAACGGCACCATCGACCCGCTCGCCGCCGTCAGCACCGGCGCGGGCAAGACCGCCGACAGCCCCGGCCCATCACCGGCACCGGTGCCGATCGCCGCCTCGCCGCCGATCCCGCCGCGCGATTCTCGCGCCCGCGACACCGCACTCCGGGGTGCCGCGATCTGCCTGGCCGCGTTGACCGTCGCTGTGGCGACCGGGGCGATAAGAGGTCGCTCAAGGCGAGCTCGCGACCACATCCCGTGCGATTGACGCGTTCTGCCGGCTCAACTCCGGCCCGGCCGGCAACAAACGGAGAAGCGGCCACGGCGCCGGGCCCGCGTCGCCGAGGCCGAGATCGTGCGCGGCGTCGTCGTCATGAATCGCGAACCGAACCCCGGTGTCGGCGATCAGGTAGCGGGTGCCGGCCTCATCACCCGCCCGCACATACGCGCTTGCACCGGACGGCACGTATACGGCGTCCACGGCGGGGCCGTCGCCGTCGGCCTGCGCCAACGCCACCGGCACCCGACCGGATGGGATGGGCAGTCCGACCTCCTCCAGGAACGCGACGCCGGATCCCGCCCCCTCCCAGCTGGCGCACAACGTGCCGGGGGGCGGGGAGACCGTCGGCGCCCGGTCAGGAAAGAGGGCAACCGGCAGCTCGGCGACGACGGGAGCGGCCCGGATCGCGTCGGGCGCGACCGAGATGGTGTTGGCCGTTTCCTGCGGGTTGCCGAAGCGCAGCAGGTCGGCGGCCACCTGCCCGATGCGCTGCACCCCCGCCGTCAACACCGCGTAAAACTCGTCGCCGTCGGCCCGTGTGATGCGAAGCACACTGCCGACCGCGAATCCGGGCAGTGCCGGCGTCCTGGCGCCCCGACCCCGGATCCGTAGCGGCGCGATCGGTGCCGCTTCCGGCACGGCATTCAGCAATGCCTGCGACACGAGCAGCGGCGTACGGCCCTCGATGCGCAGCGCGCGGACCACGGCGGCGTCGTCGAGGTCCACCATCGCCCGGTGGCCGTCGTAGAGCAGGTAGGTCGGCGAACCGGAAGCCGGGGCCACCAGGAGCGCGCGCCCGGCGGCCAGGCGGTGCACCGCGGCCGCCTCGGAGCGGCGGCCGACGATGACCGTCGTGGTGCTAGCGCCGGTGCCAGCGCATATCGACCAACCCATATCCCCCGGAGACAGCGGCCTGCCGAGAAATTGCGGTGCGCCCGGAATGCCCAGCAGCGGGCCGCGTTTGGTGGTGCCCAGGTCGGATTCGGTGACCGGCTGCGGGTCGCCGGCCGTCGCCGCGATGAGGCGGGCGGAGGCCAGGTTGAGCACCGGATGCCACACGTCGCCCACTCGAACGAACAGGGCGCCCGATTCCCGGCTCAGCACGATCTGCGCGCGGTCCAGCGCCACATGCGGTCGCAGCAAACCAAGAACCGCGCAACCCGCCACGAGGACAGCCGTGACGAGGCACCCGAGCGCCAGCGGTGCGGAGCGAGGGTGCGAAGAAAATCCCGTCGCCCGGATTTTTTCGCCGAGCAGTCCACGTTCGGTGCGCCGCAGCAAATACCGATACGCGTTGAAGTGCAGCCATGTAGCCGCCTGACGCGGCACTGAATCTCCCCATCCCGTGAATTCGTCAACGCCCACGTTAGGCCGCCGATTCGCGCCGTCAGAGCGGTTATCCACAGGTCACCCGGGTTTCGACGCGTAACAATTTGGGTAAAATTGCCCGGTGCAAACTCACCGTGTACGTACCCGTCGGGCGGGCACCGCGCGGTCAGCAGGCCGTTTGATCGGCCTGGGTGCTTCTGCCCTGGTTATCGCTGCTGGCCTGCTCGCGACCCCCGCCGCAGCGCCCAAAGCCTCCGCCGACGACTGCCCGGACGTCGAGGTGATCTTCGCCCGCGGCACCAACGAACCGCCGGGCCTGGGCCGGGTCGGCGATGCGCTGGTGGACTCGCTGCGCCAGCAGACCAACGGCCTGAACATCCTGCCCTACGGGGTGAACTACGCCGCCAGCAAGCTGCAGCTGCACGGCGGCGACGGCGCCAACGACACCATCGACCGCGTCAAGAAGAGCGTGGAGAAGTGCCCCAACACCAAGATCGTGCTGGGCGGCTATTCGCAGGGCGCGTCGGTGATGGACATCGTGGCCGGCGTTCCGATCGGCGGCATCAGCTGGGGCAGCACCCTGCCCGCGCAGTACGCCAACAACATCGTGGCGGTCACCACGTTCGGCGACGTGGCCGACCGCGCCGGCGGCACCCTGCCCAGCCAGAGCAAGCTGCTGGGTTCCAAGGCCGTCGACTATTGCAACCCGAACGACCCGATCTGCCACGCCGGTCCCGGTAACGAGTGGAGTGGCCACACCGAGGGCTACGTCCCCGTCTACACCACCCAGGCCGCGGCGTTCGTCGCGCAAAAGCTCGCGGCCGCCGGTGTCGGCCAGCAGTCACCCGCGTTCGGTCCGCCGCTGGGCCCCGGCTACGGCCCGCAACAGCCGGGGTACGGCCCGCAGTCGCCGGGCTACGGCCAGCAGTCGCCGGTCTACGGGCAGAACCCGCCCGGGTCGTCGGGCCCCTCGATCCATGACGGCACCGGCACAGCTCCGGCGCCCGCGCCGTCGCTGCCGACGCCGGCTACCGACTCACCGCAAGCACCTCTCGTCTAAATCGTTACCGTGGGGTTATCAACGCCCCCTTAACATCGCTGTGTGAGGCTTATCCCGTTAGGGCTGGGCATCGTAATCGGCGCGGTTGGCGCGTTATTGGTTGCTCCCCAATTGGTTCCGCGTGCGTCGGCGTCGTGCCCCGGCGTTGAGGTGGTGTTCGCCCGTGGCACCGATGAGCCGCCCGGTGTCGGCAAGGTGGGCGGCGCGTTCGTCAGCTCGTTGCGCGAGCAGACCCGCAAAAGCGTTGGCGCATATGGGGTGAACTACCCGGCCAGCAAGGACTTCCTGGCCGCGACCAACGGCGCCAACGATGCCAGCACCCATATCCAGCAGATGGCCGCCAACTGCCCCAGCACCAAACTGGTGCTGGGCGGATACTCGCAGGGCGCCGCCGTCGTCGACATCGTCACGGCCGCACCGGTGTCCGGCCTCGGTTACCGCCAGCCGTTGCCGCCCGCGGCCGCCGATCACGTCGCCGCGGTCGCCCTGTTCGGCAACCCGTCCGGCCGGGCGGGTCAACTGATGAGCGCCCTGTCCCCGAACTTCCTGGGCAAGACCATCGACCTGTGCAACCCGGGCGACCCGATCTGCTCGAGCGGCATGCAGTGGAGTTCGCACCTGAGCTACGTCCCCGGATTGACTAACAGGGCAGCGAATTTCGTGGCGGCCAGGGTCTAGCGCGAGCGGATATCCCGGGTGATCAGGTTGCGCGCCGCCAGCTGGTCATCGGGCGGGTAGTCGACGCCGACCAGCGACAACCCGTGGGCGGGCGCGGCGGCGAAGTCGCTGGAACGTTCTGTGGCGCTGAGCAATTCGCGGCAATACGAGACGGGGCGGCGGTGCTCGCCGACGGCCAGCAGCGCGCCGACCAGCGAGCGCACCATCGACCAGCAGAACGCGTCGGCGCTGACCTGCGCGGTGATCAGGTCGCCGTCGCGGGTCCACTCGAGGCGCTGCAGGTCGCGAATCGTGGTGGCGTTCTCGCGGTGACGGCAGAACGCGGCAAAGTCGTGCAATCCCAGGAGGTCTCGCGACGCGGCGGCCATCGCCTCGACGTCCAGCGGACGCGGCCAGGCAGTGACGTAGCGGGCCTGCAGCGGCTGCACGCCCCACGGCGCCGTCGAGATCCGGTACACGTAGTGACGCCGCAGCGCCGAGAACCGGGCGTCGAACCCCGCAGGGGCACGGCTGATGTCGACGACCCGGACATCGGTGGGCAAAAACCGGCCCAGCCGGCGCAGCAGCGGCAGGAACTCGGGTTCACCGACGTGCGGCGCGCGCGGGTAGGCGTTCGGCAGCGCCTCGAGCGGCACGTCGACGTGAGCCACCTGTGCGGTGGCATGGACTCCGGCGTCGGTGCGTCCGGCCGCGCGCAGCCGCACCGGCGTGCGAAAGACCGTCGTCAGCGCCTCGTCGAGAATTCCCGCCACGGTCCGCTGGCCGGACTGAGAGGCCCAGCCCGCGAAACCTGTTCCGTCGTAGGCGATATCAAGCCGCAGACGGACGTCTTCGCTAACTCTCGTCAGCCTCGTCGTTCGCCTCGGCGGCTTCGGCCTCGGCCCGTGCGGCCACGGCCTTGTCGGCCTTGTCCTCGGCTTCGGCCTGCGCCTTGGTCGGCTCGGCCCCGGTCGTCGTCTCCTCGACCTCGGCGGTGGCCTCCCCGACCGTGGGGCCGACGGCTTCCTCAGGCTCGACAGCCGCCTGAGGTGCCGCCGCTGCCGCGACGGGGGCGTCGGACTTCTTGGAAGCCTTCACCCGACGGGCCCGATCGGCCTCGGAGGTGACCGTCTTCTCCCGCACCAGCTCGATCACGGCCATGGGCGCGTTGTCGCCCTTGCGCGGCTCGACCTTGATGATGCGGGTGTAGCCGCCGTTGCGGTCGGCGTAGAACGGACCGATCTCCGCGAACAGGGCGTGCACCACATCCTTGTCGCGGATCTTCTTCAGCACCTCTCGACGGTTGTGCAGCGCACCCTTTTTCGCGTGCGTGATCAACTTCTCCGCGTACGGCCGCAACGCCCGCGCCTTGGGCTCGGTCGTCTTGATCCGGCCGTGCTCGAACAGCGAGGTGGCCAGGTTGGCGAGAAGCGCCTTCTGGTGCGAAGACGACCCGCCGAGGCGAGGTCCCTTGGTGGGCTTGGGCATTGCGACTATCTCCTAATTGGGGCCGGCCCCCGTATCAGGTAGGGCCGGGACGGAATTCTTTACAGCTGTTCGGTTTCCGCGTAGTCCTGGTCGTCGTAGGACGCCTCGCTGGACCAGGTGCCGGTGGCGACGTCGTAGCCCGCGACCTGCGAGGGGTCGAAGCTCGCCGGGCTGTCCTTGAGCGACAGACCCAGCTGGTGCAGCTTGACCTTCACCTCGTCGATGGACTTCTGTCCGAAGTTGCGGATGTCGAGCAGGTCGGACTCGGTGCGGCTGACCAGCTCGCCGACGGTGTGCACACCCTCGCGCTTGAGGCAGTTGTAGGACCGCACCGTCAGATCCAGGTCGTCGATCGGCAGCGCGAACGACGCGATGTGGTCGGCCTCGGCCGGCGACGGCCCGATCTCGATGCCCTCGGCCTCGACGTTGAGTTCGCGTGCCAGGCCGAACAATTCGACCAGGGTCTTACCCGCCGACGCCAGCGCGTCGCGGGGGTTGATCGAGCTCTTGGTCTCGACGTCCAGGATCAGCTTGTCGAAGTCGGTGCGCTGCTCGACACGGGTGGCGTCCACCTTGTAGGTGACCTTGAGCACCGGCGAGTAGATGGAATCGACTGGGATACGGCCGATTTCGGCACCGGAGGCGCGGTTCTGCACGGCAGGCACGTAGCCACGGCCGCGCTCGACGACCAGCTCGACCTCGAGCTTGCCCTTATCGTTCAGCGTCGCGATGTGCAGGTCGGGGTTGTGCACGGTGACACCGGCGGGCGGGACGATGTCCCCCGCGGTGACCTCACCCGGGCCCTGCTTGCGCAGGTACATGGTGACCGGCTCGTCCTCCTCGGAGGACACCACCAGGCTCTTGAGGTTCAAGATGATCGCGGTGACGTCTTCCTTGACACCCGGCACGGTGGTGAACTCGTGCAGCACGCCGTCGATGCGGATGCTGGTGACCGCCGCACCCGGAATCGAGGACAGCAGCGTCCGGCGCAACGAATTGCCCAGGGTGTAACCGAATCCCGGCTCCAGCGGCTCGATGACGAACTGGGAGCGGCTGTCGGTGAGGACTTCCTCCGACAAGGTGGGTCGCTGAGAGATCAGCATGGTGTTTCTCTATCTCCTTCTCGGCACCCGCTATTTGATGCCGTCAAGACCTGCGCCGGGTTCAGCACAGGGGGTCTTTACTTCGAGTAGAACTCGACGATGAGCTGCTCGGCGAGCGGCACGTCGATCTGCGCCCGCTCGGGCAACTGGTGCACGAGGATGCGCTGACGCTCCCCCACCACCTGCAGCCAGCTCGGGATCGGGCGGTCGCCCGCCGTCTCCCGCGCGATCTGGAACGGCACGGTGTTCAGCGAGCCGTCCCGCACGTCGATGATGTCGTACTGCGACACCCGGTAGCTGGGCACGTTGACGTGCACGCCGTTGACGCTGAAGTGTCCGTGGCTGACCAGCTGACGCGCCATCCGGCGGGTACGCGCCAGGCCGGCGCGGTACACGACGTTGTCCAGCCGGCTTTCCAGGATGCGCAGCAGCTCTTCACCCGTCTTACCGGGCTGGCGCACGGCCTCTTCGTAGTAGCGACGGAACTGCTTCTCCATCACGCCGTAGGTGAAGCGGGCCTTCTGCTTCTCCTGCAGCTGCAGCAGGTATTCGCTCTCCTTGATCCGCGCGCGGCCGTGCTGGCCGGGCGGGTAGGGGCGCTTCTCGAACGCCTGGTCGCCGCCGACGAGGTCGGTGCGCAGCCGGCGCGACTTGCGGGTAACGGGTCCGGTGTAACGAGCCATTGGGTTCTTTTCCTCCTAGACCCTGCGTCGCTTCGGGGGGCGAACGCCGTTGTGCGGCTGGGGGGTGACGTCGGAGATCGCGCCGACCTCCAGACCGGCGGCCTGCAGCGACCGGATCGCCGTCTCCCGGCCCGAGCCCGGGCCCTTCACGAACACGTCGACCTTCTTCACGCCGTGCTCCTGCGCCTTGCGGGCCGCGTTCTCGGCGGCCAGCTGCGCGGCGAACGGCGTCGACTTCCGCGAGCCCTTGAACCCGACGTGACCCGACGACGCCCAGGCGATGACGTTGCCCTGCGGGTCGGTGATGGTCACGATCGTGTTGTTGAACGTGCTCTTGATGTGGGCGGCACCGTGCGGGACGTTCTTCTTTTCCCGGCGACGGGTCTTCTGCCCCTTCTTGGGGGCAGAGGCTGCCTTCTTGGCTGGTGGCATGGGTGATTACCTGGCCTTCTTCTTGCCGGCGATGGTGCGCTTGGGGCCCTTGCGGGTGCGCGCGTTGGTCTTGGTCCGCTGGCCGCGCACCGGCAGGCCGCGGCGGTGCCGCAGGCCCTGGTAGCAACCAATCTCGATCTTGCGCCGGATGTCGGCCTGAACCTCGCGGCGCAGGTCACCCTCCACCTTCAGGTTGGCTTCGATGTAGTCACGCAAGTGGGTCAGCTGGTCATCGGTCAGGTCCCGGGTGCGCAGGTTCCGGTCGATGCCGGTAGCTGCCAGGATCTCGTTCGACCGGGTGCGGCCGACGCCGAAGATGTAGGTCAGCGCGATCTCCATCCGCTTGTCACGCGGGAGATCGACGCCTACTAGTCGAGCCATAGGTGGCGTTCCTCTTTTTCTAGGCGGAGGTCTGATCCCAGCCCGTTCCCGCGACCCCTGGTGGGGTTCCAAAAAGGCTTGCGGGGCCCGGCCTCCGTCCGGGCGTGGATGAGCTGGCCCATCTCAAGTAGATGCCAGCCGCTCAGTGGTGCTGGGAGGTCTGCATTCAGTTGTGTTGGTACTGCGAGGCGCCGAAGCGCTTGCGACGCCGCTAGCCCTGACGCTGCTTGTGACGCGGATCGGAGCAGATCACCATGACCCGTCCATGCCGACGGATCACCCTGCACTTGTCACAGATTGGCTTGACGCTCGGGTTCACCTTCACGGCTGTTCGATCCTGTTCTGTATTCGTTCGTAGTTGCTGGAGATCAGGCGCTTACTTGTACCGGTACACGATGCGGCCGCGGGACAGGTCGTAGGGAGACAACTCCACCACCACCCGGTCCTCGGGCAGGATGCGGATGTAGTGCTGCCGCATCTTGCCGCTGATGTGGGCAAGCACCTTGTGACCGTTCTCCAGCTCAATGCGGAACATCGCATTGGGCAGAGGCTCGACCACCCGGCCTTCCACCTCGATGGCGCCGTCCTTCTTGGCCATAACTAGTTAAAAATCCTCGTCGTATAGTTTCGTTCTCGTCTGCGCCTAGTCGACGCAACATTGCACCGACTTGGAACGTGAGCCGGTGACAGGAAATTCCTAGGGACTTGGCACACAAAAAGTCGGCGCGGATGCCGCACCGTTGTTCCACGATACCTGGTTATTCCGCTCCACCAAAATCGCTGTCGGCGGAACGCGGCCCGCCTCGTGACCTCCCCGACAGACCTCCCACATGGCCGCTGACGAGCGCATACTTAACGCCGATGACCAACCCCTCCGGCTCCTCGGCCCCCATCGACGCCACCGGCCCCGGCGCGCAACAGCGCAAGCCCGTGATGCTGACCGTAGACGACGATCCGTCGGTCTCCCGCGCGGTGGCCCGGGACCTGCGCCGTCACTACGGCGAGGAGCACCGGATCGTGCGCGCGGAGTCAGGCGCCGACGCGTTGGGCACCCTCAAGGAGCTCAAGCTGCGGGGCGAGACCGTCGCGGTGCTGATCGCCGACTACCGGATGCCGCAGATGAGCGGCATCGAGTTCCTCGAACAGGCCATGGACCTGTATCCGGCGGCCCGGCGGGTGTTGCTGACCGCCTATGCCGACACCCACGCCGCCATCGACGCGATCAACGTCGTCGACCTCGATCACTACCTGCTCAAGCCGTGGGACCCACCCGAGGAGAAGTTCTACCCCGTCATCGACGGGCTGCTGGAGGCCTGGCGAGCCGCGCCCGAGCACCCGATCCCGCACACCAAGGTGATCGGTCACCGCTGGTCGGCGCGGTCCTGGCAGGTGCGCGACTTCCTGGCCCGCAACGGCCTCTATTACACGTGGTTCATGTCCGACGAGCCCGCGGGCGAGCGGCTGCTGAACGCGGCCGGCGCCGACTGCCTGCGGCTGCCCGTCGTCATCACCGACAAGGGCGATCCCTTGATCGAACCCAGCGACGCCGAACTGGCCGACAAGTTGGGCCTCACCGTCAATCCGTCGCAGGAGTTCTACGACCTGATCGTCATCGGCGGCGGCCCCGCGGGCCTGGCCGCGGCGGTTTACGGCGCGTCCGAAGGCCTGCGCACGGTGCTGATCGAGCGCACCGCGACGGGCGGCCAGGCGGGCCAGAGTTCGCGGATCGAGAACTATCTGGGCTTCCCCGACGGGGTGTCGGGCGGGCAGCTGGCCGAGCGTGCGCGCAGGCAGGCCGAAAAGTTCGGCGCCGAGCTGATCACCGCCCGCACGGCCACGGCGCTGGAGATCAACGGTCCCAAGCGCACCGTGCGGTTCGCCGACGGCGGCTCGATCGACGCGCACTCCGTCATCCTGGCCACCGGCGTGGCCTACCGGAATCTCGATGCCGAGGGCTGCAACGAGCTGGCCGGCTGCGGTGTCTACTACGGGGCCGCGGTCTCGGTCGCGACGGAGTGCGCGGACGAAGAGGTCTACGTCGTCGGCGGGGCCAACTCGGCAGGTCAGGCCGCAATGTTTCTGTCCCGCAAGGCCAAGCAGGTGCACATCCTGGTGCGCGCCCCCTCGCTGGACGCGTCCATGTCCTACTACCTGATCCAGCAGATCGAGGCGACAGAGAACATCACCGTGCACACCTGCACCGAGGTGCAGAGCGTCGCGGGGGACGGCCATCTCGAAAAGCTGACGCTGCGCAACAACCGCACCGGCGAAACCGAGGACGTCACGTGCGGCCGGATGTTCATCTTCATCGGCGCCGCGCCGCGCACCGACTGGCTGGACGGGGTGTTGGCCCGCGACGACCACGGCTTCATCCTGACCGGCCCGGACCTGCGCAACGTGTGCGGCTGGACGCTGGAACGCCCGCCGCATCACCTGGAGACGAGCGTGCCCGGGGTGTTCGCCACCGGCGACGTCCGCTCCACATCCGCCAAACGTGTCGCCGCCGCCGTCGGCGAAGGATCGATGGCGGTCATGCTGGTCCACCGATACCTGGCGGAATCATGACCGCGACCGAATCAAGGCCCATGCCCTGCGAGCCCGACGAGCTGCGCAGCCTCTTCCTGTTCGAGGCGCTCACCGACGACCAGCTCGCGGTGCTGTGCAGCAACGGGCACATCCAGCACTACGAACCGGGTCCGATCTGCGTCGAGGGCGAACCGGCGACCTGCTTCTACGTCCTGATCGACGGGGAGCTGACCATGACCAAGCTTTCCGGCGGCCAGGACATCGAGACCAATCGCACCTCGCAGCGCGGCGTGTACTGCGGGGCCTGGCGGGCGTTCACCGGCGGCAAGCAGAAGAGTTACGACGCCTCGGTGCACGTGACCAAGCCGTCGCGCTTCTTCGTGATGGACGCGCCGGTGTTCGCGCAGTTCATGAAGGACCAGTTCCCCATGGCGGTGCACCTGCTCGACGGGATCGCCGTCGGCACCGACCGCACCCGCCGGATCATCGACAACCGCGAGAAGCTGCTGGCGCTGGGCCGGCTGTCGGCCGGGCTGACGCACCAGCTGAACAATCCCGCCGCGGCGATCTCGCGCTCCGCGGCGGATCTGCGCGAACGCGTGGCCAACATGCGCCACAAGCTGGCGATGCTCGCCGACGGCACCATCACCCCCGAGGCGCTGAGCGCGCTGAGATGTTGTGAGGCCGACTTGGCGACCTGTTCGGCGACCCGCTCCTGCAGCTGCACCATGTCTA
>NZ_LZKI01000195.1 GCF_001672755.1 Mycobacterium colombiense | reverse complement strand
GGCGCTGACCACCACCGCCGCGCCACTGTTCGGCACCTCGCACCGGCAGGCGCCGGTCAAGAATCTGGTGGGCCGGCTGCGGTCCGGGCTCGCCGACCTGTTTTCGCTGCCCGAGGGCTACGAGGTCATCCTGGGCAACGGCGGCGCGACCGCGTTCTGGGATGCCGCGGCCTTCGGTCTGATCGACAAGCGGTCGTTGCACCTGTCCTTCGGCGAGTTCAGCTCCAAGTTCGCCTCCGCGGTCACCAAGAACCCCTTCGTCGGCGATCCCGTCGTCATCAAGGCCGACGCCGGTAGCGCCCCCGAGCCGCAGAGCGACCCCTCGGTCGACGTGATCGCCTGGGCGCACAACGAGACGTCCACCGGCGTCGCCGTGCCCATCGGCCGGCCCACCAGATTCTTGACCGGCGCCTGCCGGTGCGAGGTGCCGAACAGTGGCGCGGCGGTGGTGGTCAGCGCCTGCAGCTGTTCGGGCCGGACCTTCGACGGGCCACACCCGAAGCGGCCGTCGCGGGGTTTGATGTCAGCGGGGATCTCGAGCTGGTCAGCCATGCTCATCAGGGTAGTGAGCCGACCTGACCGGGCGGTGCGGCGGCCCGGCCGCATGCCCCGACCGCCGGGGCAAAAGGCCTGTTCGGCCGCGACCGGACGTTTGGGCGGGTGTGATCTGGGGCATAAAAATTTCATGACCACCGGTCAGGTCACAGTGCCTCGAAGGGGTCTAGTGAATATCCGGTACCTGCGGTACTGTCTGGACATAGCACGTCCAAATGTAAACCTCGTTGGGGAGGCCTGGATATGGCTAGGACGCGATTAGTCCGGCGTTGGCGAAGCAACATGGAAGTGCGCGACGACGCCGAATACGTCAACATGCTTGCCACACTGTCCGAGGGGTCGGTGCGGCGCAACTTCAATCCGTACACCGATATCGACTGGGATTCACCGGAATTCGCTGTCACGGAAAACGATCCGCGATGGATTCTGCCGGAGACCGACCCGCTGGGCCGGCATCCCTGGTATCTGGCGCAGTCGGACGAGCGCAAGATCAAGATCGGGATGTGGCGCCAGGCCAACGTGGCCAAGGTGGGTCTGCACTTTGAATCGATCCTGATACGGGGCCTGATGAACTACACATTCTGGGTGCCCAACGGCTCGCCGGAGTACCGGTACTGCCTGCACGAGTCGGTCGAAGAGTGCAACCACACCATGATGTTCCAGGAGATGGTCAACCGCATCGGCGCCGACGTGCCGGGCATGCCGCGGATGCTCAAGTGGCTTTCCCCGCTGGTTCCGCTGGTGGCCGGCCCGCTGCCGGTGGCGTTCTTCATCGGCGTGCTCGCCGGCGAGGAGCCCATTGATCACACGCAGAAAAATGTTCTGCGCGAGGGCAAGTCGCTGCATCCCATCATGGAGCGGGTGATGGCGATCCACGTGGCCGAGGAAGCCCGCCACATCTCGTTCGCCCACGAGTTCCTGCGCAAGCGGGTGCCGGAATTGACCAAGCGGCAGCGGTTCTGGACCGCGCTGTACCTGCCGCTGACCATGAAGGCGCTGTGTCGCGCAATCGTGGTGCCGCCCAAAGCGTTCTGGCGCGAATTCGACATCCCACGTGACGTCAAGAAGGAACTGTTCTTCCGGTCGCCGGAATCACGAAAGTGGTTGAGCGACATGTTTGGTGATGTGCGAATGCTGGCCTACGACACCGGCCTGATGGAGACGCGCTCGGCGCGGTTGATGTGGCGGCTGTGCAAGATCAACGGCAAGCCGTCGCGGTACCGCAGCGAGCCGCAGCGCCAGCACCTGGCCGCTGTCCCGGCCGCGTAACCAACTGCGAGTTCTTGTATGCCGCACGTTATTACCCAGTCGTGCTGTAACGACGGGTCCTGCGTTTTCGCGTGCCCGGTGAATTGCATTCACCCGACACCGGATGAGCCCGGCTTCGCCACCTCGGAGATGCTCTACATCGATCCGGTGGCGTGCGTGGACTGCGGCGCCTGCGTGAGCGCATGCCCCGTCGGCGCGATCGCGCCCGACACCCGGCTGGACTCCAAGCAGCTGCCCTTCATCGAGATCAACGCATCCTTCTACCCGGAGCGGCCGAAGGACCAGAAGCTGCCGCCGACGTCGAAGCTGGCGGCGGTGATCCCGGCCGCCGAGGTGCACGCCCGTCGCCGGCCGCTGACGGTGGCCATCGTCGGATCGGGGCCGGCGGCGATGTATGCCGCCGACGAACTGCTGACCCAGCGGGACGTGCGCGTCAATGTCTTCGAAAAGCTGCCCACGCCTTACGGTTTGGTGCGGGCAGGGGTGGCGCCGGATCACCAGAACACCAAGCGGGTCACCCGGCTGTTCGACAGGGTCGCCAGTGATCGCCGGTTCCGGTTCTATCTCAACGTCGAGGTCGGCAACCAGTTGAGCCACGCCGATCTGCTGGCTCATCACCACGCCGTGCTGTACGCCGTCGGTGCACCCGACGACCGCCGGCTGGACATCGAGGGCATGGGCCTGCCGGGGACCGGAACGGCAACCGAATTGGTCGCATGGATCAACGGGCATCCCGACTTCGCCGATCTGCCAGTCGATCTCAGCCACGAGCGGGTGGTGATCGTCGGCAACGGCAACGTCGCCCTCGATGTCGCCCGGTTGCTCACCTCGGATCCCGACGACCTGGCGCGCACGGACATCGCGGACCACGCGCTGGCGGCCTTCCGGGGCTCCGCGGTGCGCGAGGTGGTGATCGCCGCCCGGCGCGGCCCCGCCCAGTCGGCGTTCACGTTGCCCGAGCTGATCGGGCTCACCGGCAGCTCCGAGGTGGTGCTCAGTGCGGCCGACCATCAGCTGGTGGCGGCCGATCTCGCGACCGCGTCGGACGCCCTGACCAAGCGCAAGCTGGAGATCTTGAGCACGCTCGGCGACGATTCGGCGCCGTCGGATCGACCAAGGATCAGGCTGGCATATCGGCTCACCCCGAACCGCGTGCTGGGGGACCAGCGTGCCACCGGCGTGGAGTTCTCCGTCACCGGCGCCGACGAAACGCGCCTTCTGGAAACGGGTTTGGTGCTGACGTCGATCGGCTATCGCGGCAAGCAAATTCGCGATCTTCCGTATGACGAATCGTCGGCTGTCGTGCCGAACGACGGGGGCCGCGTCGTCGACCCCGCCTTTGGACGGCCTGTGTCCGGCGCATACGTCGCGGGCTGGATCAAGCGGGGCCCCAGCGGCTTCATCGGCACCAACAAGTCATGCTCGTTGCAGACCGTGCAGGCCCTGGTCGCCGACTTCAACGCCGGCAAGCTGACCGATCCGGTCGCTAAATCCGACGCGCTGGCCCGCCTGGTGCATGACCGTCAGCCCGACGCGATCGACGCGGCGGGATGGCGCGCCATCGACGCCGCCGAAATCGCACGCGGCAGCGACAGCGGCCGCCCCCGCAACAAGTTCACCGACGTGTCCGCCATGCTCGCGGCCGCGGCCACCGCGGAGCCGGCGCCGCCGCAGCGACGCCGGCTGCTGGATCGGCTGCTCGGCTAGTCCCGGTGGTGGCGACCCGCTTCGCCCGGGTTCGAGCTGTAGTGGCGACCCGCCGCGCCCGGCTACGCCGCGCTTGCGATCGCCACGGCCGCGCTCGCGATCGCCACTAGCCGGCTCCCTGGCCGGACATCGCCGCCGAGATCTCTTCCATGCTGACCTCGCGGACCGGCTGCCCCATCGACCAGTGGTGGCCGAACGGGTCGGCGACCATGCCGTAGCGGTCGCCCCAGAACTGGTCGTCCAACGGCGTCACCACGGTGGCACCGGCATCCAGCGCCCGCTGGAAGCCGGCGTCGACGTCGGTGACCGTCAGGTGGAGCGTGACGGGGGTGCCGCCCAGCGACGTCGGCGTCATCGACCTGCCGCCACACACCTCCGGAAAGTCGTCGTTGAGCATCACCGTGAAGCCGTTGATGCGCACCGCGGCGTGCATCAGTTTGCCGTCGGGACGCGGCACGCGCCCGATTTCCTCTGCCCCAAAAGCCTTGACATAGAAATCGATTGCCGCGGCGGCGTCGTCGACCACCAGGTGCGGGGATAGTGCCGGTTCGATGTTGATCGCCATGCTGGTTCTCCTTGCTGTCGCATTCGCCCGTGAGGGATCACCAATATTGACCATCTGTCGCGGCAGTTCTCATCGCGCCGGTTCGAAGCAGTTCGTCACACCGGGTTGAAGCTGTTGATCAGCCATCTCCCGTTGACTTTGGCGAGGCCGACGTTCACCGAGCTGGACGTGGTCGTCGGTGCGGACTGGTCGGCAGAGGTTGTCGTCTGTGAGACGAAGACGAGGATGGTCGCCGCGTTGGTGGTCAGGCTCTGAACCCCGGCGCGCTGAACGGTGGCGGTGGTGCTCAGCCGCTTCTGCCGCGCGGTGGGGGCGACGACCTGGCTGGTGAACTGCCGGTAGTAGGTGAGGAAATCGCCGGTCAGCATCGCGCTGGCGGCGTTGAAGTCCTGTTCGAGCGTGTCCGGCGAATAGCTCAGCACCTTCACCGTTCCCGCGCTCGCGGCCTGGGTTGCCGCCTGGCGGTCAGAGAGTTGATCCGCTACGGGCGGTGGTGGCAGGGTTTTCAGATGCATCTCCCAGGCGCCGAGCGCGTCCACGCCGACCGTGGTGACGGCGAGGAGGGCCACGACCGCCCACCAGATGATGCGTCCCGCCGAATCTGATCTCATGTCACGAACTCGACCTTGGACACCTTGTAGGTGTCGCCGACTTTCTCGACGCGCATCGCCAACCGCCAATTTCGCGGCTCTTGCGCCGCGCCGTTGCTGTTGGTGATTTTTGCCGTCGCGGCGACCAGGACCTGGGCTTTGGTTCCGCTGATCGACTCGAGTGCCGCGGAGTTCACGATCCCTTGGGTCGACACATTGGAATCCATGACCGTTTTGGTGAAATCTTGGCGTCTGGTCAGAAAGTCGTCGTGAAATTCGCCGATCGACCCGTCGACGATGCGCTGGATGTCGGTGTCGGCGGATTTTGAGCTCAGGCTGGTGAGCCAGCCCGCGAATTGCTTGGCGTAGTCGACGTACGGCTGCCACTGCGGCGCGGCGGTCGATGGTGGTGGAGGTCGACGTAAGACCTGCGCCCCGGCGAACGCGCCGACGCACAGCAACAGGATCGTGAGGACCAGCGGCACCAGCACCGCGGTGTGCCTTCTTCGCCTGGATTCCGGCGTCGCCGCCGGATAGGGCGGCATCTGGGGCCAGGGGCCGGCCGTCAGGATCGGCGGTGCGCCCATCGCGGCCGGCCATGGCGTGGCCGGCGGGTTCCAGTGCGCGGCAGCGGCGTGGATCGATTCGCCGAGGGCCTGGGCGAAGTCGATGCAGCGTGAAAAGCGTTGCGCGGGGTCCTTGCTCATCGCTTTCGACAGCACCGGGTCCAGCGGGGCCAGGTCGGGGCGCCGCTGTGCCAGCAGTGGTGGTGGCGCGTTGAGGTGGTTGGCGATGACCGCCGCCGCGCTGGCGTCTGTGAAGGGAGCGGCACCGGTCAGCAGGTGAAAAGCGGTGGCGGCCAACGCGTATTGATCGGCTCGGCCGTCCAGGGCGCCACCCATCAGCTGTTCTGGTGCCGCGTAGCTGGCCGTGCCCGCGCCATCGGTTGTCATCAACCCGTTGATGTCATCGACTTTTCGAGCAATACCGAAGTCGGACAACAGGATTCGGCGTAGTTCTGAATCGGATTCGGTCAGCAGAATGTTTCCGGGTTTGACATCACGGTGCAGCATTCCGCGCCGGTGACCGTGGTCGAGCGCGTCCGCGACGGCCGTGACGATCTCCAGGACCTCGCGCGGGGCCATGCCGTGGGGGTGGTGTTCGCGCAGCAGGCGCCCGGCGTCTTTGCCCTGCGCATAGTCCATGGCGATCCATAACCGGCCGTCGAATTCGCCACGGTCGTGTATGGCAACGATATTGGGGTGCCGCAGCGCGGCGGCCAGGTCCGCGTCCCGCTCGAAACGCTCCCGAACACCGGCATCACCGGTCGACGACGCGGGCAGGATCTTGAGCGCGTCCAGTCGGGGCAACCGGGGATGCCGCGCCACGTAGACGTCGGCCGTCGCGCCCGAGCTCAGTAGCCCCTGAATGGTGTAGCCGGCGAACTCGGCACCATCCCCCAAGGTCATGGAGCGATCTTACTGAGTGATCACCCAAGAGGGTTGCGCCGATCGAACGGCTCAGGCGTTGGTGAGACTGCGGTCCCAGCCCTCGACGGATTCCGGGCTGCGCGGGCTGGGGCCCACGTAGATGGCCGACGGCCGGACCAGCTTGCCCAGCCGCTTCTGCTCGAGGATGTGCGCGCACCACCCCGCGGTGCGGCCGCAGGTGAACATCGCGGGCATCATGTTGGCCGGTACCCGCGCGAAGTCCAGCATCACCGCGGCCCAGAACTCGACGTTGGTCTCGATCGCCCGGTCCGGACGGCGCTCGCGCAGCTCGGCCAGGGCCGCCTGCTCCAGCGCGACGGCGACCTCGTGGCGTGGGGCGCCCAGCCGTTCCGCGGTGGCGCGCAGCACCCGGGCCCGCGGGTCCTCCGCGCGGTAGACCCGGTGGCCGAAGCCCATCAGCTTGTCGCCGCTGTCCAGGATCTTCTTCACCAGGGCACGCGCATCGCCGGTGCGCTCGACCTCTTCGAGCATCGGGAGCACCCGCGCCGGCGCCCCGCCGTGCAGCGGGCCGCTCATCGCGCCGATCGCCCCCGACAACGAAGCCGCCACGTCGGCGCCGGTCGAGGCGATCACCCGGGCGGTGAACGTCGAGGCGTTCATCCCGTGCTCGGCCGCCGAGACCCAGTAGGCGTCAATCGCTTCGACGTGGCGTGGATCCGGCTCGCCCTGCCACCGCGTCATGAAACGGGCGGTGACCGTTTCGCATTCGTCGATGACCCGCTGCGGCACGGCGGGTTGGTAGATCCCGCGCGCGGACTGTGCGACGTAGGACAGCGCCATCACCGACGCCCGGGCCAGCTGGTCGCGGGCGACGGAGTCCTCGGTGTCCAGCAGCGGCTTGTACCCCCAGATCGGGGCCAGCATCGCCAGGCCCGCCTGCACGTCGACGCGGACGTCGCCGGTGTGGATGGGCAGGGGGAACGGCTCGGCGGGCGGCAGCCCGCGGCCGAACTTGCCGTCGACCAGCAGCGCCCACACGTCGCCGAAGGTGACCTGCTGGGTCACCAGGTCTTCGATGTCGACGCCCCGATAGCGCAGCGCACCGCCGTCTTTATCCGGTTCGGCAATTTCGGTGGTGAAGGCGACCACGCCTTCGAGGCCGGGGACAAAGTCTTCGGGTACCACAGTCATAGGAAAATTCTCGCACCCCCTGATCGGGCCGACGCTACCGGCCGGTAGCAAGCGCCGGTAGCGTTGACGCGATGGCAGGACCAGAAGACGAGCACCTGCAAAGAATGCGTGTGGAGTACGGGTCAGTGGAAAAAGACGGTAGTCCAGATCTCGACGCGGATTGGCTGCGCGACGGCTGGGTTTCGTTGTTGCGCAAATGGATCGATGACGCCGAGCGATCGGGCGTGGCCGAACCCAACGCACTGGTGCTGGCCACCGTCACCGCCGACGGCAGGCCCGCGAGCCGATCGGTCTTGTGCAAGAGCGTGGACGAGACCGGGATCACTTTCTTCACCAACTATGACTCGGCCAAGGGTGACGATCTCGCGGCGACGCCCTACGCCTCGGCGACGTTTCCCTGGTACCAGCTCGGCCGTCAGGTACACATCCGCGGTCCGGTGACGAAGGTGACCGCGCAGGCCACCGAGGACTATTGGTCCAAGCGTCCGCGCGGGTCGCAGCTGGGCGCCTGGGCGTCGCAACAATCGCAACCGATCGCGTCACGGGCGGCCCTGCTCGACCAGCTGGGGGAGGTGACCGCCCGCTTCGCCGACCGCGAGCAGGTTCCGGTCCCGCCGGGCTGGGGTGGGTATCGCATTGCCCCGGAAGTGGTCGAGTTCTGGCAGGGCCGGGAGAATCGATTGCACAACCGCATCCGCATAACCGGAGATCGGGTGGAGCGCCTGCAGCCCTGAGGACGGCGGAAGACGGCCGCGATCGACTTCATCACCGCAAGCAGGTATTTACGAGTGGTCCATGCCGAAACACGAGCGCGATTAGAGGGTGCGGTAAGCGCCAGCAACTGCGGTGATCGCGCTTAGGCTTTTCAGGTGCGCTTGCCCTGGCCGTTGACCGGCCGCTCCGAGGAGACGGCAGCTATCGGGGCTGCCATCTCGGCTTCGGATGCTTCCGGGATCGTTGTCCACGGAGCGGCGGGTGTGGGCAAGAGCCGGATCGCCCGTGAGGCCTTATCTGTCGCTGAATCGCAGGGATGCGAATGCCGGTGGGTGGCCGGTACATCTTCGGCGCGGGCAATCCCGCTCGGTGCTTTCAGCGCGTGGGCAGCGTCGGGTGGTACCGAAACCGTTCAGTTGCTGCGGGGGGTGATCGAGTCGCTAACGGCCGCACCTTTGGGCGTCACGGTGGTGTTGTGCGTCGATGACGTGCATCTGCTCGACGATTTGTCGATATTCGTCGTGCACCAGATCGTGCAGCGCGGGGCGGCGAAAGTGATTCTCACCATTCGCGACGGCGAACCGATTACCGCGGCCGTACGAGAGATATGGACGCTTGGCCAATTCGACCGGCTCGATCTGCAAGCCCTATCGCTCGATGAGACCACTATCCTGCTTTCGGCAACGTTTGATGGGCCGGTGGATCCGGCTGCCGCACAGCGGCTGTGGAAGCTGACGCGCGGCAACGTTTTGTATCTGCGCAACATCGTGGAACAGGAGGTCGCCGACGGCCGCATCGTGCAACGGCACGGGTACTGGCAGTGGCTCGGTGATCCCGTCATGCCGCCCGGGCTGGTTGAGCTGATCGAATCCCGCATCGGCGCGCTGCCCGCGCCGGTTAGCGATGTAATCGACGCACTGGCTGTGGGGGAGCCGATCGAACTGGCGGCGCTGCGGCGAATCGCTGAGGCGTCGGCTGTCGAGGAGGCCGACACCCGTGGCCTCATCACGCTTGAGCACGTCGCCGGAGGCGTGGAAGTGCGGGTGGCGCATCCGCTCTACGGTGAAGTTCGCCGCCGACGCGCACCGGCTACCCGGCTGCGCCGGCTGCGCGGACTCGTCGCCGCCGAGCTCGCGGCAGCCGATGACCCTGATGACATACAAGTCGTCGTGCGCCGCGCCACGTTGAGCCTTGACTCCGACCTCAAACCCGACGCGGGGCTACTCGTACGGGCAGCCCACGGTGCCGTCTGGCTGGCGGATCTGCCCCTCGCCGATCGACTTGCCGAAGCGGCAATCCGCGCCGGGGCGGGACCGGAATCGAACTTCGTCCGCGCGCATGCGCTTTCGTGGCTGGGCCGCGGCGAGGAGGCCGACGCGGTGCTGACCGAGATCCACACCAGTTTGTTGGACGAAGTCGACCGCGCCAGATTCGCGTTCTGGCGGGCCAGCAACATGCTCTGGGTACTAGGTGACCCCGCAGGTGCAAAAAAAGTCATCGACGAGGCCTCGCGCACCACATCACCTCAAGCGCGCAGCTATATCGATGCCTTTCTCACGGTGTACTGGTTCGCAACGGACCGACCGGATGCGGCGATTCAAGCGTCGAAAAAGCTTGTGTTGGACGACCTGCCGGCCGTCGTCGATGCCGAGATCGCCTGGGTCCTGGCTGACATAGCCGCGGAGGCGGGACGCACCACTGAAGCTGTGGCCGTCGCGGATGCGGGATATAGCGTCGCGGCACGCTCTTTGGACGCTCCGCACATGAGATTCAACATCGCTGACGCACACGTCACCGCGCTTTTGCTGGCTGGCCGGGTTGCCGACGCCCTTGATGTCGCCGAGCGGGTGCGCCCGCAGGGTGCCGAACTGCCGGGGGCGGCTCAATTGCTGGGTGCGGCCATTGCGGGCCAGGCCGCCCTCGGTGCGGGCAGACTGCATTCCGCGCGCGCGTTGCTCGAACAAGCGGCAGAGGGACTGTCGGCCACGCATGCCCTCGGTTGGGGATACCGCTACGGCGTCCCGCGTGCGATTGCACTCGCGATGTGCGGTTCAACCGTGGATGCAGCTGCCGCCCTCGCGGCCCTTGACAAGCAGCGGCGTCCTTTCCGGTTACTGGATTTCGAGCGAAGCCTGGCGCGAGCGTGGGTGGGCGCGGCGCAGGGTGCCGTCAGCGAGGCGGTCACCGTTTTGTTGTCCGAGGCCGAAAGAGCTTCAGCTAACGGTCAATTCGCGGCAGAAGTGGTCTGCCTGCAAACTGCCGCCCAGTTCGGTAACCGTTCATGCGCACCTCGGTTAGGTGAGCTCAAGGGGATCGTCGAAGGGCCTCGTGTCAGCGTCGCCGCGTGGTTCGCGACCGCCCTGCGTGAAGGCGACGCGGCTGGATTAACCGCGGTATCAATAGAATTCGAGCGCATGGGTGACCTCATTGCCGCTGTCGATGCAGCCGCACATGCCGCCCTGGTGTATCGTCAGCGCGGACTCCGGGGGTCGGCATTGGGGTGCGCGGCACGGGCTAACGCGCTGGCCGAACAGTGCGGCGGCGCATGGACTCCGGCGCTTCGTCAGGTTAGCCAGCCTGTGCCCTTAAGCGACCGCGAACGAGAGATCGTGATGCTGATTGGTGAGGGATTGTCTAGCCGCGAAATCGCCGAACGACTAACACTGTCCGTACGGACCGTCGAAAGCCATGTCTATCGGGCGATGTCGAAGACTGGAACCACCAGTCGCGCCGAACTCGCCTCCCTGATACCTAGCCACAGGGCGCGGACCGAGTGACACCGGCTCTGCCGATGCGCGGTCGGTGCGACAGTCGGCACCTAGCGGTGGCGTCGCGCTTCCCTTTCGGAGTTTCTGTTGCTTTCTCGCGCAATGCAGAAGCCCGAGAAGCGTATTCGGCGGCCGCGATGCAGGCTTCTTGCACGGTGGAACATGCCTGCAGTGTGGGGATGAGCTTGTGAACAAGATGCAGTAGTCGACTACTGGTGACTGCCCGACCCCAGCCGGCCCAGGCTAATGGGCATGACGGCGACGATCACCTGCCCAGACGTCATCGCATTGCCGTTGGCGCCAAAAAACCCCATGCCGTACTTTCGGCGTTTGGCGGCGACCCGACGATTCGATACCGGTCTGGAGCTGATGCGGGACTCTGGTGGTCCGGTGACCCGAAATGTGTTGGGGCCGAGTTGGATGATTCCGTCGCTGGTGTGTGTCGCCTCCCCGCGGGGAGCCCACGACGTGCTGGCGCGCACGGATGCGTACGCCGAGCGTGCGGCGGCGCCTATCGCATTAGAGATCCGTCGGCTGGTGGGCGACAACCTGCTGGTGGTGCCGCATCACGAGTGGCTGCCCCGCCGCCGCGCGCTGCAGCCGATCTTCACCAAACACCGCATTCCCCGGTTCGCAGGGCACATGGCTGAGGCGGCCGAACAGCTTGCCGGCCGCTGGGCGCTGGGGGCGGCGGTTGACCTGGACGCCGAATGCCGCGCCCTGACGTTGCAGGCACTCGGCCGGTCGATACTCGGAATCGATCTGGGCGACCAAACGCAGTTGGTGGGAGCCGCGCTTCGTACCGGCGGCAAGTGGGCGGCCGACCGCGCGTTGCGCCCCGTCAACCTGCCACGCTGGTTCCCTACCCGTGGACAGCGGTCGGCAAGCACGGCCGTCGCCTCCCTGCACGCGCTGGCGGCCGAGATCCTGCGCGCGTGTAGAGCCGACCCGACGCGTGATGCGCCGCTGGTGCGTGCACTGATGCAAACCACCGATCCGGAAACCGGACAGCCGCTGTCGGATCGTGCGATCTGCGACGAGTTGGTGCTGTTTCTGCTCGCCGGCCACGACACCACCTCTACCGCGCTGACCTATGCGCTGTGGGCGTTGGGTCACCGGCCCGAGTTACAGCAGCGGGTGGCCGCCGAAGTCGCCGCGCGCGGTGACCGCCGGCTCACCCAGGAGGACGTGCCCGGGCTGCGTTACACCGTGCAGGTCTTGCACGAGGCGCTTCGCCTGTGCCCGCCGGCACCCGCAGTCGGGCGGATGGTGATGGCCGACATCGAGGTCGACGGATACCGCTTGTCCGCAGGTACTTTCGCGATTGTCGCGATCTACGCCATTCATCGCGACCCCACCCTGTGGGAAGACCCGCTGCACTTCGACCCCGACCGGTTCAGCCTCGAGCGCTCCAAAGGCCGTGACCGCTGGCAATACCTGCCGTTCGGTGGCGGCCCACGAGCATGCATCGGCGATCACTTCGCGATGCTCGAGGCGACCCTCGCTTTAGCGACAATCCTTCGGCAGATCAAGATCCATTCGCTGAGCGGCGATTTCCCTACGATTACCCCATTGACGACGATTGCCGCCGCACCCATTCGAGCCGTGGTCGGACACCGTGTAGATCAGTGAACCGGAGGATCCTCAGATGTGTTCCCGTGTGACTGTTCAGCCCCGCCAATGGGGCGCTTGCTCCTCGCCAAGGCAGGCACGGCGCCTCATCCCCTGCGTGGCGGGCCGACTGCTTTTAAGTAGTGCACTACAGATGCCTACGCGCGCGATCGCCGAAACGATCTAGCCATGAAACCCAAACTTGCACCGCCATTCCGGGCAACCTGCGTCAGCGAATGGGACAACGTCGGAGGAGGCTCCAGGGCGTTCGATGGCCCCAAGTGGAGAATCGAGCACACCACCGACGACGGGCGATGCGCCGATATCGTGGTATGCGTGATCGGCCTGCAGTACGCGGACGGACGCGCTTTGCGCGAGATCATTATCGACTGCCCCGATTCGCCGATCGTCACGCCGGCCGAAGCGCGGAATCTGGCTAGGGCGCTGATCGCGGCAGCCGACTCGGTCGCGGGGTGACTTCGCTACGTCCGTGAGGATGGTCGAACTGCGTATTATTTTTCATCCGCGAACATCGCCTGGGCCCAGGCGATGTGCCCGTCGAAGCCAAGCGATTCCGCCATCGCGCGATAGCGACTCACCAAGTCCCGGTAAGCAACATTGTCGCCGCGGGCCCGGGCCAGCAGCGCGCGCAGCCGTAGCAGCGTGATCTCGCGTATCGCCCAACCTTGATCGGCCCGCAGGTTCGCCAACCGCTCGATCGCCGCTTGCGCTTCGGCTAGATCGCCTTCGGCGCCGCGCTCCAACACCGTCTCCACCAGAACGCCGATGCCCCATACGCCGAACCCGATCCGTCCTGCCTCGTGCAACTCGTCGACAGCTTCGCGCATCGCCGGAATGGCAGCATCGGGCTCGCCGCGTCTGGCCCTCTCCCTGGTGGCAAACACCTCGGTGGCCCGGACCAGGTAGGGAATGCGCTGGCGTGCCCACTCGCGGGCCTGCACCGTCAGCTCGAGCCCGCGTTGACGGTCGGCCGCGGCGTCGCGCTGCAGCAGCACGCCGCCCAGTGTGTATCCGGCGAAGCTCAATACGATGTCGCTGCCGGCGCTGTGGGCGGTGTGAACCACATCCTCGATCGCGCGCAGCGCGGTGTCATCAGCAAGAAGCACCCCGTAACGGATGGCGACGCAATAGGTCCAGTTGACGATGAGGGAAAGGGTTGCCGGGTCCGTGTTTCGGGCCATCTCGACCGCGTCGTCCAGGTCCTCGCGCCACCCGGGGCGGCCCAGCCACCACCGACTGACGCCGCGAAACGCCAACCCGACCGCCAGCGGCGACTTGATCCCACCGAAGCCGGCGCCCTTGGCGGGATCGCCCCCGGCGAGATCGATGACGGTCTGCGACCATCGCACGATCTCGCCGATTTCGCCGGCATCGAACCAGGTGGCCAAAGCTACGAACGCCAATCCCACGGTCAAGGTGGGATCGCCGATCGACTCGAGTAGCACCGTCTGTTCGGATGCCACCCGCGAACCCTCACGCGAACGCCCGGAATAGAGGAGCTCGGTTACCAGCCCGCTCATGCCGGTGGCCAACGAGACCTTGTCCCCGGCCGCGACGCACAAGTCGCGGAGCTCCGCGAAGCGCCCCCGGCTCTCGTCGAATGCTCGGATCTGCCAATTGTCGGTGGCACACAGCATGGTGCGGGGGGCGATGCGCATCGACAGCAGGTCGGGGTCGTCGTCGGGTAGTCGGTCGGCGATGCGGCATGCTCGCTCCCAGCTGACCCGGGCAGCGCCGACATCGCGGTTGGCTGACCACGCGCCGGCGCGCATGTGCCACTCATATGCCGCGCGCTGCTCGCCGGCGGCTTGCACATGTTCGGCGATCAGCGCCGCGTTCGTTTCCACCGATTCCGGGTCACGCTGTTGGATTGCGGCGGCCAGGCGCCGGTGCCACTGGGCGCGATCGGATTTGAGCTGTGATTCGTAGGCCACCGCGCGGATCAACGGATGTCGGAAGGCGTACTCGGCGGTGGGGGTGGGTCGCACCTGATCGATCAGCTCCGCGCCCAGCAGCTCGTCGTCCACCACATCGATGCCCAGCGCGGCGAGCAACTCCGCATCGAAGCGGCCACCGATCACCGATGCCGCGTTCAACGTCCGCTTGGCCGCGGCGGACAGCCGGTCGATGCGGGCCTCGATGGTCGCCTGCACGGTGGCCGGCACGCGCACCTCAGCGACATCGACGCGGCGCAGGTAGCCGCCGCGCTCACCGGCCAACACCCCGCGCTGGGCCAATTCGCGCACCATCTCCTCGGCAAAAAATGGATTCCCCGCGGCCCGCTCGGCGATGATCCCGGCTAGCTCGCCAACCGAGGGATCGGAACCCAGTAACTCGTCGATCAGCGACGCGATGTCCGAATCACCCAGCGGGGCAAGCGCTATCGTCTGCGCGCCGGGCACCCGTGTCAGCGCTCCCTGATACTCGGGGCGAGAGGTGATCAGCACCATCGATGGCGTCCGCGCCATGACGGTGAGGAAGTCGGCCAGCATCGACTCGCTGACCGCGTCGACCCATTGGGCATCCTCGAGGATGAACAGTGCCGGCTGCGTGCGTGCCAGCGACGCGGTGTTGATCAGTGCGGTCAACCGGCGCCGCCGCGCATCCGGGTCGATCGCGGGCACCGGCACGCCGGGGTCCGCGATGCCCAACTGATCATCAAGTAGCAGCAAATCTTGTGGGTCGGCATCCGGGAATTGTTTCCGCACCTGCGCCCGCGCGGTCGCGTCGTCGAGGTCGGCCACGCCGGTGCTCGCGCGCAGTAACCGCGTCACCACCTGAAAGGGGATGTCGCTGGCGTGGGATTCGCAGAAGGTCCAAAACACCTTGACCCCGCGACGGGCGGCAGCCACCGCGGCCTCTCGGGCCACGCGGCTCTTGCCGATGCCTGGCGGTCCCATTACGTTCACCACGCCACCACAGCCACCGATCGCGCGGTCCACCATGGCCTCGAGGGCCGCCACCTCCCAGCGTCGACCGACCAAGCGCGCCTCGGCGCGCTCCGGCAGCCCACCTCGCGGGGCGATCCCCACCAGCCGGCGCGCACCTACGGGTCGGTCGGCCCCCTTGATGCGCACCCACTCCGGTTCAGAGAGCACGACGAGGTCCTCGACCAGCCTCGCGGTGGACTCTGACAGCATCACCGCGCCCGGGGGCGCCGCCGATTCCATCCGCTGCGCCATCCCGACGTGCTCGCCGGTCGCGGCATACCCCAGCGCCCGCGAACCGATCTCACCGGCGATGACCTGACCCGAGTTCAGGCCCACCCGCAACCGCAGCGCCACGCGGTCGCGGCGGGCCACCTCGACCGCCAGCCGATTCGCCTGCTCCTGGATGTCCAGCGCGGCCAGACACGCACGAAAAGCATGGTCTTCCAATGCGATCGGCGCACCGAACAGTGCCATCACTCCGTCGCCGGTGTGCTCTACCGTCCCGCCGTAGCGTCGCGCCACCGCCGCCGCGCGCTTCACCAGCTCGGTCATGATTTCGCGCAACCGCTCGATGTCCACGGCGGCCGCGATGTCCATCGAACGCACCACGTCGGCGAACAGCACCGTGACCTGCTTGTACTCGGCTGTGTCACCCGGCACACGGGTGGGGGTGCCGCACTCGTCACAAAACTTGGCGTTCTGCCGCAGCCCGGTGCCGCATGACCCGCACGCCACGCTCGCCGTCATCCGAGCACCACCGTCTAGGGGCCCGACTACCCCGATCGCCTAAGGATAGGGCGTTCACCAGCGTGTTGACGGAAAAATGGAACGTCAGCCAGGTGACCGAGCCCGCGTGTGTCGACTTCGTGGATCGCCGGTCCGGAGTGCTCTATGCGATCGGGTGGAGCGCCGGCAGCCTTGACCCGCAGATAATGCACGTCGCGCGGCGGCATGACGGGATCGATTGTTGGCGTGACCAGCGGACTCGACCCCGGGCAGGCGCCTCATCCTCATAACGACTACCTTTTGCAGTAAGCACCAAGTCAGCAGCCATATCAGCCAGAGCGCAAAGGGGTTCTCGTGGCAGACACCGACGACACCGCCACTTTGAAGTACCCGGGCGGTGAGACCGACCTGGAGATCGTCAACGCTACCGACGGCGCTGACGGCATCGCGCTGGGCTCGCTGTTGTCCAAGACCGGCTACACGACGTTCGACAACGGCTTCGTGAACACCGCCTCGTGCAAGAGCTCCATCACCTACATCGACGGCGACGCGGGCATCCTGCGCTACCGCGGCATCCCGATCGAGCAGCTCGCCGAGAAGTCGACCTTCATCGAGGTGAGCTACCTCTTGATCTACGGCGAACTGCCGAGCAAGGAGCAGCTGGCCGATTTCACCAAGCGGATCCAGCTGCACACCATGCTGCACGAGGATCTCAAGCGTTTCTTCGACGGCTTCCCGCGCAACGCCCACCCGATGCCGGTCTTGTCCAGCGCCGTCAACGCGCTGTCCGCCTACTACCCCGATTCGCTTGACCCGATGGACACCGAGGACGTCGAGCTGTCCACGATCCGCCTGCTGGCCAAGCTGCCGACCATCGCGGCGTACGCCTACAAGAAGTCGGTCGGCCAGCCCTTCCTCTACCCGGACAACTCACTGTCGCTGGTGGAGAACTTCCTGCGCATGACGTTCGGGCTGCCGGCGGAGCCCTACGAAGCGGATCCCGAAATCGTTCGGGCGCTGGACATGCTGCTCATCCTGCACGCCGACCACGAACAGAACTGTTCGACATCGACGGTCCGGCTGGTGGGGTCGTCGCAGGCAAACCTGTTCACCTCCATCTCCGGAGGCATCAACGCGCTGTGGGGTCCGCTGCACGGCGGCGCCAACCAGGCGGTGCTCGAGATGCTCGAGAAGATCCGCAAAAGCGACGACGACGTCAGCGAATTCGTGCGCAAGGTCAAGAACCGCGAAGAAGGCGTGAAGCTGATGGGCTTCGGCCACCGCGTCTACAAGAACTACGACCCGCGCGCCCGCATCGTCAAGGAGCAGGCCGACAAGATCCTGGCCAAGCTCGGCGGGGATGACGACCTGCTGGACATCGCCAAGCAGCTGGAAGAGGCCGCGCTCACCGACGACTACTTCATCGAGCGCAAGCTGTACCCCAATGTCGACTTCTACACCGGTCTGATCTACCGGGCGCTGGGCTTCCCGACCCGGATGTTCACCGTCCTGTTCGCGCTGGGGCGGCTGCCCGGCTGGATCGCGCACTGGCGTGAGATGCACGACGAGGGCGACAGCAAGATCGGTCGCCCGCGCCAGATCTACACCGGCTACACCGAGCGCGACTACGTCACCATCGACGCCCGCAAGTAGGCGGGTCCGCGAGCACATCCGCTAGCGCAGTGAGGCCAGCACCGCCATCGCGGCGTTGTGCCCGCCGATGCCCGACACCGCCCCGCCGCGGCGAGTGCCCGAGCCGCACAGCATGATTCGTTCGTGTGCGGTGGCCACGCCCCATTGCCGCGCCGCGGTGTCCAGCGGCTCGTCGTCCTCGGCGAACGGCCATGACAGGCCGCCGTGGAAGATGTTGCCGCCGCTCATGCGCAGGGTGCGCTCCAGATCCATCGTGGTCGTGGTCTCGAGGCACGGCCGGCCTTGGGCATCGGTCAGCAGCAGGTCTTGAATCGGTTCGGCCAGAACAGAATTCATCGAGGCCAGCACGTCATCGGTCAGCTGGTCGCGCATCGCGTCGGGGTCGGTGCCGCCGAATAGCGAGTGCGGGGTGTGTAAACCGAACACCGTCATCGTCTGCGCGCCCGAGTCGCGCAGCCCGTCCGACAGGATGCTGGGGTCGGTCAGCGAGTGGCAATAGGCCTCGCACGGCAAGGGATTCGGTGGTCGACCGGCGGCGGCCTGCGAATAGGCCGTATCGAGTTGCGTCCAGGTCTCGTTGACGTGAAACGTCCCGGCGAATGCCTGTTCGGGGGTGACGGCGCGGTCGCGCAGCCGGGGCAGCCGCGCCAGCACCATGTTCACCTTGACCTGCGCGCCGGCGGCCGCCGGCTCCGGTTCTTCGCCGAGCAGCCCGGCCAGTACCGTCGGTGTGACGCCGGACAGGATGAACCGGGCCCGAATCTGGTGGTGTTCGTCGCCGCTGCGATAACGCACTTCCCCGCTGGGGTCGACCGCGTAAACCTCTGCGCTGGTAGTGATTTCGGCGCCGTGATGTACGGCGGCCGCAGCCAGGGCCGTGGTCACCGCGCCCATGCCGCCGACAGGGACGTCCCAGTCTCCGGTGCCCCCGCCGAGCACGTGATACAGGAAACAGACGTTCTGCGTCAGCGATGCGTCATCGAGGCGGGCGAACGTGCCGATCAACGCGTCGGTCGCGACCACCCCGCGCACCACGTCGTTGCGCACCGCGTCGGCGATGGCGTGTCCGATCGGGTCGTCGATCACGGCCCGCCACGCGGCCGCCGCGCGGCGATCGCCGCGTTCCGTCACCTGCCTGCGGGCCTCCTTGCGGCTGCGCAGCGGTTCGAGCAATGTCGGCCACAGAGGTTCGGTCACCAGCCGGCAACGCTGGTAGAAGTCGGCGAACGCCCGCGCGTCCCCTTCCGCCCCGATGGCGGCGAAGGTACCGGACGATCCGATCAGCAGGCCACCGCGACCGCCGGTCGCGGGGTCGGGTGTGTACGACGAAAACGGCCGCCGGGCCAGCCGCACGTCGGCGCCCAGATCCTCCACGATGCGCGCGGGCAGCAAGCTGACCAGATAGGAATAGCGCGATACCCGGACACCGACACCGTCGAAGGCCTGCGCCGAGACTGCGGCGCCGCCGGTGTGGTCCAGCCGTTCCAGCAGACGCACCCGCAAACCCGCGCGGGCCAGATAGGCGGCGGCGACGAGGCCGTTGTGGCCGCCTCCGACGATCAGGGCGTCGACGTCGGGCGCGTGGCCGCTCAGCTCAGGTAGCCCTCGACCTCGTCGGGCGGACGCACCTCCGCCTCCCGTGGGTCGCCGCCGGTCTCGCGCAGTGCCCGGCGCTGCCGCAGCAGATCCCAGCACTGATCGAGTTCGACCTCCACCCGCTGGAGGCGGTCATGCTCCTCCGACGTGTCGATGTCCCCGCGCTGCAGCTGGGCCCGCAAGGCTTTCTCCTCGGCGACCAGCTCACGGATGACTGCCAGAGTGTCTTTGTCGGTCGGTTTACTGCCGTTGGCCATCGCTCCAGTGTGCCCGACTCGGCAGGGGGTGAATCGGTAGGCTGCATATCGCCTGGCAAACGCCGGCGATATGAGGGAGGGCCGTCGTGAGCATCAAACGGCCCGGCCTGGCCTGGCTGATCGCGCTGCTGGTCATTCCGCTTCTGATGGCCGCAATCGGCTACGAAGTGTCGGCACGATCCCCGTCCGGCAGCGTGTCCTCGGCCCCGTCGACCGGCGCTGGTGCGCCGAAGCTTTCGTTGGCGGCGTTCTCCATGGTCCGCAACGGCAACAGCGTCACCCTGACCGGAGACTTCCCCGACGAGTCCGCCAAAGCGGCGTTGCTGAAGGTGCTGACCGGCGCGCTGCCTCCCGGCCTCGACATCGCCGACCAGATCCGCATCGATCCCGCCGTCGACGCACTCGATTTCGCCAAGGCCAAGCCCGTTTTCTCCGACAGCGCGTCGATCGCCGACTTCGCCCTCACGGTCGGCGGCGACACCATCACGCTGGCGGGCACGGCGGCATCGCCCGCGCAGAAGAACACCATCGACACCGATGCGAAGCGCATCTGGTCCAACCTGAATGTCGTTGACAATCTTGTCGTTAACGCACCGGCGGTGTCTCCGTCGCCCACCGCCGCGTCGTGTACCAACCTGCAATCCGCGATCAACACCCTGACCGACGGCGCTCTCACCTTCGACTCGAACGTCGGCAGTCTGACCGCGTCCGACGAGCAGGTCCTGACCCGTGTCGCTGACAAACTCAAGGCGTGCCCGAACGCGCGTGCGGCCATCAACGGCTACGCCGACAACACCGGCAATACGAGCCTGAACGTTCCGTTGAGCGAAGAGCGCGCGCAGGCCGTCGCGGGGTTCTTGGAAGCCCAGGGCGTGCCCGGCGACCGCTTGAGCACCACCGGTTTCGGCTCAGCAAATCCGATCGCCCCCAATGGCACGGACGGCGGTCGGGCACAGAATCGCCGGGTCGAAATCGTGGTCAGCTAAGGAGATTCGGCGTGGACTTCGTCATCCAGTGGTTGTGGTACCTACTCGCGTTCGTGGCGGGCTCGGCCGTCGCGTGGGTGATTGCCACCCTGCTCAACCGCCCGGGGAAGGGGGCCCGGCGATGAGTCACGTGCACTGGTGGCTTTTCGGCCTGTCCTTCGGCCTGGGGTTGGTGCTGACGCTCACGCTGATGATGAACCCCACCAAAAGCCAAGCGCCGGTGGCGAAGTCACCGAGCAAGGGGGCGGCGCCGGAGCCCGCCACCACCGCGATCCCGGTCGCCGAGAAGCGCACCACGAAAATCCCGGTCACCGAACGGCGCACCACGAAGATCCGGATCGCCAAGGAGGCGCCGACCACCAAGATTCCGCCGTCGCCGCGCGCGCCGTACGGCCCGGGCTCGGCCGACGCCGCTCCCGACGGCCGGGGGCCGGCGGGATACCTGATCAAAGCCCGCGCGGAGGGCAAGGTGTACTTCACGCCCGACGATCCGAGCTACGACTCGACCGCCGCCGAGGTCTGGTTCAGCGACGAAAAATCCGCGCGGCAAGCGGGTTTCACGCCGTGGCGCGACAGCCCGGACAACCCGCGGCGGCGGTAGAGCGCTAGCTCGGACCGGGGAGCCGCAGCACCAGCCGCGCGCCGCCCAGCGGGCTGCTCTCCAGCGCCGCCGTCCCACCGTGCAGCTGGGCTTGCTGGGCAACCAGCGCCAAGCCCAGCCCCGACCCGGAATGGGAGGCCGTCGATCCGCGTGAAAACCGAGCGAACACCACCCGGCGCTCATCCTCGGGTACACCGCTGCCGTTGTCGTCGATGGCGATCTCCACACCGGCGCGCGAGCTGACCGCCGACAGCTGCACCTGGGTGGCGCCGCCATGCTTGACGGCATTGGCGATCGCGTTGTCCACGGTGAGGCGCAAACCGGCCGGCAACCCGACGATGATGCAGGTGGGGGAGGGGACCAGCGAAACGTCGACCCCCGGGTAGATCCGGGTGGCGTCGTGGGCGGCGCGGTCGAGCAGCTCGGTGATGTCGACGGGCACGTGATCGTCGGACGTCGACAGTTCGCCCTGGGCCAGCCGCTCGAGGGCGGTCAGCGTGGCCTCGATCCGTGACTGCGTGCGGATGACGTCGCCCAGCACCTCTTTGCGCTGTTCGTCGGGCATGTCCAGGGTGGACAGCACTTCGAGGTTGGTGCGCATCGCGGTCAGGGGGGTGCGCAGTTCGTGTGAGGACACGGCGGCGAAGTCGCGCGCCGACGCGAGCGCGTCCTTGGTCCGGTCCTGTTCGGTCCAGATGCGTTGCAGCATGCCCCGCATGGCTTCGGCGATCTCGACGGCCTCGCTGGCGCCGCGCACTGCCACCTGCGGCCGTTCGTCGGCGTCGATCGAACGGGCTTGCTGGGCCAGACGTTTGAACGGCCGCACCGCGAAAGCCGCAAGCAGCCAAGCGAATACCGCCGCCGCACCGATCGAGAGCGCGCAGATCAGGATGACCCGGCGATGTAGGTTGTTGGTTTGGGCGATCGTGTCGTAGTAGGTCGCACCCACTGCGACCGTCGCCGGCTGCGGCGTGGCGACCTCCAAGGTTCGGACGCGGTAGCGCACCCCGTTGATGTAGGTGTCGGCATAGCCCACGTCCAGCGGCGGCAGCGTGACGTCCGAGTTGGACTTGACCTGGCCGTCGCGCCGGACGGTGATGACGGTGTCCTGATCGTTGGGGGCACGCGGGATGTCATCGACACCCCGGGGCAGGAAGGGGATGGCGAAACCGGCCGCCTCGTCCAGACGGCGATCCAGGCGTTCCTTCCAGGCGCTGGTGATGCCGAACCACACGACCGCTCCCGCGATCACCACCACGATGGCGGTGCCGATGGCCGTCGCTACCGCGACCCGCGCCCGTAACGACGGCGTACGGGTCGCAATCCTGGACAGGAAGTTCATTGCCGGTCGACCTGCTTACTGCATGCGCAGTACGAATCCCACTCCGCGGACGGTGTGCAGCAGGCGAGGTCCGCCGTTCGCCTCCAGCTTGCGGCGCAGATACCCGATGAACACGTCGACCACGTTGGTATCGGCGGCGAAGTCGTAACCCCACACCAGCTCGAGCAGCTGCGCGCGGGACAACACCGCGGTCTTGTGTTCGGCGAGCACCGCCAGCAGGTCGAACTCCCGCTTGGTCAGGTCGACGTCGACGCCGTTGACCCGGGCACGCCGGCCCGGGATGTCGACTTCCAGCGGCCCGACCGTGATGGTTTCCGAGGAGGACGTGGCGGTGGCGCCACGGCGACGCAGCAGCGCCTTGACGCGCGCGACCAGCTCGGCCAGCACGAAGGGTTTGACCAGGTAGTCGTCGGCGCCGGCCTCCAGTCCGGCGACCCGATCGTCGACGGAGCTGCGGGCGGACAGCACGCAGACCGGCACGTCGTTGTCCATGGCGCGCAGCGCCGTGACGACGCTGACGCCGTCCAGCACGGGCATGTTGATGTCGAGCACGATCGCGTCCGGGCGCGTCTCGGTGGCGCTGCGCAACGCCTCGGCGCCGTCGACCGCCGTCGACACTTCGAATCCGGACAGCCGCAGACCGCGTTCGAGCGACGCGAGCACATCTGAATCGTCGTCGACGACCAAGACGCGCGGTGAGCTAGCTCCAGTGTCCATGCCGCCCATTTTGCCTGATTGCCGACTATGGCTGTGGGAGGCTACACCGCTGTCTTACCCGGCGGTTTCGCGACGATGCTCGGGCAATCCGATGTTGCGGTAGCGCCGCAACCGGGCGGCCAGCCGCTCGTCGGCGGGCAGCCCGCGCAGCGCCCGCACCTCGGCGGCGATGGCCCGCGACAATCGCCGCGCGAACTCGACCGGCTCGTCGGCGGCATCGGGATGCTCCGGCACGATCGCGTCGACAATCCCGGACTTCAGCAGATCGACCGATCGAACGCCTTGTGCCGCAGCGAGTTCGGCGGCGTGCTCGGTGTCGCGGTAGACGATCGCGCTGGCGCCCTCCGGCGGTAGCGGAGCCAGCCAGCCGTGCAGCGCGGCCAGTACCCGATCGGCGGGAACCATCGCCAGCGCCGGCCCGCCGCTGCCCTGGCCGAGCAGCACCGACACCGTCGGGGTATCGAGCGTCACCAGCTCGGCCAGGCACTGCGCGATCTGCCCGGCCAGCCCGCCCTGTTCGGCTTCGGCCGAAAGGGCCGGCCCCGCGGTGTCGATCACCAGCACCAGCGGCAGACGCAGCTCGGCGGCCAGCGCCATGCCGCGCCGGGCCTCGCGTAGCGACGCGGGCCCCACCAGGCCGCCCGTCAGCCGTTGCTGGCCCAGCACCACCACGGGCTGGCCGGCGAATCGGGCCAGCGCCAACAGCGTGGTCGCGGCCTCGCCCTGGCCGGTCCCCGACAGCAGCACCCGATCGGTGGCGCCGTGCCGCAGCAACAACCCCACCCCGGGCCGGTCGGGCCGACGCGAGGCCACCACCGAGTCCCACGCCGCGACGTCGGGCGTCGGTTCGGGTGGCGCCGGCGCGGGCAGCGGTTCGGGAGTGTCGGCGATGACGGTCATGGCACGGTCGAGCGTCCGGCGCACTTCATCGAGCCGGACGACGCCGTCGATCACGCCGTGTCGCTGCAGATTCTCCGCGGTCTGCACGCCCGCCGGGAAGGATTCGCCGTAGAGCAACTGGTAGACGCGCGGCCCGAGAAAGCCGATCAGCGCGCCCGGCTCGGCGACCGTCACATGACCGAGCGAACCCCAGGACGCGAACACCCCGCCGGTGGTCGGATTGCGCAGATAGACCAGGTAGGGCAGGTGCGCCTGTTTGTGCAGCCGGACGGCCGCGGCGATCTTCACCATCTGCAGAAACGCGACCGTGCCCTCTTGCATGCGGGTGCCGCCGGAGCTGGGCGACGCCAGCAGCGGCAGGCCCTCGGCCGTCGCCCGCTGCACGGCGGCGGTGATCCGCTCGGCCGCTGCCACCCCGATCGACCCGCCCAGGAAGCCGAACTCGCAGACCACCACGGCGACCCGGCGCCCGAAGACGCGCCCCTCGCCGGTGAGCACCGATTCGTCCAGGCCCGTCGCTTCCCGGGCGGCGGCCAGCTCTTCGGCATAGGAAGCGCTGACCGGCACCGCGAGCGGCTCGCTGTCCCAGCGGATGAAGGAATTTTCGTCCAGCACCGCATCGCGGAGTTGACCAGCCGTAATACGACTCACGTGACGAGGCTATATAGGGTGGCTGCCATGATCGGTGTTACCCAGGCCGAAGCCGTTATGACCATCGAGCTGCAGCGCCCCGAGCGCCGCAACGCCTTGAACTCCCAGCTGGTCGAGGAGCTGCGCGAGGCCGTGCTGAAGGTCGGCGACGGCTCCACCCGCGCGATCGTACTGACGGGTCAGGGCACGGTGTTCTGCGCCGGCGCGGACCTCAGCGGTGACGCCTTCGCCGCCGACTACCCCGACCGGCTCATCGAGTTGCACAAGGTGCTCGACGCCACGCTGATCCCGGTGATCGGGGCGATCAACGGGCCGGCCATCGGCGCCGGCCTGCAGCTGGCCATGCAATGCGATCTGCGGGTCGTCGCGCCCGACGCGTTCTTCCAGTTCCCGACCTCGAAATATGGCCTGGCCCTGGATAACTGGAGCATCCGGCGACTGTCCTCGCTCGTCGGCCACGGCCGCGCCCGCGCGATGCTGCTCACCGCGGAGAAGCTGACCGCCGACGTGGCGCTGCAGACCGGGATGGCCAACCGCATCGGGACGCTGGCCGACGCGCAGGCCTGGGCCGCCGAGATCGCCGGCCTGGCGCCGCTGGCCATCCAGCACGCCAAGCGGGTGCTCAACGACGACGGCGCCATCGAAGAGGCCGGGCCGGTGCACAAGGAGCTCTTCGACAAGGCCTGGAGCAGCCAGGACGTCGTCGAAGCCCAGGTCGCCCGGATCGAGAAACGACCGCCGAAGTTCCAGGGGGCCTGACAAACATGCGGGGGACGCTACGGCTGGTCGCCGGTACGGCGTCGCTGGCGGCCGGTGGCTGGCTGGTGCGGGCGCTGCACGGCGCGCCCGACGCGCTCGGCGCGCACCCCGCGTCGATCGCGGCGGTGACGGCCCGGTCGCCGCACTATCGCGACGGCGTCTTCGTCAACCTCGAGCCGGCCTCCGACACCAAGATGGATCGCGAGCAACTGCGGCTCGTCGCGTGGGAGCTGATCGGCAACCGGGGCGGCAGCCGGCCGAAGGGGCCGATCCCGCTGGCGTCGCCGGGGATTCTCGAGACCGACCCGAGCCGGCTGGCCGTCAGCTGGTTCGGCCACTCCACGGCGCTGCTGGAGATCGACGGCTACCGGGTGCTCACCGATCCGGTGTGGAGCGACCGGTGCTCGCCGTCGGACGTCGTCGGCCCGCAGCGGCTGCACCCGCCACCCGTCCCACTCGAGGCGCTGCCCGCCGTCGATGCGGTGGTGATCAGCCATGACCACTACGACCATCTCGACATCGACACCGTGAGGGCGCTGGCCCGCACCCAGCGGGCCCCGTTCTTCGTGCCGCTCGGCATCGGCGCCCATCTGCGCATGTGGGGCATCCCCGAGCACCGCATCGTCGAACTCGACTGGCATCAGAGCGCCAAGGTCGACGAGCTCACGGTGGTGTGCGTGCCGGCGCGGCACTTCTCGGGACGCTTTCTGGACCGCAATACGACACTGTGGGCGTCCTGGGCGTTCGTCGGCCCGACGCATCGCGCGTATTTCGGCGGCGACACCGGCTACACCAAGAGCTTCGCGCAGATCGGCGCCGATCACGGGCCGTTCGACCTGACCCTGCTGCCCATCGGGGCCTACAACACGGCGTGGCCCGACGTGCACATGAACCCCGAGGAGGCGGTGCGGGCGCATCTCGACGTCACCGACGGCGGGCTGCTGGTCCCGATCCATTGGGGCACTTTCCGGCTGGCCCCGCACCCGTGGGCGGAACCGGTTGAGCGCCTGCTGGCCGCGGCCGCGCCCGAGCGGGTGGACGTGGCGGTGCCGCTGCCCGGTCAACGCATCGATCCCGCGGTGCTGGAGAATTCCGAGCCCTGGTGGCGGCTGTAGATTGACGCGGCGCGCATCGCACCGCGTTAGGGTTCGCGCATGACCACACGTGCGGCCGCGGCCGCATTCGCCGCGACGCTGCTCGGGTTGACGGGCTGCGGCTCCGCGCAGCCGACCGCCGGTCCGCCGTCCACACCGTCAGACGTTCCGCCCAATCAGGTCTCCGGTGTGTCGATCCCGGCCGGACGTATCGATGAGGCCGTCGCGAAGGTCGACGGTCTGGTCAACGACCTGATGAAGACCACCGGCATCCCGGGGATGGCCGTGGCCGTTGTGCACGGCGGGAAGGTGTTGTACGCCAAAGGCTTCGGCATCAAGGATGTGAGCAGGGGGCAGGGCCAGGACAACAAGGTGGACGCCGACACGGTCTTCCAGCTGGCCTCGGTGTCCAAATCCGTCGGCGCGACGGTGATCGCGCACGAGGTCAGCGACAACGTCGTCGGCTGGGACATGCCCGTCGCGTCCAAGCTCCCGTGGTTCACGCTGAGCGATCCCTACGTCACCAGCCATGTGACCGTCGGCGACCTGTATTCGCATCGCTCCGGGCTGCCGGACCACGCCGGTGACAATCTGGAAGACTTGGGCTACGACCGTCGGCAAACGCTGGAGCGACTCAGGTACCTGCCGCTGGATCCGTTCCGAATCAGCTACGCCTACACCAACTATGGGATCACCGCCGGCGCGGAGGCGGTGGCGGCCGCGGCGGGCAAGCCATGGGAGGACCTGTCCGACGAGGTGCTCTACCGCCCGCTGGGAATGACGTCGACCAGTTCGAGGTTCGCCGACTTCATCGCCCGGCCCGATCACGCGGTCAACCACATCAAGGTCGATGACAAGTGGCAGGCCCGTTTCCAGCGCGACCCCGATCCCCAGTCGGCGGCCGGCGGCGTGAGTTCATCGGTGAACGACATGGCACGCTGGCTGTTGATGTTGCTGGGCAACGGAACTTACGACGGCCGGCGGGTCACGTCGCCGGAAGCCCTGCTGCCCGCCACCAGTCCGCAGATGGTGTCGTCGCCCGCCAAAACACCGCTGGCGCGCACCGGATTTTACGGATACGGCTTCAACTCCTCGGTGGATTCATCGGGACGCACCGAGTACAGCCATTCCGGCGCTTTCGATTTGGGCGCGGCGACCAATTTCGTGGTGCTGCCGTCCGAGGATGTGGGCATCATCGCGCTGACCAACGCCGCGCCCTACGGCATCCCGGAAACGCTGACCGCCGAATTCATGGACCTCGTCCAGTACGGTCAGATCCGCGAGGACTGGGGTCCCTTGTACAAGAAGGCGATCGGCTGGCTGAACAACCCGGTGGGCTCGCTGGTCGGCAAGCAGCCCCCGGCCAATCCGGCCCCCGCCCGACCGCTCGGCGACTACGCCGGCAGCTACGCCAACGATTACTGGGGACCGGCCGTGGTGACCGAACACGACGGAGCGCTGCAACTCGCGATGGGGCCGAGAAACCGGACGGCCACCCTCACGCACTGGGACGGCGACACCTTCACCTTCACGCTGACCGACGAAAACGCGCCACCCGGAACGGTTTCCAAGGCCGTGTTCGCGGGCAATACCCTGAACCTGGAGTATTTCGACTCGAACAAGCTGGGAACCTTCACGCGATGACGCTCGCTGCCGCCGCTGGCCTGACCGATGCCGACGTCGCGCAGCGCGTGGCCGACGGCAAGAGCAACGCGGTACGGGAACGTGCCACGCGCAGCATCCCCGCTATCGTCCGGGCCAACGTCTTCACCCGGATCAACGCGATCCTGGGGGTGCTGCTGCTGATCGTGCTCGCGACGGGCTCGGTGATCAACGGGATGTTCGGGCTGTTGATCATCGCCAACAGTGTCGTCGGCATGGTCCAGGAGATCCGCGCCAAGCAGACGTTGGACAAGCTCGCTATCGTGGGACAGGCGAAACCGTTGGTGCGCAGGCAATCCGGAACCCGGGCGGTGCCGCCAGGCGAGGTGGTGCTCGACGACATCATCGAGCTGGGCCCCGGCGATCAGGTGGTCGTCGACGGCGAGATCCTCGAAGGGGCGAACCTGGAAGTCGACGAGTCGCTGCTGACCGGTGAGGCCGACCCGATCGCCAAGACCGTCGGCGACGCGGTGATGTCGGGCAGTTTCGTGGTCGCGGGCAGCGGCGCCTACCGCGCCACCAGGGTCGGGCCGGACGCCTACGCCACCAGGCTCGCCGAGGAAGCAAGCAAATTCACCCTGGTGAAATCCGAACTGCGCAACGGCATCAACCGCATTCTGCAGTTCATCACCTACCTATTGGTGCCCGCCGGCCTGCTCACCATCTACACCCAGCTGTTCACCACGCGCGCCGACTGGCGGCAGGCCGCGCTGCGCACGGTTGGCGCACTGGTGCCGATGGTTCCCGAAGGGCTGGTGCTGCTGACGTCGGTCGCCTTTGCGGTCGGGGTGGTCCGGCTCGGTCAGCGCCGGTGCCTTGTGCAGGAGTTGCCCGCCATCGAGGGGCTCGCGCGCGTCGACGTGGTCTGCGCGGACAAGACGGGCACCCTGACCGAGAGCGGCATGCGGGTGGCGACCGTGGACGAACTCGGCCCGCCGGGGGAGCGGATCGCCGACGTGCTGGCCTCGCTGGCCGCCGCCGACCCGCGACCCAACGCGAGCATGCGGGCCATCGCCGAGACCTACCACGAACCGCCCGGCTGGACTGCCACGGCGACAGCGCCTTTCAAGTCGGCCACAAAATGGAGCGGCGTCTCGTTCGATGGCCATGGCAATTGGGTGATGGGGGCGCCGGACGTGTTGCTCGAGCCGGCGTCGGCCGCGGCCGAACAGGCCGAGCGGATCGGGGCGCAGGGGCTGCGGGTGCTACTGATCGGCGCCGGTGACGTCGCCGTCGACCACCCCGACGCGCCGGGCCGCGTCACCCCCGTCGCGCTGGTGGTCCTCGAACAGAGGGTGCGTCCGGACGCCCGCGAGACGCTGGAATACTTTGCCGAACAAGGTGTTTCGGTCAAGGTGCTGTCCGGGGACAACGCGGTCTCGGTCGGCGCCGTTGCGGGCAAGCTCGGGCTGCGCGGAGAGACGATGGATGCGCGCCAATTACCTTCCGAGCCTGCGCAATTGGCCGACGCGCTGGACACCCACACCACCTTCGGGCGGGTGCGGCCGGACCAGAAACGCGCCATGGTGCACGCCCTGCAATCGCACGGGCACACCGTCGCGATGACCGGCGACGGCGTCAACGACGTGCTGGCCCTCAAGGACGCCGACATCGGTGTGGCGATGGGCGCCGGCAGCCCGGCGGCGCGCGCGGTCGCGCAGATCGTCTTGCTGGACAACAGGTTCGCCACGTTGCCCTATGTCGTAGGGGAGGGGCGCCGAGTGATCGGTAACATCGAACGCGTCGCCAACCTGTTCCTGACCAAGACGGTGTACTCGGTGCTGCTGGCGTTGCTGGTGGGCATCGAATGCCTACTCTCCAAACCGCTGAAAGCCGACCCCCTGCTGTACCCGTTCCAGCCCATCCACGTCACCATCGCGGCCTGGTTCACCATCGGCATACCGTCGTTCATTCTGTCGCTGGCACCCAACAACGAACGTGCCCACTCGGGCTTCGTGCGCCGGGTCCTCACCTCGGCGCTGCCCTCCGGGCTGATCGTCGGCACCGCGACGTTCGCTTCCTACCTGCTGGCCTATCACGGTCGCCACGCCACCTTCGTACAGCAGGATCAGGCATCCACCGCGGCCCTGATCACGTTGCTGATGACCGCGCTGTGGGTGCTGGCCGTGGTGGCCCGCCCCTACGAGTGGTGGCGGGTGGCGCTGGTAATCGCTTCGGGCCTGGCCTATGTCGTGATTTTCAGCCTGCCGCTGGCGCGCAAAGAATTCCTGCTCGACCCGTCCAATGTCGCGGTGACGTCGACCGCGCTGGGCGTCGGGGTGCTGGGTGCGGCCGCCGTCGAGGCCGCGTGGTGGATCCGCGCCAAAGTGCTCGGCGTGCAGCCGCGGTTGTGGCGCTGAGCGCGCCGAACTCACCCGCAGTGCGCCCTCGCCGGCCAAGTACGATGCCGGGAAAAGGGAGGGCGCATGGGATTCCTGGACAAGGCAAAAGACCTGTTGTCGCAGAACGCCGACAAGGTCGAAATGGCGATCGACAAGGCCGGCGAGTTCGTCGACGACAAGACGCAGGGCAAGTACACCGACACCATCCACCAGGTGCAGGAGCAGGCCAAGAAGGCCACCGGCGCCGCGGACACCGGCGACCAGCAGAACTGAGCAATGGCGAAGCTTTCCGGATCCATCGATGTCCCGCTGCCACCCGAGGTGGCCTGGCAGCACGCCTCCGACCTGTCCCGGTACAAGGACTGGCTGACCATCCACCGGGTGTGGCGCAGCATCCTGCCCGACGAGATCGAAAAAGGCACGATCGTAGAGTCGATCGTCGAGGTCAAGGGCATGTACAGCCGGATCAAATGGACGGTGGTGCGCTACAAGCCGCCCGAGGGCATGACGCTCAACGGCGACGGCGTCGGCGGGGTCAAGGTCAAGCTGATGGCCAAGATCCAGCCCAAGGACGACGGCTCCATCGTCAGCTTCGACGTGCACCTGGGCGGCCCGGCGCTGTTCGGACCCATCGGCATGATCGTCGCCGCCGCCCTGCGCGGCGACATCAACCAATCGCTGGAGAACTTCGTCACGGTGTTCACCCGCGCGGACCCGAGCACGAACGGAGACGGTGGGCCTCATCGCTGATCGCCGGCGCCGATGAGTTTTAGGCTGGGCGCCAGTCGATAGTGTGAAGCCCTTTCCCTCGGGGCCAGGACACCACCAGGAGGTCACCGTGCCCATCCGCGACAGCGCCCCGCTGGGCGCCCCATGCTGGATCGATCTGACCACGTCCGACGTTGCACGCGCCCAGCAGTTCTACGGCACGGTCTTCGGCTGGACCTTCGAGTCCGCCGGACCCGAGTACGGCGGCTACGTCAATGCCGCCAAGGACGGCCACCCGGTGGCCGGCATCATGGCCAACCGGCCCGAAGCCGGGTCGCCCGACCATTGGGCCACCTACTTCCACAGCGCCGACATCGACAGCACCGTCGCCGCGGTGACCGGCGCCGGTGGTGAGGTGTGCATGGCGATGGAGGTTCCCGCCAAGGGCCACATGGCCGTCGCCACCGACCCCGCCGGCGCGGTCTTCGGGCTGTGGCAGCCCCTGGAACACCGCGGCTTCGAGCTCATCGGGGCCGCCGGTGCGCCGGTCTGGCACCAGCTGACCACCCGCGGCTACGGCGCGGCCCTCGACTTCTACCGCAGCGTGCTGGGATGGCAGACCGAGACTGTGTCCGACACCGACGAATTCCGCTACAGCACGGCACGATTCGGTGGCGACCAATTGCTCGGCGTGATGGACGGCGCCGCGTTCCTGCCGCAGGACACCCCATCGAACTGGGTGATCTTCTTCGGCGCCGAGGACGTGGACAAGACGCTGCGGGTGATTGCCGACAACGGCGGCACCGTGGTGCGTGACGCCGAGGACACCCCGTACGGACGGCTGGCCGCCGCGGGCGATCCGACGGGCGCGGTCTTCAACCTGTCCTCGCTGCAGACGTAGCGCCTCGTACGGCGAGCCTCACGCTCGCTCGCGTGGGCCGGTGTGAGCGTCCGTTAATCTCGCTACCATGACTCGCCGACTGCGCCCCGGTTGGCTGGTGGCGTTTTTCGCCGTCGTGGTGTCGGCCAGCGCATGGCTGCCGTGGCTGCGGACGACCGTCAACGGCGGGGGCTGGGCCAACGCCATCGGCGGCGCTCACGGCAACCTGGAATTGCCCCGGGGGTTCGGTGCGGGCCAGCTCATCGTGCTGTTGGCCTCGACGTTGCTGGTGGTCGGCGCGATGATGGGCCGTGGGTTGTCCGTCAAGGTCGCTTCGGTTGCCGCGCTGCTGATTTCGCTGCTGATCGTGGCGCTTACGGTGTGGTACTACAAGCTCAACGTCAACCCGCCGGTGTCGGCCGAATACGGCCTGTATGTCGGCGCGGGTGCCGCGGTCTGCGCGGTGGCGTGTTCGCTGGTGGCCGTCATCGCCGCGGTGGCTTCCGGGCGGTCCGGCCGCTGAACGGTCAGGCCGACGGGAATTCGTGCGTTCCCGACGCGGCGCTGTTGGCGGGCTCGTTGACACCGAATACGAAAGGCGCAAACACTATTTCACGTCCATCCGGGTCGCGGAAGGTGACCGCGCCGGTGGCCTCCCAATAGGGGTGCTGTTCGACGGGCTCGACGCCCGCCGCGCGCAGGCGCGTGAGGGCGGCTTGTTGCGCCTGTGGGTCCGGAAAGTACAGACACAGCTGTTCGTGATGGTCCACCGCGACGGTGTCGACGGCCTCCACGATTTCCATGGTGAGGTTCCAGCTGGGCAACCCGAAGATGGCGCCGTTGCTTCCGTAGCTGTCCCCGAACGTCTCGTAGAGCGGCAGCCCCACGAGATCGCGGTAAAACTGCACGGTTTGAGCGAAATGCGTGGAGCGGCGGGCGAAACGGATGGCACCGATCGGCGCCAGCTGCAGCGGCCAGTGCGTCGTGTGGTGGTGCTTGCCGGCGCTCATCACAGCCCGATCGCGCCGGCGGCCGAGTCGGCGGTGTCCCAGCGCCGCAATTGGGCGCCGGATGCCCAGGTCGAGTGGGTTCCGCTGGAAATACGTTCGGGCAGTTTGAGTTTGCACACCGGACCGTCGCCGACCCGGGCGGCATCGAACACCAGGCAGTAGGAGGCGTCGGCGTTCATGTCGGTGGTGAGAGTGACCAGGTAGCCGTCGTCCTCACCGGTGGCGCCCACGCGCGGGGCCATCGCGGTCTCGCTGCCGTAGACGCCCTCGCCGAACGAGAAACCCTCCTCGCCCCCGGTGCGCAGGTCGTGTTTGACCAGGCCGTCGAACAAGAACCAGCCGGGCTTGCCGGTGGCGGCGTAGGTGTAGCGGTAGGCGCCGCCGGCGTGCTCGGGGTTGATGGTGCCGAATTCGGTGATGGACTCCGAGAGCCGCTCTTCTCGCACCGCGCCGGTGACCAGGTTGAAGCGCCACCGGTGCAGCCGGGCCTGCAGGCGATCCAGGGCGAGGAAGCGAAACAGCTTGTCCCACTTGGTTCCGCCGGTATCGAGCGGGGACGGGTCGCCTTCGAAGAAGCCGTCGAGCACGATCTCGTCGCCATCCTCGTAGGCGTTGGTGAAGTGGAGCACGAACGTGGGCTCGGCCTCGAACCAGCGAATGTCCCCGGTGCCGCCGCGGCGGGGGATCACCGCGAAGCGCGACGGGAGGTCGGGATGGAAACGTGGCAGGTGCACGTCGTGCTCGAGCAGTTGGGGATCCCAGAACAGCGGGAAATCGTTGAGGACGGCATAGTTTTCGGTGAACGCCATGTCGTGGGGCAGACGCGGCCCGGGCAGCGGGATGTCGACGTAGTGCGCCAGCTCGTTGCGCTCGTCGACTACGCCGTAGTGCATGTACGGCTCTTGCTTGCTGTAGTTGAAGAACAGCAGTTCGCCGGTTCTGTTGTCTACCTTCGGATGTGCGGATACGCCCCATTCGTCCGGGAAGCCGCCGTTCCAGGACTCCTTGCCCAGCGTGTCGGCCGAGTACGGGTCGATCCGGTACAGGTCGCCGCACTGGTAAAAGCTGGTCAGTGCGACACCGCGGTGGACGATGACGTCCGTGCTCGACGCGTCCTTCATCTTCGTGCGGGCGCCCCAGCCCTGCTCGCGCCGGGCCAGCTGCACGGGCTCGGCCAGTCCCGGCCAGAGCGGCCCGCCCGCCTCGTTCTCGGCCAGGAAGCCGTCGGTGCGGATGAATCGGTTGCGGTAGAAGGCTTTTCCGTCGCGGAAGCCGACCACGTGCACCATGCCGTCGCCGTCGAACGGGTGGTAGGTCTTCAACGCCGGGTGCAGCGGGTTCTCGGTGTTGCGCAGGTAGACGCCGTCCAGGTCCCGGGGAATCTCACCCTCGACGGCGATCAGGTCGTCGGCGTCCCACTCGGTGGTCTGGGGACGCCACGGTCCGGTCCGGTACGGGTGGTCGTCGTCTTCGGGCAGGGTGGACAGGAACTTGCCGACGATCTCAACATCCATGGTCACACGCCCTCGGAGCCGCTGACGACGAAACTCACTGTGGTGGCGGTGCTCCCGCCGAAATTCAGGGTGCCGAACGTCTGGGCACCCTCGACCTGATACTCGCCCGCCGCGTCGCTGACCTGCTTGGCCGCATCGAGCAGCATCCGCACGCCGGACGCCCCGACCGGATGTCCGCCCCCGATCAGTCCGCCGCTGGGGTTGATCGGCAGCCGGCCGCCGATCTCGATCTCACCGTTCTCGATGGCCTTCCACGACTCGCCCGGGCCGGTCAGCCCGATGTGGTCGATCGCCAGGTACTCGCTGGGGGTGAAGCAGTCATGGACTTCGAATCCGTCTACGTCATCGAGGGCGCGCTGCGCGCGTCGCAGCGCGTCGAGTACCGCGGCCCGCACATGGGGCATGACGTAGGGGTCGCCGTCGGCGCGGTCCAGTTTCTGGCGCAGGCCCAGCCCTACGGTGCGATGACCCCAGCCGTCGATGCGGCCGATCGGGCGCACATCCGGGTGCTCGCGCAGATAGGCGTCGTTGACGAGCACCAATCCCGCACCGCCGTCGGTCATTTGGCTGCAGTCGAATCTGCGTAACCGGCCTTCGGTGATCGGGTTGGTCGCGTCGTCGTCGGTGATCGGATCGGGGACGGTCCAGTCACGGGTCTGGGCGTTGGGGTTGCGCCGCGCGTTGGCGAAGTTCAGCTGGGCGATGGCGAGCAGGTGCGCGGCGTCCAGGCCGTACCGGCGATCGTATTCGTCGGCCACTTGGGCGAACATGGACGGCCACAGGTAGCGGGCGTCGGCCCCCTCGTGACCGGTCCACGCGGCGGCGCCCAGATGCTGCGCGGCGGTGTCGCCGGGGACGGTCTTTTCCAGCTCGACGCCCACCACCAGCGCGCTGTCGTAGGCGCCCGAACGCAGATCCGCCATCGCCGACAGCACCGCCACGCTGCCGGACGCGCACGCCGCTTCGTGCCGCGAGGCCGGGATATCCCAGAGGCCGTCGCACACGGTGGCCGGCATCGCGCCGAGGTGGCCCTGCCGCGCGAACATCTCGCCGAAGGCGTTGCCGACGTGCACCACCCCGATGTCGCCCGCATCGATCCTGGCGGCGGTCAGTGTGGCGTCGACGACCTCGGCCGTCAGCGCGGCGAAGTCACGGCCTTCTCTGGTGAGGTTGCGAGCGAAATCGCTTTGGTAACCGCCGAGAATCCATACGCCGGGCGACCGATCCATACGCCGACGGTACTCCCGCACCGCGGGGTTGTTGAGGCCTATCGGCGACCCGAGTGCGAGGGGTGTGGGTCGGCGAAAGGGGCCGATAAAGGGCGGCCCCGTCGGCTCTCGGGCTGAACCGACGGGACCTAGGCGAGTGCGAAGGCCGGCCGACGCACTCGCCTCTGTTGGATCATTGCCACCGATGACGGTCGACAAACATGCTGACCCAATCTGTTTGAGTGTGACACGCCTTTCGCGTTACGCCGGGCGAATGACGAATCTCGTTTTGCGTGTGTGCAACAGAGTGTCCGACGGTCCGCGCGCGGAAGGCTGAGCTGCGGCAATGTGGTGCGCCCGTACCGGATGCGGATCGGCGGCTCACGCCTCTCTTCGGCGGCCGCCCAGCAAAGTCGGTGTCGATTCCTACGGCACCCCGCTACCCCCGCGCCGATGCCGCGGGACCGGTTGACGGGGTGCCCACCCCGTAGCGACGAGCCGGATTCGAGAGAACGGTCACCAGACCCCGCGGCAGCCCGTCCGGAGTCCATCCTGGCACCGCGCCGGGAGACGGGTGGCCCAGTGCGGCCGCGGCTCCGGCAAAGCCGACAACGCCTCCCAACTGCCCCTATGAGCGGTGAGCTAATCGCCTGGAGGGTGCGCCGCGGGCGGGGATCGCTGCGTTGCGACACGGTCACGGATGCATACCTATCAGCTCATCACTGGTCACATTCGCCCCGTAGATCACTATCGTCACATGGGCCAGCTAGAGGATGTCAACGCGGTGTCCTACCCCTCGAAAGGTGCTACATGTCGGCGTTTCTGCGAAGTGTGTCGCTATCGATGGCGTCGGCGGCCGCTATCGGATTCGTCCTCGTGGTGGGGCCCGCGCCAATTGCAAACGCCACACCGTGCGGTGCACCCGAGGCGAACGTCGATCCTCCCGCCGCGCCGCCGGCCATGCCCGCACCCCAACCGGTCGTCCAGCCGCCGACCGGGCGCAGGCCCACGCACACGAATGACCAGGCGCCGCTACCGCGGCTGGGCCCGCTGATCTCGTCGTTGCTCAAGCCGGCCGCGCCGGGCCGCCAATACTCCGCACCGGTGCACCCGCGCGCCGAGGGACCCGACCCGTCCGCACCGATGTATCCGCAAGCCGAGGTGTTGCCGCCCGGGCCCAATCCGCCCGCGCCCGGCGTCCCGCCGAACGCCAACCAGCTGCGCCCGAACGCCGCACCGATGCCGCGGCCGCAGCCACAGCCGCAGCCCGAGCCGGGACCGCCGCCCCCTTCGATCGCGGGGGCTCCGACGTCGCTCGTCGACTGGGTGACCGGACCGAACGGCCCCAACAAGACCCTGCAACGTTTCAGCATCTCCGGCACCGACCTCGGGATTGCCTGGGACAACGGCGATCCCGCCAACCGCCAGGTACTGATGGCCTTCGGTGACACCTTCGGCTATTGCAAGGTGCACGGCCAGCAGTGGCGCTACAACACCCTGTTCCGCAGCAACGACCACGATCTGTCCAAGGGGATTCACATCGCCGACGGTGTGCCGAACGACAGATATTCCGGCTCGCCGGTGTGGGCGCCCGGACTTTCCAAGCAGGTCGTCAACACCATCCACAAGGCAGGGCACGAGACCGGCATCATCCCGACCGCGGCGATGTCGATGGGCAGAACCCAGTACATGAGCTACATGTCCATCCGGCAGTGGGGCCGTGATGGCGAATGGTCGACGAACTACTCAGCGATCGCCCGGTCCAACGACAACGGCCAGAACTGGGGAATCTTCCCGACCACCATTCGCACGGCCTCGCCGGATGCCATTCCGGGAGCCGGGTTTACGCCGGGGAATGAAAACTTCCAGATGGGCGCGTTCATGAAGGGGAACGACGGTTACCTCTACCAGTTCGGCACCCCGTCGGGCCGCGGCGGCGCGGCATTCCTCTCGCGGGTCCCACCGAATCAGCTGCCCGACCTGACCAAGTATCAATACTGGAACGGCGACAACGGCGGTCACTGGGTGGCAAACAATCCCGGCGCGGCGACACCGATTTTCCCGGGGCCGGTCGGCGAAATGTCGGCCCAGTACAACAGTTATCTCAAGCAATACCTGGTGCTCTACACCGACGGCGGCAGCAACGACGTCGTGGCACGGACCGCGCCAACGCCGCAAGGGCCCTGGAGTCCCGAGCAGCCGCTGGTGTCCTCGTTCCAAATGCCCGGCGGCATCTATGCGCCGATGATCCATCCCTGGTCGTCCGGACGAGACCTGTACTTCAACCTGTCGCTGTGGTCGGCATACGACGTGATGCTGATGCACACCGTGCTGCCGTAAAGCCGTTGCCGTCGAACGACGACGGCCGAGTGAGAGGAGGGCGACGATGATCGCCTTGGAGTATCACGACAACTGTTGCGGCCTCGCCGACCCGCTCACTCCTCTCGCGGCGGCGGCGTTGCCCGACGATGTGCCCGAGTCGTCGGCGGGTGAGCTCTCCCGGCCGGAGGGTGCCGGCGGTGCGGACACCCACACGGTGTTCGACGGCCACCGGCCGGACTTCTGGACGGCGGGAAGGCCGGGGCTCCGTGACATCGAGGTGTGCATCGAACGGACCCGCGCCGACGGCGCGATCAGCCTGGGCCTCGTGGTCAACGGCCTGGACTGCAGTGGTGTTCCGATCGACCAGGCGCTTTCGCTCGCAGACGCCCGGGGGGATGCGGGCGTCTGCGGCGTGAGCTGCCGGGGAGGCGGTCACCTCAAAGCCAGTTAGCCGGCTGCTGAAGGCTTTTCGCGACGCCACTGTCGCCGGCCTGAGTCAGCGGGTGTCGGTTACGGCGGCGGCGGAATCCACCGCTTGCCGTCCGTCGTCCAACCGCAGGGCAGGTAGTTCCAGTGCGCCGGCGGGTTGGGGTCGAAACTCAGGCACTTCGGTGCGTAGAACGAGGGGGCGGGAGGAGGAGGCGGCTGCCGGTTCTCGGCGCGGGCGACAGCCCCGCTGAGCATCACGGCCCCAGCGGCCATCAGTGTCGCGACCAGCTTCCGCATCGCAGGCTCGGCTCATGCCCAACGAAGCGACGGGCGCTACGTTTCTTCCTTCACACGCACGGTATAGATGTTAGTCCTCTTTTTCCGCGCATTGTGGGATATGAATCCACCCCGACGGAGGTTGCCGCGCGCCGGCCGACATGGCAGCGCCGCAGGGCAGATACCCGTGGCGGCCCAAAAGGCCCGCATACTATGCACAGTCGATGAACGCAAACTGGACAGGGCGTAACAGCGAAAAGTACGATCGTGTTCTGTCATCTTCTGGTAGAGCGGGGAATTTGTTGCGGCACAGGGCCGTGCAAGCAGGAGCATTGCAATGAGGTCTCTCCATGAGAGCTCACCGTCAGTGTTTGCTTTGAGCGCCTCGGACATTGTTCCGCGCTGGCTGAATCGTTCTTTGCCGCCCACCCGTCACCTCACGCAAGCGCGCCCGTGCCTCGCCACGCTCATTTCTGAGCAAACCCGTGAAGATAGCTGGCGCGCAATCGAAGTCATTGCCGGCGGGCACAATCGTCGTGTTGAGTCCTACCTGCAACGCCGCCGGCATCGCCCGTGGCGCAACCGCGGCTCCTAGCCTTCGAAGTCTTACCTCCTGTGCCGTATTCGGCGTTGCGCAGCAACTCCGACGACGTCGGCACATCATTCACGGTCAGAAGTTGCCGTGGCCAAGTCGCAGCTCGCACGGATCAATCCATTGATTCCGTGTGCCACAACATCAATGTCGCCTAGTGAGCCGGCTCGTCCGTAGCGTGCCGGACGGGCCGGTGGGTGTTGCAGCCCTGGCTGCGAACAGCGCATCGGGCCCGCGTGTTGCCAGAGTGCGAATGTCAAAGCACGGCCTTAGCCAATCAAGATGAGCGCGGCGTAGACGCCATCGCCGTGCAATTAATCACGAGGTGTAGCAATGGATTTCGGAGTCTTACCACCCGAGGTCAACTCCGGCCGAATGTACGCCGGGCCCGGGGCGGGGCCGATGCTGGCCGCGGCCGCTGCGTGGGACGGGTTGGCCGCCCAGTTGCACTCTGCGGCGGCATCGTACGAGTCGGTGATCGCGAACCTGACCGGCGACTGGCAGGGTCCTTCGTCGAGCTTGATGGCGGCCGCGGTCGCACCCTATACGGCGTGGATGAGCGCGACCGCCGCCCAAGCCGAGCAAACCGCCAATCAGGCGCGGGTCGCGGTGTCCGCCTACGAGGCCGCATTCGCAGCGACGGTGCCGCCGCCGATCGTTGCGGCCAACCGTGCCCGGCTGATGGCCCTGGTCGCCACGAACGTTCTGGGACAGAACACTGCGGCGATCATGGCGACCGAGGCCGCGTACGCCGAGATGTGGGCGCAGGACGCTGCGGCGATGTACGGCTACGCCGGCACCTCGGCGACCGCCACGCGGATGGCGCCATTCGCCCAGCCGTCGCCGACCGCCAACCCGGGCGGCACGGCGGTACAGGCTGCTGCCGTCATGCACGCGACCAGTGGATCCGTCGCGACGAACACGCAAACCGCACTACCGCAACTGATGTCGGCCGTGCCGCAATCGCTGCAAAGCCTGACCACGCCCAACGCCGCTGATCCGTCGCTGTTATCTGCATTCGACTCCGCCTTCACGGGTCCGTTGGGGCCCATCTCGCTGTACGGCATCGGGGGCAGCCCGTACCTGCTAGGGGTCGAAAGCTATCTGGTGCCCCAGAACGTGGCCAACGTGAACAGTGCCCGACAGCGCTTGGACCGCGACCGATCGGCGCTTGGCCGGGTTGGCATTGGGATTGATTCGGGGACGCGGGTGGTCAGCTCACCGGGGCCCGGCGGAACCGGAGTGTCAACGGGAGTCGGCCGCGCCGGCGTGGTCGGGCGTTTGTCGGTGCCGCAGGGATGGGCCGCTGCCGCTCCAGAAGTCCGGCCGATCGCCGTCGTCTTGCCGCAGACCGCTGTTGCCGGCGCTCCGGTAGCGCTTGCGGCAGAGGGCCAAGGATCGCTGTTCGGCAACATGGCCGCGTCCGGCCTGGCCGGGCGCGCCGTGGCCGCCGCCGGTGGGGGTTCTGCTCGCGGAATGGGCCTCGGGGGCAGCGCATTCGGGAGGGCGGCGACCACCGCCACGATCATCGTCATCAACGCCGACGACGCGCAGGAATAGCCGCGCTCGCCAATATCGAGGAGCAGCAATGGATTTTGGAGCCTTACCGCCGGAAGTCAACTCCGCCCGGATCTACACCGGGCCTGGCTCGGGGTCGCTGTTGGCCGCGGCGTCGGCATGGGATGGATTGGCCGCGCAGCTGCACTCTGCGACAGCAGCGTACGAATCGGTGATCTCAAACCTGTCCAGCGGCTGGCAGGGGCCGTCGTCGGTCGCGATGGCGGCCGCGGCGACGCCGTTTGTGGAGTGGATGAGCGCCACCGGCGCGCAAGCCGAGCAGGCCGCCGCCCAGGCTAGAGCGGCGGCGGCGGCCTATGAGACCGCGTTCCTGGCGACCGTGTCCCCGGTCGTGATCGCGGAAAACCGTAGTCAGCTGGCAACACTGGTGGCGACCAACGTGCTCGGCCAGAACACCGCCGCGATCGCGGCCACCGAGGCGGCGTACGGGCAGATGTGGGCGCAGGACTCCGCCGCCATGTACGGCTACGCCGGTTCCTCGGCGACCGCCGCGCAGATGACGCCGTTCAACGCGGCGCCGCAAACCACCAATCCCGTTGGAGCGTCCGGTCAATCGGCGGCAGTTGCCCAAGCTGCCGGCACGGCGCCCACCAACGCGCAATCTGCCTTATCGCAGCTGATGTCAACGACCCCGCGAACCCTGCAAGGCCTCGCATCGCCCGCCGCGTCTCCCGCGGCGGACCCGTCGTCGCTGGCGACATGGCTGAACAACCTGAATTCCACGCCGTTGGCGAGGATCGCCGCGAACGTCGAGTTCGTTACCAAGGCCATCCGTCCGGTCAACGACACGTTGCTCAGCCTCAGCCTGGGCATGGTCGCGACGGCGCGGACCTGGAGCGACACGGCGGTGGATCTGGAGGGACCGCTGTTCGCCGCGCTGGGTTCGAGCACGCAGTCGGTGGCCGCGGCCGGCGCGTCTGCCGTATCGGCGAGTGCCGGCAGCGCGGGTCTCGCCGGGGCGTTGTCCGTGCCGCCGAGCTGGGCCGCGGCGGGCCCCGGCGTCAAGCTTGCCGCCACCGTCCTGGAGTACACCAGCACCGGCGCCGCACCGACGGTCACTGCAGCCATGAGCGGCCTCTCGGGCGAGATGGCCTTGGCGGGCTTGGCCGGAAGTGCACTCGGCGGTGCCGTGCCCCGCGGGCTTCCCGGGGGCGCCGCGCGCGGCTTGGGCCGCCGCCCGTCGGACAACGACGGCAAAACCCCGGACAAGCTCAAGACCGTCCTCGCGGAATTACAGGAGACCCCCGAGGCGGTGCAACATTGGCACACCGACAAGGCGCATCTGGAAAGCCTTTTGGATCAGCTGGCCAAGAAGCCGGGCGTGCACGCCGTGCATCTGTCCTCGGCCGACAAATCCAAGGCGACACCGCCCCGCGCCACCTGGGGATGATGACGTGTCGGCTGAGGTGAGACGGTGCCTACGCGGCGCGGTGGCGATGCCACGGCGCGCGCGCCGACGCCGCTGTCGGCTCGCGGTTCCCGGTCGGCAGGTGAGACACGGAAGCCAGCGCCACTTCGCTCCTCAGCGCGCGACGCCCGGCGGTGCGGCGGATCCACCATGCGGCCGCGATAGCCGCGGCGGCCAGCGCGAGGGTCAACACGATCACGACGTCCCCTAGGGCGAGCAGCAGGATGGTGCCGGCGATGACCCATAGCGTTTCCGCTATGGGGAAACGAGCATCCGAGCGTTGGCGAATGATGATCTGCCGCATGTCAGCCTCGCTAGGTGATGGCCACCGTCTGAACTAGTGTCTGCAGGTTGCAACACCTGAGCGGCCGAAAGGCTGCCCGTGGTGACCCAACTCACTACCGCTTATGGCGTCGCGGCGGCGGCGCGTTTCTGGTTCGCCAGCGCGGTAAGGCCCATGCCGAGGAACACCGCCGCGCCGCCGCCGGTCACGATCGCACCGACCGGTCGCAGCGTCTCGTGTCGGAGGCCGCGCAGGGTCGCGACGATGTCCAGGGCGTCGGTGAGCAGCCCAAGTTGCAATGCGCGGGTGCGCAGCCGCGGTGATGCGGGATCCGCGACAGCCAGGGCCAGCGTCAGTTCGCGAGACGCGAAGAGCTGGGTGATAAGCGGCTGGTTCGCCGAACCCAGTCCAAACAGGCGGGCAGCTCTGACTGGGGCGGCCCATGAGGCCACGCCGGTGGCAAAGCGCAGTGCGGCGAAAGTCGGGATGAGGGCGCTGTTCGGTGTGGTGGTCATGGGACCATCCTCTTCCGGCGACCCGTCGATGCATACCGGGGACGTCCTAAGAACGTCGAAGTGCCGCCCGGCTCGAACCTGCGACACAGTTGGTTATCGTCAGCCCTTGTCGCGCAACGAGTTTCGCATCACAGCTCTGCCACCCAAGCCACCTCCCTCCGGCGGATTCGCCCCCCGACCTGCGAACCATCGATGAAGACGACTCCGCTGGCGCGCGGCGGGGGCGCACTCAGCAGATTCCTAACTGATTCTTGGGAGATTGCCAACCTGGCTCTCAGCAGATCGCCAGCGGCGCGGGGGACGATCGATCCATGGTCGACCCCTCCGCCCTAGCCGCAGCCCGCACCGTCGAACACTCTGCCGCGTATCTCAAATGCGGGCACTGTCAACGAGTGGCCACCGAATCAAATGCCGTAATCCGGCGATTGCCCGGAATTGATCTGGTGTTATGCCACGACTGCCAGTTCGAGCGGCTCACAGCGCAGCTGCTCATGGCGTGCGCGGAAGTCGAAGAGGGCGACGCGAGCGCGGTCGCCTAGATCTGGTTCAGTTACAGGATCGCGGCCGGCTGAAGCTGTCGGAAGGCGCGGGGCCCGATGCCTTTCCAGCGGCGGAATGCCTGCGAGAAACTCGACACCTCGACGTAGCCGAGCCGAGTGGCGATCTCGGCAACCGGCAGGCCGTGAGTGCCGAGAAGTTCCTCAGCCAGTCGTTCCCGGACTTCATCGAGCAATGCCCGGTAGGACGTGCCCTCCTGCGCGAGGTGATGGCGGAGGGTGCGTTCGCTGACGTGGAGAGTGTCCGCGATGTCGGCGGCGTCGGGAGGTGCGGTCAGATGTTCGATCAGGATGTTGCGCACCTGCCCGGCGACCCCGGTCCGGGCTCGACGGCGGTCGAGCAAGTCGCGGCAGTGTTGCAGAGCGAGGGCCGCGGTGTGTTGGTTCGCTTGGGGGAGAGGCTCATTCGCGATCCTGCCATCGAAGGCGATGATGTTCTCCTCCGCGTCGAAATCGGGTCGCATACCGAAAATTTCTTGGTAGAGCGGGAGACTGTCGGAGGGGGGCGCGGGGAAGGTGAAACTCACCCGGCTCAAGGGCATCGGCCTCGCGAGCAAGTCGCGGTATAGGGTTTGAATACCTGCCGCGTCGCGCTCGATGGTGAAGCGGCGCAGATCCGGTGGGATTCCAAGGGGCTCGAGGACCAGCTGTAGTTCTCCGTCCACGACGCGGGAAGATGTTTCGCTGAGGGAGAAGCTCAGTTCGCCGAACTGAAAGCCAACCCGTATCGCTGAGCTCAGGGTCGGGCTGCTGATAAGCGCAAATCCCCACAGGCCGTAGGACGTGAGCCGGAAACGCATGCCGGCCTCGATCCCCAGCCCGGCTGGATTCCCTAGTTCGCGAACGAGATTGGCCACGACGGCCAGTTCGTCCCTCACGCTGGCCTCCGCACTGGGATCGAACAGTCGTGCCTCGGTGAGTCCACTTCCGTGCAAACATTTTTCGACCGAAAGGCCGTTCTCCTGACCCAGCCGGGTCATGAGTAGGGCGCCCATCGTCGAGCGCGGAATGTCCCAGTGAACCACGGAGCTCCTAAGAACCGGTTGGACTATTCCTCGCCGATTCTAGTAACTCCGTGGTCCCGAGTTGGTACGCGCTACTGCGTGTACTTGGTGACGAAATTGGCGATTGCGTCCTGCATCTGCTGCAGACCCGGCTCTTCGATCGGGTAGTGGCCCGCGTTCTCCAGCATCACTTTCTCCACTGGCACCTTGGTGATCGCAGACAGGATCGGTTCACTCAGGTGCGGCGGCGACCAGCGGTCCTCGGCGGGCTGGGTGAGTAGTACCGGGCAGGCGTCGAAATCCTTGGGCTCGACGGCGGGGACATAGCCGCCGTACGTGGCGAGGAAGCGGACCGGGACCGTGTTGCCACCGGAGGTCTTGTCACGGGTCATGACCCTCAGTGCCGCTTTGTCGTTCACCAGGGCCGACATCTTCGAGGCCCATGTCATGGGATAGCGGAGACCCGCGGCGGTGGTGTGGGCCAGCAATCCCATCAGCGGGATTCCTGCTCGCGAGCTCACGATGTCGTGCGACGTCTCATCACGCACCTGCTGGATTCGCTGGTCCAGGAAGGTCATGCCGACGATGCCGCGTAGCGTTCCCTTTGGCGCCTTCGCCGCGACGTGGTAGGTCAGCATCCCACCGGCGCTGAGGCCGTACAGCACGATCGGCCGGTCGTCACGCGACTGTTCGTAGGCCAAGAAGTCCACGACCAGATCGACCCAGTCGTCATAGCTGGGGATTGTGCCGGGAGCGACTCGGGTCAAGCCGTAGCCGAGGTTGTCCAGTGCGACCGTTTCGAACCCACGTTGAGCCAGAGGTGCACCCAGGATCAGGCTCATCTGGCGGCCATTGGTGCCGACGCCGTGGTGCAGGACCACCTTGGCCGCTGCTTTTGGGTTGCGGTAGCGGTCGAGGTGAACGGTACTCCCACGCCACTCCCAGAAATCCTCCTCAGGAGAGTTCGTGTCGTTCAGCCGGAGCCGTTCAGGCAGGAACTGCTGTAGGTCGCGCCAGGCTTGCTGGTCTTTGTAGTAAAGCGGTTTCGTGCGGTTCATGTCGTCCTCCTTGGATTCTGCCGACAACCGTCCGGCATGCTCCATTCGCCTCCGTCAGTGATCGAACTGATTCGAATTTATGGATTCCAGACGGCTGGGCACAGGTTGCGGATGGCCGATGAGTTACTCGTTCCGGCAAGTTGGTAGTCCCGGGACGGCACGGCTATTCGGTCCGGGTTGGTCGGAGGTTCTGCCGGATGCGTGATTTGGGCGGCGCTATCTGGGGGCGCCAGCAGTGGGCACCGATGGTCGGATGGCCTCGCCGCTTACGCGGCCGGTCCACCAACCCGTCCAGGGCCTCGGCGTCATAGCGGGCTAACCACGAGTGCGGCGTCTGAGGCGACTCCCCACCCTTTTCGGCAACCTGCGAGATCGACGATCCGTCACATCCAGGGAGTGTTAAGGATCAGCCGAAACAACTGTCAAGCATCAGCCGAAACACTGTCAGGCATCACCCGAAATAGAAATGTCAAGCATCAACCGAGGCCATACAAGCTGACGTGCCCCCGGCAGGATTCGAACCTGCGACACCGGCTTTAGGAGAGCCGTGCTCTATCCCCTGAGCTACGGGGGCGGACGGGCCTGAGCTTACCGGCACGCCCACCGATAGATCGCCGCGGCGGTCAGCGCAGTTCGGCGATCACTTTCGAGAAGTTGTCGATGTTGTTGTCCTGCACGGTGAAGGACGACACGCTGTACTTCTCGCGGTATGCCAACAGCGTGTCGGCGATCTCGCGGGGCGAACCGCTCAGGACCGAGGGCTGGGACAGAATCTCTTCGTCGGACAGGTCCGGCGCGTACGAGCGGGTCAGCTTGAGGTCGGGCTCGGTCTCGCCGACCCGCGGCATCGCCGTGATGGCCAGGTTCAGCTCGAGTGACTCGACCCGGTCTCCCGCCGCCTTGCGGACGAAGTCCACGCGTTCGGCGAACGGGTCTTCGACGTCGCGCACCTTGGAGCCGGTCAGCCCGATGATGTCGGCGTTCCGGGCGGCGATGGTCAGTACCCGGTCGCCATTGCCGGCGATGATGAGCGGCGTCGACGGATGGTGCTCTTTCAGGTACTTCGTCATGTGCTCGAGATAGTCGACCCGCGCGCCTGCGCTGGGATAGGGGATCTCCGCGGCCTCAAACTCCTCCCGGACGTAACCGGTGCCAAGGCCGATCTCCAGGCGGCCATCGCTGAGCAGATCCAGGCCTTGCATGTCCCGGCTGAGCAGGGCCGGCTTGTAGAACGCGGAGTTGAGCACATACATGCTCAGCCGCAGCGTCGTGGTGACCATCGCGACCGCGGTCAGTGTCGGGAACGGGGCCGCGGCCCCCAAATGGTCCGGCACACAAAGAATGTCGAACCCGGCGTCCTCAGCGCGCTTGGCCTTGTCGAGCAGTGCCTCGCGCGACTTGAAGAACCGCATACTCATCCCGAAGCGAAAATCCTTGGCCACCAACAATCTCCGTTCAACGATCCGACATTGACCAACAACGGGCGGCCTCCGCCAACCCCTGGATCAGGGCGCTGGTGACCGACGACAAACCGTCATCACCCGGCAGCGGGCTGCGCGGGCTGATCCCCCTGACCCGGGCCGAGAGCTCCAGCTGGGTTCCGCCGTCACGCACCAGGTTCACCGGGTTGCGCGGATGCAGGCCCCGCAATTCCGGTGGGATCTCGTCGAGGTCGGTGATCACCTGGTAGCCGGTGAGCCGAATGTGCCGGGTCAGGTGAGCGGCCAGCGTCCGGTTGCGGCCGCCCGCCAGCAGCTGCGTGCTGCGACCGTCGCGGCCATACCCGTGCAGCGACACCGCGGCGTCGACGTGGTCGAGGAACTCGGCGAGTCGCGGCGACTCGGCCGGGTCGAACAGGGCCGACGGCAGGTGATGAGGGTAAGCGTCGGGATGACGCACCACGTACACCGAGGCCCCGGCGGCCTCGGCGGCGCGCTCGGCGATCACATCGGTCATCTCTTCCAGCCCGCCACCGTGGATCGCGAAAAAGCCGAATCGCGAACGTAATCGGCTGCTCTCGGTCACCCCGGGGTCGTTAAGTAACGCCGAAAGTGACTGTGGCCCAGGCCCGGACGTCGATGACGATTTCGGGCGGGGCCAGCCGGCGGGATCCCAGCGGCGCAAGAAGTCGACCCAGCGTTGCGGCAACCCTTGCTGCGTGGCACCGTCGATGATCTTGGGCAGATAGCCCGGTCTGGGCGGGCCCGGCGTCACGCGGTGGTCGATGTAGACCCAGGCCGGCTCGGGTCCGTCGTCGGTGTGCACCGTCATCTCGTCGCGCCGGTAGCGCACCGGCACCCCCTCGGCGCTGTCCAGTGTCGCCAGGTCACCGTCGGAGATCCGCCACACCACCCCGTACACCTGGTTGCCGGCGAGCGGTTCGACGGTAGCCACGCCGCGCTGATTGATCAGCCAGTCGTGATCGGCCAGCACGGCAGGCCGCGGATGCGCGGCGTCGGGGCAGCGTTGCGCCATCTGCATGACGCATAGGTTCGACCCGTATGCGAAGTAAAGGTGCCGGAGGGCCGGCATTCAGCCGGTCACCGTCAGCCAGATGAGCACCACGTTAAGCAGACTAATCAATATGCCGACGGCCCAGCCGAGAATCGTCGTGACGCGGTGATTGGCGTCGCTGCCCATCAGCCCACGATTGCTGGTCAGCTTGATCAAAGGCAGCACGGCGAAAGGTATTCCGAACGACAACACCACCTGCGACAGCACCAGTGCGCGGGTGGGGTCGAATCCCACCGCCAGAATCACCAAGGCGGGCACCAGAGTGATCACCCGCCGCAGCACCATCGGAATCGACCGGTGCAGCAATCCCTGCATGATCATGGCGCCCGCATAGGCGCCCACCGACGACGACGCCAGGCCCGACGCGAGCAACCCGACAGCGAACAGCACCGCGATGGTCGCGCCCAGCGTGTTGTGAATCGCGGAGTAAGCGCCCTCGATGGAGGCGCTGACGTCGCGGTGCTGCAGATTGACCGCGGCGATCACCAGCATCACGGCGTTCACCGTGCCGGCCACCGTCATCGCCAGCACGACGTCCCAGCGAGTGACGCGCAGCAGCAGGCGCCGGTGTGACCCCTCGTCTGGATGTCCGTGCCGGTCCAGGACCAGGCCGGAATGCATGTAGACCGCGTGTGGCATCACCGTGGCGCCCAGGATGGCGGCCGCCAGCAGCACGCTTTCGGTGCCGTGAAACCGGGGCACCAACCCGCCGAGCATCTCCTCCGGCGGGGCTGTCTTGACGAAGAAGCTCGCCGCGAACCCGATCGCGATGACCAGCAACAAGCCCGTGATGACCCGCTCGAAGATGATCTGCCCGCGCCGGTCCTGAATCCCCAGCAACAGCAAGGCCACCAGGCCGGTGATCAGCCCGCCGGCCAGCAGCGGCAGGTTGAACAGAATGTGCAGGGCAATGGCCCCGCCGACGACCTCGGCCGCATCGGTCGCGACGGCCACGAGTTCGGCCTGCGCCCAGTAGACCAACCGGGCCGGGCGGCCCATCCGCTTGCCGATGGTGGCGGGCAGGGAGCGCCCGGTGACCAGCCCCAACTTCGCCGACAGGTACTGCACCAGGCCCGCCAGCACGTTGGCCACGACGATGACCCACAGCAGCAGGTAGCCGTACTGCGAGCCGGCGCTGACGTTGGCGGCGACGTTTCCCGGGTCGACGTAGGCGATCGCGGCAACGAACGCGGGCCCGAGCAAATACCAGTTGCCCTTGAGCGAGCCCTGGGTGCGCTGCCCCAACGTGTCGACCTCGATTCACTTCACCGAATAAGAAAGTGAGGTTAGTCGAACATCTCGGCGTGACCCGCAGCGGCTACGGCGTTTCCCGCCCGCGGGCCTCACTGCGGGAGGTAAAGCCCCTTGCCGGTGACCAGCGGCAGGTCCACTGTCGTCACGATGCCGGGCTGGGCGGCCACCACCGCGGGGATCGCGTTGACGACGCGCATCGCGGTGGCCACCAGGCCGGCGTGGTTGTGATCGCCCTTGCGGCTGCTCAGGCAGACGTCCATGGCATAAGACGGTTCGCCGGTGATCTCGATGCGGTAGGAGCCGCCCTCCTGGGCCGGCTGCGGCCACTCCGGGCACAGGTCCCCGCGCAACCGGGTGACGTGTTCGAGGACGACGACGGGGTCGCCGTTGACCATGCCGAACACCTCGAAGCGCAACGCCGCGGCGGTGCCTTTGGCGATATGACCCGAGGCGATGTCGAAATCCTCCGGAGCGGGGATGCGCACGTAGTCCTGGGTGACCTCGTCGAGCGAAATACCCAGGCCCGCAGCCATTTGGCGGATCACCGAACCCCACGCCAGGCTGAGCACGCCGGGCTGCAGCAGCATGGGCAGCTCGTCCAGCGGCTGGCCGAAGCCCATCACGTCGAACATGACCGCGGTGCTGTCATACGTGGCGTAGTCGACGATCTCCATGCACCGAATCTGCTGGATGCTCTGGCAGGTACCCGCCAGCGCCAGCGGTAGCAGATCGTTGGCGAAGCCGGGATCGATACCGTTGACGTAGAGGCTCGAATTCCCTTCTTGCGCAGCATCTTCCAGGGGCTTGATGAGCTCCTCGGGGATGACCTGCCACGGGTACTGCAAGAAGACAGGGCCGCTGCCGACGATGTTGATTCCGGCCGCCAGGACGCGCCGGTAGTCCTCGAGCGCCTCGGGCAACCGGTTGTCGGCCAGTGCGTTGTACACGGCGCATTGCGGCCCGGTGGCCAGCACCGCATCCAGGTCGGTGCTGGCGAGCACACCGGTCGACTCGCTAAGCCCCGCAAGCTCCGCCGCGTCCTTGCCGGCTTTGGCGTCCGACGACACCCAGACGCCCTTCAGGTCGAACTCCGGATTGGTGATGAGCGCGCGCAGGGCGTGGATACCGACGTTGCCGGTGCCCAATTGGACGACGGGGATGGGCATGACGTGCTCCTTAGCGGTCGGGGGTCACAGGTCCGGGACGGGGATGTCGAGGTTGGGGAACGTGAGGCCGCCGTCCACCTCGAGCGTCTTACCGGTCAGGAAGTCGCCTGCGGGAGAGGCCAAATAGACTGCGGCAGCGGCGATATCGACGGGATCGCCCAGACGGCGCATGGGTGTTGCCTTCTCCATAGGTGCACGCAGGTCGTCGTTGGAGGCCACCACGTCCAGCGCGGAGGTCAGGATCGATCCGGGGGCGATCGCGTTGACCCGGATGCGCGGGCACAGGTCCAGCGCGGACGACCGGGTGTAGTGCGCCAGCGCGGCTTTGGCGGTGGCGTAGGCAGCGAAACCACGCCCGGCCAGCCGGCCCATGGTCGAGGTGATGTTGATGATGCTGCCGCCGCCGGAGTGCTCCAACATCAGCGGCACCGCCGCGATGGTGAGCGCGTGAGCGGTAGCGACGTTGAAGGTGAATGCGTCCTTGAGGTCCTTGGTCGAGGTGGTCAGCAGCGTGTTGGGCATGGTGCCGCCGACGTTGTTGACGACGATGTCTAGTTTCCCGAACGCCTCGACGGCCTTGCTGGCCAGCTCGGCGGTGGACTCGGGATGGGCCAGGTCGGCGGCCACGATGTGGGCCCGCCGCCCGACGGCCCGGACCTGTTCCGCGACGGCTTCTAGTTGAGACTCCGTGCGTGAGGAGATGAGGACATCGGCGCCCGCCTCGGCGAAGGCCAGCGCGATGGCCGCCCCGAGACCGCGACCTGCACCAGTGATGACGGCGACTTTGTCGTCGAGACGGAACCTGTCAAGGATCATGGCGGCCTCTCTTCATTTTGGTGTCAGCCGACACGGTAGCAAGCCGCGCCGTCTCGGATCGGGCATTTCTGGAACAGGTTCTACTTTTGTACACGGGGGTGGCGATGCGGCCCGCAGTGCGGGTATGCACGCGGCGTCGGGCGCCCACTCGCGCCGGGCGACCATTCGCCCGCCGTTAACCTTGATGCTGTTAGCTGAACGGCGACGATCGTGTCTGGTCTTCACCGTGAGGAAGTAACTTGAGGCGCAACCGATTTGGTGCCGCATTGAGTGTCCTGACGGCCGGTGCGCTGGCGTTGTCGGGGTGCGGGGGCGGCGACACCCGGGCATGGGGGAGCGGGGCGACCCCGCCGGGCCACGTCGATTGCGGTGGAAAGAAGGCGCTGAAGGCCAGCGGATCGACCGCGCAGGCCAACGCGATGACCCGCTTCGTCAGCTCGTTCGAGCGGGCCTGCCCCGGCCAGACGCTGAACTACACCCCCAACGGTTCGGGAGCCGGCATTGGTGAATTCACGGGTAATCAAACCGATTTCGCGGGTTCAGACTCACCGCTGGCCCCGATCGAATACTTCGCCGCCGAGGCGCGATGCGGGTCGCCGGCGTGGAACCTGCCGGTGGTTTTCGGCCCGATCGCCATCACGTACCACGTCGCGGGCGTCAACTCGCTGATCCTCGACGGTGCCACGGCCGCCAAGATCTTCAAGGGCGCGATCACCGCCTGGAACGATCCCGCCATCCGGGCGCTGAACCCCGGCACCGCACTGCCGTCCGAGCCCATTCACGTCACGTTCCGCAGCGACCAGTCCGGCACCACGGACAATTTCCAGAAATACCTGGACTCCGCGTCCGACGGCGTGTGGGACAGGGGCATCGGCAAGGCCTTCAACGGCGGGGTCGGCGAGGGCGCAGAGGGCAACGGCGGCACGTCGGCGGCCGTGAAGGCGACCGAAGGGTCGATCAGCTACAACGAATGGTCATTCGCGTCGGCGCAGAACCTGGCGATCGCCAGGATCGTCACCTCGGCCGGCCCCGACCCGGTGTCGATCGGTGCGGAGTCGGTCGGCAAGACGATCTCCGGCGCCACCCTGACCGGACGGGGCAGCGACCTGGTGGTCGACACCTTCTCGTTCTACAAGCCGACACGGCCCGGCTCCTATCCCATCGTGCTGGCCACCTACGAGATCGTCTGCTCGAAATATCCCGACCCCCAGGTCGGTGCGGCGGTAAAGGCGTTCCTGCAGAGCACCATTGGCGATGGACAGAACGGGCTAGCGGGCAACGGGTATGTCCCGGTGCCCGCGTCGTTCAAGTCACGGCTGGCGGAGTCCATCAACGCCATCTCGTGATGTGAGACGGCGCCCGCGGGTCGCCGCGAAAGGCAACCGATTTTCTTTGCTGCCGCAGCGTGCCGAACCGCTGTCCAGTCCGGCTCGCGCCCACGTCGCCGCCCGGTGCCATCGCGTTCAGCGATGAGCGCCGAACAATTTGCTCAACGTTCACCTTGTTACTGTTAGCTTCGTGGCTGCGAGACGGCTGGTCGGGCGCTACGGCTACCGACCGGCGGCGATCCTGTTTCATCCCTACCGTAAGGAAGCGAATTGAAACTCAACCGATTTGGCGCCGTGCTGAGTGTCGTGAGCGCCGGCGCGCTGGCGTTGTCGGCATGCGGAAGCGACAACAACGGGACCGGCGCGAGCGCAACGAGCGGCTCCTCGTCGGGCAACGTGAGCTGCGGCGGAAAGAAGGCGCTGAAGGCCAGCGGCTCGACGGCTCAGGCCAACGCGATGACCCGGTTCGTCAACGCGTACGAGCAGGCCTGCCGCGGTCAGACGCTGAACTACACGGCCAACGGGTCGGGCGCGGGAATCAGCGAATTCAACGGTAAGCAAACGGATTTCGGTGGTTCGGACTCGCCGCTGGCGGCCAACGAATACGCCGCCGCGCAACAGCGCTGCGGTTCGCCGGCGCTCAATCTGCCGGTGGTCTTCGGGCCGATCGCCATCACCTACAACGTCGCGGGCCTCAATTCACTGAGCCTGGATGGCGCCACGGCCGCCAAAATCTTCAACGGCGCGATCACGACGTGGAACGACCCCGCGATCCAGGCGCTCAACCCGGGAGCTGCCCTGCCGTCCGAGCCGATTCACGTCGTGTTCCGCAACGACGAGTCCGGCACCACGGACAACTTCCAGAAGTACCTCGATGCCGCCTCCAACGGCGCGTGGGGCAAGGGCGCCGGCAAGACGTTCAAGGGCGGCATCGGCGAGGGAGCAAAGGGGAACGACGGCACCTCGGCGGCGATCAAGGCGACCGAGGGCTCCGTCACCTACAACGAGTGGTCGTTTGCTCAGGCGCAGAAGCTGAACATGGCCAAGATCATCACCTCGGCCGGCCCGGATGCGGTGTCGATCAGTGCCGACTCGGTGGGCAAGACGATTGCTGGAGCCAAGATCGCCGGCCAGGGCAACGACCTGGTGCTGGACACGCTGTCCTTCTACAAGCCCACCCAGGCCGGTTCCTACCCGATCGTGCTGGCCACCTACGAGATCGTCTGCTCGAAGTATCCCGACGCCCAGGTCGGTACGGCGGTCAAGGCGTTCCTGCAGAGCACCATCGGCGCCGGCCAGAACGGCCTGGCCGACAACGGCTACATCCCCATCCCTGACGCGTTCAAGTCGAGGTTGTCTGCTTCCATCAACGCCATCGCATAACCTGAGGTGGTCGTGACACGAGGAACAGCTATCAGCCCGTCGACCGCGGACAAGCCGGCACTAACTGCGCTGAGTCAGCACGTGGGGCGGCGGGCTGATCGACTGTTCAAGTTGATGGCCGCCGCCGCCGGCTCGACGATCGTGGTCGCCATCCTGTTGATCGCCGTCTTCCTGCTGCTGCGCGCCATCCCGTCGTTGCGCGTCAACCACGCGAACTTCTTCACCAGCGCCAGGTTCAGTACCAGCGACCCGAACAGGCTCGCGTTCGGCATCCGCGACCTGCTCATGGTCACGGTGCTCAGCTCGCTCAGCGCGCTGGTGCTGGCCGTCCCGGTCGCGGTCGGCATCGCGGTGTTCCTCACCCAGTACGCGCCGAAGCGGCTGGCGCGACCATTCGGCGCGGTGGTGGATCTGCTGGCCGCGGTGCCGTCGATCATCTTCGGGCTGTGGGGAATCTTCGTGCTCGCACCCCAGATCGAGCCGGTGGCCGCGTTCCTCAACCGCCACCTGGGCTGGCTGTTCCTGTTCAAGCAGGGCAATGTCTCGCTGGCCGGTGGCGGCACCATCTTCACCGCCGGCGTCGTGCTCTCGGTGATGATCCTGCCCATCGTCACGTCCGTCTCGCGTGAAGTGTTCCGGCAGACCCCGCACATCCAGATGGAGGCGGCGCAGGCGCTGGGCGCCACCAAATGGGAGGTGGTGCGGATGACCGTGCTGCCGTTCGGCCGCAGCGGCGTCATCGCGGCCTCGATGCTGGGACTGGGCCGAGCGCTGGGCGAGACCGTGGCGGTGCTGATCATCTTGCGTTCGGCCGCCCGCCCGGGTAACTGGTCGCTGTTCGACGGTGGCTACACATTCGCCTCGAAGATCGCGTCGGCGGCCGCGGAGTTCAGCTCGCCGCTGCCGACAGGGGCGTACATCTCGGCGGGATTCGCCCTGTTCGTCTTGACGTTCATCGTCAACGCGCTCGCCCGCGCGATCGCCGGCGGCAAGGTCAACGGATGACCGGCCGGAAGGAGGAGCGGCGCTCGTGACCCGCGCCGTGACGATGCAGAGCGAAGCGATGAGGAGGAGCGGCGCTCGTGACGGTTGAAGCACTGGACCGGCCGGTCAAGATCGAGGTGTTCCGGCCGTTGAGCTTCCGGCGCCGGATCACCAACAACGCCGCGACGGGTTTCTTCCTCGGCTCGTTCTGCGTTGCGCTGGTGCCGCTGGTGTGGGTGTTGTGGATCGTCGTCGAACGCGGCTGGTACGCCGTCACACGGTCGGGCTGGTGGACCCACTCGCTGCACGGCGTGCTGCCGGAACAGTTCGCCGGCGGCGTCTACCACGCGCTCTACGGCACGCTCGTGCAGGCCGGGGTGGCCGCCGCCCTGGCCGTGCCGCTGGGCCTGATGACCGCGGTCTTCCTGGTGGAGTACGGATCCGGGCGCCTGGTGCGGCTGACGACGTTCATGGTCGACGTGCTCGCGGGCGTGCCCTCGATCGTGGCGGCGCTGTTCATCTTCAGCCTCTGGATCGCCACCCTCGGCTTCCAGCAGAGTTCGTTCGCGGTGTCGCTGGCCCTGGTCCTGTTGATGCTGCCGGTGGTGGTGCGCTCCGGCGAGGAGATGCTGCGCCTGGTGCCCGACGACCTGCGCGAGGCCAGCTACGCGCTCGGCGTGTCTAAATGGAAGACGATCGTGCGGATCGTCTTCCCAATCGCGATGCCCGGCATCGTGTCCGGAATCCTGTTGTCCGTCGCGCGAGTCATCGGCGAAACCGCGCCGGTGCTGGTGCTGGTCGGCTACAGCCGCTCGATCAACGTAGACATCTTCCAAGGCAACATGGCGTCACTGCCGCTGCTGATCTACACCGAGCTCACGAATCCCGAACACGCTGGCTTCCTGCGGATCTGGGGTGCGGCGCTGACCCTGATCATCATGGTCGCCGTCATCAACATCGTGGCGGCGCTGACGCGCTTCCTAGCCACCCGCAGACGCTGACCCGACAGCGGGTCAGGATTTCGACGATGCCTTCGAGGCCGCCTTCTTGGCCGGAGCCTTCTTGGCAGCCGTCTTCTTCGCGGGAGTCTTCTTCGCCGCGGCCTTCTTCGCGGGTGCCTTGCCGTTACCGGAACGCGCCTTCACGCTGGCCTCCAACTTGGCGAGCAGATCGGAGACGTCCTCGGTCTCGTCCAGCTCCTTGGGCTGCTCCTCGGTGGTGAACGCTTCCCCGCCTTCGAGTTTGGCGTCGACCAGCTCTTGTAGCTGCTCCTGGTAGGTGTCGTGGTAGCGGTCGGGATTGAACTCCTCGGCCATCGACTCCACCACCTGACCGGCCATCTTCAGTTCGGCTGGCTTGATCTCGACCTTCTTGTCTAGGATGGGAAAGTCGGGATCGCGGATCTCATCGGGCCACAACAAGGTGTGGATCACCATCACGTCGCGCTTGCCGAAGTCCTTGACGCGCAAGGCCGCCAGCCGTGTCTTGTTGCGCAGCGTGAAGTGGACGATCGCCATCCGATCAGTCTCGGCGAGCGTTTTGGCAAGCAGCACATAGGATTTCGACGATTTGGAATCCGGTTCCAGGAAGTAGCTGCGGTCGAACAGCATCGGGTCCACTTCGCTGGCCGGAACGAACTCCAGCACTTCGATCTCGCGGCTGCGTTCCTCGGGCAGGGTGGCGATGTCGTCGTCGGTGATGATGACCATCTGACCGTCGTCGGATTCGTAGGCCCGGGCGATGTCACGGTATTCGACCGTCTGGCCGTCCACCTCGCAAACGCGTTGGTAGCGGATGCGGCCATTGTCCTTGGCGTGCACCTGATGAAACTTGATGTCGTGGTCCTGGGTGGCGCTGTACACCTTGACCGGGACGTTCACCAGCCCGAACGCGATGGAACCCTTCCAGATGGAGCGCATGCAAGTCAGTATGCCCGTAGGGCCGGTGGCAAAACAGCACGACAGGGCTACGACCTGGGATTGTCCGCCCGGGCTTTCGGTTATTCGGGTATGCGCCGACTGAAGCGAGCCGCGTCCAGCGCGGCCCGATCCGGGAGGTCAGCGCCGGCGCGCGCGACGGTCAGCGCCGCGGACAGGCTCGCCGCCTCCAGCGCCGTCGTCAGTGCGTCCACTTTGATCCCGTGCAAGTCGGCGCGACGGTCGCCGCCCAGCGATCCCGATTTCCACAGCGCGTCGAGCAGACCGGCCATGAACGAGTCACCGGCGCCGACGGTGTCGACCACGTGCACCGCGCGCGTCGGCACCCGGGCGACGCCCGCCGCGCAGAAGGCCACCGCGCCCCGGTCGGCCATCGTCACCGCCACGATGGCCGGACCCAACCGCAGCCACGTTTGCGCGATCTGCTCGGGCGTGCGAGCGGGGTCGATCCAATGCAGGTCTTCCTCGCTGACTTTCACGATGTCGCTGCGCTCGATGAGGTGCTCGATGCGTTCGACGGCCAGTTCCCGGTCGGCGATGAGCGACGGCCGGACGTTGGGATCGAAGGTGATCGTGGCCGAGATTCGATAGGTGTCGACCAGTGCCGCGACCGCCAGGCAGCCCGGATCCTGCACGGCGGCAATCGATCCGGTGTGAACGAAAAGCGGCGGGGTGACCGGCGGTGTTCCCGAGAGTCGCCAGTCCAGATCGAACACGTATTCAGCCGACCCGTCCTCGGCGATGGTTGACCGCGCGGTCGGCGTGCGCGGCGCGGTCCGGCTTTCCGAGACCAGTTGCACCCCTGCGGCTTCGACGTAGTCGACGATGCGCCGCCCGTACGTGTCGTCGGCGATCGAGGTCAGGAAGTCGACCTGTCGGCCCAGCCGGCCGAGTCCGACGGCGACGTTGAGCGGACTGCCGCCGACATGCTCGTCGCCCCCGACGATATCGATCAGCGACTCACCGATCACCAGCCCGCGGGTCATCGCACCAAGGCATCCAGCGTCGCGCGAGCTCCCTTGCTGTGCAACGAATCCAGTGCCCAGAGGTACGCCTCGACGAAGCGTGGCTGATGGGCCAGATCGCAGAACACCGCGGTGATCTCGATGAACACGGTGGGATTCTCGTGCTGCGACCTGGCGATCGGGATCAGCGAATCGGCCAGCTGGTCCAACACCTCGTACGGGTTGCCCCACTCGTCGACACCCTCGGCGTATCGCGCCCAGCTCGCCACCACCGCTGCCGCCAGCCGGACCGACCCGTCGTTGGCCAGGTTGTCGCAGATGACGGGATACAGAAATTTCGGGATGCGGTCCGACGAGTAGGCGCACAGCCGCGCGACGGTGTCCCGCACGGCCGGGTTGGCAAACCGCTCTACCAGCGTGCGGCTGTACTCATGCAGGTCGATGCCCGGCACCGGCGGGAGCGTCGGAATGGCTTCGGATTCGAAGTAGGCAAGCAGGAATTCGGCGAACAACGGATCGCTCGCGGCCTCGTGGACGAACTTGAAGCCGCAGAGATGGGCGAAGTAGGCCAGGCACTGATGTCCCGCGTTGAGCAGTCGCAGCTTCATCAGCTCGTACGGGCGCACATCGTCGACCAACAGCACGCCTGCCTGCTCCAGCGGCGGCCGGCCGTCGGCGAAGGTGTCCTCGATGACCCAGGCGGTGAACGGCTCGGCCACCACCGGCCACCGGTCGTTGACGCCGAAGTCGCGTCGCACTTCCGCGGCCATCTCCAAAGTCGTTGCCGGCGTGATGCGATCGACCATCGAACTCGGGAACCGGGCGTGTTCGGCCACCCACTCGGCCAACTCGGGATCCATGTGTTCGGCGCTCGCGAGCACGGTACGCCTGGCGACCTCACCGTTGTTCTCGATGTTGTCGCAGGAGACGATCGTCGGCGCGGCGATCCCGCGTTGGCGACGTCGGGCGAGCGCCTCGGTGATCAAGGCGAAGGCGGGCCCATCGGGGTCGCGGTATCCACCTTCGGTGATGGTCAGTGAAATGATCCGGGTGGACGGGGCGGCCAGCACCTCCAACGCCGAATCCGGATCGTCCGGGGCATAGCGGTAGTCGATGATCGAGCCGATCACCTGGGCATCGCGGCTGCCGTTGGGATTTTCCAGGATCAGCGTGTACAGCCCGTCCTGGCCATTGAGGACGTCGCGCATGGTCCAGTCGGCGGGCATCACGCCGACACCGCAAATGCCCCACTCCTGCGCCACACCTTGCTGCAGCAGCAGATTAATGTATGCGGCTTGATGCGCCCGGTGGAAGTGACCGGCGCCGATGTGCGCGATCCCGACGCTGACGCTGCCGCGGTCATACTTCGGCGCGTCGATCGGCAGCTCGGAAAGCGACGCATTGTTCAGATCGATCGCATTGTTCAGGTTGATCGCGCTGGCCATCGTTGGCCACCTCCTCCTCGGGTCGCGGCCCGGATCGCTACTGCGAGGTCGATGCCCTACGGGAGCGGCGAACGTCCGGCCGGCACGGCCGCCGACAACAGGACATCAGCAAGGGCACGCCACGAATCGGTGATCGCGACTGCGCCGGCATCGATCAATTCTGCACGGCGGCAATCCCGTTCGTCGGGCAACACGAACATAAGGTTGCCGACGGTCGCGTAGCCGGCCGCGACCGCGGACTTCACGCCGGCCACGGAATCTTCAATGGCCAGCCCCTGTTCGGGTGCGACGCCCAGTACCTGGCCGCAATGCAGATACACCGCCGGATCGGGTTTGCTTGTCGGCACCGGAAGAGAATCCTCCGCGCTGAAGGTCACCGCCTCCGGTAGGAGCGAGGCCAGACCGGTGGCGGTGAAGCAGGCGCGCAGACGCTTGGTGGCGCTGGAGCTCACGGCCGCCAGTGCGTAGCGCGCCGCGAGGTCGCGCAACGGTTCGAGCACCCGCGGATCGGGGCTCAGGGTGACCGCCAGGTGAGCGGTGACCCGTTCGCGCTCGTCGCGCACCCACTGCTCGAGTTCGTCGGCGCACAACGCGCTGCCGCTCGCCACGTCGTCGGCCGACGCGACCACCGCGGCAGGGCGGCCCTGGGCCAACGTCTGGTCGAGCGGAACCTCGCATTGCACCGCCAAGTCCAGAGCCGTGGTGCGGAAGTTCTTCCCGACGGCGCGCTTACGCAACTCCTCGGAGCTCAGCGGGGCGGTCACGCCGAACCTGGCCAGGAAACGATTCGTGACCTCAGTCGATGCGTCGAACGCCGGCCTCTCCGACCCGAACAGGTTGTCATCGGCGTCGCAGAGCAGGGTGGTGATCGGCGCCGGGTCGAATTCGCGCATGAAGGTCAAGCCCGCGGTCATCGTGCCACCAACTCCCGCTGGTCGTGGCGCAGCGCGTCGCGCAGCGTGAGCAACACGCCACGCGCGTCGATATCCGCGATCATGTCGCCGAGGCGCTCCGCAAAACCGGGGACCGCGCGGACCTCGGCGAACATTTCGTGCCCCAGCAGCGGATCGGGATTACTGCTTGCCATGTTGGCCAACCTAGCCACCGGTATCGCCTGCGAGTCTTCGAGGCGCAGCTTTCGTCCCTGGAGGTCGTGGCCGCGCATGTAACGGGCCCATCCGGCGACCGCCAGCATCAGCAGGGTGTGTGGCCTGCCCTGCGCGATCGCCTCCTGCAGCGAGGGCACCACGAACGTCGCGATCTTGCTGGTTCCCCGGCGGGCCAGCCGAGAGAGCTGGTCACTCATTCGGGGATTGCCGAGCCGGTCGAGCAACGTGCGCCGGTATTCGGGTGTGTTCATCCCGGGGACCGGGGGCAGCAGCGGCTGAATCTCGTCGCGCAGCAGCTTCTCGACGAAATCGAAGATGATGCCGTCGCGCATCGCTTCGTCGGTGCGCTGGTAGCCGGCCAGGATGGCCAAGCACGCCAGCGCGATATGGGTGCCGTTGAGCAGCCGGGTCTTGATCAGCTTGTGGTCGCTGACGTCGGCAACGAACTCGGCACCGACCTCGTGCAGCGGTGGCCGCCCATTGCTGAAGGAATCCTCGATCACCCACTGGCAATACGGCTCGGTCACGACGGGCCATTTGTCGGCGACGCCGAACGTCTCCTCGACGAATTGGCGCTCCGACTTCGAGGTTTGCGGGGTGATGCGATCGACCATGGTCGACGGGAACGCGACATGCGTGTCGATCCAGCGGGCAAGCCCGGGGTCCTTCAGCGCGGCGAAGGACACCAGAGCGGTCCGCGCCGGCTGGGTGTCACCGGGGATGTTGTCGCAGCAGAGCACGGTGAACGGCGCGATACCGGCGTGGCGACGGCGGTCCAGGGCTTCGGCCAGGTACCCCCACGCGGTGGCGTAGTTGCCGGACGCGACCAAGTCGGCGCGCACGTCGGGATCGTCGGCGTCGAACTCGTCGGTGACGGGATTCAGGAAGTATCCGTTGCCGGTGATGGTCAGGCTGACGATGCGGGTTTGAGGATCTGCGAGGGCGGCGCGGACGGCTGCCCCGTCGTTCGGTGCGTAGTGCACCGCGCCGATCGAGCCGACGACGCGGGCGGTTTGGCGGTCGTGTCCTTGCTGTACCACTGTGTACAGCCCGTCTTGCGCCGACAGCAGGTCTTTGACGTCGGGGGAGTGGAGGCTGACGCCGGTAACCCCCCACCGGTCGGAGATGCCCGAGCGGGCGAGGTCGTCGAAGTAGACGGCTTGGTGCGCCCGATGGAAGTTGCCCGCACCGATGTGGACGACTCCGCGGCCGAGGGACGACCGGTCGTAGGTTGGGACGTCGATCCTCCGGGAATGCAGTCGTAGGGTCGCGTCGCTGAGTGGGACGCCGCTGTTTCGACGCCACGGGGAGGGGATTACGTCAAACATTCAGTGTCTGTGCCCCGGCTCGGACGTCGATCAACACTTTCGTGGGTCATGTCACAAAATGAATTGGCAGTTGGACGATTAACGGTGGTCAAAGCGGTTAACACGCGCGAAACGCGTAGTTTGACAACATGGCACCGCGGCTGAAACTGACCAACGCCGAGAAGGTGCTGTACCCCGCCACGGGTACCACGAAGAGCGACATCTTCGACTACTACACGCGCATCGCCGAGGTGATGATCCCGCACATCGCCGGGCGCCCGGCCACGCGCAAGCGCTGGCCCAACGGCGTCGAGGAGGAGTCGTTTTTCGAGAAACAACTGGCCTCGTCGGCGCCCGACTGGCTGCCGCGCGCCAGCGTGACGCATCGATCCGGAACGACGACGTATCCGATCATCGACAGCGTCGACGGCCTGGCCTGGATCGCCCAACAGGCCGCACTGGAGGTCCACGTACCGCAGTGGCGCTTCGTCGCCGAGTGGACCCGTAGCCGGGCCGAGGAACTGAAACCCGGCCCGGCGACCCGCTTGGTGTTCGATCTCGACCCGGGTGAAGGCGTCACGATGGCCCAACTGGCCGAGGTGGCGCGCGCCGTCCGCGAACTGATCACCGCCATCGGGCTGACCACCTATCCGCTCACCAGCGGCAGCAAGGGCCTGCACCTTTACACACCGCTGCAGGAGCCGGTGAGCAGTAAGGGCGCCACGGTGTTGGCCAAACGCGTTGCGCAACAACTGGAAAAGACGATGCCCACGCTGGTGACGTCGACCATGACCAAGAGCCTGCGGGCCGGAAAGATCTTTCTGGACTGGAGTCAGAACAACGGCGCCAAGACCACCATCGCGCCGTACTCGCTGCGCGGACGTGAGCAACCCACCGTTGCGGCGCCGCGCACCTGGGAGGAACTCGACGACCCGTCGCTGCGCCAGCTGCGTTATGACGAAGTGCTGGACCGGGTCGCCCGAGACGGCGATCTGCTGGCACCGCTGGACGAGGATGCACCGGTCCCCGATCGCCTGAGCAGATACCGCAGCATGCGCGACGCGTCGAAAACCCCCGAGCCGGTCCCGGTTACGAAACCGGCTGTAGGACAAGGGAACAGCTTCGTCATCCAAGAACACCACGCCCGCCGGCTGCACTACGACTTCCGGCTGGAACGGGACGGCGTGCTGGTGTCCTGGGCCGTGCCGAAGAACCTGCCGGAAACGACCTCGGTGAACCACCTGGCTGTCCACACCGAAGACCATCCGCTGGAATACGGCGGCTTCGAGGGCATCATCCCCAAGGGCGAGTATGGCGCCGGGAAGGTGATCATCTGGGACTCCGGAACCTACGAGGCCGAAAAGTTCAACGACTCCGCCGAAAAAGGGGAAGTCATCGTCGACCTGCACGGCAGCAAAATCTCCGGACGCTATGCACTGATCCAGACCAACGGCGACCAGTGGCTCGCGCACCGGATGAAGGATCAGAAGGTCTTCGACTTCGACACCATCGCCCCCATGCTGGCCACCCATGGTTCGGTGACGGCGCTGAAGGCGGGCCAGTGGGCGTTTGAAGGCAAATGGGATGGCTACCGGCTGTTGATCGAGGCCGACCACGGCGCCATCCGGATACGGTCCCGGCGTGGCCGCGAAGTCACCAGCGAATACCCTGAATTACGTTCGCTCGCAGAAGATCTCGCCGAACATCACGTGATCCTCGACGGCGAGGCCGTCGTCCTGGACCCCTCGGGTGTGCCCAACTTCCATGCGATGCAGAACCGCGGCCGGGGCTCGCGCGTCGAATTCTGGGCGTTCGACGTGCTCTACCTCGACGGCCGCTCGCTGCTGCGGGCCAGGTACTCAGACCGGCGTAAGGTACTGGAAATGCTCGGCGCCGGCAGCGATCTCATCGTTCCCGAACTGCTGCCCGAGGACGGCGCGCAGGCGCTGGAGCACTCCGGCAAGCGCGGCTGGGAGGGGGTGATCGCCAAGCGGCGCGACTCCACCTACCAGCCCGGCCGGCGCTCGTCGTCCTGGATCAAGGACAAGCATTGGAACACCCAGGAAGTCGTCATCGGCGGCTGGAAGGCCGGCGAAGGCGGGCGCAGCAGCGGCATCGGCTCACTACTGATGGGCATCCCCACCGCGGACGGCCTGCACTTCGCGGGCCGCGTCGGCACCGGATTCACCGAACGCGACCTGACAAAGCTGAAGAGGACGCTGGCGCCGCTGCACACCGACGATTCCCCCTTCCATCCACCGCTGCCCCGCAGCGAAGCCCGGGGCGTCACGTACGTCGAGCCGGTTCTGGTCGGGGAGGTGCGCTACAGCGAGTGGACCCCGGATAACCGGCTACGCCAATCGAGTTGGCGGGGGCTACGGCCGGACAAGGAAGCAAGTGAGGTGGTGCGCGAGTGAAATGGGTTACCTACCAAGGTGATGACGGCGAGCGCGTCGGGGTCGTCTCCGGCGACACCATCCACGCGCTGCCAGCGGGCGCGACGCTGCTCGACCTGATCGCGCGCGGCGCTGACGAACTGCGGCAAGCGGGGGAGCAGGCGCAGCGCTCCCCGGCGGCGACGGTGGCGCTCGCCGACGTGCGGCTGTTGGCGCCCATCCCGCGCCCGCCATCCATCCGGGATTCCCTGTGCTTCCTCGACCACATGCGTAACTGCCAGGCCGCGCTGGGCGGCGGGCGGCGGCTCGCCGACAGCTGGTATCGCATCCCCGCGTTTTACTTCGCCTGTCCGGCAACCGTTTTAGGGCCCTACGACGATGCCCCGACGGCACCCGGAAGCGCTTGGCAGGACTTCGAATTGGAGGTCGCCGCGGTGATCGGGGCCGGCGGCAGGGATCTCACCGTCGAGCAGGCCGAAGAGGCGATCATCGGCTACACCATCTTCAACGACTGGTCCGCACGCGACCTGCAGCAGATGGAAAGCCAACTGGGTATCGGACAGGGCAAAGGCAAGGACAGCGGTGTCACGCTGGGTCCCTACCTGGTGACGCCCGACGAGCTCGAGCCCTACCGCCACCCGTCCCATCCAGGCAAGCTGGACCTGCGGGTCACCGCCCTGGTCAACGACGCCGTCATCGGTACGGGGTCGACGGCCCAGATGGACTGGACCTTCGGCGAAGTCATCTCCTACGCCTCACGCGGCGTCACCCTCAACCCCGGGGACGTCATCGGGTCCGGAACGGTGCCCACCTGCACACTGGTCGAGCATCTCAATCCCACTGCGCTGGAATCTTTTCCCGGCTGGCTGCACGACGGCGACGTCGTCACGCTCCAAGTCCAGGGCTTGGGCGAGACCCGGCAGACCGTCCGCGCGAGCCGCGCGCCACACGCGTTGGCCGCGCGGCCCAACCCGGACGCCGCGTCCGCAGCGCCGCGGGTCAATCGGGCACCGGCCCGGGTACCCTACACCCGCGGGCTGCATCAGGTCGCCGACCGGGTGTGGGCATGGACGCTGCCGGACGGGGGCTACGGGTGGAGCAACGCCGGGCTGATCGCCGGCGAGGGCGCGTCCCTGTTGGTCGACACCCTGTTCGACCTGGCGCTGACCCGCGAGATGCTCACCGCGATGCGGCCCATCACCGCGTCCGCGCCCATCACCGACGCGTTGATCACGCACTCCAACGGCGACCATACCCACGGCAACCAACTGCTCGACGCGTCGGTGCGTATCATCGCCGCGCACGGCACCGCCGAGGAGATCGAGCACGGGATGGCGCCCGAGATGTTGGCCATGGCGCAAACCGCCAACCTCGGGCCAGTAGCGACCCCGTACACGCGAGAACGCTTCGGGCACTTTGACTTCAGCAACATCACGCTGCGCAACGCCGACCAGACCTTCGAGCGCAACCTGTCCGTCGAGGTCGGCGGGCGGCGGATCGACATGCTGAATCTGGGTCCCGCGCACACCGCCGCCGACTCGGTGGTGCACGTGCCCGACGCGGGGGTGCTGTTCGGCGGCGACCTGCTGTTCATCGGCTGCACGCCAATCGTGTGGGCCGGCCCGATCGCCAACTGGGTTGCGGCGTGCGACACGATGATCGCGCTGGACGCGCCGACGGTAGTGCCGGGCCACGGCCCCGTTACCGATCCGGACGGAATCCGCGCGGTGCGTGGTTATCTCGTGCACGTCGCCGAACAGGCCGAGGCCGCCTACCGGCGGGGCTTGTCGTGGGCCGAGGCCGCCGACACGATCGACCTCGGCGAGTACGCCACGTGGCTGGACGCCGAGCGCGTCGTCGTCAACGTCTATCAGCGCTACCGCGAACTCGACCCGCAGACACCGCAATTGGCGGTCATGGCCCTGTTGGTGATGCAGGCCGAGTGGCTGGCCAAGCGGTCCGCGTGACAGGCGGCTGCGCGGCGAGTGTGGGCCGCGCGCGCCGGTTAGAGCCGCACCGCCCTGACGAAGCTGATCGTGGCGGCGGGAACCTGATGCTCGGCGGGCCCCAGTTCCGGTAGGCCCGCGGCCGCGAACAGGTCGGTGAGCCGAAATGTGGTGGTATCCCAGCCGTTTGCCGCCAGGTGCGCGGCGACGTCGGTGTGCTCGCCCGGGTAGGCCAAGCCGGCGATGTCCAGATCAAGGCCCTGCCGTCGCCACCCCTCGGTCATGAGCCGGGCCTGTTCCTGTCCCTCCGGCGTCGTCGGGGCGACGGTCCCGAAGTCGCCGGCGAACCGGCTGCCTTCGCTGGACAACGGAATGATGGCGTCCAGCAACCGAACTTCGGCCTCGGGCGGAAGGAATCCGATCAGCACTCCCTCGGCGAGCCACGTCGTCGGCTGGTCCGGGTCAAAACCCGCCGCCTGCAAGGCCGCCGGCCAGTCCTCACGCAAATCGATGCCCACGGTGCGGAGTTCGGCGGTCGGCGCCGCGCCGATCTCGGCCAGCGTCGCCGTCTTGAACGCGATCACCTCCGGCTGATCGATCTCGTACACCGTCGTCCCGGCCGGCCATCGCAGCCGGTAGGCCCGCGAGTCCAGACCCGATGCCACGATCACCACCTGGCGCAACCCGGCCTGCCCGGCCGCGGCGAAATAGTCGTCGTAAAACCGTGCCCGGGCGGCGAATGTGTCCATCATGCGCGAGAACCCGACACCCGTCTCCAGGTCCATCGAATCGAGTTCGCCGGCCGCCAGCCTGGTGAATACGTCCAGCCCGACGGCGCGCACCAGCGGCTCGGCGAACTCGTCGGTGATGACCGGCTGCGGGCGTCTGGTTGCCGCCGCCCGGGCCGCGGCCACCATGGTGGCGGTGGCGCCCACGCTGTTGGCCAGGTCCCAGGTGTCGCCTTCGGTTCGTGCCATGGCTGCTCCTTCGATGTGGTGGCAAAACCACCGTATGCCTCCTCGGTAAAGAGCGACGTCGCCTACGGTTCCCCTATGCCTGCAGTGACACTGGAACGTCTGGAAGACAACATCGCCTGCATCACGCTGAACCGGCCGGAGCGCCTCAACGCCATCGATGGGTCGTTGATCGACGGCGTCCATGAGGCCCTGGACGTGTTGGACAACGGTGAGTACCGGGTGGCGATCCTGACCGGTGCCGGGCGCGGATTCTGCGCCGGCGCCGATCTGAGCGGCACCGGCCGGCCCTGGACCCAGAACAAGCCGACCACCCCGGCGTTCAAGGTCAACTACGACGCCCAGGTCCGGCTGGCCAACCTGTACACCCGGATCTACGAGATGGACATTCCGGTGATCGGCGCGGTGAACGGGGTTGCGGTCGGGGGTGGGCTGGCGTTCTCGTTGGTCTGCGATATCCGGGTCGCCTCCGAGCAGGCGCGGTTCGGTTCGGTGTTCATCAAGGCGGGGTTCTCGTCGATGGACATGGGCACCAGCTACCTGCTGCCCAAGATCGTCGGCGCCGGGGTGGCGCGCGAACTCATGCTCACCGGTCGCATCATCGACGCGGCGGAGGCCTACCGCATCAATCTGGTGCACGAGGTCGTCGCCGCCGACGAGCTGATGCCGGCCGCGCTGAGGCTGGCCCTCTCGATCGCCGAGAACAACGCATACGGCGTGTGGCAGACCAAGATTGGCCTCAACGCCGCACTGGACGCGCCCAGCCTGCGCCATGCCATCGAGATCGAGAACCGCACCCAGATCCTCAGCGGCTTCACGAACAACCCGCTCGAGGCCGCGATGGCGCACCGGGAAAAGCGCGCCCCGAAATGGGATGTGCTGTAACGCGTTTCGCGTGCGACCGCCGCTAAAGCTTCGCGATCACGTTCTCGGCGAACATCTCCAGGTTGCGAATCTTGCTGTCCAGCGGCTCGGTGTCCTTGCCCTTGATGTAGGGGATGCGGAAGCCGACGATGACGTCGGTGACGCCCTTGTCCTCGAGCCGTTTGATGCCGTCGGCGGTGTAGGCGTCGGCCGAGATCACGTGGATCTCGAACGGCCCGGTCTCGCCGGCTTCCTCGCGGAACTTCTTGAGCTTGGCCAGCAGGTGGTCGAGTTCCTCGGGATCGCCGCCGCCGTGCATCCAGCCGTCCAGACGCGCCGCGCGCCGCAGCGCGGCGTCGGCGTGCCCGCCGATCAGAATCGGGATGGGTTTGGTGGGTGCCGGGGTCATCTTGGTCTTGGGGATGTCGTAGAACTCGCCGTGGAATTCGAAGTAGTCGCCGGTGGTGAGGCCCTGGATGATCTCGATGCATTCGTCCATCCGCTTGCCGCGCCTGGCGAACGGGACACCCAACAACTCGTAGTCCTCGGGCCACGGGCTGGTGCCGACGCCGAAGCCCACCCGGTTGTCAGTCATCGCGGCCAGCGACCCGATCTGCTTGGCCACCAACGCCGGTGGCCGGATGGGCAGCTTGAGCACGAAGAAGTTGAACCGCAGCTTCGTGGTCACCGCACCCAATGCCGAAGTGAGCACGAAGGTTTCGATGAATTCCTTGCCATCCAGGAATTCGCGGTTGCCGTCCGGCGTGTAGGGATATTTCGAATCGGATTCGAAGGGGTAGGCGATGCTGTCGGCGATCGTCATGGCGTCGTAGCCGGCCGCCTCGGCTGCCTTGGCCAGCGGGATGTAGTACCTAAAGTCCGTCATCGCCTCTGCGTAGGTAAACCGCACGTCATCTGCCTTCCTGAAGGGGTCGTCAGTCGACATTAGAACGTGTTCTAGTTTCAGCACAACCGGCAGGTCGGCGCGGCGACACACCCGGGCCGTCGACCGGGGCAGGTTTTGGGCTACAGCTGGTTCTCGGGGCCGATGACCGCCCACACCGTCTTCCCGGACGCGGTGGGCGTGCTGCCCCACGCTCGGGACAACGCGTCGACGATCGCCAGCCCGGACACGTCGATGCCCTTCTTCGGCGACGGCAGTCGCACCGCGGGCGTGTTGCTTGCATCCGACACCGCGATGGTCGCCGTCGTGCCCTGCGCTTCGATGCGCACCGCCGGAACGCTGGCGGTGTGTTCCAGCACGTTCTCCACGAACACGTTGACCACCACCAGCGCGACCGGAATGAGCTTGGACTGCGACCAGGTGGTGAGCCATTCGCGGACCAGGCGCCGCGACTCGCGCAGACTGGTCAGGTCGGCGGGCAGCTGCACATCGGCGCGCCGCACCGGGCGCCGGCTGTTCTGGCCGAGCGCCTTGAGCGCGGCCTTCTCGCTCGCATAGACCGGCATGAAGTGGGTGACACCGCTATTGGTGATCGCCTCGCGGACCGCCCGGTCGGTGCAGACCAGCACGATCGGAATGTGGGGGGCGCTGCCGGCCTGCCAGTACGCGCCCATGAAGGTCGCCCAAGCCGATTCGGTGCGCACCTGGAGCCCGGAGACGTTGACGATCACGGCGGCGGCATCGTCCAGCGTGGCTTTGAGGATGCGTTCGCGAAGTGCGATCGAGTTGGCGGCATCAAGCTCGCCGTCGACGGTCAGAACGGCAACCGAGTCATCCGTCCGCATCGCAACGGCCACCGGGCTCATCCCAGCTCGGTCCTGGCGTCCGGTTCCATTTCCCGCTCCTCGCATCATGCCGGGCCGACTGCTTGAGTATCCGCTCTCAGCGGCAAAAGTCTACTTCGAGAACCAGCGGCCTCGACACAGCCGGAAACCGCAGGCTGCGATTGCGATCCCGGTAAATCCATGCCGCAAGCCCGCAACAAAAGCACCATGCGCCCCCCTCCCACACCCGTCGGGAGCCGACCAACCCCAGCCCGACGCGCTATGGAGTCAAATGCCCAGCACGCGCTTCCATCGGGGTTACCACGCGGTGACCGCCGCCAAACTTTTCGGTATGCCAGAAGAACAGCCGGTTAACCAGCGCAAAGGCATCAGCCATCGCGCCGCGCGTCAGCCGGCGCGCGGAGCACACATCGGGCTCAGTGATTGCTCAGCGCGTAGGGGGGAGCGCCCACTCCGGAGACCGAGTGCGTCCCCCACGGTGTCTCTTCGACGATGCGTGCCGGCGCGCTGCGCTCCCCGACCGTCAGCGTGCCCGTCCGTGATTGCTTGAGGTCGCCGGCCAAGGGCCCCGACGAAGAACCAGACACCGTTCCCTGCCAGTGGTAGCGGCCGTCGATCGGGTCCAGATGACCGGTCAGCCGGACCCGCACCGAGTGGCGGGCGCCGGCGATTTCCAGCGTGGCGTCGCCGTCGTACGTGTCGTCACCGGTGGGTGCGCTGGCCGAGAGATCGAAGGCGGATGCCACCGAGGGCGGCCCGGCCGGCCGTAGCTGGGCGCGCTCGTTGAACACCCGCTGGCTGCTGGCGCGCACCTCGATGCGGCCACTGGCGGTGCGCCTCATGGCTTTCAGGCACTCGGCGACGTAGCGCGCCTGCGCGTCCGGATCGGGACCGGTGACGAAGAAGTAATTGGGGAACCCATGAATCGCCACCCCGCAGAACGGCTCCATGCCGTCGTGCCAGGCCTGCCGGATGGTCAGCCCGGCCGAGCCGGTGAGGGTCTGGTCGGCGACGTCCTCGGGGATGAAGTAGCCGGTGCCGAAGATGATGGCGTCGACGCGGTGGACGGCGCCGTCGGCGGTGCGCACGCCCGATGCGGTCACCGCCTCGATCGCGGACCCGGCGATGCCGACCTGCGGCCGCGAAGCCGGCGTGCGGCGGCGCAGCCAGCGTGTGGCCCGGGTGGACCACGCCGGGATGTCGGGCACGACGCGACGCGGTGCGTGGGCGAACACGGTGACCGATGCCGCCGCCTGGGTCAGCCGCTCGAGGTGGTGGGCGGCGGCGGAGTCGGTGCCTATCACCGCGACGCGCTTGCCGGACGGATCGAATCCGGGATCCCACACCGCGGCGTGAAACGCCGCTCCACCGAACTCGTCGCGTCCGGGGATGGCGGGCAGCCAGGGCCGCTGGACCGGATGGTGGGCGGCGACGACGACATCGGCCCGGATTTCATCGCCCTCCGCCGTGGTCAACAGCCAGGTATCGGAGTCGTCGTCAAAGCGCGCGTCCCGGGTGGGCCGGTCCAGCTTCACCAGGTCGGTGAAACCGGCTGCCAGCAAAGCGGTTTGGGCGCTCCAGGCGCAGGCGCCCGGCCCGACGACGACGATATGGCAGCGACGCTCGGCGTGGTCCGGCGGCTGCGTCACAGAAACCTGCTGCGCGTCCAGCCGCGGCGTGCGATCGAACCCATCAGGCCGACCTCGGTCAAAAACGCCGCCAGCGGCGCGAAGCCGGCAACCTGTATGTCGCGGCGGTGCGGACTGGTGCGCGCCAGCTTGCGGGCTCGCTTGGGGTCGAGACCCGCCCGCGCATAGGGCACGGGGTTACTGAACAGGTAGTTGAAGAAGTAGCCGCCCAGGCCGTTGATGTTGGCCATGAACCAGCGGTTGAACCGGGGCATCTCGACCACGCGCTTGCGGGCACCGTCGCGCGCGAACTGGATGTGGCGCGCCTCCTCGGTGACGTGAATCCGCATGAGCCGCTGAATGATTGGCTGCAGCTCCGGGTCGTCCATCATCTGTCGTTGCAGCGAGTCGAAGATCTCCTCACCGATCAGGGCGGCCACCCAGAGCATCGAGCCGCGCTGAAACGCCAGCGGCAGGCAGTTGATGATCATCCGGTGAAACAGTTTGGGGCGCACCGGTTTGGCGCCGATGCGTTCGATCGCCTTGCCGAACATCACCATGTGGCGGGTCTCGTCGCCCAGTTCGGTCAGCTTGTAATGGGTCGACCTGCTGGTCGGGTCCTCGTGCAGGATCGTGCGCAGCAGCGCCTGGTTGAGCATGTTCTCGAACCAGATCCCGGCCGACAGGGTGTTGACCAATTCCTGCCGGGACAGCTCGATCTGTTGCTCGCGGGTCATCTGGTCCCACATCGGCGTGCCGTAGAGCGACACCAGCCGGGGCGGTAGGTAGAACTTGTCCGGGTCCAGCGGGGCGTCCCAGTCGATGTCGACGACGGGCTCGTAGGACTTTTTGACCGAGCCCTTGAGCAATCGGTCCGAGAAGTCTTCACGACTCGGCCCACCTGGCTTCACCGGAGTGGTCATTGCTGGCGTCCCTCCATTGGGTGCTTCAGACGGTACCCATGGTACTGGGTACTTGCGGTCCCGGCTAGATGCCGGAGGTCGCGATTCGGCAATCTGACGGACAACGAGCATCAGGAGGCGGCGTAGTGGGCCGGCACATTCACGTCATCGGCATCGGGGCCGGCGACCCCAATTACGTGACCGTGCAGGCGATCGAGGCGCTCAACGACACCCAGGTGTTCTTCGCCATGGACAAGGGCGAACAGAAGAGCGACCTGGTGGCGCTGCGACGCGACATCTGCGGCCGTTTCATCCGTGAGCCGGGCTACCGCTTTGTCGAGCTGCCCGACCCTAAGCGGGCCGATGACGCCGACTACCGGGACGCGGTTGCGGATTGGCACGCCGCCCGCGCGCAGATCTGGGCCGACGCCATCTCCGCCGAGCTGGGTCCGCACGGCGTCGGCGGGTTTCTGGCCTGGGGTGACCCGTCGCTCTACGACAGCACGCTGCGCATCCTCGACGCGGTGGCCGAACGGGTCGACTTCACGTTCGACGTCATCCCGGGCATCACCGCCGTGCAGGCGTTGACCGCCCGGCACCGCATCCCGCTCAACGAGGTCGGTGAACCCGTTCTGATCACGACCGGGCGGCAGCTGCGCACCCACGGCCCGAACCCGGGGTCCGCCGTCGTGATGCTCGACGCCGACTGCTCGTTCCAGGTCTGCCCGCCCGACACGCAAATCTGGTGGGGCGCCTACCTGGGTACCGACGACGAACTGCTCATCGCGGGCACGATCGGCGAGGTGGGCCCCCGCATCGTTTCGCTGCGAGCCGAAGCCCGCGCCCGGCACGGCTGGATCATGGACACCTATTTGCTGCGACCGGCACACTGAAACCGTGCCCGAACTACCCGAGATCGAAGCGCTGGCCGACCACCTGCGGCGCCACGCCGTCGGTTTGACGGTCGGGCGGGTCGACATCGCCGCCCTGTCCGTGCTGAAGACCTTCGACCCGCCGATCAGCGCACTGCACGGCCAGGCTGTTGTCGGGGCCGAGCGGTGGGGCAAGTACCTGGGCCTGCGCACCGACAACCTGTTCCTGATCGCCCATCTGTCGCGTGCAGGCTGGTTGCGGTGGTCGGACAAGCTGGCCGCGGCGCCGCTGCGGCCCGGCAAGGGCCCGATCGCGCTGCGGGTGCACCTGGGCACGCCCGGTGAGGCGCCGGGCTTCGATCTCACCGAGGCCGGCACCCAGAAACGGCTGGCGGTGTGGCTGGTCGACGACCCGACCCAGGTCCCCGGGATCGCCGCGCTGGGCCCGGACGCGCTGGACCTGGACCTCGACGCGCTGGCCAACGTGTTGGCCGGCAACACCGGCCGGATCAAGACGGTCATCACCGACCAGAAGGTGATCGCCGGGATCGGCAACGCCTACAGCGACGAGATCCTGCACGTGGCGCGCATTTCGCCGTTCGCCACCGCCGGCAAGCTGTCCGACGCGCAGCTCGCGACGCTGCACGACTCGATGGTCTCGGTGCTCACCGACGCGGTGAGCCGGTCCGTCGGGCAAGGGGCGGCCACGCTCAAGGGTGAGAAGCGCTCCGGATTGCGGGTGCACGCCCGCACCGGGCTGCCCTGCCCGGTATGCGGGGACACCGTCCGCGAGGTGTCCTTCGCGGACAAGTCTTTCCAGTACTGCCCGACGTGTCAGACCGGCGGCAAGATTCTGGCCGACCGGCGCATGTCGCGTTTGCTGAAGTAGTCGCCCGACTCCGGAGTTGACGCCTGTCGATATGCTGCCCCGATGACTCGCCAGAAGATCCTCATCACCGGTGCCAGCTCGGGCCTGGGCGCCGGCATGGCGCGCGCCTTCGCCGCCAAGGGCCGCGACCTCGCGCTGTGCGCGCGTCGCACCGACCGGCTCGATGAGCTGAAAGCCGAGCTCTCGCAGAAGTATCCGGGCATTCGGATCGCGGTCGCCGCGCTGGACGTCAACGATCACGAGGCCGTCCCCAAGGTGTTCGCCGAACTCAGCGACGAACTGGGCGGCATCGACCGCATCGTCGTCAACGCCGGCATCGGCAAGGGCGCGAAACTGGGCTCCGGCAAGCTGTGGGCCAACAAGGCCACCATCGAAACCAACCTGGTCGCGGCGCTGGTGCAGATCGAGACCGCGCTGGAGATGTTCAACAAGAACGGTTCGGGCCACCTGGTGCTGATCTCGTCGGTGCTCGGCAACAAGGGCGTGCCCGGCGTCAAGGCGGCCTATGCGGCGAGCAAGGCCGGGGTGAGTTCACTGGGCGAATCGCTGCGCGCCGAATACGCCGGGGGCCCCGTCAAGGTTTCGGTCATCGAGCCCGGCTACATCGAGTCGGAGATGACGGCCAAGTCCAACAGCACAATGTTGATGGTGGACAACGAAACTGGCGTCAACGCGCTCGTCGCGGCGATGGAACGGGAGCCCGGCCGCGCTGCGGTGCCGTGGTGGCCGTGGGCCCCGCTGGTGCAATTGATGCGGGTGCTGCCGCCTCAGCTGACCAAGATGTTCGCCTGAGTCAGCTGGTTCGCCCGCGTTCGCTGCGATAGCGACGCACCAGGGCGTCGGTGGAGCTGTCCGACTGCGGCGCCGGTGAACCGTCCGCGGTGATCACCGGAAGTAGGGCCTTGGCCTGGGTTTTGCCCAGCTCCACGCCCCATTGGTCGAACGAGTCGATTCCCCAGATCACGCCCTCGGTGAAGACCTGATGCTCGTACAGCGCGATCAGCTGTCCCATCACCGACGGGGTGAGCCGGTTGGCCAGGATCGAGGTCGACGGCCGGTTACCGGGCATCACCTTGTGCGGCACGATGTCCGCGGGTGTGCCTTCGGCGGCGATCTCTTCGGCGGTCTTGCCGAAGGCCAGCACCTGGGTCTGGGCGAAGAAGTTGCTCATCAACAGGTCGTGCATGCTGCCGTCGCCCTCGGCCGTGGGCAGGTCGTCGGTGGGCTGGCTGAAGCCGATGAAGTCGGCGGGCACCAACCGGGTGCCCTGATGCAACAACTGGTAGAACGCGTGCTGCCCGTTGGTTCCCGGTTCGCCCCAGAAGATTTCACCGGTGTCCGTGGTGACCGGGCTGCCGTCCGCGCGGGTCGACTTGCCGTTGGACTCCATGGTCAGCTGTTGCAGGTAGGCCGCAAAGCGCGCCAGGTCGTTGGAGTACGGCAGCACGGCGCGCGATTGCGCGCCCATGAAATTGGAGTACCACAGGCCGATAAGTCCAAGCAGCACAGGCGCATTGGATTCCAGCGGCGCGGTCTTGAAATGGCGGTCGACGATGTGGAAGCCGGAAAGGAAGTCCGCGAAGGCTTCTCGGCCGATGACGGCCATCACCGACAGGCCGATCGCCGAGTCCACCGAGTAGCGGCCGCCGACCCAATCCCAGAAACCGAACATGTTGTCGGTGTTGATGCCGAAGTCGTCGACCAGACGTTTGTTGGTGGAGACGGCGACGAAGTGCTGCGACACCGCGGCGTCGCCGAGGGCATCGGTGATCCACCGGCGCGCGGCCGTCGCGTTGGTCAGGGTTTCCAGTGTCGAGAATGTCTTCGATGCGACGTTGAAAAGTGTTGTGGCCGGGTCTAAATCGGCCAGGGTGGCGATCAGATCGGCCGGGTCGACGTTGGAGACGAACCGCGCCGAGATCCCGGCGTCCGCGTAGTGGCGCAGCGCCTGATAAACCATCACCGGTCCGAGGTCCGATCCACCGATGCCGATGTTGACCACTGTGCTGATTCGTTTGCCGCTGGCCCCGGTCCATTCACCGCTGCGCAACCGATCGGTGAATTCGCCCATGGCGTCCAGCACCTCGTGCACCTCTTGGACAACGTTCTCGCCGTCGACGACCAGCTCGGCGTCCCGGGGCAGCCGCAGCGCGGTGTGCAGCACCGCGCGATCCTCCGAGGTGTTGATGTGCACGCCGGCGAACATCTGGTCGCGGCGCTCTTCGAGGTTGGCCGTGCGCGCCAGATCGACCAAGAGCCGCAGCGTTTCTCGCGTGATGCGGTGCTTGCTGTAATCGATGTAGAGGTCGCCGACGGAGACGGTCAGCTCGCGACCGCGATCGGGATCGTCGTCGAAGAACTGCCGCAGGTGGGTTTCGCCAATTTGTTCGTGATGCCTGCGCAGGGCGTCCCACGCCGGAGTGGCGGTGATGTCGGGGAGGGTGTGCACGGAGGTCATCCTTCGACCCTATGGGCTGTGACCTGACGGAGCCAGGTGTAGCGGGGAGCTCTGACGCCCGACGACTGAACCGTCGAGGTCAGTGGCCGAGCCGGCCCCTGCCCAACCGCAGCAGCAGTATCGCCAGGTCCTTGCCTTCGGGGCCGAGCTCGCTGTAGCGCTCGATGACCTTCATTTCGCGGCTGTGGACAAGCCGCGTCCCACCCGAGGCCATCCGGGCCCTGCCGATCGCCTGTGACACCTCGGTGCGCCGCTGCACCGACGCGAGAATCGCGGCGTCGAGCCGGTCGATCTCCTGGCGCAACTCGTCTATGTCGGTGACCTCTTGGGTCGCCACCGTGTCGATGTCCATGCCTGCTGACTCCGCGTCGTCGTCGTGATGTGGGGTTTCTGGTCTCATGCAGTTTCGGGCCTCACAAAAGACGAGCCCCGCGTGCCGAAAGCGGACCAAGGGGCTCTGCGGAAGCAGTTAGGCCACGGGCACCGCAAACCGGTACCCGTAGGGAAATCGGCGGCGCCACTCCTGAGTCGAGGAGCATCGCCGGCACTGCACGTTGAGCACGAATCGAGTGTGCCACTAAAAACGGCGAACGCGCAAAAAATGATGTTTAAGCTGCGCGTTTTTGACTCGGGTGCAATTGCCCCGGCGGGCGAAATAAGGGTCGCAAATTGCATTCCGACACGCCGAATTCCCGGTAGTCCGAGTGACGCCGTCCCGGCCGTCCGGGCCACTAGCCTGGTCTGATGCCGGGGCGCTGTGCGTCAGTGGGCGGCGGTAAGTTTGGACTGACATGAGTGTGCACGCAACAGATGCCAAGCCGGCCTCCGAAGCAGATCAACTGCTCGAGGGCCTCAATCCGCAACAGCGCCAAGCGGTGGTGCATGAGGGTTCCCCACTGCTGATCGTCGCGGGTGCGGGTTCGGGGAAGACCGCGGTGTTGACCCGCCGCATCGCCTACCTGATCGCGGAACGCGGGGTCGGGGTGGGCCAGGTGCTGGCCATCACCTTCACCAACAAGGCCGCCGCCGAGATGCGCGAACGGGTGGTGCGACTGGTGGGCAACCGGGCCCGCGCGATGTGGGTCTCCACCTTCCACTCGACCTGCGTGCGCATCCTGCGCAACCAGGCTTCCCTGATCGAGGGCCTCAACTCCAACTTCTCCATCTACGACGCCGACGACTCACGGCGCCTGTTGCAGATGATCGGGCGCGACATGGGCCTCGACATCAAGCGCTACTCGCCCCGGCTGCTGGCCAACGCCATCTCCAACCTGAAGAACGAGCTGATCGACCCCGCGCAGGCGGTGGGCAACCTGACCGACGATTCCGACGAGCTGTCGCGCACGGTGGCCAGTGTCTACGGCGAGTACCAGCGGCGGCTGCGGGCGGCCAACGCGCTGGACTTCGACGACCTGATCGGGGAAACCGTGGCGGTGCTGCGGGCCTTCCCGCAGATCGCCCAGCACTACCGGCGGCGGTTCCGGCACGTCCTCGTCGACGAGTACCAGGACACCAACCACGCGCAGTACGTGCTGGTGCGCGAACTGGCCGGCCGCGGCGGTCCAGCGAGGTCCGGCGGTGACGAGGTATCCGACGAGGTGCCGCCCGCGGAACTGTGCGTCGTCGGCGACGCCGATCAGTCGATCTATGCGTTCCGCGGCGCCACGATCCGCAACATCGAGGACTTCGAGCGCGACTACCCCGACGCGACTACCATTCTGCTGGAACAGAATTACCGCTCGACGCAAAACATCCTGTCTGCGGCCAACTCAGTGATCGCCCGCAACTCCGGGCGCCGCGACAAGCGGCTGTGGACCGCCGAGGGTGCCGGTGAGCTGATCGTCGGTTACGTCGCCGACAACGAGCACGACGAGGCCCGTTTCGTCGCCGAGGAGATCGACGCGCTCGCCGAAAAGGGCGAGATCACCTACAACGACGTCGCCGTCTTCTACCGCACCAACAACTCCTCGCGGTCCTTTGAAGAGGTGTTCATCCGCGCCGGAATACCTTACAAAGTCGTTGGGGGAGTGCGCTTTTACGAGCGCAAGGAGATCCGCGACATCGTCGCCTATCTGCGGGTGCTGGACAACCCCGGGGACGCGGTCAGCATGCGGCGCATCCTCAACACCCCGCGCCGGGGCATCGGCGATCGTGCCGAGGCGTGCGTGGCGGTGTACGCCGAGAACACCGGCGCCAGTTTCGCCGACGCGCTCGTGGCCGCGGCCGAAGGCAAAGTGCCGATGCTGAATTCGCGTGCGGAGAAGGCGATCGCCGGTTTCGTCGAGTTGCTGGACGAGCTGCGCGGCCGCCTGGACGACGATCTCGGAGATCTGGTCGAGTCGGTGCTCGAACGCACCGGATATCGCCGGGAGCTCGAATCCTCCACCGATCCCCAGGAACTCGCGCGCCTGGACAACCTCAACGAACTCGTCAGCGTGGCGCACGAATTCAGCACCGACCGGGCCAACGCCGCGGCGCTGGGCGAGTCGCTGCAGACCCCCGAAGACGAAGACGTGCCGGACACCGGCGTGCTGGCGGAGTTCTTGGAGCGGGTCTCGTTGGTCTCCGACAGCGACGAGATCCCCGAGGACGGCGCCGGCATGGTCACCCTGATGACCCTGCACACCGCCAAGGGCCTGGAGTTTCCGGTGGTGTTCGTGACCGGCTGGGAGGACGGAATGTTCCCCCACATGCGGTCGCTGGATGATCCGGTCGAACTCTCCGAGGAGCGGCGGCTTGCCTACGTCGGGATCACCCGGGCGCGGCAACGGCTCTACGTGAGCAGGGCCATCGTCCGGTCGTCCTGGGGACAGCCGATGCTCAACCCGGAATCGCGCTTCCTGCAAGAGATTCCGCAGGAGCTCATCGAATGGCGGCGCACGGCGCCGGCCCCGTCATTCAGCGCGCCGGTGAGCGGCGCCGGACGGTTCGGCACGCCGCGGGCGGCCCCGACCCGCTCGGGAATGAGCAAGCGGCCGCTACTGGTGCTCGCGGCCGGCGACCGGGTGACGCACGACAAGTACGGGCTGGGCCGGGTCGAGGAGGTCTCCGGCGTCGGCGAATCGGCGATGTCGCTGATCGACTTCGGCAGCTCCGGGCGGGTGAAGCTGATGCACAACCACGCCCCGATCAGCAAGCTCTAGCCGGCGAACGTCAGGCGTCCAGCCAGCGTTTGGTCTGCGGCAGCAGCACCAGCACGACCGTGGCGATCGGCAATATCGGCAGCAGGTGGACGATCCACGCGACGCGGGCGCCGGCGATGAACACGCCGATATAAGTGAGGACGGCGACCAGCGCACCGGCCATCAGAAGGTAGCGGCTGATCGATCGGCGCTGCAGCAACAGGATCACGCCCGACACCGTGGTGCCCGCGAACACCAGGGCCAGAAAGGCGACCGCGATGCAGAACAGGCGGTCGGTTCGCCACCAGCCGGCGATCAGATCCGTGGCCACCACCGAGGTGGCCCAGCCGCTGATGATGCTCACCGCGCACGCGGCGATGGCCGTCCGATCGGTGGGCTCAAGGGCCGGCACCCCGGCATAGCCGGTGCGACCCGCACGGGAACCGGCTTGGTAGGGCGCCGATTGCTGGGCGAAGTGGGTGGTAGGGCTGTCCGGCGTGGTCGGGATGGGCCCGGTGGGCGCGCGCCGGATGATCCGCGTCCGTGACTCGGAGGGCGAATCGTGCTTGGGCGTGGGCTCGGGCGGACGTGGACCGGAAGTTTCGTCGTTCGGCGCGGTCACCTCAGCCAGCGTAGTTGCCGACCATAAGACCACGCTTAGCGAGCCACGGCACCGGGTCGATCCGTTCGCTGCCGCCCTGCAGCACCTCGAAATGCAGGTGCGGGCCGGTGGAATTACCCCGGTTGCCCATGGTGGCGATCTGGTCGCCGGCCATCACGCGCTCACCGACGCTGACCAGCGTGGTGTTGATGTGGCCGTAGAGCGTGACCGTGCCGTCGGCATGACGCAGCTTGACCAGCATGCCGTAGCCGCTGGCCGGGCCGGAGTCGATGACGACGCCGTCGGACACCGCGTAGATCGGTGTCCCGATCGAGTTGGCCAGGTCGATGCCGGCGTGCAGCACGCCCCAGCGGTAACCGAAGTTGGAGGTGAAGATGCCCTTGGTCGGCATCACGTAGAGCGGCTGTGACAACCGCGCCTCGCGCTGCGCGCGATCGTTGGCGAAGGCGACGCCTTTGGCCAGCTCCTGGTTGTGCAGCGCGGCGGTGGCCGCCGGGGCCGCGGCGATCACCTGGGGGCCGCGGACGGTGCTGCTGCCGCCGGCCCCGCCGTTGAGCGCGGACGCGTTGGCGGTCAGCACGGCGTCAGTCTTGGGGGTGTCGGCGTGGCTGGTTGCCGTGTGGGCGGCCGCGGCGGCAGCGCCGGCGGCCATCGCCGAGATCAGCAGACGGCCCCGGGCCGCGCTGGTCGGTTGCTTGCGATGCTGTCCGCCGCGGCGCGCGACGCCGACGACATCGGCGGTGTGCGAGCGCTCGGGACGCCGCTCGGTGCGCGGCTCGACGATCACCCGCGGCAGCACCTCGGTGACGGGCGCGGCCAGCCATACCGGGTGGACGTCGTCGGCCTCGTTCCGGTCGTCGAGCTCGGGCGCCAGCAGCACCTGAGCTTCGTTGTCGAACGGTGAGTCGCTGCTGAAGTCCAAGTCGCCGAGATCACCGGCGTCGTCGCTGAACTCGAAGTCGTCGAAGTCGAACCCGTCGAGCGGAAGGATCTCGGTGACTTCGGTGCGATGCGGTGCGTCGGCCCATCGGGCGCCTGCGGCGCGACCTACCCGCACGACGCCGTCAGTTACGGCAGAAGGCCGGGCAAAAAGGTGCTGGGACAACCTGAAATGTCCTCGTATCGTGACCATAACGTTATCTGGACCCTAGGAAGGTATCCGCTAACGCGCGGGGCTGGCAACCTCGTTGGAAAATCCGGGCCGAATTGTGATTTGGATCACGCGGGCGGTCAACCCCTAGCCGGTGAGCTGTGCCACATCGGCGGACGCGGCGGTAAGAGCTGTTCGAGGGGTGGATACAGTTCGTCCGTGCGAGTTGCCGAGTGCGGCACCGCCCACCAAGAGGCCTAGTAGTTGAGTCGAGCGAAGACAGAGAGTCCATGGACCTTTTCGAGTATCAAGCAAAAGATTTGTTCGCCAAGCACAACGTACCGACTACGCCGGGACGCGTGACCGACACCGCCGAGGGCGCTCGCGAGATCGCCACCGAGATCGGTCGTCCGGTGATGGTCAAAGCGCAGGTGAAGGTCGGCGGCCGGGGCAAGGCGGGTGGCGTCAAGTACGCGGCGACCCCCGACGACGCCTACGAGCACGCCAAGAACATCCTCGGTCTCGACATCAAGGGACACGTCGTGAAGAAGCTGCTGGTCGCCGAGGCCAGTGACATCGCCGAGGAGTACTACATCTCCTTCCTGCTCGACCGCGCCAACCGCACCTACCTGGCCATGTGCTCGGTCGAGGGCGGCATGGAGATCGAAGAGGTGGCCGCCACCAAGCCCGACCGGCTGGCCAAGGTTCCGGTGGACGCCGTCAAGGGTGTCGACCTGGCGACCGCGCGTTCCATCGCCGAGCAGGGCCACCTGCCCGCCGAGGTGCTCGACGCCGCCGCGATCACGATCAACAAGCTGTGGGAGGTCTTCGTCGCCGAGGACGCCACCCTGGTTGAGGTCAACCCGTTAGTGCGCGACCCACAGGACCAGATCCTGGCGCTGGACGGCAAGGTCACGCTGGACGCCAACGCCGACTTCCGTCAGCCCGGCCACGCCGAGTTCGAGGACCGCGACGCCACCGACCCGCTGGAGCTCAAGGCCAAGGAGCACGACCTCAACTACGTCAAGCTGGACGGCGCGGTCGGCATCATCGGCAACGGCGCGGGCCTGGTGATGTCGACGCTCGACGTCGTCGCTTACGCCGGCGAGAAGCATGGCGGGGTCAAGCCGGCCAACTTCCTGGACATCGGTGGTGGCGCGTCGGCCGAGGTGATGGCCGCGGGCCTCGACGTCATCCTGAACGACAAGCAGGTCAAGAGCGTGTTCGTGAACGTGTTCGGGGGAATCACCTCGTGCGACGCCGTCGCCAACGGCATCGTGACCGCGCTGAACATGCTCGGCGACGAGGCCAACAAGCCGCTCGTGGTGCGGCTCGACGGCAACAACGTCGACGAAGGTCGGCGCATCCTGGCCCAAGCCAACCACCCGCTGGTGATCCAGGCCGAGACCATGGACGCCGGCGCCGACAAAGCCGCCGAGCTGGCGAACAAGTAAGGGACACAAGAGATGTCGATCTTCCTGAACAAAGACTCCAAGGTAATCGTCCAGGGCATCACCGGTGGTGAGGGCACCAAGCACACCGCGCTCATGCTGAAGGCCGGCACGCAGGTGGTGGGTGGCGTGAACGCCCGCAAGGCCGGCACCACCGTGTCGCACGTCGACCCCGTCGGCAAGGACGTCGAGCTGCCCGTGTTCGGCACCGTCGCGGAGGCGATGAAGGAGACCGGTGCCAACGTGTCGGTCGTCTTCGTGCCGCCGAAGTTCGCCAAGGACGCGATCATCGAGGCCATCGACGCCGAGATCCCGCTGCTGGTCGTCATCACCGAGGGAATTCCGGTGCAGGACAGCGCCTATGCGTGGGCCTACAACGTCGACAAGGGGCAGAAGACGCGCATCATCGGGCCGAACTGCCCGGGCATCATCACCCCGGGCGAAGCGCTGGCCGGCATCACCCCGGCGAACATCAGCGGACCGGGCCCGGTCGGCCTGGTCTCCAAGTCGGGCACCCTGACCTACCAGATGATGTACGAGCTGCGCGATTTCGGCTTCTCCACCTCGATCGGCATCGGCGGCGACCCGGTGATCGGCACCACCCACATCGACGCCATCGAGGCCTTCGAGAAGGACCCCGACACCAAGGTCATCGTGATGATCGGTGAGATTGGCGGTGACGCCGAGGAGCGTGCGGCCGACTACATCAAGGCCAACGTGTCCAAGCCGGTCGTCGGCTACGTCGCGGGATTCACCGCGCCGGAGGGCAAGACGATGGGCCACGCCGGCGCCATCGTGTCCGGATCGTCGGGCACCGCGGCCGCCAAGAAGGAAGCTTTGGAGGCGGCCGGGGTCAAGGTCGGCAAGACGCCGTCGGAGACCGCGGAGCTTGCCCGGGAGATCCTGAAGAGCCTGTAGGGCCGACTCCGCGCAGGGGCCCCGGATTTGGCCGGGGCCCGGCCCTCGGTAGATAGTGGGTCTATGAATCTCGACCCGAACACCCCCGTCATCGTCGGGGTGGGGCAGTTCACCGAGCGCATCGAGGACTCCGGCTACCGCGGGATGTCGTCGGTGGAACTGGCGACGGCAGCGGCGCAGGCCGCACTGCATGACACCGGGGCCGCCGCCACCGCCGTTGCCGCGGCCATCGACACCGTCGCCGCGATCCGGCAGTTCGAGCTCTCCGGGCGCACACCGGCGCCGATGGGCAAGTCCAACAACTATCCGCGCTCGGTGGCCAAGCGCATCGGGGCCGCACCGGGCCGCGCGATTCTCGAGCCGATCGGCGGCCAGGGGCCCCAGCATCTGGTCACCGAGTTCGCCGGCGTCATCGCCTCGGGCGACGCCGAGGTCGTGATGATCGTCGGCTCCGAAAACACTTCCAGCATCCGGTATTTCGCCGACCGGGATAAGCCGGACCACTCCGACACGGTCGAGGGCTCCCTCGAGGACCGCGGCTACGGCTACGACGGCCTGTTCGACGACTACACCGTCGCGCACGGACTCATTGGAGCGCCGGCCCAGTACGGGCTGCTGGAGAACGCGCGCCGCGCCCGGCTCGGCTTGAGCGTGGCCGACTACCGGCGCCAGATGGGCGAGCTGTTCGCCCCGTTCACCAAGGTGGCGGCGAAGAACCCGTTCGCGTCGTCCCCGGTGGAGCGCAGCGTCGACGAGCTCATCACCGTCACCGCGTCCAACCGGATGATCTGCGATCCGTACCCGAGGCTGCTGGTGGCGCGCGACCAGGTCAACCAGGGGGCGGCCGCGCTGCTGATGTCGGTGGGCGCCGCCCGCCGGCTCGGCGTGCCCGAGGAACGCTGGGTGTTCCTGCACGGCCACGCCGACATGGTGGACCAGCCGCTGCTGGACCGCCTCGACCTGACGCGCAACTCGGCCTCGGTGCTCGCGGTCCGGGAGGCTCTCGCCGGCGCCGGCGTGGCCATCGACGACATCTCGACCCTCGACCTCTACAGCTGCTTTCCGGTGCCGGTGTTCAACTTCTGCGACGGGATGGGACTGGCCACCGACGATCCTCGCGGGCTGACGCTCACCGGCGGCCTGCCGTACTTCGGCGGACCCGGCAACAACTACTCACTGCACGGCATCGCCGAGACGGTCAGCGAAATGCGGGACCTCCCAGGCCAATTCGGCCTGGTCGCCGCCAACGGCGGGATCATGAGCAAGTATTCCGTCGGGGTGTACTCGACCACGCCGGTGAACTGGACGCCCGACAACAGCGCCGCGCTGCGCGCCGAGGTCGCCGCCCGCCCCAAGGTGCCGGTGACTATCAAGGCCGACGGTCCGGCCACCATCGAGACCTACACCGTGCGCTACGACTGGCCGGTGCACACCGGCCTCATCGTCGGCCGGCTCGACGACGACGGCAGCCGCTTCCTGGCCCTGAGCGAGGACCCCGATCTGGTCGGCCTGCTCAGCGGCGGCGAGCCGCTCGGGGCCTCGATCGTGGTCAGGCCGACCGAGAAGGACAACCGGGCCACGCTGGCCTGAGCGTCAGACCAGGGCGGCGAGTTTGCCGGCCAGCCGCTCGACGTAGGCGGCGACCTCGTCCTCCGATTTGTCGGGGAGCCCGAACAGCACCTCGGTCACGCCGAGATCGGCCCACTTGGCGAGCTTCTCGGGCACCGGCTTGAAGTCCAGCGCCACGATCTGCGGGGCGCCGTCGCGCCCCGCGGCCGCCCAGGTGTCCTGCAACAGCTTCACCGGCTCGTCGATGTCGAAGTCGCGCGGGGTGGTGATCCACCCGTCAGCGCTGCGGGCGATCCACTTGAAGTTCTTCTCGGTGCCCGCCGCGCCCACCAGCACCGGGATGTGCGACTGCACCGGCTTGGGCCAGGCCCAGCTGGGACCGAACTTCACGAACTCGCCGTCGTACTGGGCTTCCTCTTCGGTCCACAGCGCGCGCATGGCCTCGAGGTATTCGCGCAGCATGGTGCGGCGCCGGCCCGGCGGCACGTTGTGGTCGGCGAGTTCGTCGGTGTTCCAGCCGAACCCGACGCCCAGGCTGACCCGTCCGCCGGACAGGTGGTCAAGGGTGGCAATACTTTTCGCCAGGGTGATCGGGTCGTGCTCGACGGGCAGGGCCACCGCGGTGGACAGCCGCACCCGCGAAGTGACCGCGCACGCGGCACCCAAACTTACCCATGGGTCTAGTGTCCGCATGTAGCGATCGTCGGGCAGCGATTCGTCGCCCGTCGTGGGGTGAGCCGCCTCGCGCTTCACCGGAATGTGAGTGTGTTCTGGCACGTAGAAGGTCTGAAAGCCGTGGTCGTCGGCGAGCTTCGCGGCCTTCGCCGGGGAGATGCCACGATCGCTGGTAAAAAGCACAAGCCCGTAATCCATGCAGAGAATTAGAACGTGTTCTACCTCTGCTGAGCAAGCCGTTGTGACACGGACCGTCTCGCGAAGGGCTCGCGCCGCCGTCCGTGTGGGCCGCGCCGTCCAAGCCGGTGGCAGCGGCACGGGTTGCCGCACGTGCGCTAGCGTGGGTGATCGACCGCGTCGCTAACTCAGCGAGGCGCCTGGAAGCACAGCGTTGCACTGCAACCGTGGCGACCGCTAGGCAGTTCAAGGCACTGGAAGCAACAGGAGGAGCCATGACCTACTCTCCCGGAAGCCCGGGCTATCCACCGGCGCAACCCGGCGGCAGCTATGCGGGCGCCACACCGTCCTTCGCCAAGGACGACGACGGAACGAGCAAGCTGCCGTTCTTCCTGAACATCGCGGTGGTCGTGCTGGGTCTGGCGGCGTACCTACTGAACTTCGGACCCACCTTCACCATCGGCGCCGACCTCGGCCCGGGCATCGGTGGGCGCGCCGGCGACGCCGGCACCGCGGTGGTGGTTGCCGTGCTGGCCGCGCTGCTCGCCGGGCTCGGCCTGCTGCCGAAGACCAAGAACTACCCGGGAATCGTCGCGGTGATCGCGGTCCTCGGTGCGCTGCTGGCCATCACCGAGACGATCAACCTGCCCGCCGGGTTCGCGATCGGCTGGGCGATGTGGCCGCTGGTGGCGGCCGTCGTGCTGCAGGCGATCGCCGCGGTCGTCGTGGTCCTGCTGGAGTCCGGGGTGATCACCGCGCCGGCGCCCCGGCCCAAGTACGACCCCTACGCGCAGTACAACCAGTACGGGCAATACGGCCAGTACGGCCAGCAGCCGTATTACGGACAGCAGCCCGGCGGCCAGCAGCACGGGGGTCAGCAGCAGTCGCCGCAGGGATACGGGTCGCAGTACGGCGGCTATTCGCCGAGCGCGGCGCCCACCCAGAGCGGCGTTCCGACCGGCGGTTTCGGTGCTCAGCCGTCGCCGCAGTCGGGTCCCCAGCCGTCCGCGCAGCAGCACGGCCCGTCCACGCCGCCCACCGGTTTCCCCAGCTTCAGCCCGCCGCCGAACGTCGGCGGATCGGATGCCGGTTCGGCGACGACGAACTTCTCCGAGCAGGGTGGGGGCCAGCAGTTCGGCCAGGAGCAGCAGTCGGGGTCGTCACCGTCTGGGCCAGCGCCCGCCTGACCGTGCGCTGTCGCGCCTAGTCGGGGACGTGCCCCAGAGTGACACGGGTGGAGGACAACCGGGCAGCGGGCGCTCGCCAGGCGCGTGACCTAGTCAGGGTCGCGTTCGCGCCGGCAGTGGTGGCGTTGGTCATCATCGCCGCGGTCACGCTGATCCAGTTGTTGATCGCCAACAGCGACATGACCGGCGCGCTGGGCGCCATCGCCAGCATGTGGCTGGGCGTGCACCAGGTCCCGGTCTCGATCGGTGGCCGCGAACTCGGTGTGATGCCGCTGCTGCCGGTCCTCCTGATGATCTGGGCGACCGCGCGCAGCACGGCGCGCGCCACCACGCCCCACTCGTCGTGGCTGGTCGTCCGCTGGGTCGTCGCGTCGGCGCTGGGCGGCCCGCTGCTGATGGCGGCGATCGCCCTGGCGGTCATCCACGACGCGTCCTCGGTGATCACCGAGCTGCAAACACCCAGCGCGTTGCGCGCGTTCCTCAGCGTGCTCGTGGTGCATGCCGCCGGCGCCGGGATCGGCGTGTGGTCCCGGGTGGGGCCGCGCGCGTTGGCGGCCGCGTCGCTGCCGTTCTGGCTCGGCGACTCCGTGCGCGCCGCATCCGCCGGTCTGCTGGCGCTGCTCGGGCTGTCCGGTCTGGTAGCCGCCGGGTCGCTGGTCGTGCACTGGTCGACCATGCAGGAGCTCTACGGCATCACCGATTCGATCTTCGGCGAGTTCAGCCTCACCCTGCTGTCAATGCTCTACGCGCCCAACGTGATTGTGGGCACCGCGGCGATGGCCGTCGGCTCCAGCGCGCATATCGGGTTCGCGACCTTCAGTTCATTCACCGTGTTCGGCGGCGACATCCCGGCCCTGCCGGTGCTGGCCGCGGTCCCCAGGCCACCGTTGGGGCCGGTCTGGGTGGCGCTGCTGATCATCGGCGCGTCGTCCGGCGTGGCCGTCGGCCAGCAGTGCGCCCGGCGTGCGCTGCCACCGCTCGCGGCCGCAGCCAAGCTGCTGGTCGCCGCGGTCGGCGGGACGCTGGTGATGTCGTTGCTCGCTTACGCCGGCAGCGGCCAGCTGGGCAACTTCGGCCACGTCGGCGTGGACCAGGGCGCGTTGCTCGTCGGCGTGTTCTTCTGGTTCGTGGTCGTCGGCGGGATCACCGTGGTGATGAGCGGCGGGATCATGCGTCGTCCCCGACGGATCAAGCCCAGGCCCGCGCCGGTCGCGGCTGTCGAGGAACCCGCGGACTTCGCCGGCGTTTTCGACGACGATCGGCTGCCCGAGGACGCGGAGCGGATAGACGGGATTCCGGCGGATTCGGCCGATGCGCATCCGGACGATGTGGGCGACGTGCCTGCGGACGATGTGGTCGCCGCTGGCGGCGGCCCCACCGAACCCGACGCGCCGGCCGGTGCCGACGCGCCGCTCCCGACCGAACCGGAGCCGCGCGCGACCGAGCGAGATTCCGGGGATTAGGCCTTTCGCTCGCCTCGTAGCGACAACCGCGGCGGGGTGCGGTCCGCCACCAGGTGATTGTCGCTCGAGGCGGGCAATTCCCCTGCGGCCAGCCTGATCGTCGGGGCGATGACGTCGCCAGTAGGCTCGCCGATGTGGTCGAACCGCTCCATGTGCCCCCGAACGCACCGGCGCGGGTAGTGGTGCTGGCGTCGGGCACCGGGTCGCTGCTGAATTCACTGCTGACGTCCGCCGTCGCGGACTACCCGGCCCGGGTGGTCGCCGTCGGCGCCGACCGCGACTGCCTGGCCACCGAGATCGCCGCGGCCGCGTCCGTGCCCGCCTTCACCGTCCGGCTCGGCGATCACCCGGACCGCGACGCCTGGGACGCAGCCATCACCGAGGCCACCGCCGCGCACTCACCCGACCTGGTGGTCTCCGCTGGCTTCATGAAAATCCTTGGACCACAGTTTCTTTCGCGGTTCTACGGCCGCGTCATCAACACCCATCCCGCGCTGCTGCCGGCGTTTCCGGGCGCGCACGGAGTGGCCGACGCGTTGGCCTACGGCGTGAAGGTCACAGGCTGTACGGTGCACCTGGTAGACGCAGGGACGGACACCGGGCCGATTCTGGCGCAGGAATCCGTTCCGGTGCTCGACGGCGACACCGAAGAGACTCTGCATGAACGCATCAAGGTCACCGAACGCAAGCTCCTGGTGGACGTGGTGGCCGCGATCGCAACCGGCGGCCTGACCCTGGTCGGGAGAACAGCGACGATCGGACGAAAGGCGACGAACCGATGAGCACCGACGACTGGCGCGAAGACGCCAAACGGCCGATCCGGCGCGCATTGATCAGCGTGTACGACAAGACCGGGCTGGTCGACCTCGCCCAGGGTCTGGCGGGCGCGGGCGTCGAGATCGTCTCGACCGGATCGACCGCGAAGGTCATTGCCGACAAAGGCATTCCGGTGACCCGGGTCGAGGAGCTGACCGGTTTTCCCGAAGTCCTCGACGGCCGCGTCAAGACGCTGCACCCGCGCGTGCACGCGGGACTGCTGGCGGACCTTCGCAAGCCCGAGCACGCCGCCGCACTCGAGGAGCTCGGGATTGCGGGGTTCGAGCTCGTCGTCGTCAACCTGTATCCCTTCACCGAGACCGTCGACTCCGGGGCGAGCATCGACGAATGCGTCGAACAGATCGACATCGGCGGCCCGTCGATGGTGCGGGCCGCGGCGAAAAACCACCCCAGCGTTGCGGTGATCACCGACCCGCAGGGTTACGACGGAGTGCTCGCCGCGGTGCGTGAAGGCGGCTTTACCCTCGCTGAGCGCAGAAAGCTGGCCGCGCTGGCGTTTCAGCACACCGCCGAGTACGACATCGCGGTCGCGAGCTGGATGGAGTCGACGCTGGCTCCCGAACACCCGCCGACGACCTTCCCGAAGTGGCTGGGCCGCAGCTGGCGTCGCTCGGCGATGCTGCGCTACGGCGAGAACCCGCACCAGCAGGCGGCGCTGTACAGCGACCCGGGCGCCTGGCCGGGGTTGGCGCAGGCCGAGCAGCTGCACGGAAAAGAGATGTCCTACAACAACTTCACCGATGCGGACGCGGCCTGGCGGGCCGCCTTCGATCACGAGCAGACCTGCGTGGCAATCATCAAGCACGCCAACCCATGTGGGATCGCCATCTCGTCGGCATCGGTCGCGGACGCACACCGCAAGGCGCACGAGTGCGATCCGCTGAGCGCCTTCGGCGGGGTCATCGCGGCCAACACCGAAGTTAGCCTGGAGATGGCCGAGTACGTCAGCACCATCTTCACCGAGGTCATCGTCGCGCCCGCTTATGAGCCGGCCGCCCTGGAGGTGCTGACCCGCAAGAAGAACATCCGGGTGCTGGTGGGTTCGGAGCCGCTGAGCGGTGGCACCGAGCTGCGGCCGATCAGCGGCGGCCTGTTGGTGCAGCAGCGCGACGAGCTCGACGCGCACGGGGACAACCCGGCGAACTGGACGCTGGCCACCGGCTCACCCGCCGATCCGGCGACGCTGGCCGACCTGGTGTTCGCCTGGCGCGTCTGTCGCGCCGTGAAATCCAACGCGATCGTGATCGCCGGCGGCGGCGCCACCATCGGCGTCGGCATGGGTCAGGTGAACCGGGTCGACGCCGCGCGGCTGGCCGTCGAACGCGGTGGCGACCGGGTGCGCGGCGCGGTCGCGGCCTCGGACGCGTTCTTCCCGTTCCCCGACGGACTCGAGACGCTGACCGGCGCGGGAGTGAAGGCGATCGTGCACCCCGGTGGATCGGTGCGCGACGACGAGGTGACCGCGGCGGCCGCCAACGCCGGCATTTCGCTCTATCTCACCGGGGCGCGTCACTTCGCGCACTAGCCACGGTGTGCGCGGGCGACGCGGGTGTCAATAAGCGTGTAGTGAACGCCCTTGGCATGACTCGTGAGAGCGCGCGTCGTAGCGTGGAGTGGTGACGTCACCGAGCAACCTGCCCCGCACAGTCGGCGAACTGCGTGCCGCCGGTCATCGTGAACGGGGAGTCAAGCAGGAAATACGCGAAAATCTGCTCACCGCTTTAGCCGACGGGCCGGATAGCGCAGACATCTGGCCGGGCATTCTGGGATTCGACGACACCGTCTTGCCCCAGCTGGAGCGGGCGCTGATCGCGGGCCACGACTTCGTTCTGCTCGGTGAACGCGGCCAGGGCAAGACCCGGCTGCTGCGCGCGCTGACGGGATTGCTCGACGAGTGGACGCCGGTGATCGCCGGGGCCGAACTGGGTGAGCACCCGTTCTCGCCGATCACGCCGGAGTCCATCCGCAAGGCCGCCACCCTGGGCGACGACCTGCCGATCGAATGGAAGCACCGCAGCGAGCGCTACACCGAAAAGCTCGCCACCCCGGACACCAGCGTCGCCGACCTGGTCGGCGACATCGACCCGATCAAGGTGGCCGAGGGCCGCAGCCTGGGCGACCCGGAGACCATCGCCTACGGCCTGATCCCGCGCGCGCACCGCGGCATCGTCGCGGTCAACGAACTGCCCGACCTCGCCGAGCGGATCCAGGTGTCGATGCTCAACGTGATGGAGGAACGCGACATCCAGGTCCGCGGTTACACGCTCCGTCTCCCGCTGGACGTGCTGGTGGTCGCCAGCGCCAACCCCGAGGACTACACCAACCGGGGCCGCATCATCACCCCGCTCAAAGACCGTTTCGGCGCGGAGATCCGGACCCACTATCCGCTGGAGCTGGACGCGGAAGTGGGCGTGATCGCGCAGGAAGCGCACCTGTCGGCCCAGGTTCCCGACTACCTGATGCAGATCATCGCGCGGTTCGCCCGCTACCTGCGGGAGTCCAACTCCGTCGATCAACGCTCCGGGGTGTCGGCACGGTTCGCGATTGCCGCGGCCGAGACCGTCGCCGCCGCCGCGCGGCATCGCGGTGCCGTGCTGGGGGAGACCGATCCGGTGGCCCGGGTTGTCGACCTGGGCACGGTGATCGACGTCCTGCGCGGCAAGCTGGAATTCGAGTCCGGCGAGGAGGGCCGCGAGCAGGCCGTGCTCGAACACCTGCTGCGGCGCGCGACCGCGGACACCGCGTCGCGGGTGCTGGGCGGCATCGACGTCGGTTCACTGGTGAGCGCGGTCGAGGGCGGTTCGGCGGTGACGACGGGTGAGCGGGTATCGGCCAAGGACGTGCTGGCCGCGGTCCCGAACCTGCCCGTAGTGGACAAGGTGGCGGCCAAGCTCGGTGCGCAGTCGGAAGGCGAACGCGCCGCGGCGCTGGAACTGGCGCTCGAGGCCCTATATCTGGCCAAGCGCATCGACAAGGTATCCGGGGAGGGTCAAACCGTCTATGGCTAAAGGGCATTCCTCGCGCTACTCGGCGTATACCGGCGGGCCCGACCCGCTGGCGCCGCCGGTGGATCTGCGCGAGGCGCTCGAACAGATCGGCCAGGATGTCATGGCCGGCACGTCACCGCGCCGTGCGCTGTCGGAGCTGCTGCGCCGCGGCACCAAGAACCTGCCCGGTGCCGACCGGCTGGCCGCCGAGGCCAACCGGCGGCGACGGGATTTGTTGCGGCGCAATAACTTAGACGGAACCTTGCAGGAGATCAAGAAACTCCTGGACGAGGCCGTGCTGGCCGAACGCAAGGAACTGGCCCGCGCGCTCGACGACGACGCCCGCTTCGGCGAACTGCAACTGGACGCGCTGCCGTCGTCGCCGGCCAAGGCCGTCCAGGAGCTCTCCGACTACAACTGGCGCAGCGGCGAGGCGCGCCAAAAGTACGACCAGATCAAGGATCTGCTCGGCCGCGAGATGCTCGACCAACGCTTCGCGGGCATGAAGCAGGCCCTGGAAGGCGCCACCGACGAGGATCGCCAGCGGGTCAACGACATGGTCAACGACCTCAACGACCTGCTGGACAAGCACGCCCGCGGCGAGGACACCCAGCAAGACTTCGAAAATTTCATGGACAAGCACGGCGAGTTCTTCCCGGAGAACCCGCAGAACGTCGATGAGCTGCTGGACTCCCTGGCCAAGCGTGCCGCCGCCGCGCAGCGCTTCCGCAACAGCCTGAGCGCCGAGCAGCGCGCAGAGCTGGATGCGTTGGCGCAGCAGGCTTTTGGCTCGCCCTCGCTGATGCAGGCGCTGAACCGGCTCGATGCGCACCTGCAGGCGGCCCGGCCCGGGGAGGACTGGAGCGGGTCCGAACAGTTCTCGGGTGACAACCCGTTCGGGATGGGGGAGGGCACCCAGGCGCTGTCCGACATCGCCGAGCTGGAGCAACTGGCCGAGCAACTCTCGCAGAGCTATCCGGGCGCCACCATGGACGACGTCGACCTGGACGCGCTGGCGCGCCAGCTCGGTGACGAGGCGGCCGTCGACGCCCGGACGCTCGCCGAATTGGAACGCGCGCTGGTCAATCAGGGGTTCTTGGATCGCGGCTCCGACGGCCAGTGGCGGCTGTCACCGAAGGCCATGCGCCGACTCGGCGAGACCGCGCTACGCGATGTAGCACAACAACTTTCCGGTCGCCGCGGGGAGCGCGACCATCGGCGTGCCGGAGCGGCCGGCGAACTCACCGGCGCCACCCGGCCCTGGCAGTTCGGCGACACCGAGCCGTGGAACATCTCCCGCACGTTGACCAATGCCGTTCTGCGGCAATCGGGAACCGCCACCCTGGATGGCCCGGACGGACGAGTGAAGATCACCGTCGACGACGTTGAGGTCTCCGAGACCGAGACGCGTACGCAGGCCGCGGTCGCGCTGCTGGTCGATACCTCGTTCTCCATGGTGATGGAGAATCGCTGGCTGCCCATGAAGCAGACGGCGCTGGCGCTGAACCATCTTGTGTGCACGCGCTTTCGCTCGGATGCCTTGCAGATCATCGCTTTTGGCCGATACGCCCGGACCGTGACCGCCGCCGAGCTCACCGGCCTCGAGGGAGTCTACGAGCAGGGGACGAATCTGCATCACGCGCTGGCGCTGGCCGGTCGCCATCTGCGTCGCCATCCCAACGCGCAGCCCGTGGTGCTAGTGGTGACCGACGGCGAGCCGACCGCGCACCTGGAGGATTTCGACGGCGACGGCACGACCGTGTTCTTCGACTATCCGCCGCATCCGCGGACCATCGCCCACACCGTGCGCGGCTTCGACGAGATGGCGCGGCTGGGCGCCCAGATCACCATTTTCCGACTGGGCAGCGACCCGGGCCTGGCCCGGTTCATCGACCAGGTCGCCCGGCGGGTCGAGGGACGGGTCGTGGTGCCCGATCTCGACGGATTAGGAGCGGCCGTGGTCGGCGACTACCTGCGGTCTCGCCGACGCTGATCGCCGCGCTGGGCAACCCCGGTCAGGGGTAGGCGTGCTTTGGACTGGGTACAGGGACTCAAAAGGAGGAGACGTATGAGCCAGGTTCCAACGATCAAACTCAATGACGGGGTCAGCATCCCGCAGCTGGGCTTCGGGGTGTTCCAGATCAAGCCCGACGAGACCGCGGCGGCGGTGAAGACGGCGCTCGAGATCGGATACCGCCACATCGACACCGCAGAAATGTACGGCAACGAAAAGGAAGTCGCACAAGGCATTCGCGATGCGGGTCTCGACCGCGGCGATGTCTTCGTCACCAGCAAGCTCAACAACGGATTTCACAGGCCCGATGACGCGCGCCGCGCCTTCGACGAGACGCTGAAGAAGCTGGATTCCGACTACGTCGATCTGTTCCTCATCCATTGGCCACTGCCCACGCTCTACGACGGCGACTTCGTCTCGACGTGGAAAGTGTTCGAGGAGTTCGCGCGCGATGGCCGCGCTCGCAGCATTGGTGTGTCGAATTTCCAAGTCGCACATCTGGATCGGCTCGCCAACGAGACCGACACCGTCCCGTCGGTCAACCAGGTCGAGGTGCATCCCTATTTCGGCAACGACGAAGTCCGGGCCTACGGGCGCGAGCACGGCATCGCCACCGAGGCGTGGGCACCCATCGCACAGGGCAAGGTGCTCGACGATCCGGTGATCAACCGCGTCGCCGATGCGCGCGGCAAGTCGGCGGCGCAGGTGGTGTTGCGCTGGCACATTCAGCGCGGCGACATCGTCTTCCCGAAATCGGTGACGCCGGAACGCGTCAAAGAGAACTTCGAGCTGTTCGACTTCGAGCTGGACGACTCCGACATGGACGCGATCTCCGCGCTGAACAAGGGTGAGTCGGGACGCAACGGCCCCAACCCCGACACGTTCGATTACGTGCCCGACTGAAACGTCTTGCTAGCCGCGCGGCCGGCGGGCCTTGCGGATGATGCCGACCCCGCCCCACAGCGAGAAGCCGCGGATGTGGACGGTCGGCGCCCCGGGCGTGCCCTTTCCGAGGACGGCGCGGTCGAAGTTGCCCATCACGCCGCGGCCGTGCACCTCGACGTTGACCTCGGGCGGCAGCAAAATGTTCTGCACACCCATAATCGACATCGCATGAATGTCGACCTCGGTCGAGGTGAAGTCGGCGTAGCGCAGATCGACCACCCCGCTGCCCCACAGGGTGAAGGTGGTGAGCTTCTTCGGGACGTTCCATCGGCCGCGGCGCTCGAAGCCGCTCATCAATGCCAGCAGTAGCGTCGAGGGCGCCGGATTGGGCTTGCCGCCACGGCGGGGACTGATCGGCGTCCCCGGCAGATCGGCCCGCAGCTGATCCAGTTCCTCGTACGTGGTGGCCGCATAAGCCCTGGTCAGGCGGTCCTCGTAGTCGTTGAGCTGCAGGCGTCCCTGTTCGGCCGCATACGCGAGCAACTGCGCGATCTGGATGCGATCGGTGTCAGCCGCGCGCGACGGCTCGCCGCGCGTGTCCTCCGCATCCCGTTGCGTTGAGTTGCTCATCACCCACGAGCCTACGACGTCCAGGTTTTGCTGCAAGAGGATTGGCTAAACTGCAACCTTGCGCCGGTCCGCGCCGCGCCGCCGGCCATCCGGCCGGGCCCTTTGTTTGACATCTGGCTAACTTCTCGGCTGGCTAACTCGTCCAGTTGGGCGGCCGCTTCTCCAGGAACGCCAGCATGCCTTCGCGCGCTTCGCCGGACACGAACAGCCGGGCCGATTCCTCGGCGAGCCGCTCGGCGTCGCGGTCGAACCCGTCCAGCACCGCGGCGGTGGTCAGTGCCTTGGAGGCCGCGAGGCCTTGCGGCGAACCGCGGCCGATGTCGGAGACCAGTTTGTCGACCGCGGCGTCGACGTCCTCGGCGGCCTCGGTGATCAGTCCGATCTCGGCCGCCCGGCCGGCGTCGAACGTCTCGCCGGACAGGTAGTAGCGCGCCGCGGCCCGCGCCGACAGTTTCGGCAGCAGCGTCAACGAGATGATCGCCGGGGCGACGCCGATCCGGGCCTCGGTCAGCGCGAAGGTGCTGCGTGGGCCGGCGACCGCGAGATCGCAGGCACCCACCAGACCGAATCCGCCTGCGCGGACGTGCCCGTTGATCGCGGCGATCACCGGCAGCGGCGAGGAGACGATGGCCCGCATCAAGGCGGCCATCTCCCGGGCCCGCTCGACCGCCATGTCGTACGCCGACGGTGGCGACCCGCTTCGCCCGGCTACGCCGCCCTCGCGATCGCCACGCGCGGATGGTGGCGACCCGCTTCGCCCGGCTGCGCCGCGCTCGCGATCGCCACTGGCCGACGGTGGCGACCCGCTTCGCCCGGCTACGCCGCCCTCGCGATCGCCACTAGGGTCGCCGTCGCCGGCCTCGCTCAGATCCGCACCGGCACAGAAGGTGCCGCCGGTGTGGCCCAGCACCACCACCCGCACGGCCGGATCGGCCGAGGCATCGCGCAGTCCCTGATGCAGCTGGTTGACCAGCCTGGTGGAGAGCGCGTTGCGGTTGTGCGGTGAGTTCAGTGTCAGCCGCGCGTACGGGCCGCCCGTGTCGGCGGGGCCGGCGTATTCGACGAGCGCGTCCATCAGTAGCTGCGGGGCAGGCCAAGCGATGTCTGCGCGACGAAGTTCAGCACCATCTCGCGGCTGACCGGAGCGATGCGGCCCAGCCGCGCCGAGGTCAGCATCGCGGCCACGCCGTACTCCTTGGTCAGCCCGTTGCCACCCATCGACTGAACAGCCTGGTCCACCGACCGCGTGGCCGCCTCGGCCGCAGCGTATTTCGCCATGTTCGCGGCCTCGGCAGCACCCATGTCGTTGCCCGAGTCGTACAGGGTGGCGGCCTTCTGCAGCATCAGCTTGGCCAGCTCGACCTCGATGTGGCACTGCGCCAACGGATGTGAGAGGCCCTGGTGCGCGCCGATCGGTGTGCCCCACACCTGGCGGGTTTTGACGTAATCCGCCGCCTTGCCGAGGGCGAACCGTCCCATCCCCACCGAGCTCGCCGCGCCCATGATGCGTTCGGGGTTGAGCCCGGCGAAAAGCTGTGCGATGGCGGCGTCTTCGGCGCCGACCAGCGCGTCGCTGGGCAGCCGAACGTCGTCGAGGAAGACCTGGAACTGGCGTTCGGGGCTGATCAGTTCCATTTCGATTGGCGTGTAGGTGAATCCGGGCGCGTCGGTGGGCACCACGAACAGCGCGGGGCGCAGCTTGCCGGTCTTGGCCTCTTCGGTGCGGGCCACCACGAGCACCGCCTGCGCCTGGTCGATGCCGGAGATGTAGACCTTCTGGCCCTTGAGGATCCAGTCGCTGCCGTCGCGGCGGGCGGTGGTGGTGATCTTGTGCGAGTTGGAGCCAGCGTCGGGCTCGGTGATGGCGAACGCCATCGTCAGCGTGCCGTCGGCGATGCCGGGGATCCAGCGCTTCTTCTGCTCCTCGGTGCCGAACTTGCTGATGATGGTGCCGTTGATGGCGGGCGAGACCACCATCAGCAGCAGCGCGCTACCCGCGGCCGCCATCTCCTCCATGACCAGCGACAGCTCGTACATTCCGGCGCCGCCACCGCCGTACTCCTCGGGCAGGTTCACTCCGAGGAAGCCGAGTTTGCCGGCCTCGGACCATAATTCGTCGGTGTGCTCTTGGGCGCGGGCCTTGCGCAGGTAGTACTCGCTGCCGTAGTTCGCTGCCCACGCCGCCACCGATTTGCGTAGGGCCTGACGCTCCTCGCTTTCGATGAAGCTGGTGTCGGTCATGCTTGATCCCCTTCTGATTGCGGCGCTTCCACTCTTGCCAGCACGGCGCCGACTTCGACTTGCTGACCGGTCTTGACGTTGAGTTCGGCGAGTACCCCGTCGACCGGGGCGGCGATGGTGTGTTCCATCTTCATGGCTTCCAGCCAGATCAGTGGCTGGCCGGCGGTGACGGTGTCGCCGATCGCGGCGCCGAGCCGGATGACGCTGCCGGGCATGGGTGCCACCAGCGAGCCCTTTTCGACCGTCGAACCGGGCTCGGGGAAGCGCGGCAGCGCGACCAGGTGCACGGCTCCGCGTGCGGAATCGACGTAGACGTCGGAATCGCCCGCGTCGTACCGGCGCACCGAGAAGCTGTGGTCGACGCCGTCGGCCCGCAGCACCACGTCCTGCGCCGTGGCCGACACAAGCCGCACCGAGGGGTCGTCAGGGAGCGCCAATCCGGTTCTGCTGAACCGGTATTGCACCCGATGCTCGTCACCCTGGTCGTCGCGATAGTCCTTGACCTGATGTCCCGACGCCAGGTTGCGCCAGCCGCTGGGGACGGCGCCCAACACCGGGGCGACGGCGCGGTTGTGCGCGGCGTCGGCGAGCGCGCCCGCGATGGCGGACAGGCGGATTACCGTGGCGTCGCCGAGCGGCGCCGCCAGCCGCGCCAGGTCGTGGGTATCGAAAAACGCGGTGTCGGTGGCACCGTCGAGGAACGCCGGATGCCGCAGCACGTTCACCAGTAGATCGCGGTTGGTGCGCACCCCGTGCACGCGGGCGCGGGCCAGCGCATCGGCGAGCACCAGCGCCGCCTGACGGCGCGTCGGGGCGTAGGAGATGACCTTGGCCAGCATCGGGTCGTAGTGGATCGAGACGGTGAACCCGTCGACGATGCCGGAATCCAGCCGGATCCCGGTCCGGTGTCCCAGCGAGCTGAACTCGGTCCGGACCGACGGCACGTCGAATGCGTGCACCCGGCCGGCCTGCGGCTGCCAGTTCTTGGCGGGGTCCTCGGCGTAGAGCCGGGCCTCGATCGAATGTCCTTGGGCGGCAGGCGGTTGCACGTCGAGACGCTCGCCGTCGGCGACGGCGAGCTGCAGTTCGACGAGGTCGAGCCCGGTGGTCTCCTCGGTGACCGGGTGTTCGACCTGCAGCCGGGTGTTCATCTCCAGGAAGTAGAACTCGCCGTCGTCGTCGGCCAGGAACTCCACCGTCCCGGCCCCGGTGTACCCGATGGCTTCGGCGGCCAGCCGGGCCGCGTCGAACAGCTTGGCGCGCATGCCGGGTGTTCGCTCCACCAGCGGCGAGGGCGCCTCCTCGATGATCTTCTGGTGGCGGCGCTGAATCGAGCATTCGCGTTCGCCGACCGCCCACACGGTGCCGTGGGTGTCGGCCATGACCTGAACCTCGATGTGGTGCCCGGTGGGCAGATAGCGCTCGCAGAACACCGTCGGGTCACCGAACGCGGACTGCGCCTCGCGGCTCGCAGCGGCGACTTCGCCTGCTAGAGCGGACAATTCGCGGACCACCCGCATGCCGCGGCCACCGCCGCCGGCGGAGGCCTTGACCAGCACCGGCAGCTGCGCCTGGGTGACGGCGTCGGGGTCGAGCTCGTCGAGCACCGGTACCCCGGCCGCGGCCATCAGCTTTTTGGACTCGATCTTGGAGCCCATCGCGCGCACCGCGTCCACCGGCGGGCCGACCCACGTCAGGCCGGCGTCCTGGACGGCAGCCGCGAATTCGGCGTTCTCCGAGAGGAACCCGTAGCCGGGGTGTATCGCGTCGGCGCCCGCGGCGCGGGCGGCCGCGATGATGGCCGCGGCGTTGAGGTAGTCGTTGGTCTTGTCCAGCCGCACCCGGGCATCGGCCTCGGCGACGTGCGCCGCGCCGGAGTCGGGTTCGGTGTAGACGGCGACGGTGCCCAGGCCGAGCCGGCGGCAGGTGGCGAACACCCGCCGGGCGATCTCGCCCCGGTTGGCGACCAGAACTCGAGTGATCATGGGGCTCACATCCGGAAGACGCCGAAGTTCGACGTCCCCTTGATCGGGCCATTGGCGATGGCGGACAGACACATTCCCAATACGGTGCGGGTGTCGCGCGGGTCGATCACCCCGTCGTCGTAGAGCATCCCGGACAGCACCAGCGGCAGCGACTCGGCTTCGATCTGGCCCTCGACCGCGGCCCGCATCGCCGCGTCGGCGTCCTCGTCGACCTGCTGGCCGCGCGCCTCGGCGGCCGCGCGGGCGACGATCGACAACACCCCCGACAGCTGGGCGCCCCCCATCACCGCGGACTTGGAGGTCGGCCATGCGAAGAGGAACCGCGGGTCGTAGGCGCGCCCGCACATGCCGTAGTGGCCCGCGCCGTAGGACGCGCCGATCAACAGAGAGATGTGCGGGACGGTCGAATTGGACACGGCGTTGATCATCATCGAGCCGTGCTTGATCATCCCGCCCTCTTCGTAATCCTTGCCCACCATGTAGCCGGTGGTGTTGTGCAAGAACAACAGTGGCGTGTTGGAGCGGTTGGCCAGCTGGATGAACTGGGTGGCCTTCTGGGACTCCTCGCTGAACAGCACGCCGCGCGCGTTGGCCAGGATGCCGATCGGATAGCCGTGTAACTGGGCCCAGCCCGTCGCCAATGACGAGCCGTACAGCGGCTTGAATTCGTCGAATTCGGAGCCGTCGACGATGCGGGCGATCACTTCCCGCGGATCGAAGGGGATGCGCAGGTCCGCGGGCACGATGCCGATGAGCTCCTCGGTGTCGAAGAGCGGCGCGGTGACCGGTTTGGGTTTCGGCCCCTGCTTGACCCAGTTCAGCCGGGCGACGACGCGGCGGCCGATCCGGATCGCGTCGAGTTCGTCGACGGCGAAGTAATCGGCCAAACCCGAGACCCGGGCATGCATTTCGGCGCCGCCGAGCGATTCGTCGTCGGATTCCTCACCGGTGGCCATCTTCACCAGCGGGGGACCCGCGAGGAAGACCTTGGAGCGTTCCTTGATCATCACCACGTGGTCGGACATGCCCGGGACGTAGGCGCCGCCCGCGGTGGAGTTGCCGAACACCAATGCGATGGTAGGGATCCCGGCCGCCGACAGCCGGGTCAGGTCGCGGAACATCCGGCCGCCCGGAATGAAAATCTCCTTCTGCGTGGGCAGGTCCGCGCCGCCGGATTCCACCAGGGAGATGACCGGTAGCCGGTTTTCGAAGGCGATCTGGTTGGCCCGCAGGATCTTCTTCAGGGTCCACGGGTTGCTGGTGCCGCCTTTGACCGTCGGGTCGTTGGCGACGATCATGCATTCGACGCCTTCCACCACGCCGATGCCCGTGACCGTGCTGGCGCCGACCTTGAAGGCGCTGCCCCACGCCGCCAGCGGACTGAGCTCCAGGAACGGCGAGTCCTGGTCGACCAGCAGTTCGATGCGTTCGCGTGCCGTGAGCTTGCCGCGATCATGATGGCGTTCAACGTATTTGGCCCCGCCGCCAGCCAGCGCATTGGCCAGCTCGGTGTCGATCTCCTCGAGTTTGGTGATCGCCGCCGCGGCGGCGTCGGTGAAGACGGGGGCCTCGGCGTCGAGGGTGGACTGCAGCACGGTCATGATTGGAATCCCAGCAGTTTGGCGGACAGTGCGGTGAGGATCTCGGTGGTCCCACCGCCGATGCCCAGGATTCTCATGTCCCGGTATTGGCGTTCCACCTCGGATTCGGCCATATAGCCCATCCCGCCGAACAGCTGGACGGCCTGGTTCGCCACCCATTCGCCGGCCTCGACCGCGGTGTTCTTGGCGAAACACACCTGCGGAATCAAGTTGGTCTCGCCGGCGAGCTGTCGCTCCACCACGCTGCGCGAGTAGACCCGGGCGACGTCGATGCGGCGGGCCATCTCGGCCAGCGTGTTCTGCACCGACTGCCGCGATATCAATGGGCGGCCGAACGTTTCGCGGTCGCGACACCATTGCACCGTCAGGTCCAGACAGCGCTGCGCGCTCGAATAAGCCTGTGCGGCAAGGCCGATTCGTTCGGAGACGAAGGCCTGCGCGATCTGGGCGAAGCCGCTGTTCTCGGCGCCGACCAGGTTGGCCACCGGCACGCGGGCGTCGGTATACGACAGCTCGGCGGTGTCCGATGACCGCCAGCCCATCTTGTCCAGCTTGCGGGTTACCTCGAAGCCCGGCGTGCCCTTCTCGACCACCAGCAGTGAAACCCCGCCCGCGCCGGCGCCTCCGGTGCGTACCGCGGTGACCACGTAGTCGGCGCGTACCCCAGAGGTGATGTAGGTCTTGGCGCCGTTGACGACGTAATGGTCACCGTCGCGCACCGCCGAGGTCCTCAGATGCCCGACGTCGGAACCGCCGCCGGGTTCGGTGATGGCCAGTGAACCGATCATCTCGCCGGCCAGCGTCGGGCGGACGAACTCATCGATCAGCCGCTGATCGCCCGAGGCGATCATGTGCGGCACGGCGATGCCGCAGGTGAATAGCGACGCGAAGACACCGCCCGGCGCTCCGGCCTGATGCATCTCCTCGCAGATGATCACTGCGTCGGCGCCGTCGCCGCCACCGCCACCGACCGATTCGGGGAAGCCCGCTCCCAGCAGCCCGGCGGCCCCGGCGCTGCGGTGCAATTCGCGCGGCAGGTCGCCGGTGCGCTCCCACTCGTCAACGTGGGGCAGGATCTCGCGTTCTGCGAACGAGCGCACCGTCTTTCGCAGCTGTTCGCGCTCTGGCGTGGTCCAAAGATTCACAGCAGACTCTCCGGGATGTCGAGGTAGCGGCCGCGGAGCCATTCGCCCAGCCCCTTGGCCTGGGGATCGAATCGTGCCTGGTAGGCGACGCCCTGGCCGAGGATGCCGTCGATGACGAAGTTGACCGCCCGCAGGTTCGGCAGCAGGTGGCGGGTGACGTCGAAGTCCGCGGCCTCGGGCAGCAGCTCCTCGAGTAGCTCGACGGTCAAAGTGTTGGCCAGCCAGCGCCATTGCTCGTCGGTGCGCACCCAGACCCCGACGTTCGCCGAGCCGCCCTTGTCGCCGCTGCGCGCCCCGGCGATGCGGCCCAGCGGCACCCGCCGGGTCGGGCCGGCCGGCAGCGGTTCCGGGAGCGGTGGCGTGGTGGCCGGGGATAGCTCCAAAGTCTCTGTGGCGCAGGGGATATCGACACGGGATCCGTCGGCGTGCACTGCGACGTGTGGTACCTGATCGGCGGCGACGTATCCCGGGGTGAACACGCCGTAGACCTGGCCATCGCCCGGCGGGGCGGTCACGTGAAATCCTGGATAGCTGGCCAACGCCAATTCGACAGCGGCTGAGGAGAATTGGCGCCCGACATTGGCGGGATCGGGGTCGCGCACGACGCAGTGCAGCAGAGCGCTGGCGGCCTCTTCGGTGTCGGCGTCAGGGTGGTCGGTGCGGGCCAGCGACCACTGCAGTTCGGCGGGCTTGACGTTGAGCGCGGCGTCGAGTTGCCGGCGTATCAGGTCGGCCTTGGCCTCGATGTCCAGGCCGGTCAGCACGAAGGTCATCGAGTTGCGGAACCCGCCGATGCTGTTCATCGACACCTTGTAGGTGGGTGGCGGGGCCTCGCCGCGTGCCCCGCTGATGCGCACCCGGTCGGGCCCGTCGGACGACAACTCGACGCTGTCCATCCGGGCAGTGACGTCGGGATTGGCGTAGCGCGGACCGGTGATTTCGTAGAGCAGTTGTGCGGTGACGGTGTCGACGCTGACCAGGCCGCCGGTGCCCGGGTGTTTGGTGATCACCGAGGATCCGTCGGCGCTGACCTCGGCCAGGGGGAAACCGGCTTGGGTGAGATCGGCGACCTCGGTGAAGAACGAGTAGTTGCCGCCGGTGGCCTGCGCCCCGCACTCGATGACGTGGCCGGCGACGACGGCGCCGGCGAGCCGGTCGTAGTCGGTGCGGTCCCACCCGAAGTGCGCGGCGGCCGCGCCGACGATCACCGAGGCATCGGTGACGCGGCCGGTGACGACCACGTCGGCGCCGTCGTCGAGGCAGTCGACGATTCCCCAGGCGCCCAGGTACGCGTTCGCGGTCAGCGGGCTGCCCAGGCCGAGTTCGGCGGCACGCGACAACAGATCGTCGCCCTCCACGTGGGCGATCCGGGCGTCGATGCCCAGCCGGTCGGCCAGCGCGCGTATCGCGTCGGCCAGGCCGGCCGGGTTGAGGCCGCCGGCGTTGGCGACGATGCGGACACCGCGGTCGCGGGCCTCGCCGAGGCAGTCCTCGAGCTGGGTCAGAAACGTCTTGGCGTAGCCGCGCTCGGGGTGTTTCATCCGGTCCCGGCCCAGGATCAGCATGGTGAGTTCGGCCAGGTAGTCGCCGGTGAGGTAATCGACGTCACCACCGGTGAGCATCTCGCGCATGGCCGACAGCCGGTCGCCGTAGAACCCCGAACAGTTCGCGATCCGGACGGCGCCGGAACTGTCCGAGGCGCCGGAAGCGCCGGAAGCAGAGGCCATGCCTGTCCTCCATTCGGGGATTCACCGGTTCGGACCCACCAACCAACCGGTAGGTTAGCGGGTACCGTCGGTGTCACGTCAAGGATCCCACTTCGGAACGGGGCGCCCGCGCCGCGCCGGCGGGCAGGGGATCGGCGCGCGGACGTCCATTTTGGCCACAGGCGGACCAGCGACTATCCTGATGTGCGATCGTCGCCCGTTCGGCCCACCGGCCACGCCGCGCGACATGCCGAACTGCAAGTCCCACATTGAGGAGTTAGGCCCGACCATGGCCGTACCCAAGCGCAGAATGTCGCGCGCGAACACCCGTAGCCGGCGCGCGCAGTGGAAGGCCGAGAAGACCGAACTCGTCGGTGTGACGGTCGCAGGTCAGCGGCACAAAGTGCCGCGGCGGCTGCTCAAGGCGGCCCGCCTCGGGCTGATCGACCTCGACCGCCGCTAGCCCGGTGGCGGCGGCCCGCCGCGCCCGGCTTCGCCGCGCTTGCGGCCGCCGCTAGCCCCCGCCCGGCGCGCCTCTCAGGTCAGTCTCAGGCGGTGGGACGAAACTAGGGTCCGTGCGAATACTGGTCGTCGACGATGATCGCGCGGTGCGCGAGTCGCTGCGTAGGTCGTTGTCCTTCAACGGCTACTCCGTTGAGTTGGCCCATGACGGGGTCGAAGCCCTCGAGCTGATCGCGAACGAGCGGCCCGATGCCCTCGTCCTGGATGTGATGATGCCGCGCCTGGACGGCCTCGAGGTGTGCCGTCAGCTCCGTAGCACCGGCGACGACCTGCCCATCCTGGTGCTCACCGCGCGCGATTCGGTGTCGGAGCGGGTCGCCGGCCTGGACGCCGGCGCCGACGACTATCTGCCGAAGCCGTTCGCCCTGGAAGAGCTGTTGGCCCGGATGCGGGCGCTGCTGCGCCGCACCAAGCCGGAGGACGAGGACGCCGATTCGGTGGCGATGACGTTCTCGGACCTGACACTGGATCCGGTGACCCGCGAGGTCACCCGCGGTCAGCGCCGGATCAGCCTGACCCGCACCGAGTTCGCGCTGCTGGAAATGCTGATCGCCAATCCGCGCCGGGTGCTCACCCGCAGCCGCATCCTCGAGGAGGTCTGGGGATTCGATTTCCCCACCTCGGGCAACGCGCTGGAGGTCTACGTGGGCTATCTGCGGCGCAAGACCGAAGCCGATGGGGAGCCGCGTCTGATCCACACCGTGCGGGGTGTGGGTTACGTCCTTCGGGAGACGCCCCCGTGACAATGCGGGCCCCTCGATGATCCGGTTTCACCGGCCTCAACGCCCACCGATGCGCCCACCGTTGCGCGCAACGCCCTCCCTGTCGTTGCGGTGGCGGGTGATGCTGCTGGCCATGTCGATGGTGGCCATGGTCGTGGTGCTGATGGCCTTCGCCGTCTACGCCGTGATCTCGGCCGCGCTGTACAGCGACATCGACAACCAGCTGCAAAGCCGGGCGCAACTGCTGATCGCCAGCGGTTCACTGGCTGCCGACCCCGGCAAAGCCATCGAGGGCACCGCCTATTCCGACGTCAACGCGATGCTGGTGAACCCGGGCCACGCGATCTACACCGCCCAGCAGCCGGGTCAGACCCTGCCCGTCGGCTCGCCGGAAAAAGCGGTCATCCACGGTGACTTGTTCATGTCGCGGCGCACCGCCGGCGACCAGCGAATCCTCGCCGTGCACCTGCAGAACGGCACCTCGCTGCTGATCTCCAAGAGCCTCAAGCCCACCGAGGCGGTGATGAACCGGCTGCGCTGGGTGCTGCTGATCGTCGGCGGCGTAGGTGTGGCGATCGCCGCGGTGGCGGGCGGCATGGTGACCCGGGCCGGGCTGCGCCCGGTGGCACGGCTGACCGAAGCGGCCGAGCGGGTGGCACGCACCGATGACCTGAGACCTATTCCCGTGTTCGGTAGCGACGAATTGGCAAGGCTCACCGAGTCGTTCAACCTGATGCTGCGCGCGCTCGCCGAATCCCGGGAGCGACAGGCACGGCTGGTCACCGATGCCGGGCACGAACTGCGCACCCCGCTGACGTCACTGCGGACCAATGTCGAGCTGCTGATGGCCGCGATGGAGCCGGGGGCGCCCCGCCTGCCCGAGCAGGAGATGGTCGACTTGCGCACCGATGTCATCGCGCAGATCGAGGAATTGTCAACGCTGGTCGGCGATCTGGTGGATCTCACCCGGGATGACGCCGGCCAGGTGGTGCACGAACCCGTCGACATGTCCGAGGTCGTCGATCGCAGCCTGGAGCGAGTCAGGCGCCGGCGCAACGACATTCACTTCGACGTCGACGTGACGCCGTGGCAGATGTACGGCGACGCCGCCGGGTTGTCGCGCGCCGTCCTCAACCTGCTCGACAACGCCGCCAAGTGGAGCCCGCCCGGTGGGCACGTCGGTGTCACGATGCGCCAGCTCGACCCATCGCACGCGGAGCTGGTGATCGCCGACCACGGCCCCGGTATCCCGCCCCAGGAGCGTCGTCTGGTGTTCGAGCGGTTCTACCGCTCGACGACGGCACGCGCCATGCCTGGCTCCGGACTCGGGCTCGCCATTGTCAAAAAGGTCGTGCTCAACCACGGGGGAATGCTGCGCGTCGAGGACACCGTTCCGGGCGGCCAGCCCCCGGGCACGTCCTTCTATGTGCTGCTGCCCGGCCGGCCGCTACCCGCTTCGACGTACGCCACGGCCGCCGACGATGTGGAAACCGACCAGGTAGACACAGCAACCGGCCCCACACAGGCGGTGACCGACGACGAGGCGAACTCTCGGGAATCGGCGAACGTTATCTCAGTGGACTCTCAGTCCGCGCGGGCAAGGTAGGTCTGCGGCTACTGTTGAACCCAGCCGTCGACTTGCCGAAACACTGAGATAGAGGAAGAGCGACTTAGCGACATGACGAATGACCCGAGGTATTCGCCACCGCCGCAGCAGCCGGGTTATCCCCCCGCGCCGAATCAGCCTGCGCACGTCCCGAGCCATGCGGGGTCCTCCGGCTACGCCCCGGGACAACAGCAGCCGTACAACCAGCAATATGACTGGCGCTATCGGTCGCAGCCCTCGTCGTCGCCGACGACGCAGTTCCGCCCGCCCTACGAGCCCTTCAGCAACACCGGGCCGGGTCGGATCCCGGGGGGAACCGGCGCGGGCCCGATCCCGGGAGGCACCGGCGCAGGCCCGATACCGGGAGGCGCCGGCACGGGTCCCATGCCCGGCATGCTGCCCGGAATGCCTGTCCCGCCCGAACCTCAAAAGCGTTCTCGCACAGGCTTGTTGGTCGTGGGCGCATTAGCCGTCGCGGTGGTGTCGGCCGGTATCGGCGGTGCCGCGGCGACGGCCGTCGAGCTCGGCACGCACGCGACGGGGAACGGCGGCGGGCGTGTCATCGGGGCGGCGCCCAGCGTCCCGGCCGCGAACATGCCGCCCGGCAGCGTCGAGGGGGTCGCCTCCAAGGTGGTGCCCAGCGTCGTGATGCTCGAGACCGACATAGGGCGCCAGTCCGAAGAGGGCTCCGGCATCATCCTGTCCACCGACGGGCTCATCCTGACGAACAACCACGTGATCGCCGCCGCGGCGGGACCGCCCAAGGGCCCCGGCGGCCCTCCGGCAGCTCCGCCCGCGGCTCCCGTGCCTCCCGGCATCCCGGGTGGTCCCGGCGGCGCCGGTGCCGGCTCCCCGACGCCCAAGACGACGGTGACCTTCTCTGACGGTCGCACCGCACCGTTCACGGTGGTCGGCGCGGACCCCACCAGCGATATCGCCGTGATTCGGGTGCAGGGCATGTCCGGGCTCACCCCGATCTCGCTGGGCTCCTCGTCCGATCTTCGCGTCGGCCAGCCGGTCGTCGCGATCGGGTCGCCGTTGGGTCTGTCGGGCACGGTGACCACGGGCATCGTCAGCGCGCTGAACCGGCCGGTGTCCACCACCGGTGAGTCGGGCAACCAGAACACCGTGCTGGACGCCATTCAGACGGACGCCGCGATCAACCCCGGTAACTCCGGTGGCGCGCTGGTCAACATGAACGGCCAACTGGTGGGCGTCAACTCGGCCATCGCCACGCTGGGCGCCGATTCGCCGGACGCCCAGAGCGGTTCGATCGGCCTGGGCTTCGCGATTCCGGTCGATCAGGCCAAGCGCATCGCCGATGAGCTGATCGCCACCGGCAAGGCGTCCCACGCCTCGCTCGGCGTGCAGGTGACCAACGACAAGGGCACCCCGGGCGCCAAGGTCGTCGACGTCGTCTCGGGCGGCGCGGCGGCATCCGCCGGCGTCCCCAAGAACGTGGTGGTCACCAAGGTCGACGACCGGCCGATCAACAGCGCCGACGCGCTGGTCGCGGCGGTGCGGTCCAAGGCGCCCGGCGACAAGATCACGCTGACGTTCCAGGATCCCGCTGGCGGCGGCAGCCGGACGTTGCCGGTCACCCTCGGGAAGGCGGATCAGTAGTGAAAGTGGACGAACCCTCGGCGACGGGATTGTCTGAGCTCGGATATACGGTTGCTCCCATGGAAACGGGTGCGGAATTGGTAGTTGGCCGGGCTTTGGTTGTGGTGGTCGACGATCGCACCGCTCACGGGGACGAAGACCACAGCGGTCCGCTGGTGACCGAGCTGCTGACCGAGGCGGGATTCGTCGTCGACGGTGTGGTCGCGGTCGCCGCTGACGAGATCGAGATCCGCAACGCGCTGAACACCGCGGTGATCGGCGGGGTGGACCTGGTCGTCTCGGTCGGCGGGACGGGCGTCACACCGCGCGACGTCACCCCGGAGGCCACCCGCGAGATCCTGGATCGCGAAATCCTCGGTATCGCGGAGGCTATCCGCGGGTCGGGCCTGTCGGCGGGCATCATCGATGCCGGATTGTCACGCGGTCTCGCCGGGGTGTCCGGTAGCACGCTGGTGGTCAACCTGGCCGGCTCCCGCTACGCCGTGCGCGACGGCATGGCGACGCTGAATCCGCTGGCCGCCCAGATCATCGGGCAGTTGTCGAGCCTGGAGATCTGAATTGCGCGGTTAGGCGATCGCCGCGGAATCGGTCAACGGGCCGCAACGAACGTCGAACCGGTCGCGGACTGTGTCCAGCGTCTGACGGTTGTGCTCGCGCTGACGATGGTGGGTGAGCGCGAACCGCGCGGTGCTCAGCAAGCGGCGAGGCAACGGATACCAGCGGTCCGGATCGAGCCCGCAGTCCCGAAATGCGCTGGTGGGCAGGACGTCGGCGATCAGGCTGAGGTTGTACCGCAGCAGGGCGAACACGGCATAGGGAAGGACCGGGTTCGCCTTGCGCCGCAGCTCGTCGATATCCAGCTCGTAGAGCGGGACGTTTTCCCGCGGTGAACAGCCCATGGGGCTGGTGCAGGCGCACGTACGGGTAGGTGTCCACCCACATGCCGCCCACACGCTCCCGGCGGTCGATCAGGACGACCGTCTGATACCGGGAGAGGTATCGGCTCGCGACGAACAAAGCGTTGAGTTCTCCGACGCCGGCTCCGACGATGCAGACGTCGCAATTCGTTTCGTCCGCAAATGCGTCGACGGGTGCGCCCGGATTGCTCATTCTCAACCTCCACGATCAAAACTGCTCGCGGCCCGCGTCACGGGCCGACCGTGGCGGACCTGAAGTGTTTGCGGTAACGGGGGCCACTGAACCACAGCAACGAAGGAAAGCGTCGCCCAAACGGTTGAGATCGCGCTAAAGTCACGCAACCACTCCGTTGGGCGAAGGCGTGCTGAGGTGTCGACAGATTTCCCAGGGACCGGCGATGGTCACGATCGATGAGTTCTCTCGCTTAGTCTCTGCGGTCCACGCCTCGGCGATCAGGCCGGGGAACTGGTCGGTGGCGCTCGACGAAACCAGCCGGCTGCTCGGCGCCACGGCGTGCGGACTCGTGGCGGGCACCGGCAACGCACGTTGTGTTCTGGCGGCGACCATCCCAGTGGAAGCGGTCAGAACCTACGACGCCTACTACCGCCGCATCGACTTCGTGCTGGATGCCTGCGAGCAGGGCCCCGCCGGGCTGATCCGGGGTGGGCAGGAGTTGGTGGCGCACAAATCGCGGTCCGAGTTCTACAACGACTGGCAGCGGCCATTCGAGCTGACCGACGGGCTGTTCGTCCGGCTGGCCGGGGAACCGGACACCAGCTTCGTGGTCACCGCTCCGACCAGAGACGAGCCGTTCGAGACCGCGGAGCGGGTCAAGGTCGTCCGGGCCCTGATTCCCCATCTGCAGCAGGCGCTTCGCACCCGCGCGCATCTCTCGGAACTGGAAACGAGCAGCGATGACATCACCGCGGTGATCGATGCGATGCGACACGGGATCGCCATCGTCGACGCCGGCTGCGATGTCGTCCACCTCAACACCGCGGCACGACGAATCCTGACGGCCGAAGACGGAATGACGCTGCGCGGCAGGCGCATCGAGTCCACTCGCATGTCCTGCAACGACGAGCTGCAAGCCGGCGTGGCCGCCGCCTGCGGCGCACGGCAGGCCGGCGTTCGCAGCGGCGACTCGCTGGCCATCAGCAGGCCCTCGGGCAAGCGTCCCTACGTGCTTCACCTCGTTCCGCTTGGTAACGTCGAAAACAGCTGTGGGGCAAAGGCTTTGGTGGTGATCATCGACCCCGAGAGGGAACTGGAGCCACCCAGGGCGTTGATCCGCCGGCTGTTCGACCTGACCAATGCCGAAGCCGACGTCGCGCTGCGCATGCTGCGCGGTGACGGCGTCAAACCCATCGCGGACGACCTGGAGCTATCGGCCGCGACCGTCAAGACTCACTTGCAGCACATCTTCGAAAAGACCGGGACGCACCGGCAAGCGGAGCTGACGCGCCTGCTACTGGGGGTTATCCGGTGATTTCGATTCGGCTTCCGCGCGGGGTCCGTGCTCCGGCGGCGGTGTGATGCTCACGCTGCCGTGCTTGCCCGACGAATCGCCGTTGGTCTGGGCGAGCAGGTCGCGGATCTCCTTGAGCAGGACCACCTGCGCGTCGTCGGCCGGCTCGACTTCACCGCGCTTGCGCAGTGTGGTGTACGGCAGCACGACCAGGAAGTACACCACGGCGGCGATGATCACGAAGTTGATGGCGGCCGACAGGACGTTGTTGAGATCGATGGCTTGGCCGCCCCCGATGCCGATCCGCAGGATGCCGAAATTGGACTGTTGATTGACGCCGATGCGGTTGATCAACGGTTTGATGATGTTGTCGGTGAACTGCGTGACCAGGGCGGTGAACGCGGTACCGATGACCACCGCGGTGGACAGATCGATGATGTTGCCCCGCGAGAGAAACTCCTTGAACCCTTTGAGCATTGGGGATGGCCTTTCTGGGACTGGACAGCGTTTGCTGTCGGCTCGCAGACCAACAACGGCCAGGCACTCAGTGCAGGGTGAGCGTCACGGTCTGGCCCAGCGCCGACCCTGCCACCGTGTTCGCCACACGAGCCGGCAGCGCAACTAACACTACGCGGTCACTGTCGGCGGTCTTCATTTTTTCTTTGGCCGACACCAGCACCACCACGGCGTCGGTGGCCAGCACCTTGGGGGCGACAGGGGAGTTGTCCGGCCCACTGCCGGCCGGCGCGGCCAGCACGTCGACCACGTCACCGACCCGGACGAGGTCGATCAGAGCGGCGTCGGCCAAATGCAGCGGCACGATGCGGGCGCCCGGGCCGGCCGTCGACTCCGCCAACCGGCTCCCCAGTAGCCGGACGTCGGTGAGCACCTCACCGCGCCGGGTGGGGCCGGCCAGCGTCGAACCCAGCACCGCGCCCAGGTCAGCCCGCGCGCCGTCGGGAACGGTTGCGGCCAAACGCTTTTCGAGCCGGAGATCGTCGGGAGTCAACGCGGCGCCGGGGCGCAGGTCATGCTCGGCCACCACCACTTGTGCATAATCACCGGCGGGGTTGGACCGCAGCGTCGCAATCCCGGCCAGCGCCACCAGCCCGCCCGCGGCGACACGGCGCGCCAGCACGGTGCGTGCCCAGTCCGGGCGCAACCACAGCGATACCCGGCTCAATAGGCTTGGGTTGAGGGATGATTGGCCCACGCGGCAACGCTAGGCGTTACCCCGGCGCTCGGGCTTACGGCCGGCGAGGCCGGTGTGGATAACCGTCAGTTGGTCGCGGCGGCGGGGGAGGTCGTGGAGCTGCTGCTCGACTTTTCGTTCGAGCTGGAGCTGGACTTGTCGGTCGAGCTCGAGCTCGACTTGTCGCTGGAGCTCGAGCCGTTGGAGCCCGAGTCGCTCGACGAGGAGCCGTTGCTCGAACTCGACTTCTTGCCGGATTCGCGGCTGTCGGTGCGGTAGAAGCCGCTGCCCTTGAACACCACGCCGACGGAGTTGAAGCGCTTGCGCAGCCGCCCGGCGCAGCGTTTGCAGGTGGTCAGCGCGTCGTCGGTGAAGGCCTGCACGATGTCGAAGCGATCGTCGCACTCGGTGCACTGATAGCTGTAAGTCGGCACAAAAACCTCCGGATGATTGCAAACTGGTTAGCACTCTAGCGTCTCAAGTGCTAGAACCGCCACGTGACATGTCTCATTCCCGATATGTCAGCGCCCACCAAGATCGATCAATCCCTGTCGCGGCGTGAGCGCGTGGGTCATCGGAATGTCGTGCGGACCCGCCGGTACTTCGTCGAGCACCTCGGCGTCGCGGACGACCGCGATCAGCCGCGCGTGCGGGTCGCGGCCGCCCAGCGAGCGGTCGTAGAAACCCCGGCCGCGACCCAACCGCACGCCGCGGCGGTCCACGGCCAGGGCCGGCACCAGCACCACGCCGGCGTGCGCCAGGGCGGATGACGGCAGCCACGGCTGCGGCGGTTCGAGCAGCCCCCACCGCCCGGTGGTCAGCGTGCCGGGCCGGTATTCGCCCCAGGACAACGGCAGCGGCGTGTTATCGGCCGCGGTGCGCGCGACCGGCAGCAGCACTCGCCCGGTGCGCCGCAGCAACATGTCGAGCATCTCGATGGACCCCGGCTCGGTGCCCACCGGCACGTAGGCGCAAATCGTGCTGCCGCTGGTCACAATGCCTTCCAGGGCCTCCAGCCGCTCGCACACCTGCCGCGCCTCGGCGGCGCGAACGTCGTCGGCAACGTGGCGCCGGGCGGCGAGCAGCTGGTCGCGCAGCGCGGCTTTGCTGGTGGTCGCCATTTGTTAACCATGACAGCCCGGTCTTTGCCCGCGCCACATCGACTCGGCGAAGTGGATGCGGGTTATCGTGTGAACAATGTCAAGCCCAAACGTGGTGGTGCCACGCACTGCGGTCGTGCCCGCCGCGGGTCTCGGGACCCGCTTCTTGCCGGCGACCAAAACGGTCCCCAAGGAGCTGTTGCCGGTTGTCGATACGCCGGGCATAGAGCTGGTGGCCGCCGAGGCGGCCGAGGCCGGTGCCGAGCGCCTGGTGATCATCACCTCGGAGGGCAAGGACGGCGTCGTCGCGCACTTCGTCGAGGACCTGGTGCTGGAAAGCACGCTGGAGGAGCGCGGCAAGACGGCGATGCTCGACAAGGTCCGCCGCGCGCCGCAGCTGATCAAGGTCGAGTCCGTGGTGCAGAGCGAGCCACTGGGCCTGGGGCATGCGATCGGCTGCGTGGAGTCGCGGCTGGCCGACGACGAGGACGCCATCGCGGTGTTGCTGCCGGACGACCTGGTCCTGCCGACCGGCGTGCTGGGCACGATGTCGAAGGTGCGCGCGCACTACGGCGGCACGGTGTTGTGCGCCATTGAGGTGACACCCGAAGAGGTCAGCGCCTACGGCGTTTTCGACGTCGAACCGATTCCCGACGACGACAATCCCGACGTGCTCAAGGTCAACGGCATGGTCGAGAAGCCACCGGCCGAAGACGCGCCGTCGCCGTTCGCCGCCGCCGGCCGTTACGTGCTCGACCGCGCCATCTTCGACGCGTTGCGCCGCATCGAGCGTGGGGCCGGCGGCGAAGTACAGCTCACCGACGGCATCGCGTTGCTGATCGCGGAGGGCCACCCGGTGCACGTGGTCGTGCATCGCGGATCTCGACACGACTTGGGAAATCCTGGCGGCTACCTCAAGGCTGCGGTTGACTTTGCATTGGATCGTGACGACTACGGCCCGGATTTGCGGCAGTGGTTGGTGGCGCGATTAGGTCTGGCCGAGCAGTAGCCGGGCGCTAACCCGGCCGGCGGACGACGGCGGAACGCGTAGCGGTCCCGGGCGGGGATGCCCCGCCTGCGCAGTGAGCGGGTCGCCCTACGCGCGGCCCGACGGCAGAGAGGCGCGCTGTGCGTTCGGTGGAAGAGCAGCAGGCCCGGATCACGGCCGCCGCGGTGGCCCCGCGGCCGATACGTGTGGCGATCGCCGAGGCGCAGGGATTGTTGTGCGCCGAAGAAGTGGTGACGGAGCGCCCGATGCCCGGCTTCGACCAAGCCGCGATCGATGGCTATGCGGTGCGCAGCGTCGACGTCCTCGGTGTCGGCGAGGTGGGCAGCGAGGGCCTTCCCGGGCCGTTCGAGGAGTCGGGCGAGAGCGACGGGCGCGAGGGCCTGGTGCTGCCGGTGATGGGCATGGTCGAGGCGGGGTCACGAACCCCGAGCCGGTTGCAGCCGCGCCAGGCGGTGCGCGTGCAGACCGGGGCGCCGCTGCCGACCTTGGCCGACGCGGTCCTGCCGTTGCGGTGGACCGACGGCGGGACGCAGCGGGTGCGGATCCTGCGGGGTGCCCCGTCGGGCGCCTACGTGCGCCGCGCCGGCGACGACGTCCAGCCCGGTGACGTCGCGGTGCGGTCCGGGACGGTGATCGGTGCGGCGCAGGTCGGGCTGCTGGCCGCGGTCGGCCGCGAACGCGTGCTGGTGCACCCGAGGCCCCGGGTGACGATCATGGCGCTGGGCGGCGAACTGGTCGACATCTCGCGCACCCCGGGCAACGGGCAGGTCTACGACGTCAACTCCTATGCGCTGGCCGCAGCGGCGCGCGATGCCGGTGCGGAGGTCAACCGCGTCGGGATCGTCAGCGGCGGACCCCGCGAGCTCCGCGAGATCGTCGAGGGGCAGATCAATCGCGCGGAGGTGATCGTGATCGCCGGCGCGGTCGGGGGCGCCGCGGCCGAGGCGGTGCGCCAGGTGCTCGCCGAGCTCGGCGAGATAGAGGTTGTGCGCGTCGCCATGCATCCGGGATCCATCCAGGGTTTCGGGCAGCTGGGCCGCGAGGGTGTCCCGACCTTCCTGCTGCCGGCCAACCCGGTGAGCGCGCTGGTGGTCTTCGAGGTGATGGTCCGCCCCTTGATCCGGTTGTCGCTGGGAAAGCGCCAGCCGATGCGCCGCATCGTGCAGGCGCGCACGCTGTCGCCCATCACGTCGGTGGCCGGACGCAAGGGCTTCCTGCGCGGCCAGCTGATGCGCGACCAGGAGAGCGGCGAGTATCTGGTGCAGGCGCTCGGCGGCGGCCCCGGCGCGTCGTCGCACCTGCTGGCGACTCTTGCCGAGGCGAATTGTCTGGTGGTGGTGCCGAGCGGCGCCGAGCAGATCCGCACCGGCGAGATCGTCGACGTCGCCTTCCTGGCTCAGCGCGGCTGAGCGAAAGAACTGCATACGCGGTGAACCTGTTGCGCGCCAATTCCCGTCATCCAGGGTGGCCCATGAGCGTTGGGCCACTGCGGGTTCCGGCCGGCGTCGTGCGGTTGCGGGCGGTGCGGCTGCGCGATGGCGCGCAGTGGAGTCGGATCCGGTTGACCGATCGTGCGCATCTCGAACCGTGGGAGCCCAGCTCCGAGGGTGATTGGACGACCCGTCATGCGGTGGCGGCCTGGCCGGCGCTGTGTTCCGGTTTGCGCGCCGAGGCGCGGCAGGGGCGGATGCTGCCCTACGTCATCGAGCTCGACGGCCACTTCTGCGGCCAGCTGACCATCGGCAATGTCACCCACGGCGCGCTGCGGTCGGCGTGGATCGGCTACTGGGTGCCGCGATCGGCCACCGGCGGCGGTGTGGCCACCGCGGCGCTGGCGCTGGGGCTGGATCATTGTTTCGGCCCGGTGATGTTGCACCGCGTCGAGGCCACCGTGCGCCCGGAAAACGCCGCGAGCCGGGCCGTGCTGGCCAAAGTCGGCTTCCGCCAGGAAGGCCTGCTGCAGCGCTACCTGGAAGTCGACAGGGCGTGGCGCGACCACCTGCTGATGGCCATCACCGTGGAAGAGGTCAGCGGCTCGGTGGCATCGGCGCTGGTCCGCGCGGGTAACGCCAGCTGGGTGTGACGGATTCGCCGGCGAGGCGGGGATTTGGCCGTCCCTTCCTGGGATCTCCGACGGCCCGCGGGGGAGTCCAAATCGTTGCCCTTCTGGGACTGGCGCGACACGAGTGACTCGTGGTGCTTGTGAGAGGCAAATTACAGGTGTGTAATTGTCCTGGTCAGTACGACCCGGCCGCGTTGGCCACCAATGGGCTTCGCGGGGGATGGACACCGAAGAGAGCAGGTCATCATGCCAAGCATCCCGCAGTCATTGTTGTGGATATCGCTCGTGGTGCTGTGGCTGTTCGTCTTGGTGCCGATGCTCGTCAGCAAGCGCGACGCGGTGCGGCGCACCAGCGACGTGGCATTGGCGACCCGGGTGCTCAACGGTGGAGGCAACTCCCGGCTGATCAAACGCAACGGTCCGGCCGCCGGGCATCGCAGCGACCCCAACTGGACGCCGCCGGAAGAATCGGCCGACACCGACCTCGACGAGGAGCGCGACCTCTCCGAGGATGAAGACCGCGACCACGAGGCTGACGACGACGCCGACACCGACGAGCTGAGCCGCCGGCGCCCGGTCGTGATGAGGATGGCCGTCGCCGAGCCCACCGAGCCCGACTATCTCGACGTCGATGTGGTCGAGGATTCCCACGTACTTCCGGTGGGGGCCAGCGGTTCTGCCGAGGAGCCGGAGACGGCCGACATCGAGCCGATCGAAGAGGACGTGGCGGAAACCGAGGCCGTCGCCAAACACGACGAGGACGAGGACAGTTACGAGTACGTCGAGGACTCGTCTGGTTTGGAGCCCGCCGCCGAGCCTGACGACGCCGACGAGGAGGCGCCGGCGCCGATGCCGCGCAACGCCTCGCGACGGCGCCGGTTCGACAACAAGACCGCCGCCGCGGTCAGCGCCCGCAAGTACGCCTTCCGCAAGAAGGTCCTGGTGGTGATGGCCGTCGTTCTGGTCGGCTCGGCCACCGCGGCCTTCCAGGTCTCGCCGACCGCTTGGTGGGTGTGCGGCACCGCCACCGCGATCACCCTGATGTACCTGGGTTACCTGCGGCGCCAGACGCGCATCGAGGAGAAGGTGCGCAACCGCCGGATGAAGCGGATGGCGAGGGCGCGGCTCGGCGTGGAGAACGCCTACGACCGCGACTACGACGTGGTCCCGTCGCGGCTGCGACGTCCCGGCGCGGTGGTGCTGGAGATCGACGACGAGGACCCCGTCTTCGAGCACCTGGACTACGCGATGGCGATGCGGACCTTCGGTTGGCCGCGGGACTTGCCGCGTGCCGTCGGCGAATAGTGCTGGCAGTTCGGTAGTTGGTGCCGCGGCTGGTAGCCTGCTAGCGGTCAGGGGCTATGGCGCAGTTGGTAGCGCGACTCGTTCGCATCGAGTAGGTCAGGGGTTCGATTCCCCTTAGCTCCACAAAGTTTGAACTGGTCAGGGCGTATCGCCGAACATGACTTCGGACTTCGGAACTGTTCGCAGCAGTTGCATCGCCGCATCCAGACGGACCGCTGCGCGGTCCACATCCTGATCGAACACATCGGCGTAAAGATTGAGCGCCATGGATGCTTTTGCGCGTCCGAGCATCTTTAAAAGATGACTCTTTGCAGATGCGAACCGCTACTTCGGTGCGGGCTGTAGCGCGCCGAGGCGCATTAAATAGGACAGCGACAGCGGGCTTAACGGTCCGGCGCTGCGCCGGTCGGCTTCACTTCGACGCCATCTTTCGGGTGCCAAAACAGCAGTGTTGTTTGCCCGGGGAAGGCGACGTTGTGAAGTTCTTGAAACTGGTAAGGGGTTCCGTCCGGTGCTTTATCGGCTTCAAATTCAAGCTCACCGAAGCGAGCGCCGAGTTGTGTAATGTAGAAGTCGAGTTTTGACGCAGCGGGTCCCCTGACCACGATCCGGTGCTTAAGAACCATTCTGGGTTGAAATAATGTGAGGTAATCCGTGGTGAGGCGGGTCGTAATAACATGTCGATCCGACCAGAACCGCTTTCCGAATTCAACCTTCTCCATTTTATCCCACAGCTTCGACTGGTCCAATACGCGTCGGCCACTCGGCTCCGTCCTGAGCGCCTTCCGCTGATGCAATCCGTCCTCATCGAACACCAACTGATCTCGACCCTCGCTTTGGAATGACCAATATGTATAGGACGATGCGCTACCGTCGTGTCGCCTCACGACAAATACCTGGTCGTCCAGCTTGAGGCCGGCTCGGTTGACCACCTTGCCATCGATCGAGATCTGCCAATCGATGGTCAACACCTCCGGGGCGGTTCCTTCCGCATGTGTGATGTTGAGTTCGTGAGTACACATCTCGATTACCGCATCGGGTGCCGCAAGGTTTTGGTGTGCTTCCTTGAATTCTGCGGGTGCGTGGGGGCTGAAGATCGCCCAGTAGAGGTCGCGACCCCACTCTTGCGCGAGGTGCGCTTGTGCCAAAGGGTCGACCAAGTAGGCGACAACCGCAGCGATGAAGAATGCATCGCCAAGACCCTCGACAAGCCTCTGCCACCGCTCGTCTTCCAGGAAACTGCTACCGAATATACCGGCGATTCCCATTATTAAAAGAACGCCAACCCACATCTGAATACGCTTTTTGCGATGAATCGTGTCCCTGTAATGTTTCAATCCGCGTTTTAATCGCGTCAACATGACCTATTACTCCTAACGTTGTCAAACGCGGGGAACTGTCCTCAGGTTAGGTCGCACCCACCAAAGCCGAATATGGTCGATTTTGAGTAGACTCCGTCATACGGCGGTTTTGTTGGCCGCCATGGGCAATTGCCTCCAGCTTGGCTTCGCGGGAACAAAAGCCAGCCCCGTCGCCGAATAGGCACGGTCGGTGAATAGTCCGGTGCTTGCGCCGGCATGGTGGCTGGTGCCTGGGTGGACGGCGGACTGCTCGGTGCCTGCACTGGCGGCATGGCCGGGGCCTGGATCGGCGGGCCCGGCGCTTGCACCACCCGCGTACCGCACGCCCGTTGTACGCGCCCGTCTGTAAATTTAAGTCACACTGGTTTTCGCGCCAATAACGGTTTGTCCCAGTCATTTTGTCGCACCCGGATAAGCGTGCGCGTCCTCCCCGGACGCGGCGACCAACGGTTCTATGGCGGCTGCAGTCGCTATCTTGAATCCCGCAAAAGTGATCTTCATGCTTCCCATTTCTTGCCGGGTAGCGGTGGCTGCCGTTACTCCGGCACAGTGTCGCGCCTTACATGAAGTTCTTATGAGTTTTGGCGAGCTTCATTTACTGCTATTGCTTAATGAGGTATTGGGGTTCGGCCGGAACACGTGACCTCGGGTGTTGAGAGACCCTGACGCGAGTAACTTTGACGAGACTACGAACCCCCGGGCAAGAACGGTAGCTTGTCCATTCCACTCGTTCGCATCACAGAGTTTGAGCAGTTCAGGCGGTGTGTAGCCGATTATGGCTTCGCGGCCATCCGCTCGCGCCACGACGCGTCGAAGGTGATCGAGGGTCTGGTAGTTGGTAGGCCCCAGCACATAAAGTTGCTGTGCTTGAAGCGATCGATCGCGCCGTCCCCACTAGGGGGTAAAAGATGGCTGCCGACTCCCTGCCACCTGGTCCTCGACTACCAACGGCAGCGCAAACCGCTGAGTGGATAGCCCGACCATGGGAATTCATGGAACGTGCCGCCGCTCGATATGGCGACACGTTCACCATGAAGTTGGTCCGTGAAGGACCGATCGTGATGGTCTCGCATCCAGATGCGGTGCGGCAGGTTTTCACCGCGCCTCCGGAACTGGCGCTCGCCGGGGAGGCGAACCGCATCCTGCTGCCCGTGGTGGGCCGGAACTCGGTTCTACTGCTCGACCGCGACGCGCACAAAGAACAGCGCCGTTTGCTCATGCCCGCCTTTCGCGGCAACCACTTGCAGAGCTACATCAGCACCATGACCGCCATTGTCGAGGCCGAGATTGCCGGCTGGCCAAGGGGTGTGCCGGTGCGCCTGCATCCTCGGATGCAGGCGTTGACGCTCGAAGTCATCTTGCACCTCGTGTTCGGGCTCGAACAAGGGGAAAGCATGGACCGGCTGCGCCAGGCGCTACAGCGGATGCTCGCCCTCACCACCCACGCCATCGCGCAGATGTTTCTTTTGGTCGTAGGTCCCCAACAACTGAGGACCGCGCTTACCAACAGACTGCTGGGCGAAGTGGATCGGCTGCTCCACGACGAGATCGCCACTCGCAGAATGCAAAACGACCTCGATGTCCGCACCGATGTCCTGTCGATGCTGTTGAGGGCCGAGCACGAAGACGGTAACCCGATGAGCGACCAAGAGATTCGCGATGAGCTCGTCACGTTGCTACTGGCGGGCCACGAAACGACGGCATCGGGATTGGCCTGGGCGGTCGAGCGGATCATCCGTCATCCGGATGCGCATTCGCGACTCATCGAAGAGACGCAATCCGGCGACGGCCAACGGTACGCCGATGCCGTGGTGAAGGAGACACTGCGGATGCGGCCTGTACTCGCCCTGGTCAGCAGGCGACTCACAGAACCGATGGAGGTCGACGGGGCGCACCCGTGCGGTGCTGAACAGCGCGCCAAGCACAATCCGCATCTCGCATTCGGCGAAAGTCGCACCAAGGCAACGACGCACGCCACCTCCGAATGGAATCCACGTGTAGGTTCCGGCTCGGTTGTCGAGAAACCGCTCGGGACGGAACTGCTCGGGGTCGGGATAGATGTCGGGACGCCTGTGCATGAGATAGATCGATGGCGCGACCTTGGCCCCGGCGGGCAACGAAAACCCGTCGACCTCCATCGGTTCTGTGAGTCGCCTGCTGACCAGGGCGAGTACAGGCCGCATCCGCAGTGTCTCCTTCA
>NZ_LZKI01000194.1 GCF_001672755.1 Mycobacterium colombiense | reverse complement strand
CCTCGCCGCCGGTGGCGGTGTTGACGACGACACCGGCCAATCCGGCACCGATCGCGGCGGAGGTCAGCTGGACGGTGTTGATCGCAGCGGACGCGGCGCCGCCTTCGGCCGGGTCCGCAACGGAGGCCATCGCGCGGGCCGACAGGTGCGGCCAGGCCATCCCGATCCCGATGCCGGCGACCAGCAGGGCCACCGCCCACAGCGCGGCGGTCCAGGCCGAGTCGTCGCCGTGCCGGGCGACGGCACCCAGCGCCAGGCCCGACGCGGCCACCATCGGCGCCACCATGACCACCCGCCCGATCGTGCGCGGGTGCTCCAGCGATGCGCTGACGATCTCGCTCACCGTCCAGCCCAGCGCGAGCGCCGCCCCCAGGAATCCGGCCGCGATCGGCGTCAGGTGGGCCAGCCGCTGCCCGAACAGCGGCACGTAGGTGTTCACCATCGCCGCGCCCATCAGAACGCCCATGGTGAGGTAGATCCACTTCAGGGGGCCGGGCGAGAACACGCTGGGCGGCAAGATGGCCGCGTGCATCCTCCAGTCGACGATCACGAAGACGCCGACCAGGGCTATGCCCGCCGCGAGCAGCCCATACGTCGCGACGGCGTTGCGCGGAATCTGCGCGACGCTGACGGCCAGCGCCGCCACCCCGATGATCAGCAGCGACCACACCGGGACCTTCATCCTGGCGAGGCCGGAGGTCGGGTTGACGCGGGCCAGCGCGACCGGAACTAGTAGAGCCATCAGCACCGTCAGGATCGCCATCGCGACGAAAGCCCATCGCCAGATCCCGAGCTGCGCGAACAGGCCTCCCGTGGTGGGTCCGACCACGGTCGCGACCCCCCACATCGCCGACACCAGGGCCGAGCCCCTCGTCCACAACCAGCGGGGCAGGGCGGAGTTGATGACCGCGTAACCCAGCCCGGCGAGCAAGCCCCCGGCCACCCCCTGCATGGCCCGCCCAGCAATCAAAACATGCATGGTTGGTGCGGCAGCGCAAACCAGGCTGGCGACGCCGAACACCGCGAGACTCATCAGATATGACGACCGCGCCCCGATGCGCAGCAGGATCGGATTGACCATCGTCGCCGCCACCACCGACCCCACGAGGTACAGCGTCGTCACCCACGCGTAGAGCCGGCTGCCGCCGATTTCCGCGATGGTGTTGGGCAACAAGCTGGTGGTCAGGAACTCATTTGTGGCGTAGAGCGCCACCCCACCGGCCAGCAGGATGGAAGTTCTCAGGTACCTCGCGCCCAGCAGCTCTCGCCAGCCGCCGGTGATAGTCGCCGCGTCGGTCACCCCTCTACCGTATGGGGTCGCGCGGAGATAAGAGCCGGAGATCGGTTGCCAGCAAACTCATTTCAGGCCGGCGGCGTCCATCCCACGCAGTTCCTTCTTGAGGTCGGCGATCTCGTCGCGGAACCGCGCCGCCAGCTCGAACTGCAGGTCACGAGCCGCGGCCATCATCTGGGCGGTGAGGTCCTTGATCAGGTCGGCCAGCTCGGCGCGCGGCATGCTGGCCGTATCGCGGCCCTCGAACACCCCCGCGCTGACGGCGCGGCCCGGCTCACCCTGCGCTCGCCGGCCGCGGGACGCATTGCGCCCTGACCCGCCGATCTCCACCGTCTCGCTGTCGTCCGCCTCGCGGTAGACCTGGTCGAGGATGTCGGCGATCTTCTTGCGCAGCGGCTGCGGGTCGATGCCGTGTTCCTCGTTGTACGCGACCTGCTTCGCCCGCCGCCGTTCGGTCTCGTCGATGGCCTCTTTCATCGAATCGGTGATGGTGTCGGCGTACATGTGCACCTCACCGGAGACGTTGCGAGCGGCGCGGCCGATGGTTTGAATCAGGCTGCGCGATGACCGCAGGAAGCCCTCCTTATCCGCGTCCAGGATCGCCACCAGCGACACTTCGGGAAGGTCCAGGCCCTCGCGCAGCAGGTTGATGCCGACCAGCACGTCGTACTCGCCCAGCCGCAACTGGCGCAGCAACTCGACGCGGCGCAGCGTGTCGACCTCCGAGTGCAGATAGCGCACCCGGATGCCCATCTCGAGCAGGTAGTCGGTGAGGTCCTCGGCCATCTTCTTGGTCAGCGTGGTGACCAGCACCCGCTGGTCGGCCTCGGTGCGCTTGCGGATCTCGCCGATCAGGTCGTCGATCTGCCCCTTGGTCGGCTTGACCACCACTTTCGGGTCCACCAGGCCGGTGGGCCGGATCACCTGCTCGACGAACTCGCCGCCGGACTGGCTGAGTTCGTAGGGGCCGGGGGTGGCCGACAGGTACACCGTCTGCCCGATCCGGTCGGCGAACTCCTCCCAGGTCAGCGGGCGGTTATCGCACGCCGACGGCAGCCGGAACCCGTATTCGACCAGGTTGCGCTTGCGCGACATGTCACCCTCGTACATGCCGCCGATCTGCGGGACGGTGACGTGGGATTCGTCGATGACCAGCAGGAAGTCGTCCGGGAAGTAGTCCAGCAGGGTCGCCGGCGGCGAGCCCGGACCCCGGCCGTCGATGTGCCGGGAGTAGTTCTCGATGCCCGAGCAGAACCCGACCTGGCGCATCATCTCGATGTCGTAGTTGGTGCGCATCCGCAACCGCTGCGCCTCGAGCAGCTTGCCCTGGCCCTCCAGCTCGGCCAGCCGCTCGGCCAGCTCCGCTTCGATCGTCGAGATCGCGTGCGCCATCCGCTCGGGGCCGGCCACGTAGTGGGTGGCCGGGAAGATCCGCAGCGAGTCCACCTGGCGGATCACGTCGCCCGTCAGCGGATGCAGGTAGTACAGCGCCTCGACCTCGTCGCCGAAGAACTCGATGCGCACCGCCAACTCTTCGTAGGACGGGATGATCTCCACGGTGTCCCCGCGCACCCGGAACGAGCCGCGGGTGAACGACAGGTCGTTGCGGGTGTACTGCACGTCGACCAGCAGCCGCAGCAGCGCATCCCGCGGCACCTCGGCGCCCACCCGCACCTCGACCGAGCGGTCCAGGTAGGACTGTGGCGTGCCCAGGCCGTAGATGCACGACACCGACGCCACCACGACCACGTCGCGGCGCGACAGCAGCGAGGATGTCGCGGAGTGCCGCAGCCGCTCCACGTCGTCGTTGATCGAGCTGTCCTTCTCGATGTAGGTGTCGGTCTGGGCGATGTACGCCTCGGGCTGGTAGTAGTCGTAATACGAGACGAAGTATTCAACCGCGTTGTGCGGCAACATCTCTCGCAGCTCATTGGCCAGCTGGGCGGCCAGCGTCTTGTTGGGCGCCATCACCAGAGTGGGCCGCTGCAGCCGCTCGATCAGCCACGCGGTGGTGGCCGACTTCCCGGTACCGGTCGCGCCCAGCAGCACGACGTCGCGCTCCCCCGCCTTGATCCGGCGTTCCAGCTCCTGGATGGCGGCCGGCTGGTCACCGGCGGGATCGTGCGGGCTGACCACCTCGAAGTCGCCGCCGACGCGCACGACGTCGTCGACAGCGCGATACTCCGAATGCGCTAGTACGGGATGCTCCGTGGCGAATGCCATGCCACCAGGGTAGAACCGATCACCGACAAGTGCTTCGATGCTGGTCCGCCCAGGTCAGCGCCCGCGCCCGGCCACATGCGCCACATCCGTACCCGTCCGGAGGGACAGGGCGATTGCCAAACGCGCTAGCGCCCGCGCTAGCGGATTCGAGACTCGCCTATTTGTACCCGGAGACCGACCGCCCCGATAGGCGGCGTTGGCTAGCCCGCCGGCCGCGTCCACGTCCGGGTGACCGGATCGCACTGCAGCAGGTAGCCGTCGCTCGAGGTGCTCATGGCGAACACCGACGTGCCCGGCCGGTCGCATGAGCTGCCGGCGGCGTGCACGCCCATCGTGATGGGCGCCTTGGCCCAGCTGCTGCCCTCGCAGACGATCTGCTCGTTGTTGGTCGGGTCGTAGGCGACCTTGCCGACGTCGCCGCACAACCCGCCGAGCACCGGCGGCGCCGGGGCGGACGCGGTGGTCGAGGTGTTGATGACCTGGGTGGGGTCGCCCAACGTCACCTTTGCGGGCACGTCGCCGGTCCGGGTGGCCACCACGGGCACCCGCACCACCGCCCCCTGGGCGCCGCACTCGTTGCTCAGCACGGTCTCGGTCAGCGTGCCGCGCAGCGTGCCGTCGGCCTGCGGCGCCAGCGACCAGGCGATGGTTTCCTGCTGGGTGGCCCGGACCTGGCCATTGGGCTGAGTGCAGCCCACCCGCTGCTGCGCCGGGGCGCCCTGCCAGTAGCCCCCGACGAAGCGCAGGGTGTCGGTCAGTCCCCCGTCGGTGGTGTTGGCCACCTGATGAGTGGCATCGTCCAGCTGGGTCCCGGTGGCCGCACATCCGTGGGTGGTGCACACGGACCGGAATGCCCACCAGCTGGTGGCGGCGCCGTCGTGCCGGATCGAGACGCCGTTGGTGGTGCGCTTGGTCTGGTCGTAGTCCAGCTTGTAGGTCCCGTTCAGCACCGGTCCGCCCACGGTGGGCGCGGTGCTGGCGGCCGGGGCGGACGGCCTCGACGCGAGCGCGGGATTGCTCGGCGGGGTGTCGGGCTGGAACGAGTAGAGCAGCGACCATGTCGCCGCGACGGCGATGAGCACCGCACCCACCAGCGCGGTCGCCCACCGGGTTTTCGCCGAAAACCGGTGACTCAGCCCGGCGACGACGCCGACGGGTCCGTGCCGGCGATGCGGTGTCGACACGGCGGCGCGCGGCTGGGCGGGGCCGGCTTCGGAGGCACCGCCGGCCGCCTCGCTGACGGCGGCGGCGAACGCGCGGCAGCGCTCGAACCGGTCCTCGGGTTGCTTGGCGAGGGCGCGGAAGAACACCTCGTCGAGCTCGGCCAGGTCGGGGCGGAAATCGCTGAGCCGGGGCGGGTCCTCGTGCAGGTGCTGACTGATCACCGCGATCGGATTGGAGTGCTGGAACGGCGGCGCGCCGGTCAGCAGGTGGAAAGCCGTTGCGGCCAAAGCGTATTGGTCCGCCCGTCCGTCGATGGGGGAACCCGTCAGCTGCTCGGGCGCCGCGTATGCCACGGTTCCGACCGCGACGTTGGTTTCGGTGATCCCGCTGATGTCGCCGAGGTGACGCGCGACGCCGAAGTCCGCCAACAGGATTCGGCGCTCGCCCTCGTCCGGATGGGTGAGCAGAATGTTGGCCGGCTTGACGTCGCGGTGCAGCAGCCCACGGTCGTGGGCGTAGTCCAGCGCGCCCGCGACCGCCTGCACGATGGCGCACACCTCGTGGACCGGCATCCCGTCGGCGTAATTCTCCTTGACCAGCCGCGAGGCGTCGGTGCCCTCGACGTAGTCCATCGAAATCCACAGATGCCCGTTGAATTCGCCCCGGTCGTGCACGCCGACGATGTGCGGGTGCCACAGCGTCGCCGCGAGATCGGCCTCCCGGTTGAACCTTTCGCGAAACTCCGGGTCGGCGGTCACCGCCTCGGCGAGGACCTTGATCACGTCGCGGCGGGGCAGCCTGGGGTGCAGCGCGAGATAGACCTCGGCCATGCCGCCCGCACCCAGTTGCCGCAGAATCGTGTAGCCGGCGAACGACGCGCCGTTACTCACCGCAAGGCGCGACCCCGAGGACTCGTTGGGCTGTTGCGCCACCACGGGTTCCACGTTCGGCGCGGAATCAACGGGGGGTATCCGGCGGAACAGCTGCCCGATGGGCATGGCGGGCAACGAGTGAAAACCCGCGCGCAACGCCTCGCGCGCTTGTCGCGGGTTGCTCAGCAGCCGTCGCCCGGCGCCGATGCGCCGAGTAGTCCCCTTGTGCTCGTTCGTCAATGCCTTGCCCCCTCGTTTCCCGGCACCGCCCACGTGTCACCGCACTGTGATGCGGATCGCACACCTTGGGCATGCGCATAGCGATTGGGCCCTCTACTCCGTCTCGCCAGCTGCCGGCACAACGCTGTGCCGGCGCGTGGACACAATCCAACTGCCCCTCCCGTTCGAATAATGCCGCACCGCCGTGGGCGATTCGTCGCAGCACGCTATGAAAGGGCTATGAGTGGCCGAGTCGAAACAAAGCGAAGTCACAGCTGGGTCCAATAGAGGGCACTGCCAACGCGGGCCGATACTTGAGTAGTGACTCGACCCGCCCCGCCCATCCTGACAATCCGGCACGACGGGTCCCAACGATCCTTCGCGGCCGGCCACGAGGTGGTCGTCGGGCGCGACGTGCAGGCCGATCTGCGTATCGCCGATCCGCGGATCTCGCGGGCGCATCTGATCCTGCGGTTCGACCAAGGCCGTTGGCTGGCAATCGATAACGGCTCGCTGAACGGGACCTACCTCAACGGTTACCGGATGCCGGTGGTCGACATACACGACGGCCAGAGCATTCACATCGGAAACCCGCAGGGCCCGCGCCTGACCTTCGCGATCGGACCGCAGCAGGGTCATGCCGGGCATCCGCCGCGGATCCGGCCGAGCCACGATTCCGGACCGCCGACCCTGCCGTGGTCCGCGGTTGCTGAGCAAACCAACCCGACGCACCCGCCGCGGCCCCCCCAGGGCAGGCCCGGCGGCCCTGGCAGGAGCCCGGCGCGCGGCGGTCCGCAGGGGGCGCCGTCGCGCCCCGTGCCACCCCGGCAGCCGGCCAGACCGCCGAACGCACCGCCGCGACAGCCGTCGACACCGCCGCGTCAGGCGCCGCCGCCCCGCGTGCCGCCGCCACCGGCGCCGCGTGGCATACCGCCCGACCAGCTCACCGTCATCGACCCCGGCTCGCCGGCAAGGTTGCAGGTCACGCCGCCCGTGGCGGGCGAAAACGCCGCACCGCCGCAGCCATCGCCCACGCCCGCAGCGGAATTCACCGTCATCGACGCCAAGACGGCCGACGTGTCGAACCTGGCGACGCGTTTTGTGAAATTGCTCTCGCCGCGCGCGTCGTCGGCCGCCGGCACGGCCGGCGCCATGACGATCGGCCGGGCGGCCGAGAACGACATCGTCGTCTCCGACGTCCTGGCCTCGCGTCAGCACGCGACCCTGGTGCCCACCCAGCTGGGCACCGAGATCCGCGACAACAGCGTCAACGGAACGTTCGTGAACGGCACCCGGATCGGGTCGGCCATCCTGTCCGAGCACGACATCGTCACCATCGGCAACGTCGACCTGGTGTTCCGCGACGGCACCCTGACCGAACACGGCGCCGCCGCCACCCGCACCGGCGGCCTGGAGGTGCGCGACGTCAAGTACGTCGTCGACAACGGCAAACAACTGCTGGACGACATCTCGCTGACCGCGCGGCCCGGCACGCTGACCGCCGTGATCGGCGGTTCGGGCGCCGGAAAGAGCACCCTGGCCCGGCTCATCGCCGGCTACACCACCCCGACGTCCGGCTCGGTGACGTTCGAGGGCCACAACATTCACGCCGAATACGCGTCGCTGCGCAGCAGGATCGGCATCGTCCCGCAGGACGACGTGGTGCATCGCCAGCTGACCATCAACCAGGCGCTGGGCTACGCGGCGGAGCTGCGGCTGCCCCCCGACACCAGCAAAGCGGACCGCGCCAAAGTCGTCGCCCAGGTGCTCGAAGAGCTCGACCTGACCAAGCACGCCGATACCCGCGTCGAGAAGCTGTCCGGCGGGCAACGCAAACGCGCCTCGGTGGCGCTCGAATTGCTGACCGGGCCGTCGTTGCTGATCCTCGACGAGCCCACCTCGGGCCTGGATCCCGCGCTGGACCTGCAGGTGATGACGATGCTGCGCCAGCTGGCCGACGCCGGTCGTGTCGTGCTGGTGGTGACGCACTCGCTGTCCTACCTGGACGTCTGCGACCAGGTGCTGCTGATGGCGCCCGGCGGCAAGACGGCCTACTGCGGCGCGCCCGACCAGATCGGCGGGGCGATGGGCACCACCAACTGGGCGAAGATCTTCACCCAGGTCGGCGCCGATCCCGAGGAAGCCAACCGCCGCTTCCTGGAACAGAACGAGGCGCAGAAGCGGCCGAAGAAGTACCTGCCGGACAAGACCGACGAGCCGAGCAGCCTTGGCGAACCGGTACACACCAGCGTGCGGCGCCAGATCTCGACGATCGCCCGCCGCCAGGTCCGCCTGGTGATCGCCGACCGCGCCTACTTCGTCTTCCTGGCGCTGCTGCCGTTCATCCTCGGCTCGCTGTCGCTGACCGTCCCGGGCAGCAACGGATTTCATGTACCGGCACCCAATGCGGGGACGCCTGACGAGGCCGCGCAGATACTGGCTCTGCTGATGCCGGCCGCGGCATTCATGGGCACCGCCTTGACAATTCGCGACCTGGTCGGCGAGCGCGCCATCTTCCAGCGTGAGCAGGCGGTCGGGTTGTCGACCACCGCCTACCTGGTCGCCAAGAGCGCGGTGTTCTGCGGGTTCGCGATACTGCAGTCGGCGATCGTGACGGCGATCGTGGTGATCGGCAAGAGTGCCCCGACGCGCGGCGCGGTGCTGTTCGGTCACTCGACCGTCGGGGCCACCTTCGAACTGTTCACCACCGTGGCGGCGACGTGTGTCGCCTCGGCCATTCTGGGCCTGGCGATTTCGTCGCTGGTTCGGTCCAGCGAGCAGATCATGCCGCTGTTCGTGGTGGCGGTGATGGCGCAGCTGGTGCTGTGCGGCGGGATGGTCCCGGTGACCGGCCGACTCGGTTTGAACCAGCTGTCGTGGGCGATGCCGGCGCGCTGGGGTTATGCGGCGGCGTCTTCGACGGTGGATCTTCGCCACCTGGTGCCCGATTCGCTGCTGTCCCAAGACCGGTTCTGGCAACACACGTCGAAGATCTGGTTGCTGGACATGGGCATGCTGGCCGCGTTGTCGCTCTTCTACGCCGGGTTCGTGCGGTGGAAGATCCGGTTGCGCCGGTAGGGGATCGCCCCGCGGCGGTAGGGTGACATCATTCACGCGCCGAAGCACGAGACGTTCGACCTCCTGGCCCGCACGAACACCGATCCCAAGGGCATCGTGCGGGCAGTCGAGGAGTACGCGGTGCACCCGTGGGGCCTCTACATCGCCCGCCCCACTCCCGGCCGCGCCCAGTTCCATTACCTCGAGTCGTGGCTACTGCCGTCATTGGGCTTGCGCGCCACCGTGTTTCACTTCAATCCCGGGCATGAACGTGACCACGATTACTACCTGGATGTCGGCGAATACTCACCCGGTCCCACCGTGTGGCATTCCGAGGACCACTACCTGGATATCGAGGTCCGCACCGGCGCCGGGGCCGAACTCACCGATGTCGACGAGTTGCTGGATGCCGTCCGGCACGGATTGCTGACTCCCGAGGCCGCCGAGCGGGCGGTGCGACGCGCCGTGGCCGCCGTCGATGGGTTGGCCTGCAACGGCTACGACCTGTCGCGGTGGCTGGCACACCACGGCATGGCGCTGACCTGGCGTCGGCCGTAGCCGTTTTCCCGGTCCGGCGGCGGGTATGCACGTGAAATGTGTTTCGTCACCCGGCACCGCGCGTCATGACGGCGAAACCTCGTGCCTGAACTGCCGGATGTCGAAGGGTTCCGGCGCGAGCTTGCTAAAACCTTGCCCCGCCGCCGAATTGAACACGTAGCTGTCCTCGACCCCGGAATTTTGCGCAACGCCACCGCCGCCGCGCTCGCCCGGCGTCTGGCCGGGCACCGGTTCCGCGCCCCGCGCCGGCACGGCAAATGGCTGATACTGCCGACCGATGGCCCGACCCTCCTGATCCACAGTGGGATGACCGGACACCCGTACTACACCGACGCGGGCGCCGAGCCGGAAAAGTATGAGCGCCTGGTGGTGTCGCTCGACAAGGGTGAACTGCGCTACGCAGACCTGCGCAAGCTGCGCGGAATCTGGCTGACCGACGACGAGGACGACCTCGCGGACGTCCTGGGGCGCCAGGGGCCCGACGCGCTGGGCATGGGCCTGCGAAGGTTTCGCGAGGTGTTGGCCGGGCGACGCGGTCGCCTGAAGCCGACGCTGATGGACCAGTCGGTGATCGCGGGCCTCGGCAATCTGCTCGTCGACGAAATCTGCTGGCGGGCCAGGATAAGGCCCACCGTTCCGGTTGCGGAGTTGGACGACGAAGCCGTCAAGGACTTGCATCGCGCCATGACGCAAGTGCTGCACACGGCGGTGCGCCACGGCCGGGTGCCCGGCCTACCGCGCTGGCTCACCGGGGCACGCGACGATCCAGACCCGCACTGCCCGCGCTGCGGCAGCGCCCTTCGCCACCGTCGGATCGGCGGCCGGATGTCGTTCTGGTGTCCCCACTGCCAGCCCTAGCACCCCACCGAACAGCCTGGTGGGCCAGACGACGCTGGGCGTAATCTCAGCTGCTATGAGCTCCCAATCCCGCAGGTGGATGCAGATCGCCGCGCTGACGGTCATCGCCGGCGCCCAGCTGAATCCCCCGATCGCAAGAGCGGATCTGCACAACATCACCTATCGGGCGAGGATCGACGCTCTGACGACCGGTAGCCAGGCCACGTTCGTGACCAACGGCGGCCAGACGAGCACGACCGGCCTTCCTTCCATGCCGGGCAACGTATTCGAGGCCAACACCGTGCTTCCCGATCCGGCGCAGGCCGGCCTGCGGATTGTGCTGCGCTTTCCCTACGCGGCCAACGTGCACTGCGAAATCGACGCCGACGACAACGTTTTCACCCAGACCGACCAGATGGTGAGACCGACGGCCGGTAACAGCGATCCCAACAACGGGGCGCTGCAGTGCGGCGCGCCGTTGCCCTGATCCGGGTCAGGGCTTCCAGCCGGTCGAGTCGGCCCACTCCCAGGCCCTCCGGTACGCGTCGAGGAACCATGGCTCTTTGATCTCGACGTAGGCCGCGGTGTCTCCGCCGCCGCCCTTTTCGGCGACGCGCTTGACGTTCAGGTAGTCGGCCCGGGCGTCGGGATTGGCCGTCAGCCAGTCCACGAACAGCAGGGCGAACTGCTGGTTGGGCCAGCCGTCCACCCGGATGTGCACGTTGGTGGGTCGACCGGGATCGGCCGAGGCATGAATTCGCTTGAGCCACAAGTCCGCATCGTCCCGGTGGTCGTAGCTCTCGACGGTGCTGCGGGCGTCGGGCTTGGCTACGTCCTCGGCAACGTGCTCGATGCGAGGGTACCCGGCGGACAGCAACGGCTCGACGAGTTCGTCTGCGACGGCCAGGGATTCGACGGTGATCTGAACGTCGATGACGTCCTTGGCCGGGAAGTCCGGCACGGCGGTCGAGCCGATGTGATCGACGCGAAGCGCGCGGTGACCGCAGCTGGTCTTGAGCCGGTTCACGATTCGTTGCGCCTGGTCGGCCCAGCTCGGGTCGGGCGGCACCAACCGGGCCGGAGCCCGGACGATCTGGCGTGCGCTCAGGTTGTGCGCGAACGGGACGATGCGGGTGTTCCACACGTCGTGGGCCCGCCGTGCCAGATCCTCGGGGCTGCCCGAGTTGTCCAGCCAGATGTCGGCGACCGCGCGGCGCTGCTCGTCGCTGGCCTGCGCGGCGATCCGCGCACGGGCGTCATCCTCCGGCATGCCCCGCTGGTCGACCAGCCGCCGCAGCCGCACCTCCACGTCGGCGTAGACGATGACGACGAGCGGGAACAGCGGCGCCATCCCGGACTCCACCAGCAGCGGAATGTCCTCGACCACAACGGAATCCTCGGGCACCGCGGCAATGATCTCCGAACGGCGATTGCCCACCAGGGGGTGGACAATCCCGTTCAGCGTCTTGCGTGCCTCGTCGTCGCGAAAGGCCTTGGCGGCCAAAGCCGGTCGATCCAGCGACCCGTCCGCAAGCAGGATATCGCCTCCGAACGCCTCGACCAGCGCGGCCAGGCCCTCGGTCCCCGGCCGCACCACCTCGCGCGCGATGACGTCACCGTCGACGATGACGGCACCGCATTGCTCGAAGGTGGACGACAGCGCCGACTTGCCGGCGCCGATGCCACCGGTCAGCCCGATCCGCAGCATGGCGTGCTCAGCAGAGCGTCACGCGTTGCCGGCGAGTTTCTCCCGCAGAGCGGCCAATTGGGCGTCGCTGGCCAGCGATCCGCCCGCCTTCTCCGGAGGAGCGCCGTTGCCCGGCGACTGCTCGGTGTGCCCGGCAGCCTCGGCGGCGGCGAACTTCTCCATCTGCGCCGTGTGCATCTTGTGCCGGCGCTCGGCCTCGGCGTAACGGGCTTCCCACTCGTTGCGCTGCTTATCGAAGCCCTCGAGCCATTCGTTGGTCTCGGAGTCGAAGCCCTCGGGGAAGATGTAGTTGCCCTGCTCGTCGTAGCTGTCGGCCATGCCGTACTTCGCCGGGTCGAACTCGTCGGTGTAGTCCTCGTTGGCCTGCTTGAGCGACAACGAGATCCGGCGGCGCTCCAGGTCGATGTCGATGACCTTGACCATCGCGTCGTCGCCGACGGCGACCACCTGGTCAGGGACCTCGACGTGGCGCTCGGCCAGCTCGGAGATGTGCACCAGACCTTCGATGCCCTCCTCGACACGCACGAACGCACCGAACGGAACCAGCTTGGTGACCTTGCCGGGCACGATCTGGCCGATGGCATGGGTGCGGGCGAAGTGGCGCCACGGGTCTTCCTGAGTCGCCTTCAGCGACAACGAAACCCGCTCGCGGTCCATGTCGACGTCGAGCACCTCGACGGTGACCTCGTCGCCCACCTGCACAACCTCGGACGGGTGGTCGATGTGCTTCCAGGACAGCTCGGAGACGTGCACCAGACCGTCCACACCGCCGAGGTCGACGAACGCACCGAAGTTGACGATGGAGGACACCACACCCTTGCGGATGGCACCCTTCTGCAGCTGGTTGAGGAACTCGCTGCGCACCTCGGACTGGGTCTGCTCCAGCCAGGCGCGGCGGCTCAGCACCACGTTGTTGCGGTTCTTGTCCAGCTCGATGATCTTGGCCTCGATCTCCTTGCCGATGTACGGCTGCAGATCGCGCACCCGGCGCATCTCGACCAGCGAGGCGGGCAGGAAGCCACGCAACCCGATGTCGAGGATCAGGCCACCCTTGACCACCTCGATGACGGTGCCCTTGACGGCCTCGTCCTTCTCCTTGAGCGCCTCGATGGTGCCCCAGGCGCGCTCGTACTGCGCGCGCTTCTTGGAGAGAATCAGGCGACCCTCTTTGTCCTCCTTGGTGAGGACCAGGGCTTCGACCTCATCACCGACGGAAACGACCTCGTTGGGGTCGACATCGTGCTTGATGGAGAGTTCGCGGGCGGGGATGACCCCTTCGGTCTTGTAGCCGATATCGAGGAGCACCTCGTCCCGGTCCACTTTGACGATCGTGCCTTCGACGATGTCGCCATCGTTGAAGTACTTGATCGTTTTGTCTATTGCGGCGAGAAAGTCCTCGCTCGAGCCAATGTCGTTGACGGCTACTTGCGGCGAGGTGACGGCGGGACTCGGCATGTTGTTGGGTTGCTCCGGACAGGTTTGGTCGTAGGGACAATTGGGATTTACCTGTCGAGGCTACTCGACTGTGCTCATGCTGGCCAAACTCGGCCGCTAACACCTCTGCGTATCTGACGCGGACATGACGTGCGGGCAAATTTTTCGCAAGCCACCTGTCAGAACTTGGCGATCAGCACTACTCCGCACACCATGAGCATGCCGCCGACGGCCCTGAGCAGCGTGATCGGGTGAGGATCGAGCCGCAACCAGCCAAAATGGTCGATCACCAGCGAAATGATGAGCGCTGACGTGACGGTGATGCCCATGAACGTGCCGGCCCCGACCCGGTTGACCAGGGTGAGGCCGGCATAGACCTGGACAGCCCCGACCAGGCCACCGACCACGGCCCACCAGGGCATCGACGCGACGTCGCGGGCGGTGGGCAGCGGTTTCGGCATCAACGCGAATGCGGCGATGAAGAAAACGGTGATCACCGCGAATGAAATCGCCGACGCCAGCCACGGGTTGATCAGGTGCTTGTAGAGCTGGCCGTTCATGGCGGCTCCGCACGTCTGCAGCGCGCCGCCGAGGACGATGAACGGAACGATCCAGCCTGCGTTCATGACACCCCCTGGTTCGGCGCGCCAGTCGTTTAATGCGCCGCAGCGTCCCAGCTGCGGCCGTAACCCACCGAAACCTCCAGCGGGACATCGAGCGGGTACGCGCCGCCCATTTTGTCGCGTACCAGCGCCTCCAGCTGTTCCCGCTCGCCGGAGGCGACCTCGAACAGCAGCTCGTCGTGCACCTGCAGCAAAATCCGGGAGGACAGCCCGGCGTCCTTGATCGCCTTGTCGACCTCGAGCATCGCCACCTTGATGATGTCGGCCGCGCTGCCCTGAATCGGCGCGTTGAGCGCCGCCCGCTCGGCGGCCTCGCGCACCTGACGGTTGCTGCTGTCGAGTTCGGGCAGGTAGCGACGGCGGCCGAAGACCGTCGACGTGAAGCCGTCCTTACGGGCCTGCTCCACGACGTCCATCAGGTAGTCGCGCACCCCGCCGAACCGGGCGAAGTATTGCTCCATCTGATCTTTGGCTTCCTCGGTGGAGATTTTCAGCTGCGCGGACAGCCCGTAGGCGCTCAATCCGTAGGCCAGGCCGTAGGACATCGCCTTGACCCGGCGGCGCAGCTCGGCGGTGACCTCTTCGATCGGCACGCCGAACGCCCGCGAGGCGACGAACGAGTGCAGGTCCTCCCCGGTGTTGAACGCCTCGATGAGGCCCGCGTCCTTGGACAGGTGGGCCATGATCCGCATCTCGATCTGGCTGTAGTCGGCCGTCATCAGCTCGCTGTAGCCGTCGCCGACGACGAACGCGTCGCGGATCCGCCGGCCCGCCTCGGTGCGAATCGGAATGTTCTGCAGGTTCGGCTCGGTCGACGACAATCTGCCCGTGGCGGCGATGGTTTGGTTGAACGTGGTGTGGATGCGCCCGTCCGAGGCCACCGAGTTCAGCAACCCGTCGACGGTGACTTTGAGCCGGGTGGCGTCGCGGTGGGTCAGCAGATGCTGCAAAAACGGATGGCCGGTCTTGTCGAAAAGCGATTGCAGCGCATCCGCGTCGGTGGTGTAGCCGGTCTTGGTGCGCTTGGTCTTCGGCATCTCCAGCTCGTCGAAGAGCACCGTCTGCAACTGTTTTGGCGAGCCGAGGTTGATCTGCTTGCCGATCACCGCGTACGCCGCCTCGGCCGCGTCGCGGATCTGGTGAGCGAAATCGCTTTGCAGCTCGTTGAGCAGGTCCAAATCGACTGCGATACCGGCATTTTCCATGCCGGCAAGCACAGCCTGCACCGGGAGCTCCATCCCGCTCAACAACGACGTGGAGTTGATGCGGGCCAACTCCTCGTCGAGCGCGTCGGCCAGGTCGAGTACCGCGATGGCGCGCAGAATCAGTGTCTGCACCGCCTGGTCGTCGGTGCCCTCATTGTCATCGAGCAGCGAAAGTTGTTGCTGTTCAGGGTTTTCCGCGCGCAGCTCGCGGCGCAGGTAGCGCAGGGAAAGGTCGTCGAGGGAGAAGCTGCGCTGCCCGGGCCGCACCAGGTAGGCCGCAAGCGCGGTGTCGGAGGTGACGCCGGCCAGCGTCCAGCCCCGTCCGGCCAGGTCGTGCATCGCCAGCTTGGCCTCGTGCAGCGCCTTGGGCGGACCGGGGTCGGCAAGCCAAGACGCCAGCGCCGCTTCGTCTTCGGGATCCAGCGTTGCGGTGTCGATGTAGCGGCCCTCGCCGTCGGCGGAGACGATGGCCAGCGCGGTGGCGTCGGCGTCGTAGGCCAGGTGGGTGCCGACGACGGCCAGGCCGAACCGCTTTCCCGAGCTGTGCTCGGCCAGCCACACGGCGAGCTCGCCGGCTTCCAGCGCACCGCCGCGCACGTCGAACCCCTCGTCGACCTCGGGCTCCACCGCGGCCAGGGTTTCGAACAACCGGTCCCGCAACACCCGGAACTCCAGGTCATCGAAGAGCCGGTGAATCTGGTCGCGATCCCACGGCTGCAGCCGCAACGTGTCCGGGGTCTGGGCCAGCGGCACGTCTTTGACGAGATCGGTCAGCTCGCGGTTACGGATGACGCTGGCCAGATGTTCGCGCAGCGCGTCACCCACCTTGCCGCGCACCGAATCGACGTTGTCGACCAGCGCCTGCAGCGACCCGTATTCGCCGATCCATTTGGAGGCGGTCTTCTCCCCCACGCCGGGAATGCCGGGCAGGTTGTCGCTGGGATCGCCGCGCAGGGCGGCGAAGTCGGGGTACTGCCGGGGCGTCAGCCCGTACTTCTCGACGACGGCGTCCGGGGTGAAGCGGGTCAACTCGCTGACCCCCTTGCGGGGATACAGCACCGTCACGTTGTCGCTGACCAACTGCAACGAATCGCGGTCGCCGGTGACCACCAACACCCGGTAGCCCTCGTTTTCGGCCTGCGTGGCCAGGGTCGCGATCAGGTCGTCGGCCTCAAACCCCTCCTCGGCCAGCACCGTGATGCCCAACGCCGCCAGGACTTCCTTGGTGATGTCGATCTGGCCGCGGAACTCGTCGGGCGTCGCCGACCGGTTGGCCTTGTACTCCGGGTAGCGCTCGGAGCGGAAGGTCTGACGCGACACGTCGAACGCCGCGGCGATGTGTGTCGGGGCTTCGTCGCGCAGCAGGTTGATCAGCATGGCGGTGAAGCCGTAGACCGCGTTGGTGGTCAGCCCGCCGCGGGTTTTGAAGTTTTCGGCGGGCAGCGCATAGAACGCCCGAAACGCCAGCGAGTTGCCGTCCAGCAGCATCAGCGTCGGCGTGGTTTCTTCCTCGCTGGTCTTCGTAGTGGTTTTCGTCGCGGGCACGGCTCTCACTCTAGGCACCCGGTGTGACGGGGCTGGGCGCCCCGACCGTGCCACCAGGAGAACTGCAACACGTTTCAGTTTTGAGTTTGGGCTCGGTAGTCTGACCCAGTGCCAGAGGTCACCAGTCAAGAACCCGCGATCGACGGGTGGTTCGCCACCGACTCGACTACTGACGGGGCCGGTGGCCCCTATCTGATCGGCAGTAAGTGCCCCGAGTGCGGCACCTATGTGTTCCCGCCGCGGGAGAACAACTGCCCCAACCCGGCCTGCGCCAGCGACGCCCTGGAGTCCGTCGCTTTGTCGACCCGGGGAACGCTGTGGAGCTATACCGAGAACCGGTACCCGCCACCCGCGCCCTACCCGGCGGCGGACCCGTTCGAGCCGTTCGCCATCGCCGCGGTGGAGCTGGCCGACGAGGGCATCATCGTGCTCGGCAAGGTGGTCGAGGGCACGCTGGCCGCCGACCTGAAGGTCGGCATCGAGATGGAGCTGGCCACCATGACCTTGTTCACCGACGTCGACGGCGTCGAACGCCTCGTGCACGCGTGGAAGGTGGCCTCATGAGCGCTCCGGAACCGCTTTACATCCTCGGCGCCGGGATGCACCCGTGGGGCAAATGGGGCCGCGACTTCACCGAATACGGCGTGGTCGCCGCGCGCGCCGCGCTGGCCGAGGCAGGCCTGGACTGGCAGCAGATCCAGCTGGTCGCCGGCGCCGACACCATCCGCAACGGCTACCCGGGCTTCATCGCGGGGTCGACGTTCGCGCAGAAACTCGGCTGGAACGGCGTGCCGGTCAGCTCCAGCTACGCGGCCTGCGCCAGCGGGTCGCAGGCGCTGCAGAGCGCCCGCGCCCACATCCTGGCCGGCTTCTGCGACGTCGCGCTGGTCATCGGCGCCGACACCACCCCGAAGGGCGCGTTCGCCCCGGTCGGCGGCGAGCGCAAGAACGACCCCGACTGGCAGCGCTTCCACCTCATCGGTGCGATGAACCCCGTGTACTTCGCGCTGCTGGCGCGGCGCCGGATGGACCTCTACGGCGCGACGTCCGAGGACTTCGCCGCGGTGAAGGTGAAGAACTCCCAGCACGGCCTGCAGAATCCGAATGCCCGCTACCGCAAGGAATCTTCGGTCGAGGACGTGCTGGCGAGTCCGGTCGTCTCCGACCCGCTGCGGCAGCTCGACATCTGCGCCACCTCCGACGGCGCCGCGGCGCTGATCGTGGCCAGCGCCGAGTTCGCCCGCAAGCACCTCGGCTCGCTCGAGGGCGTGCCGTCGGTGCGCGCGGTCAGCACGGTCACGCCGCGCTACCCGCAGCATCTGCCCGAATTGCCAGACATCGCAACGGATTCCACCGCGGTCGTGGCCGCACCGGAGCGGGTGTTCAAGGATCAGATCCTCGACGCGGCCTACGCCGAGGCGGGCATCGGGCCCGAGGACGTGAGCCTGGCCGAGGTCTATGACCTGTCCACCGCGCTGGAACTCGACTGGTACGAGCACCTGGGGCTGTGCGCCAAGGGCGAAGCGGAGGAGCTGCTGCGCAGCGGCGCCACCACGATCGGCGGCCGGGTCCCGGTCAACCCGTCGGGCGGGCTGGCGTGCTTCGGCGAGGCGATCCCCGCCCAGGCGATCGCTCAGGTCTGCGAGTTGACCTGGCAGCTGCGCGGCCAGGCCACCGGCCGCCAGGTGGAGAACGCCACCGTCGGGGTGACCGCCAACCAGGGCCTGTTCGGGCACGGCTCGTCGGTGATCGTCGCGCGTTAGGGCCTGGGGCCACCGGCGATTACGGCCTCGACCGTGCAACCAGGGCTTTGAGCGTGCAACCACGGCGGCTGCCCTCGGCGTGTCTTCGCCCCCACCGCAGACTCGACGCGCTGGTTCACCCTCAGGCGTCTTTGGACGGATCCAGGGTCTCCAGGACGACTTCAGCCACCCGCTTCATCGTGGTCCTGCGGTCCATGGCGGCCCGTTGAATCCACTTGAAGGCCTCGGGCTCGGTCATGCCCTGTTCGCTTTGCAGCAGCCCTTTCGCCCGCTCCACGAGCTTGCGGGTCTCCAGCCGGTCGGACAACGAGGCCACCTCGCGTTCGAGCTCGGCGATCTCACCGAAGCGGCTGACGGCCAATTCGATGGCCGGGATGAGGTCACTGATGGTGAACGGCTTCACCAGATAGGCCATCGCCCCCGCGTCACGCGCCCGCTCTACCAGATCGCGTTGGCTGAACGCGGTCAGCACCACGATGGGGGCGATGCGCTTGCTGGCTATCTCCGAGGCCGCGTCGATGCCGTCGCGGCGCGGCATCTTCACGTCCATGATCACCAGGTCCGGCTGATGGCGCTCGGCCAATTCGACGGCTTCCTGTCCGTCGCCGGCCTCCCCGACGATCTCGTACCCCTCCTCTCGGAGCATCTCGGCGAGATCCATTCGGATGAGCGCTTCGTCTTCAGCGATCAGGACCCGGCGCGGCACAGCGGCGTCGGTGTCGGTCGTGGGGCCTGTCATAACGCATATTGTGTCGTGAACGCCTCGGACCAGCGACCTCGGGGGCGGTGAGGCAGTTGAGCACTCCTGATCCTCTATGGTGGGAGGCTGCCTCTAACGTAAGAGGCCGCGCGCCCTCGTATCCCAACTGGCAGAGGAAACGGATTCAAAACCCGTCCAGTGTGAGTTCGAATCTCACCGAGGGCACCACAGACACCGCGTGCGAGCCGGCAAACGGCCACCCCGAGAGACGCATCGCGGTCCGGCGCCGCCCTCGGTGTCACGTCGAGGCCACTCGTGGCTTTCCGTCCCGGCATCCCGACGCTCGAATCGGCGCGGCGGGCGGGAGCCACAACCACTTTCCGGTACCGAAATCGCGCCTCCGCGGCCGCCATCAAACCCGAAGGTCTGTTAACACGGTCAGATACCGTCCAACGGTATGGATTCTGGGTATTTAATAAACCCCGCGCAATTATGAAAAGCATGGCATTTAGCAAGAGCGCAATGAATTCATATTCTTTTTCCGCCCGCGCTGCCACGCGCCGAAATGCATCCAGCAACGGCTTCGGCCGAGTGAGCCAATGCTCGGAGATCCCGCGCGGAGCGGACCGTTGGGGTGGGCCTCACCCCTCGTCGAGGCCCACCGTCCGGTTCAGTCTCCGAATGATCGGGTGATGCAGACCTGGTCTGACGCAGAGACATTCAGCCCCGTGGCGTCGTTACCGATGGAGTCGCCGGCGACCCGGAGGAGCCAGCTCGGCTCGCTGCAGGCCGCACTACAGCCGTCCATGAGTACGGCGGTCAGAGCAAGGATTGACACAAGAACGAATCTCTTGAGACCCGTCATCAGGCACCCCTTAGTCGAGGCGAACACGTGTCTAACAGCCCTGCCGAACACGTGTTAAATAACCATAACGATCCATTCGCAAACCCGATTACAACCCGATAACAAAGTTGTTATCAGACTCGGAAACTTGCGGAAGCGAAAACGGCAATATTCCTCCCGCAGTCGACAAGATTCGCTGCTCAGCGGTTAGGCTTACACCCGTGGCGGCCAAGAAGTGTGGTGCCCCACCAACACGCCTAGACAGCTCCTCGGAGCGCCCGGACTGCGTGGCCGCGGCGCGGGCCCAGTCACGCGACCGCAATCAGCACTACGCCGACAGCGCCGCACGCGAGTATCGAGTGCTCACGATCGCGGCCTGGCTCGCGGTTTCGGTGTGCACCACTTTCGTCGTACTTCAGGTCGTCACGGGCGCGTGGATCTGGGAGATGCTGGTCCTCAATGTCGTCTCGGCGGTGATCTTCGCGTGCGTGCCGTGGCTGCACCGCTTCGGTGATCTGGTCGCACCGCTGACCTTTATCGGGGCCGCCTACGTCACGGTCTTCGCCACCTGCTGGGACTCGGGCACGGCCTCGGGCGCCCAGTTCTTCTTGGTGGTGGGCGCCTGCCTGGTGGTGCTGGTGCTGGGGCTTGATCACATCGTGTTGGCAGCAATGCTGGCGGCGATCGCCGCCGGCCTGATCATCGCCCTGGAATTCCTGGTTCCCCGCGATACCGGGCTGGTGCCGGCGTGGGCGCAGTCGATGATGTTCGTCGTCACCATCGTCTCCGCATGCGTGATGGTGTTCATCACGGTGTGGTACGCGCTGCGCGACACCCAGCGCGCCGAGGCGGTGATGGAATCCGAGTACCAGCGGTCGGAGGCGCTGCTGGCCAACATGCTGCCGGGCAGCATCGCCGAGCGCCTCAAAAGCGCCGACCGGGACGTGATCGCCGACAAGTACGACGAGGCCTCGGTCTTGTTCGCCGACATCGTCAGCTTCACCGAACGCGCCAGCAGCACCAGCCCGGCCGACTTGGTGCAGTTCCTCGACCGGTTGTACGGCGCCTTCGACGAGTTGGTGGACAGCCACGGCCTGGAGAAGATCAAGGTCAGCGGCGACTCCTACATGGTGGTCAGCGGGGTCCCGCGCGCGCGGCCGGACCACGCCTTCGCCCTGGCCGCTCTGGCGCTCGACATGGCCAATGTTGCTGCGGCACTGAAGGATCCGCACGGCCATGCGGTCCCGTTGCGGATGGGCATGGCCTGCGGACCCGTCGTGGCCGGCGTCGTGGGTTCGCGGCGGTTCTTCTACGACGTGTGGGGCGACGCCGTCAACGTCGCGTCGCGGATGGAGTCCACCGATTCGGTGGGCCGAATTCAAGTGCCCGAGGCGATGTATGAACGCCTCAAACACGAGTTCGTTCTGCAGGAGCGTGGCCGGATCGAGATCAAGGGCAAGGGCGTTATGCGCACCTGGTATCTAATCGGCCGCAAGGCAGGCGAAGAACCCACCGACCTGCGTGCCGAAGACCCACGCACGGTCCACATCTGACGAAAGTCCCTGTACCACGGCTCGCGTTTGTGCCAGACTGCGGCCATGACTATCTCCCCTGGCTCTCCTGGAACCCACCCCGTTCCAAGCTTGCTGCCGCATCTGTGGAAATCCGCTCTGCTGTCGGGAATTCTGTCTCTTGTCCTCGGCGTCCTGGTGCTGGCGTGGCCGGGAATTTCCATCCTGGTCGCCGCCGTCGCCTTCGGCGTTTATCTATTGATCACCGGCATCGCGCAGGTTGTCTTCGCGTTCTCGCTTCATGTCTCGGCGGGCAGCCGGATCCTGCTGTTCATCAGTGGCGCAGCGTCGTTGATCCTCGCGCTGCTGGCATTCCGTCATTTCGGTCAGGGATACGCAATCCTGCTGCTGGCCATCTGGATTGGCATCGGATTCATCTTCCGCGGTGTCGCCACAACGATTTCGGCCGTCAGCGACCCACACCTGCCGGGCCGGGGCTGGAACATCTTCGTCGGCGTGATCAGCCTGCTCGCCGGCATCGTCGTGCTGGCGTCGCCGTTCCAATCCATCGTCACCCTGGCGATCGTGGTCGGCGCGTGGTTTGTGGTCATCGGCGTGTTCGAGATCATTTCGTCGTTCGGAATTCGCAAGGCCTCCAAAACCCTCGCCGTCTGACAAGGGCACCGGTAGCGGGGGCGCCGACTCATCTACTACACTCTGTCGTAGCCGTTGATCGGCCCTCCGCAGTCTCGGGAGATGACAGATGAATGTCGTCGATATTTCGCGGTGGCAGTTCGGTATCACTACCGTCTACCACTTCATCTTCGTGCCGCTCACCATCGGTTTGGCGCCGCTGATCGCCATCATGCAGACGGCGTGGGTGGCCACCGGTAACACCGCCTGGTACCGACTGACCAAGTTCTTCGGCAAGCTGTTCCTGATCAACTTCGCCATCGGCGTGGCGACCGGGATCGTCCAAGAATTTCAGTTCGGGATGAACTGGTCGGAGTACTCGAAGTTCGTCGGCGACATCTTCGGTGCGCCCCTGGCGATGGAGGGACTGTTCGCCTTCTTCTTCGAGTCCACGTTCATCGGGTTGTGGATCTTCGGCTGGAGCCGGCTGCCGAAGCTGATACACCTGGCCTGCATCTGGATCGTCGCGTTCGGCGTCAACGCGTCGGCGTTCTTCATCATCGCGGCGAACTCGTTCATGCAGCACCCGGTCGGCGCGCATTACAACCCGGCGACGCGACGCGCCGAGCTGGACGACATCTTCGCCCTGCTGTCCAATAACACTGCGCAAGCGGCGTTCTCACACACCGTGACCGGCGCGCTTCTGGTTGCGGGCACCTTCGTCGCCGCCGTGAGCGCGTGGTGGATGGTGCGCTCACGCAGGCAGGGGTCCACTACGCCCGAAGCGCAGACCGATGCCCGCACCATGTTTCGCCCGGCGGCAATCCTGGGCTGCGGGGTGGTGTTGCTCGCCACTGTCGGCCTGTTCTTCACCGGTGACCGGCAGGGCAAGCTCATGTTCGTCCAGCAGCCGATGAAGATGGCGTCGGCGGAAGCGTTATGTCACACCCAGACCGACCCCGACTTCTCGGTGCTGACGATCGGAACGCACAACAACTGCGGCAGCGTCGCCGAGGTCATCAAGGTGCACTACGTGCTGCCGTTTCTGGCCGAGGGCAAGTTCAGCGGCGTGACGCTGCGCGGGGTGGACGAGTTGCAGCAGGAGTATCAGCAGCGCTTCGGACCCGACGACTACCGGCCGAACCTGTTCGTCACCTACTGGTCCTTCCGGGCGATGATCGGATTCCTGGCGATCCCGGTGTTGTTCGCCCTGACCGTGTTGTGGGTCACCCGCGGCGGGCGAACACCCAAGAGCCGCTGGATGTCCTGGTTCGCCCTGCTCACCATCCCCACGCCGTTCCTGGCCAACATCTCGGGCTGGGTGTTCACCGAGATGGGCCGCCAGCCCTGGGTGGTGGCGCCCAATCCCACTGGGGACCAAATGATTCGGCTGACTGTGCGCGAAGGGGTGTCGCATCACGTGCCCGGCATGGTCATCACCTCCCTGGTGACCTTCACCCTCATCTACGCGGTGCTCGCGGTCCTCTGGTTCTTCCTGCTCAAGCGCTACACCGTCGAAGGGCCGCTGGAACACGACGCGGAACCCGCTCCCCCACAAGCGCCCAGTGATGACGAGGTGGCACCTCTGTCCTTCGCGTACTGACCAGGGCTTAACCGACGCCGAAAGGAGTTGCGACGGTGGGACTGCAGGAAGTGTGGTTCGGCATCATCGGGGTGCTGTTCCTGGGTTTCTTCATCCTCGAGGGCTTCGACTTCGGCGTGGGCATGTTGATGGAGCCGTTCGCCCGCGTCGGCATCGGCGAACCCGAACCGCTGCGCCGCACGGCGCTCAACACCATCGGACCGGTGTGGGATGGCAACGAGGTCTGGCTGATCGTCGGCGGCGCAGCGATGTTCGCCGCCTTCCCCGCCTGGTATGCCACCGTGTTCTCCACGCTGTACCTGCCGCTGCTGGCGATCCTTTTCGGCATGATCGTGCGCGCCGTGGCGATCGAGTGGCGCGGCAAGATCGATGACACCAAATGGCGCGGCTGGGCCGACGTCGGCATCGCAGCCGGATCCTGGCTGCCGGCCGTTCTGTGGGGCGTCGCGTTCGCCATCCTGGTGCGCGGACTCCCGGTCGAGGCCGACGGCCGCATTCACCTCTCGATCACCGATGTGCTCAACGCCTACACGCTGCTCGGCGGCTTGGCCACCGCCGGACTGTTCTTGTTCTACGGAGCGACATTCGTCGCGTTGAAGACCTCCGGCGCCATCCGTGAGGACGCATACCGGTTCGGCGTCTGGCTATCGCTTCCGGTCACCGGACTGGTTGCGGCATTCGGCCTTTGGACGCAACTGGCTCATGGCAAGGATTGGACCTGGCTGGTGCTGGCCGTGGCGGTGCTGGCTCAACTGGCGGCGGTGCTGCTGGTGTGGCGCCGGGCGTCCGACGGCTGGGCGTTCACCTGCGTCGCGTTGGTGGTCGCGGCCGTGGTGATCCTGCTCTTCGGCTCGCTGTATCCGAACTTGGTGCCCTCGACGCTGAACAAGCAGTGGAGCCTGACCATCTACAACGCCTCCTCCACCCACTACACCCTCAAAGTCATGACGTGGGTGACGGCGTTCATGGCCCCGCTGACCGTCATCTACCAAGCCTGGTCGTATTGGATTTTCCGGCAACGGATCTCGGCCGACCGGATACCCGCGCCGATCGGACTGGCAAGGCGCCCGTCCTGAGCGGTACGGACCGTACCAGCCGGGCGCCGCTAGACCCGAGACTGTGGCGAGCCTCAACGGCGGTGCGCCGCTACCTGGTCGCCGTCGTGGGCTGCGGCGTGCTGATCTCCGGCTGCGCGATCGGATCGGCCGTCGTCTTGGCACGCATCGTCGCCGACGTCGTCGGCCAGCCCGCCGCCCGGGGCCTACACGTCTGGCTGGGATCGCTGTCAATCCTGTTGGCGCTGTGGGTAGTCCGCGCGGTGACGCATTGGCTTCAGGCCCGACTGGGGCAACGGGGAGCCAGCGCGGTCATCGCCGATCTGTCCGGCCAGGTACTCGCCGCGGTGACCGCCAGGCAACCCAGCGAACTGGCGGCGGAACGCGACGCCGCCGCCGTCGTGGTCACCCGTGGGCTGGATGGCCTGCGCCCCTACTTCACCGGCTACCTGCCGACGTTGATGCTCGCCGCGATCCTGACCCCGGCCACCGTCGCGGTGGTCGCGGCCTATGACCTGAAATCGGCGGTAGTCGTGGCGATCACGCTGCCCCTGATACCGATCTTCATGGTGCTGATCGGTCTGGCGACCGCCGACCGGTCGGCCGCGGCGCTGGCCGCGATGACCACGCTGCAGGCGCGGTTGCTGGACCTGATCGGCGGCATCCCCACCCTGCGGGCGCTGGGCCGCAGCTCGGGCCCCGAACATCGCATCGCCGAACTGGCCGCGGCGCACCGCCGCTCGGCCATGGCGACGCTGCGGATCGCGTTCCTGTCGGCCCTGGTGCTGGAGCTGCTGGCCACGCTCGGGGTGGCGTTGATCGCCGTCGGAATAGGCCTTCGACTGGTGTTCGGCGAGATGACCCTGACCACGGGTTTAACCGTCCTGTTGCTGGCGCCGGACGTGTACTGGCCGCTGCGCCGCATCGGCGTGGAATTTCATGCCGCGCAAGACGGCAGGGCCGCCGCCGGTGCCGCGTTCGCGCTCATCGGCGAGCCGGCCGCGTCGACGGCCGGGACTCAGACGGTGACCGCGCGCGACGCGCGGATCCGCCTCGACCATCTGACCGTGGACGGCCGCGACGGCAAGGCACCGCACGATCTGAGCGCGGTCATCGAACCCGGCTCGGTGACCGTGCTGACCGGGCGCAACGGCGCCGGCAAGAGCACCACCCTGCAGGCGATCGCCGGCATCAGCGGGCCCTCGTCGGGCCGGGTGGTCGTGGACGGCGTTGACGTCGCCGAGCTGGAGCCGGCCGGCTGGTGGGCGCAGCTGTCCTGGCTTCCCCAGCGACCGGTGCTGATGCCGGGCACCGTCGACGACAACCTGAAGCTGCTCGGCGATCTGTACGACGCCGAAAAAGCCTGTGCCGATTCCGGATTCGACGCGGTGCTGGCAGAGCTGCCCAATGGGGGCGGCACCGTGCTCGGACGCGGCGGTGTCGGGCTGTCGTTGGGGCAGCGGCAACGGCTGGGGTTGGCCCGTGCGCTCGGCTCGACGGCCGCCGTGCTGTTGCTCGACGAACCGACCGCGCACCTGGACGCGGCCACCGAGGACCGCGTCTTGCGGGCCGTCGTCGAGCGGGCCCGGGCCGGTGCGACCGTCATCGTCGTCGGCCATCGTGCCCCGGTGCTGGCCATCGGCGACCGGGTCATCGAAGTCGTCGCCGACCGGGGGGTGCGTTATGCGCCGGCCTGATCCGCTCATCGACGCTTTGACACTGCTGCGCCCGCGGCTGCCCCGCCTCCTGGCGGCGATTGCGCTCGGGGTGCTCTCGCTGGGGAGCGCGCTGGCCCTGGCCGGTGTGTCGGCATGGCTGATCACGCGGGCCTGGCAGATGCCGCCGGTGCTGGACCTGTCGGTGGCGGCGGTCGCGGTTCGGATGTTCGCGATCTCGCGCGGCGTGCTGCACTACTGCGAGCGGCTGGCCACCCACGACACGGCCTTGCGCGCGGCCGGCGCCGCCCGGGTGCAGATCTACCAGCGGCTGGCGCGCGGGCCGGCCGCGGCCGCCGTACGGCTGCACAGCGGTGAACTGGTGGCGCGGGTGGGCGCCGACGTCGACGAGCTGGCCAACGTTCTGGTGCGCGCCCTGGTGCCGATCGGGGTCGCGGTGGTGCTGGCGCTGGCGGCAACCGCCGTCGTCGCGGCCATCTCACCGGCCGCCGCGGTGGTGCTGGCCGTCTGCCTGCTGCTCGCCGGCTTGGTCGCGCCGCGGATCGCCGGCCGGGCCACCGCAGCCCAGGAAGACGTTGCGCGGCAGCATCATTCCGAACGCGACACGTCCGCGATGGTCGCCCTCGAACATGCCCCCGAGCTTCGGGTCGCCGGCCTGCTGCCCGATGTCATCGCCGAATCGCAACGCCGGCAACGCGCTTGGGGCGATGCCCTGGACGCCGCCGCCAAACCGGCGGCAATTGCCGAGGCGATGCCGACCGCCGCGATCGGGGCGAGCGTGCTGGGCGCGGTGGTGTGCGGGATCGGGTTGGCGCACACGGTCGCGCCCACCACCCTGGCCGTGCTGATATTGCTGCCGCTGTCCGCCTTCGAGGCGATGACGCCGTTACCGGCCGCCGCGGTC
>NZ_LZKI01000193.1 GCF_001672755.1 Mycobacterium colombiense | reverse complement strand
GGAATTGCTCAGGCGGGCATTGCCCTTGACACGACGCGACCCATACCGACAAATCCTCGAGGCGGCCCAGCGCGCCCGGGTGGTGGTGTTCGCCGGCGACCACGGTGTCGCCCGGTCGGGGGTGTCGGCCTACCCGCCGGAGGTGACGGCGCAGATGGTCGCCAACTTCGATGCCGGCGGGGCCGCGATCAACGCCCTGGCCGACGTCGCCGGGGCGACGGTGCGGGTCGTGGACCTCGCGGTCGACGCGGACCCGCTGACCGAACGGATCGGCGCGCACAAGGTGCGGCGCTCCAGCGGCGACATCCGGGTCGAGGACGCGTTGAGCGACGAGGAGACCGCGCGGGCGCTCGCCGCCGGCGCCGCCATCGCCGACGAGGAGGTCGACGCCGGCGCCGACCTGCTGATCGCCGGCGACATGGGAATCGGAAACACCACGCCCGCAACGGTATTGGTGGCCGCGCTGACCAACGTCGAGCCGGTCGTCGCCGTGGGTTTCGGGACCGGGATCGATGACGCCGGGTGGGCCCGCAAGACGGCGGCGGTCCGCGACGCCCTGTTTCGCGCGCGGCAGGTGCTGCCCGATCCGGTCGCGCTGCTGCGCCGCGCCGGGGGCGCGGACCTGGCCGCGCTGGCCGGCTTCTGCGCGCAGGCCGCGGTCCGACGCACACCGCTGCTGCTCGACGGGATGGCGGTGACGGCGGCCGCGCTGGTCGCCGAGCACCTGGCACCGGGTGCGCGGCTGTGGTGGCAGGCCGGTCACCGGTCCACCGAGCCCGCCCACGGTTTGGCGCTGACGGCGCTGGACCTGGATCCGATTCTCGACCTGCGGATGCGGCTGGGCGAGGGCACCGGCGCCGCGCTCGCGCTGCCGGTGCTGCGGGCCGCGGTGGCCGCCCTGTCGTCGATGGCGACCTTCACCCAGGCCGGTGTTTCCGACCGCGCCGACGGTCCCGATCAGGCCGCTCCCCCGTCGTGATCCGTTCGCTGGCAACGGCTTTCTCGTTCGGGACGGTGCTGCCCGTCCCGGGCAACGCGCCGATGGGTCGCGGCGCAATGACCGCGCTGCCGGTGGTGGGCGCCGCGCTGGGGGCGCTGGCCGCGGCCGTGACCTGGGGTGGCGTGTGGGTGTTCGGCCGGTCCAGCCCGCTGCCCGGGCTGCTCGCGGTCGCGGTGCTGCTGCTCGCGACCCGCGGCCTGCACGTCGACGGCGTCGCCGATACCGCCGACGGCCTGGGCTGCTACGGGCCCCCGCAGCGGGCGCTGGCGGTGATGCGTGAGGGGTCGACCGGGCCGTTCGGCGTCGCGGCCGTGGTCGTGGTGATCATGCTGCAGGCACTGGCGTTTTCGGCGCTGGGGGCCGCGGACCGGGTGGTCCCCGGGGTGGTCGCGGTGGCCGTGGCGGTTTTCGCGGGCCGGGTGACCGCGGTGCTGGCCGGGCACCGGTCGGTGCCGGCCGCCGGCGGCAGCGCCCTGGGCGTCCGGGTCGCCGGAAGCCAGCCGACCCTGGTGGTGACGGCCTGGGTCGCGGTGCTGCTGGCCGCCTCGCTGCCGGTCGGGCCGCGGCCGTGGCAGGGGCCGGTGGCGGTGCTGCTTGGCCTGGGCTGCGGGGCAATCCTGGTGCGGCACTGCGTGCGCCGGTTCGGCGGCATCACCGGCGACGTGCTGGGCGCCGCGATCGAGCTGACCACGACGGTGACCGCGGTGCTGCTCGCGGGTGCGGTGCGGTTCTAGACCCGAGCGCCCGGCCAGCCGGGCGCGAACATCCGACCGCCCGGGCAGCCGGGCGGCGGTGCGGTTCTAGCTGTACTGCCTGGGCAGTACAGCTAGCCCAGCTTTGCCATCCAGCCGTGGGTGTCGGCGAAGGTGCCGCGCTGGATCCCGGTCAGCGTGTCCCGCAACGCCATCGTCACCTCGCCGGGCTGGCCGTCGGCGACGGTGAATTCGGTGTCGCCGTATTTCACGTGCGAGACCGGCGTGATGACCGCGGCGGTGCCGCAGGCGAACACCTCGGTGATCTCCCCGGCGGCGGCCTTCTTCTGCCATTCATCGATGTCGATCTTGCGTTCCTCGACAGAGAATCCGGCGTCAATGGCCAACTGCAGCAAGGAGTTCCGCGTGATGCCGGGCAACAGCGAGCCGGACAGCTCCGGGGTGACCAGCCGCGCCGATCCGCCGCTGCCGAACACGAAGAAGATGTTCATCCCGCCCATCTCTTCGACGAAGCGCCGCTCGACGGCGTCCAGCCACACCACCTGGTCGCAGTCGTTGGCCGCGGCCTCGGCCTGGGCCGACAGCGACGCCGCGTAGTTGCCGCCGAACTTGGCCGCGCCGGTGCCGCCGGGGCTGGCCCGCACGTATTCCGTCGACACCCAGACGGTGACCGGGCTGATGCCACCCTTGAAGTAGGCGCCGGCCGGCGAGGCGATCACCAGGTAGCGGTACCGCTTGGACGGCCGCACACCCAGCCCGGGCTCGGTGGCGATGACGAACGGACGCAGGTACAGCGCCTCCTCGCCGCCGGCCGCCGGGACCCAGGCGTTGTCGACGGCGATCAGTTGGCGCAGCGACTCCATGAACAGCTCTTCGGGCAGCTCCGGGATGGCGAGCCGCCGCGCCGAGGACCGCAGCCGGGCGGCGTTGGCCTCGGCGCGAAACGACACGATCGAGCCGTCGGCCCAGCGGTACGCCTTGAGCCCCTCGAAGATCTCCTGCGCGTAGTGCAGCACGATCGCGGACGGGTCCAGCTCGATGGGGCCGTACGGGACGACGCGCGCGTTGTGCCAACCGCCGCCGGCCTCGTCGTAGTCGATCGACACCATGTGATCGGTGAAGTACTTGCCGAAACCCGGCTCGGCCAGGATGGTTTCGCGTTCAGCCTCAGTTGCCGGACTTGCCGAGCGCGAAACCGTGAACTCGAGGGAGCCACTGGTCATTGGCCGATTGTATATCCGCCTACCGAATCGGATTTCGCCCGCACAAGCGGCGCGGCTAGCGGGTTTTCACCGCGACGAAAGGCGGGCGCACCACTTCGCATGCCGCGGGGCGGCCGCGGACGTCGACGGTGATCTCCTGACCGTCCTCGACGCCGGCATCGGCATCGATGAGCGCCAAGGCGATCCCGGCCTGCAGCGTCGGCGAGAACGTGCCCGAGGTGGTGACGCCCACCGGCGTGTCGCCGGCGAGCACCGTCAGCCCGGCGCGCAGCACGCCGCGACCGACCATCCGCAGCCCGCGCAGCAGCCGCGCCGGGCCGGCCTCCTTCTCGGCCAGCAACGCGTCGCGACCGAAGAACGCGTCCTTCTTCCAGCCGATCGCCCAGCCACAGCGGGCCTGCAGCGGCGAGATGTCGAGCGCGAGTTCATGGCCGTGCAGCGGATAGCCCATCTCGGTGCGCAGCGTGTCGCGGGCGCCCAGTCCGGCCGGCTCGCCGCCGGCCGCGCCCACCACCTCGGCCAGGGCGTCGAACACCACACCGGCGGAGTCCCACGGCGGCAGCAGCTCGTAGCCGTGTTCGCCGGTGTAACCGGTGCGGCAGACCCGCACGGGCACGCCGGAGAACGAGGTGTCGGCGTACGCCATGTAGTCCATGTCGGTGGGCAGGCCCAGCTGCCCGAGCACGTCGGCCGACCGAGGTCCCTGCACGGCCAGCACCGCGAACGAGCGGTGCTGGTTGGTGATGGTCAGCGCGGCCGGGGCGACGGCCTGCAGCGCCTCGACCACGGCGGCGGTGTTGGCTGCGTTGGGCACCAGGAAGATCTCGTCGTCGTCGACGTAGTAGGCGATCAGGTCGTCGACGACGCCACCGGATTCGGTGCAGCACAACGTGTATTGCGCCTTCCCGCGCCCGATCCGGTTCAGGTCGTTGGTGAGCGCGGAGTTGACGAACTGCGCCGCCCCCGGCCCGCGGACCAACGCCTTGCCCAGGTGGCTGACGTCGAAGAGGCCGACCGCGTTGCGCGTCGCGTTGTGCTCGCTGACGGTGCCGGCATACGAGACCGGCATCAGCCAGCCGCCGAACTCGGCGAAATTGGCGCCCAAATCGCGATGACGGTCTTCCAGCGGTCCGTGCTCGAGCTCGCTCACGGCGTCCCACCCTAATCCGCTCCGATGCTGGCACACTTGGGCAGGTGTCCGAGTCGTACGACTTCGAGCAGCTTGAGGCCGCCGGGATCGCCAACCCGCGTGAACGGGCCGACCTGATCAAGTACCTCGACGACCTCGGCTTCACGGTCGACGACATGGTCGAAGCCGAACGGCGCGGCCGGCTGTTCGGGCTCGCCGGTGATGTCCTGGCCTGGTCGGGCCGCCCGATCTACACCGTGCAGGCCGCGGCCGAGGAACTCGGCATATCGGCCGAAGAGGTGGCGAACGCGTGGGCGTTGCTCGGCCTGACCGTCGCCGGGCCCGACGTTCCCGTGCTGAGCCAGGCCGACGTCGACGCCTTGTCGACCTGGGTCGCGCTCAAGGTGGTGGTGGGTGAGGCCGGCGCGCACGGCATGCTGCGGGTCCTCGGCGCCGCGATGGCCCGGCTCGCCGAGGCCGAGTCGACGGCGATCCGCGCCGGGACGCCGGACATCCAGATGGACCACACCCACGACGAGCTCGCCACGGCGCAGGCGTACCGCGCGGTCGCGGAGTTCGTCCCCCGGATCGGTCCATTGATCGATGTCGTGCACCGCCACCACCTGACCGGCGCCCGAACCCACTTCGAGGGCGTCCTGCGCGACACCTCGACAAGCGTGGTGTGCGGGATCGGTTTTGCCGATCTGTCAGGCTTCACCGTGCTCACGAACGCGCTTACCCCCGCGCAGTTGTCGGACCTGCTCAACGAGTTCGCGGGAACCGTCTCAGACGTGGTCCTGCGCGACGGCGGCCGGGTGGTGAAGTTCATCGGCGACGAGGTGATGTGGGTGAGCGCGTCGCCCGAGCAACTCGTCAAAGCGGCGGGCGATCTCGTCGACCACCCGCGGGCGCGCGAGGAGGGTCTGCAGGTCCGCGCCGGCCTCGCCTACGGCACGGCCCTGGCGATCAACGGCGACTACTTCGGCAACCCGGTAAACCTGGCCGCGCGCCTCGTGGCGGCCGCGGAGCCGGGACAGATACTCGCCGCGCCGACCGTGCACGAGAAACTGCCGAACTGGCCCGCCGTCGCCCATGGCCCGTTGACACTCAAGGGGTTTGACGACCCCGTGCCGGCTTTCGAGATGAGCGCCGGGACGCCACCGAGCTGAGGCCGATCCCGGTGACTAGGGTGGTTACGCGTGAGTACCGAACCGGCATACCAGGCCCCTTCTGTCACCGTCGCCTCCTCGCTGCCACGGCGCGCCGCCGCGTCCACCGTGCTGATCGTGCCCGTCGTCTCGACCGGCGAGGACGACAAGCCGGGCGCGGCCGTTGCGGCGGCCGAGCCGTTCCTGTCCTCCGACGCGGTCGGCGAGATCGAAGCCGGCCTGCGGGCGCTGGAGGCCACGGGCGGCGCCGAGCAGGTGCACCGCCTGGTGGTGCCGTCGCTGCCGGTGTCCAGCGTGCTGACCGTCGGCCTGGGCAAACCGCGATCCGACTGGCCGGCCGACACCATCCGTCGCGCGGCCGGGGTGGCCGCGCGATCGCTCGGCAAGACCGAATCGGTGCTCACCACGCTGGCCGAACTGCCCGGTGAGGGCGTCGCCTCGGCCACCGTCGAGGGCCTGATCCTGGGCAGCTACCGGTTCACCGAATTCCGCAGCGACAAGACGGCGCCCAAAGACCAAGGGCTGCGCAAGATCACGGTGCTGGCCACCGCGAAGGACGCCAAGGGCGACGCCGCGCACGGTGCCGCCGTGGCGACCGCCGTCGCCACCGCGCGCGACTTCGTCAACACTCCGCCGAGCCACCTGTTCCCCGCCGAATTCGCCAAGCGCGCAAGGGCTTTGGGTGAGGCCGTCGGCCTCGAGGTGGAAGTGCTGGACGACAAGGCGCTGCAGAAGGGCGGCTACGGCGGGATCATCGGCGTCGGGCAGGGCTCGTCTCGTCCGCCGCGGCTGGTGCGCCTGACCCACCGCGGTTCGAAGCTGGCCAAGAAATCCAAGCAGGCCAAGCGAGTGGCGCTGGTCGGCAAGGGGGTCACCTTCGACACCGGCGGCATCTCGATCAAGCCGGCCGCGGGCATGCACCACATGACCTCAGACATGGGCGGGGCGGCCGCGGTGATCGCGACCGTCGCGCTGGCCGCGCAGCTGAAACTTCCGATCGACGTGATCGCCACCGTGCCGATGGCCGAGAACATGCCGTCGGCCACCGCGCAGCGCCCGGGCGACGTGCTGACGCAGTACGGCGGCATCACGGTCGAGGTGCAGAACACCGACGCGGAGGGCCGGCTGATCCTGGCCGACGCCATCGTGCGGGCGTGCGAGGACAACCCCGACTACCTGATCGAGACGTCCACCCTGACCGGCGCGCAGACGGTGGCGCTGGGCGCCCGGATCCCCGGGGTGATGGGCAGCGACGAATTCCGCGACCGCGTCGCGTCGATCTCACAGCAGGTCGGCGAGAACGGCTGGCCGATGCCGCTGCCCGACGAGCTCAAGGAAGACCTGAAGTCCACGGTGGCCGACCTGTCCAACATCAGCGGGCAGCGCTTCGCCGGCATGCTGGTGGCCGGGGTGTTCCTGCGTGAGTTCGTCGCCGACGGCGTGAACTGGGCGCACATCGACGTGGCCGGCCCGGCATACAACACCGGCAGCCCGTGGGGCTACTCGCCGAAGGGCTCCACCGGCGTGCCGACCCGGACCATGTTCGCGGTCCTGGAGGACATCGCCGAAAACGGCTAGCCGGTCAGCCGTTTGAGCACCGCCCGGGCCAACTTGCGGCGCGGCCAGCCGGCCGCGCCGTCGGCGGCCAGAGCGGCGTTGGCCGCGTTGCGCCCGCACGCACCGTGCACCGAGCCGCCCGGCGTCGCCGACGCGCTGCCCAAATAGAGCCGCTCGACCGGTGTTTCGGCTCGGCCCATGCCCGGCGCGGGGCGGAAGACCAACATCTGGTGCAACTGCGCGGTTCCGCCGTTCAGCGCCCCGAGATGCAGGTTGGCGTCGTTGGCCTCCAGATCCGACGGCCGTTGCACGAACCGGTCGATCACCGCCGACCCGAAGCCCGGTGCATGCTCTTCGATGACCCGGTCCACCGCCGTCGCCAACCGGTCCGCAGACACGTCGTCGGACACGTTCCGCGGCAGATGCGTGTAGGCCCAGACACTTTCAGTACCGGCGGGCGATCTGCTCGGGTCTGCCGTGGTGGTCTGACCCAGCAACATGAACGGATGCTCGGGTATCACCCGGGTGTTCAGGTCGGCCATCCAGCGGGTCAGTCCATCACCGTCGGCCCCCAGGTGCACGGTTCCCACCGACCGCAGGTCTTTCGCCCGCCACGGAATCGGCTCTGCCAGTGCGTAGTTGACCTTCACCACCGGCGGATCCCACTCGTAGTGCCGGAGTTCGCGACGCAGCGCCTCGGGCACCGCGTCGGCGGGCAGCATGTCGCAGAACAAGCGCGGTGCCGTCACGTCGGCCACCACGGCACGACGGGCGGTCACCGATCGCCCCTCTGCGGTGGTCACCCCGACCGCGCGGCCGGCCTGCACGTGGATGCGAGAAACGTTCTGATTGCATTCGATTCGCGCTCCGGCCGAGCGGGCGCGATTCACCAGCGCCGCGGTGAGCTGGCCCGATCCGCCGACCGGCACCGGCCAGCCGACATCCTGGGCCAGCATCGTCATCAGGAAACCCATGGCGCCGCTGATCGGTGCATCCGGGGGGACGTCGGCGTGCATTGCATTGCCCAACAACAACACTCGCGGCGCCTCGCCCTCGAACAGTTGACTCGCCATCGCGTTAGCCGGCTGCACCAGCAGACGCGCGACCCGGGCCGCTTCCGGCGTGCCGAGCCTGCGCAGCAGCGCGAGCAAGGGACGCACCGGCGGGAAGGGCGCCAGCATCGCGTCGAGCAGTGGGCCCTTGATCTTGTTCCACAGCTCCACCAGGCGCCACCAGTTCTCGCCGTCGGCGGGCGTGCGCCGGGCGAATTCCGCTGCCGTCCGGGCGGGATCGTGGTACACGATGGGCGGGTCGTCGTCGGCGCCGTTGCGCGGGTGCCCGACCACCGTCGGCGCATGCGCCCACCGCAGGCCGTGATCCTCCAACCGCAGCGCCGTCATCGCCGGGGACGCCACCGTCATCGGGTAGAAGGAGCTGAACAGGTCGGTGATGTAGCCCGGTGTCAGCTCGGCGCTGCGCACCGCCCCGCCCGGTTCGGGCTGGGCTTCCAGTACCAACACGTCCCAGCCCGCGTCGGCCAGCATCGACGCCGCCACCAGCCCGTGGTGCCCCGCCCCGATCACGACGGCATCGGCGGTGTCACGCACGGTCACTTCACCTGGCTCGGCTCCAGGCGCTGCGCCAGCGCGGCCAGCCGCCACAGGCACTCCTTATTGCGCGGGTAGGCCGCCGCCAGCGCAAGGGAATCGGGAATGGCCGCCATCGGGCCCTCGGCGGGCACCTCGATCATCTCGATCCGGCAGCCCTGCGGAATCTCGTGCAGCAGCATGGTGATTCGCGCGGCGCCCAGCGGGCCCAGCCGGGCACGCAGCACCAGCTTGTGCGGCGGTTCGCTCTCCTCGACGATGGTCGCGTCGTTGATCACCAACGGCCAGATCCCGATCGAGTGCCGGATCGAGGAACCCGGCTCCGGCCAGTTCGGATCGACGGCCCGCATGCGGCTGTTGCCCACCACCCATTGGGTGTAGGTCCAGCCTTGGGCGAGCACCTCCCACACCCGCTCACACGACTCGGGTACCTCACGCGTTGCAGTGATCACCTCAGAACCCCTCCATGTCCTCGGTTATCGCGGCGGATACCCGGCAATCGGGGGGTTATGCGGCCTCAAGCTCGGGTTTACCGGGGGTGGACCGCGGCTAATCTCCCTAGCGGTCGAAATGCCCGACGACGAAAGGCGAAACCATGACGGTGCGACGGTTGATCATCGGTGTGGGCGCCGTGCTGTTGTTGGCCGGAGTCATCGGACTGCTGGCGCCGGTATCGGTGTCCGACAGCAACGGCCACTCGGTCGGCTGCGGAAACGCGGTGGCGACGGACCTTTCCGCGGCGCAGAGCGCGAACAACAGCAATGGAGCGAACATCCCCATTCTGAACCAGATCATCCCGCACACCGACTATGTCGCGCAGTGCCAGTCGTCGGTGGGCAGCCGGCGCGCGTGGGCGATACCGCTGGCGGTGCTCGGCGTCATCGCGATCGGTGCGACGCTGTTGACGGGACGTCGCGGGGCGAAACCGGGCGTTTAGCCGCCTCAGATCACCCGCATCCGCGCGGCGTTGCGCAGACCCTGCGGCGCCAGGCGCGAAAGGCCGTACAGCGCATAGGCTTCCGGCGCCACCGGGCGGATCGGCTTCTTCTTTTTGACCGATGACAGGATCGCGTTGGCGACCTTGTCGGGGCCGTAGTGCCGCAGCGCGAACATCTTGCCCAGCTGCCCGCGGCGGCCGTCGACGTCATCGGACTGCTTTCCCGCGGGCGCGTCGAATCGGGTGGTGTTGATGATGTTGGTGTCGATGACGCCGGGGCAGATCGTGGTGAGCCCCACCCCCGCGGCGTCGAGTTCGGCGCGCAGGCAGTCGGAGAACATGTAGGTCGCCGCCTTGGACGTGCAGTAGGCGTTCAGCGACTGCAGCGGGGCGTAGGCCGCCATCGAGGACACGTTGACGATGTAGCCGCCGGTGCCGCGCTCCACCATCCGCCGGGCGAACGAGCGGCACCCGTTGACCACGCCGCCCAGGTTGACGTCGAGCACCCGGTCGAACTGCTCGGGCGGGGTGTCCAGGAATCCGCCCGCGTGCCCGATGCCGGCGTTGTTGACGACGATGTCCGGCACGCCGTGCTCGGTGCTGACCCGCTCGGCGAACGATTCCACCGCCTGCGCGTCGGACACGTCGAGCACGTAGGCGTGCGCGACGCCGCCCCGGGTGGCGATCTCGGCCGCGGTGGCCTTCACCGCCGCCTCGTCGATGTCGCTGATCACCAGCTCTGCGCCTTCGCGGGCGAAGGCGAACGCGGTCTCGCGGCCGATCCCGCTGCCGGCGCCGGTGACCGACACCAGGGTGTCGCCGAACGACCCGCGGGGACGCCCCACCTGCGCTCGCAGCAGTGCGCGGCTCGGTTGCTTGCCCTCGGCCTGGTCGGCGAACTCGCGCACGGCCGCCGCCATCACCTGCGGATGCGACATCGGCGAGAAGTGGCCGGCCTGGATGTCGCGGCGCCACAGCCGCGGCACGAAGCGCGGGGTGCGGTCGTAGCCGTAGGGCCGCACGTATTTGTCCCTGGTGTTGACGATGAGCTGCACCGGCACGTCGATGACCGCGACGCCCTGCTTGCGACCGGAGAACGACCGAAAGTAGTTGGCGGGATAGGTTTTCACCGAATGGGCGGCGTCGGAGGCCAGCTTCTCGGAGTGGTGGATCTGCTCGACGGGGATGTTGTCGACCGCGTTGCGGCGCAGCGCCGCGACCGACATGGTCAGCCGGAGGAACAACGGCGCGAGCACCGGGATCGAGAAGAAGATCATGTAGGTCAGCCGCAGCGCCTGGCTGATCGCCCGGACGAAGGTGCGCGGCTTCCACGGGGCCCGCAGGCCGCTGAAGATGTAATCGACCAGCTGGTCCTGGGCGGGCCCGGACACCGACGTGAACGTCGCGACCCGGTCGTTGGCGCCGGGACGCTTCAGGTAGTGCCACACCCCCACCGAGCCCCAGTCGTGGGCCAGCACGTGCACGGGGCCGCCCGGGCTCAGCTCGCCGGTCACCGCGGCGAAGTCGTCGGCGAAGCGGTCCATGCTGTAGGCCGACACCGGCTTGGGCACCGAGGACAGCCCGACTCCGCGGTTGTCGTAGCGGATGATCCGGAACCGCTCGGCCAGCAGCGGGACGACCCCGTCCCACAGCACATGCGAGTCGGGGAAGCCGTGCACCAGCACGACGGTGGGGCCGTCCGGGTTGCCCTCTTCGTAGACCGCGATGCGGGCGCCGTCGGCGCTGTCGACGAAATGTTGGGGTACTTGTTGTGATGGCGGCATCTCCGACCTCCCCGCTCTGACTGCAGTGGCCACACCGTAGCAAGCGTGATCGGCGTCACCCGCCCGACGCGGGGTATCTGCCCTGGATGTATGCCGACAAGGGCGCAGTGACAGGATAGTTTTGGATTGCTACTTCGCCTTCCGCAAGAGCTGATCGACCCGCCCCGACCCACGAGCGATCGAGGAGTCAAAAAAGATGGCCTTCTCCGTCCAGATGCCGGCACTCGGTGAGAGCGTCACCGAGGGGACGGTCACCCGCTGGCTCAAACAGGAAGGCGACACGGTCGAACTCGACGAACCGCTCGTCGAGGTGTCGACCGACAAGGTCGACACCGAAATCCCGTCGCCGGCCGCCGGTGTGCTGACCAAGATCGTCGCCCAGGAGGACGACACCGTCGAGGTCGGCGGCGAGCTGGCCGTCATCGGCGACGCCTCCGAGGGTGGCGCCGCGGGTGGCGACTCGCAGCCGGCCGCGCCGGCGCCGAGCCAGCCGGAGCCGCAGGCGCAGTCCGCGGCCCCTGCCCAGCCCGAGCCACGTTCGCATGTCCTTCTTCACAGGCCGAGGTCGGCCTCGAAGGCTCCCTCTTCCAGCCGGTGCT
>NZ_LZKI01000192.1 GCF_001672755.1 Mycobacterium colombiense | reverse complement strand
TCCACCCCCGCCACCGCCGCCGGTCGCCACCGTCGCGCCCGACGGCCGGGAGATCCCGCCACGCCGGCTTGATCCCGCGGGAGGCGATCCGCTGGACAAGTTGCAACAGGTGCTGCAGGACGCCGCGTCCCCGTAAGACTCTGGCAGGCTTTTGGCATGAGCGAACCGTGCCCGTGTGGCAGCGACAACAGCTATAACGCCTGCTGCGCGCCGCTTCACGAGGGTGGGTCGCAGGCCCGGACAGCCGAGGAATTGATGCGGTCTCGGTACTCGGCATTCGCCTACCGTGACGCCGACTACCTGTTCCGCACGTGGCACCCGCGCACCCGCCCGGCCGACGTGACCGTCGACCCGGGCATCACCTGGACCGGCTTACGGGTGATCGACACCCTGGCGGGTGGGCCGGGCGACGATTCCGGGGAAGTGGAATTCACCGCCCGCTACGAGTCCGGGGGCCGCGCCGGAAAACTGCATGAGCGCAGCCGCTTCGAACGCCGGGCCGGCCGATGGTTCTACCTCGACGCCGTGGACGATTCGTAGCGGCGCTCCACGTCGTTCTGCCTTGGAGCGAGTGACGGGATTTGAACCCGTGTATACGGCTTTGCAGGCCGCTGCCTAACCACTCAGCCACACCCGCACAACTCGCAACCATGCCAGCGGACGCGGGCATAGCCCAGTCTTTTACTCGGCCCGATCATTTCGGAGAGGCGTCGGCCGTTGACGGCGTCCTACAGATGAGGAATGCCGGGCACCGGGATGTGCGGGACGGGCAGGGCCGGCGGCCCGGCGGGGATTGGGGGACGTAGGGCGGGGATCGGAGGAGCGGGTGCGCCTGGCGCAGGTCCGGCCGGCCCCGGAAACCGGGGCGGCGGCAGGGGCAATCCGGGAGGGGGCGCCGGAAGCGCAGGCGGGGCAGCAGGCGCTGGTGCCGCGGGCGCCGGCGCAACACCTGCCGGCGCCGGTGCCGGTGTCGGAGCGTTGGCAGGTGCGGGCGCGGCCGGCGCGACGACGCGTGCGCCGATTTGCGGTCTGGTGTCGGCGTGCGGTCGAATCGCGATCGCCAACGCGATGACGAGGGCCAGGACGCCGCCGACAAATAACGCCAACACGCTCAACGCCACCAAGAACGGCCGAGTGGCCCGCTGCTCGAACGGCGGAGCACCGAAGCCGGTCCCCGTGCCGGCTGGCGGGTCGTCGACCGACGCGGGATAGGCGCCGGTGCCGAACGCGCCGGCCTCCGCGGGGTCGGCGCTATAGGCCAACGCCTCAGCACCACGTTCCACGGTGGCGGCGTTGTCCGCGCCGCCGACGGCCAACGCATGGGGAACCACCGCACCGCTCGCAGGATCTTGCGCGTAAGCGATCGCTGCGGTCGAGGACGAGAACAACGGCGGATGTGCCGAGGCCAGCGCCGCGCCCCTGGCCAGCGCCAGCTCCGGCTCCTCCGGTGTGCTCAATACAAGGGAACTGGCCGCCTGCAGCTCCTCTCGGATCGCGGCGATGTCGACGCCGTCGCTGCCGACTACGAACAAACCGTCTGGCCGTCGTTCCATCGCCTCGGCATCAGCGGCCATCGCGATCAACGTGGCCAACGCCTCGTATTCGTCATCGGGGAGTTCCTGCCGGCGCACATCGGTGACCGAACCGTCGGCAGTGTCCACCACAGCCATGGTCGCGGTGGTTGGCTCAACGAACAGCAACGCGGTGTGCGCGTACCGGGTCGTATTGCCCACCGTCTGGGTCAACGCGGCCGCCGCCAGAAATGCCGAGACCAGCATGACTTTCTCGAGCCTCTGACCGGACAGCAACTCTTCCAGGGCGGCGGCCTCGGTGGCATCGGTCCACGTCACGCCGATCGAAGCCAGCTGGCAACCGGTTTCGGCCGCCGCCTCCCGCGTTCCCAGGATTGCCGAGACAACCTGACGGGGCGCCGCCTGATCTCCTCGATTTTGAGTAGGGGACACTTCGAACTCGTCCGTGTCGACCGTGGCACCGTCGGCGTGTTCCCCTTCGACCACGACCATATGGACCGCCGTGGGTGTCATCGACACACCGAGTACGGTTTCCACCGCCCCTCCCACATGGCTTGATGCGGACCCTGACCCGACTTCCAGCGTATCCCCTGATTACGCAGTCGAAGCCGGGGCGCCGTCATCAGCGGTCGAGGCGATAAGCGCCTGTCGGCGGACTACGGGCGGCCTCCCGCCGCCGGTCGCGAACGAATCAGAGTCCGATGTAGACGGCCTTGGTGTTGAAGTAGGCCTCGATGCCCTTGCGGCCGCGCTCGCCGCCCCAGCCCGACTGCTTGTGGCCGCTGATCGGCATCGACGGGTCGGCCGCCAGCGAGGAGTTCACCCAAATCTGGCCCGCGCGAAGCTCATTCACCACACGATGGGCGCGGCTGAGGTTCTCGGTCCAGATCGAGCCGGCCAGCCCGTAGTGTGTGTCGTTCGCCGCGGCGATCACCTCGTCCTCGTCGTCGAACGGGATCACACAGCCGACCGGACCGAAGATCTCCTCTTTGATGAGCCGCATGTCCGGCGTGGTGTTGGTGACGATGGTCGCCTCATAGAAGTAGCCCTTGCGGTCCATCGGCTTGCCGCCGGTGATCACCTGCGCGCCGCCGGCCACGCCGTCGTTCACGATGCCTTCCACGCGCGTGCGCTGTTTCTCGCTGATCAGCGGGCCCAGCACCGAATCGGGGTCGTCGCTGCCGCCCATCGGCAGCATCTGCGCGAATCCGGCGAGGCCCTCGACCACCTGGTCGTAGATGCCGCGCTGGACGTACATGCGCGAGGTACAGGAGCAGTTCTGCCCCGAACCGGCGAGCAGACCCATGCCGGCTCCCATGATGGCCTTATCCAGATTGGCATCGTCGAACATGATCAGCGGCGACTTTCCGCCGAGCTCGAGCGTCAGCCGCTTGAGGTTGCCCGCGGCCGCCTTCACGATCAGCCGCCCGACCTCCGTCGACCCGGTGAACGAGATTTTGTCGACGTCCGGATGCGCGGTGAGTGCCGCACCCGTCGTCTCGCCGTAGCCGGTGATCACGTTCAGGACGCCGTCGGGCAGACCCGCCTCGCGGAAGATCTCTTCCAATTTCAGCGCGGTGAGCGGCGTCTCTTCGGCGGGTTTCAGGACGGCGCTGCACCCCGCCGCGAGTGCGGGCGCGACCTTGAGCATTGCGACGAAAAACGGCCCGTTCCAAGGGATGATGAGGCCGACGACGCCGACCGGCTCGAGCTGGGTGAAGGTGTGGTACGTCTCCCAGGTGCCGAGCAGGCCGTCGGAGACGAGGTTGGCCGACTCGCCGTGGATCTTGCCGACCCAACCGGCGTAGTACTTCAGCATGTCCACCGATACCGGGATGATGTGGCCGGCGGCCGTCAGGTTCATGCCATTGTCTTGGGCCTCGAGCGCGGCCAGCTCGTCTTTGCGTTCCTCGATGATGCGCGCGGCGCGGAAGAGGACGTTGGCGCGGTGCGACGCCGGGGCCTTGCGCCACACGCCCGACTCGAAGGTCTCGCGCGCCCGGGCCACCGCCGCGTCGACGGCCGCCTGGTCCGAATCGGGGACCTCCGCGATCTGCTCCTCGTTGGACGGGTTGAAGACCGCAATGGTGTTACTCAATGTTCCTCGTGGCCCTTCACTCGCGGGAAATACTGTCGTCGCGCGACAGAGGTTACGCGCTTAACCATAGGGTGTCCAGTACGCCTGGGCGTCACGCGGGGCGCCAGATGCAGGCGGATTGCGCTGGTCACCGGGCTGTCGACACCGGACCGGCGATTTGGTGGCCGCGGGTTTGAAGCCGGCCCGCGCCGCCGCGAATTGGCGGCTAGATTACCCGTATGCGGGTTTTTCGCCTGTTCGGCGTAGTCCTGGCAATTCTCACGGCGGGTCTGCTGTGGGCATCTCCCGCCGGGGCGCAACCGCCGTCCAAGCTCACCGATCACATCACCGACAGCACCGGGGTGTTGACGGCGTCCGACCGGGCGGCGGTCAGCGCCGCCATCGACCGGCTCGACCGCGACCGCCACATCCAACTGTGGGTGGTCTACGTCGACAACTTCAACAGGTTCAAACCCGACAACTGGGCCGACCGAACCCGCAGTGCCAGCGGGTTGGGCGACCACGACGTGCTGCTGGCCGTGGCCACGAACACCAAGCTGTACGCATTCAGCGTGCCGCCACAGGTGCAAGGCCTGACGCCGGCCGAGCTGAACAGCTTGCAAACCAACCAGATTGAACCGGTACTGGGCGCGAAGAATTGGGGCGGCGCCGCGGTCGCCGCGGCCGACGGGTTGGACAAATCGACAAGCTCGGCAAAGGCGGCGAGCTCGTCGAAGCCGATCTGGCCGCTGATCGCTATCGGCGTCATCGTGGTCGTGCTTCTGATCGCATTGCTTTTGGTGCTGTTGCGTGCACGCCGCCGCAGGCGCGCCGCCCGCAGCGGTGCACAGCTGGACATTGGCGCGGGCGATCATGCGGTGCAGCAGGCGTTGTACGTCGCGGATGCCAGAGTGCGTCAAATCTCCGATTATGTAGCCAGGTATCGCTCCAACATCGGCTCCGAGGCCCAGGCGCGGCTCGATGAGGCGAAACGGCACCTGGCGGCCGCGCACGGCGTGGAAACGAGCAACGACGGCGACGCCGTTGCCTACGCCAACAGGGCATCGACGTTGGCTGCTCAGGCGCAAAGCCTGGCCAACGGCGACGTTCTGGAAGCGCACCGCACGCCGCGCCGACGAGGCAGCACGTCTACCCGGTGATCGGCCTGATCCGCCAAACCAAAAGGCGCGCAGATCATTTGGTGGTGGACTACAGGAGCCGGCGGTAGGCGGCACGCAGCAGCGTCAGCGTCTGCTCGACGGTCTCCTCCGTATCCCGCGTCGCGTCGACCCGCAGAAGGGACGGCTGCTGCTCGGGAGGCGTGAACGCGGCCCGCAGCTCGGGCCACAGCTCGATCCGCGCATCCGAGACAACACCTTGCTCGCTAGCGCGCCGCTCGAGTCGGGCGATCAGGGTCGCGTCGTCCGCCTCGCACAGCACGACGTGCAGGTCGGCGCCGAGGCGGTGCGCCAGTTGCTGGATTTGGGACCGCTCGCGCGGATTGCCGAATGTCGCATCGACGACCACGCCGCGGCCGCGCCGTAACCAGCGCGCGGCGTCGCGACGCAGCGCGGCATAGGTGCTGCGCGTCATGGCCGGATCGTAGAGCCCCGAGCCGAATTCATCGTTACCGCGGCGAGTGGGCTCAATGCCCGCCATTCTCTTGCGCGCCACATCTGACGAGAGGTGCACCAACCCCAATCGGCCGGCAAGCGCGCGCGCCAGGGTGGTCTTGCCGCTTGCCGGCAAACCCATGGTGACCACCATCGGTCGGTGAGGTAGCCCACCCGCGTGCGCCCACGCCAAATCGAAATACGCCCGCGATTCGGCGACGAGCTGACGGGCTTCACCACCGAATGCCTGTTCGGCCTGTGCTAGACGCAGGCTGCGGACCTTGCCACGCACGTAGGCCCGGTAGCAGGTATAGAAGTCCAGCAGGCTGACCAGTCCGTCATCACCGCTGGCGCGCACATAGGAATCTACGAACCCCCACGCCAGGTCAGCGCGGCCGTGGTACTCGAAATCCATTGCCAGAAAAGCCACTTCCGAGGCCAGGTCGGCGCACCGATAGCGCGGCGCGAACTGCAAGCTGTCGAACAGCAGGATCTGGCCGTCATCGATGCAGATGCTGGCGGCGTGCAGGTCGCCGTGGCCGTCCCGCACGTGCCCGTCGGCTACGCGCCGCTCGAGCAACGACGCCTGCTCCTGCATGAACTGGTCGACGTAGGTTCGGATGTCCTCGTTGACGTCGCTCGAAATGGTTCGACCGACGAAAGGGCTTATCTGGTCGAAGTTCTCCCGCCAGTTCGCGATCACACTGGAAGGTCGCCCGTATGCGTCGATGTCGGGACCCGTTTCGGCCTGACTGTGCAGCTTGGCCAGCGTACGGCCGATTCGTCGCGCGAGATGCATGTCGACGTCGCCGCGGGCGAGCTTGGCCGGCAGCATGCCCTCTTCGGGCAGACGCCGCATCCATACGGCCGGCTCGCCCGACCCGGGTTCGCCGTCTACCCGGTAATGGCCGTCCCGCTCGGTGACTTCGACGATTCCCAGATACATCTGGGGACTGAACCGCCGATTGAGTCGCAGCTCCTCTTCGCAGTCGGCGCGACGCCGCTCCACGCTGGTGAAGTCGAGGAAACCCAGGTTTACCGGCTTCTTGAGCTTGTAGGCATAGGCGCCGGCGAGAAAGACCCACGAGCTGTGCGTCTCGTGGAGACGTATGTCGAAGGCCGGCGGGTCGTAGGCATCGGGTCGCAGCAAATCGGCGACGATTCGCGGGTGGCCGTCGGGTCCGGCCGGGTCGAAGGCATGCGTCATGGTCTCGCCGAACGATTGCAGGCGGTTCGGGTAGCCGTCAAGGGCTTTCGTATCCTGGCCGAACGCCGGCGGGCAAGGTTGTGCGCGTGACGCCGGCGCCATCGAAGGTGAAGGCATGGGTGGGATAGCGCAGGGGCTCAACGGTGCCGTCCGGGTGGGCGATGACGCCTCCGCCGGACGGGATGCCTAGCCCGGTGGTCGTTCCCTTGAGCGTCTGAATTGCCCGCGACAGCCGGGCCCACTCGGCTCGCTCATCGTGGGCGTCGATAACCAGGGGGATCAGATCGAACATGCCGAGTACTTCCGTCTCCTCGGTATCCGATGTGTCGACGATGCCATACCGTCCGAGCTGGACCGCACCGGCCGAAATTCCCACTAGGACAGCCCCTCTCACATATCGATCCAGGATCACGTCCTTCATGCCGGTTTTCTCGAACGTGTTCCAGCCAAGACGCACATCGCCGCCCGCGAGGAGGATTAACCGGGCACGCTCCAGGAATGCGCGGTCGTCCGGTCCGAACGACGAACCGATCATCCGGCGATCGGTGATTCCCGCCGCATCCATCGCCGCTTCGAAGATTTCGTAGAACTCCGGACGGTCGCCGTTGGAGGCCCCGACGTACGCTGCGCTCGGTGGCTCGTTCGTATCAAGGGCAGTTTCGAGAAGTAATTTGCCGTCGTGCTTCCAGAACAGCAGCTGGCTGTCCGCCAGCAGATAGAGCGGTTGAGGTTGTGGCGCCGTCACTTTGGCTGATCTTTGCCGGCGAGTTCTTCGAACCTCGCGAGCGCGGCATCGAGATCCGCCTCGTCGAAGATTTCGCAGCGGTCAACCATGCCGCTCTGCAAAGTCACAAGGTGGACTCCGCGCCACTCCGCGTGCAGACCCGCGTTTGAGGTCCCCTCCGCAGCATGGGTGACGACCGCTGCGCGGTCACTTAACCGGTGCACCGCCTCGACGTAACCCTTGAGGTCTGGTATGAGATTCCAAGCGGCATCAAGGTTTTTGGACAAATCGCCCGCGTCTATCGTCGCGTGCAACGGGCGTTCGACGATCACGTAATCCGGTGCAGCCGGTGGGAGTTCGTGCCGGTTAAGCGCGGCGTAGCCCGCGGTGATCACCGACCACGTGTCAGCGTGGGCAGCCGCTTCGCCTGCAAGATAGCGACGTTCGAGTTCCCCTATGGCGGCGTCCATGTCATCGACATCGAACGCGAGCTGCGCCGCAATCCGCTCGTCGGTGTCGATCTCGGCGACGATGAGCATGTCGCTGCTGAACTCCCCGTATTGCTGATTTCGGTTCGGAGAGCAGATCCGAGTGAGGGCGAGGTGCTCCCCGCGGGTCGCGATGACGGCCCACGCTACGGGCGCGGCATCGGCGAGGGCTCGCAGGTTTGCCATAACGACATCGCGACCGTCCCAGAACCCGGAACTCGTCACGCGACGGCGATCGTCGACGAAACTGTCGTCACTCAGGATCTCGGCTATCGCCGCCCAGTTGCGGTCCCGGAAATACGCAAAGTCCCGGTCAAGCACCCGGCTTGCCGCATTCTCCAGCCGCACCGGTGGCTGGAGCTCTTCGAACCTCGCGACTGCGGCATCGAGGTCGGCCTCGTCGAAGACTTCGACGCGGTTGATCAGGTCGCCTATGACGGCGAACAGCACGATCATCCGCGTCTCCGTGTCGAAGCCCTCTTGCGAGCTCATTTTCAGCACCTCGGTGAAGAGGGCTCCGCGTTCGCTCAGTTGATGCACGGCCTCGATGTAGACGCTGGAATCCGACGTGATGTCCCATACGGCACGAATAGATGCGGCCAGATCAGCGCCCTCGCTTGATACGAGCGGCCGATGATCGATGTAAATCGGGTCCGGCGTCGTCGCGGGAAGTTCGTGACGATTGAATCGGGCGGCCACACCGGAAATCACCGACCACGTGTTTGCGTAGGCGGCCGCCTCGCCGGCGAGGTAGCGCGCGTCGAGCTCCTCGATGGCGCCGGTTGCGTCATCGAGGTCGAACAGGACATGCGCCGTCATCCGGCCGTCGGTGCCAACTTCGGCGACGCCGAGCATCTCGACGCCGAACTCTTCATGTCGTAGGTCATGGTTCGGGGCGCAGATATGAACCAGGGCAAGGCGATCCCCGCGGGTCGCCACGACGGCGGACGTTATGGTCGGCGCCACCTCCGCGAGAGCTCGCATGTTTGCGACCATGACGTCACGGCCGTGCCACACTCCGATATTCACCACGCGGCGGCGGTCGTCGACAAAACTGCCATCGGCCAGAATCTCGGTCATCGCCTCCCAATCGCGAGCCCCGAAGTAACCAAAAAATCGGTCATCCGCTTGGCTTGCCGCATTTTCCAGCCGCCGTGTTTGCGCGTGCAGTTCGTCAAAACGAGTGAGCGCGACGTCGAGGTCGGCGTCGTCGAAAACTTCGACTCGGTTGATCTGGTCGCCATCAACCATCAAGATGCTGACCTCGCGCCACTCGGCCTCGAACCCGTCGGGCGAGCTCCCGCGCGCAGCGTGAGTGACGACTGCGCCTTCCGGTGCCAGCCGATGCACCGCCGCGATGTGGATGGTGAGGTCAGGTGTCTGATCCAGGGCGCTACGGAGAAATTCGGTCAGGTCGCCGGGCGCCATCGCTGCCCCGCACCGATGGTCGATGTCCTCGAAATCCTCGGTCAATGAGAAGAGTTGGCCGCGACCGATGGCAGCGTAGGCCGCGACGATAGCCGACCATGTACGGGCGTGCGCGGCCGCTTCGCCCGCGAGGTACCGAGCCTCGAGTTCCTCACAGGCGGCGTCGAGGTCGTCGACGTCGAAAAAGATGTGGGCCGCAATCCGCCCGGCGGAGTCGATCTCGGCGATCCCCAGTATCTCGACGGCGAATTCCCCGCGCCGTGAGCCGGGGTTGAAGGAGTGGATGCGAATGAGGGCGAGGCGTTCCCCGCGGGTGGCGGTTACTGTCAACGCCACGTGCGCGAGACCCTCTTCCAGGGCGCGCATGTTCGCGATCACGTCATCGCGACCGTCCCACGAGCCGACATTCACCACTCGCCGGCGATCGTTGACGTAACTATTGTCGGCCAGGACCTCGGCTACGGCCGCCCAATCGCGCACCGCTGAGTCCGCAAAGAGTTGGTGTTCCGCCCGGCTTGCTGCATTCTCCAGCCGCTGCGCCGGGCGGTGCAGCTCGTCAAATCGAGCGAGGGCGACGTCCAGGTCTTCTTGGTCGAAGACTTCACAACGGTTGATCAGGTCCCCGTCCACCGTCAGAAGGGTGACCTCGAGCCACTCGGCGTCGAAGCCGTCCGGCGACGTCCCGTGTGTCGACTGGGTGACGACTGCTCCGTGATCGCCCAGCCGATGCACCGCAACGACGTAGATCTTGGCTTTCGGCGCCACCTGCCAGGTGGCGTGGATGTAAGGGACCAAGTCGCCGGACGAGAACGCACGTCCTCGCCGGTGGTCGAGATTGACCCAGTCTGGCGTCGTCAAGGGAAGCCTGTGCTCGTTGAATGCAGTGAAATTTCGCAACAGAGTCGACCAGGTATGCCGATGGGCGGCTGCTTCTCCTGCCAGGTAACGTGTTTCGAGTTCCTCGGTAGCAGCGTCGATGTCGTCGGGATCGAAAATCACCACAGCCGCGCATCGGTCGTCGTCGTTGACCTGCACGACGGAAACTGCCGCGGCTTGGAACGCCGCGGGCAGCGAATCTTGACTTGCGAAGGTGAAGCGGAGGAGCACGAGGCCCTCCCCGCGGGTCGCAACGACGGCCGCTTGCATATCAGATTGCCAAACCTCGGCGGTGACACGCCAATTCGCCATCTCGACATCGCGACCGTGTCGGATTCCGGCGTTTATGCCTCGTCGGCGGTCGTCCGAGCGAAAATCCTCATCGATGAGGTTCGCCATGGCATCCCAGTCGCGTGCCGCAAAATGCGCCAGGAATTGCTCAACCGCTCGGCTCGCCCTGTTCTCTGACCGCGACGCCTTCGGGTGAAGCTGTTCGAACCGCGCGATCGCGGCGTCTAAGTCGTTCTCGTCGAATACTTCGCAACGCGCGAGTCGGTCTTGATCGACAATGAGAAGCATCACCATGCGCCATTCGACCCCCAGGCCATCTCGCGAGGAACCGTGTGCTTTGTTGGTGATCACCGCCCCGAAATCGCTGAGCCGATGCACGGTGTCGATGTGAACATGGAAATCCGGCGTGAGGTCGAACAGGGTGTGGATGGCCGGAGTCATATCGCTGGCGGCGAACGGTGTACCTCGCCGGTGGTCGATGGTCACCCAGTCCTCGGGGGGAAGTACTCGCCGGTTGAACATCGCGTGCACGCCCGCCACCACAGACCACGCAACCGCATGAGCGGCCGCTTCGCCCGCCACGTAACGGGCGTCGAGTTCGCTGAACGCCGCGTCGATGTCATCGAGGTCGAACACGATGCGCGCGACGGCCCGGCCGTCGGCGTCGAGTTCTAGGACGTCGAAGCCGACGGCGTAAAACCGCTCGGGTCCCCCGTCCGGGCCCGAGATTCGGACACAACTGAGGACCAGGCGCGTGCCGCGAGTCGCAATGACTTCTGTCGTCACGTCGATGCCGAGATCGGCCAGTGCCGAGATCTCCTCGAGCACAGCCTTTTTACCCGGTCGGAGGCCGGAGTTGACGACGCGACGACGGTCGTCGGTGCAAACGTCGTCGGCGAACATCTCGGCGACGGCTGGCAAGTCACGAGCTGCGTATGCCGCCTTGAATCGCTCGTAGAGCCGGCTTGCCGCATTCTCCAGCCGGCGCGCCGGCGCCTGAACCGCCTCGAAACCGGCGAGAGCGGCGTCCAGGTCCGACTCGTCGAAGACTTCCAAACGGTCGATGAGGCCGCCCCTGATGGTGAGAACGTTGATCCCGCGCCACTCGGCTTTGAAGCCGTCCTCGGACGTTTCATGCGTCACGGAGGTGACCACAGCCCCTAGGTCGCTCAGCTGATGCGCCGCCTCGATGTAATTGCGAAATTCATGCGTGGCGTTCCAGTTGGCCAGCAGGGAAGGCAATTCACCAGGCGCGAAGGACGGCCCTCGTCGGTGGTCGATATTCACCCAATCTGGTGTTGTCCTCGGCTGCTGACGCTGATTGAGCGCGGCGTAGGCCCGGGTGATCGCCGACCAGGTGCTGGCGTGGGACGACGCTTCGCCGGCGAGGTAACGCGCCTCGAGTTCGGCGACGGCGGCATCGAAGTCGTCGGTGTCGAACGCGACATGAGCTGCTAACCGCTCGCTGGTGTCGATCTCAACGACGCTGAGAAACGCGAGACGAAATGCCTCAGACTGTGAACCCTGCCCAACGATGGACGTACGACACATCGCGAGGCGCTCGCCGCGGGTGGCGACGACGGTCGCTGTGATCTTCTCGCCGCCGAGTTTTGCGAAGGCTTGACCGTTCGCGATCTCGACATCGCGGCCGCGTCGGATTCCGGAGTTCACTGTGTGTCGACGATCGTCGTTGATCATGTTCTCCGCCATGATATTTGCCATGGAGTCCCAGTCGCGGGTCGTGAAGTTTGCGTTCACGCGGTCGTACACTTGGCTCGCCGTGTTCTCCAACGGTTTGTCCCCGGCGAGGTAGCGCGCATCAAGCTCTGCGATGGCGGCATCGAAATCGTCGACGTCGAACACTACACGTGTCACGATCCGCTCGTCCGCGTCGATCTCGACAACTTCGAAAGCGTCAGTGTGGAAGGCCTCGGGACGCTGGTCGCGGCCCGAAGTTCGGATCCGGCTGCAGACGAGGCGCTGACCGCGGATAGCGATGACATCCGAGGTTGCGTTCGTAACGCCGATCGCCACAAGTGCCCGTGCCTCGGCAGTCATGGCGTCCCGGCCTTGCCGCAATCCCATACCGACGATCCGCCGGCGATCGTCGTGTGAAACGTTGTCGGCCAGGCCTTGAGTCAGCCCCTCCCAGTCACGGGCCTCGAAACACGCCTGGAACCGTTTGTTCACACGGCTTGCCACATTTTCCAACTGCGCTGCCGGCCGGGTCAGCTGCTCGAACTTCGCGATCGCGGTGTCGACATCCGAGTCGTCGAAAACCTCAGTGCGGTTGATCATGTCGCCTTCGACCGTGAAAACGGCGATCCCACGCCACTCTGCACGCAAGCCCTCTCGCGAAGTCTCATGCGCCGCGTAGGTGACGATTGCTCCGGCGTCGTCCAGCCGATGCACTCGCTCAACGTAGACGTTGATGTTTTGCTTCGCGTCCAACCCCGCGCGGATGTAATCGTTCACATCCCCGGGCCCGAACGCGGTCTCCCGTCGGTGGTCGACGTTGACGCAGTCCGCTGTGGTCAACGGCAATTCGTGTCGGTTGAGCGCGGCGTAACTACGGGCTACGGCCGACCACGTGCGCGCGTGGGCCGCCGCTTCGCCGGCGAGGTAGTGGGCATCGACTTCGGCTACGGCGGCATCGATGTGTTCGAGGTCGTACGAGACGACCTTCGCGATCCGGTCGTCGGCGTCGATCTCGACCACGTTCAGGGCATCGTTCTGGATCGCGCCGGGGTCGGTGCCGGCGGCGCGGGTTCGTGCGAGCACCAGACGTTCTCCGCGGATTGCAATCGCGTCTACCATGGAGATCGAGAATCCGACTTCCGCAGCCGCCTGCAGGTCTCTGATCACTTCCTCCCGACCGTGCTGAGTTTCGGCACTGACGATTCGTCGGTGATCGGTTCCCACGTAGGTGTCGGCGACCGTTTGAGCCATGGCTTCCCAGTCCCGAGCCGCGAAGTGCGACCAGACGTGCTCGAACACGCGCGCGGCCGTGTTTTCCAATCGCGATGCCGGCCGGCTGAGCTGTTCGAGTCTTCCGATCGCGGAGTCGAGGTCGGCCTCGTCGAACATCTCGCAGCGGTTGACCATGTCGCCCTCAACCGTCGAAAGGGCAAGTTGCCGCCATTCGGCGTCGACGCCCTCTTGCGAAACGCCATGCGACGCAGCGCTGCAGACCGCTCCGAGATCGGTCAACCGGTGTACAACCGCGACGTACGGCCGGATCTCTTGCCCGATGTCCCAACCGGCACGGATGCGTGCGGGAAGTTCACCGGGCGCAAACGCGGCGGTCCGCCGATGGTCCATAGTCGCGCAATCGGCCGTCAGCGCGGGGAATTCGTGCCGCCTGATCGAGGCGTACGTCGACGTGATCACCGACCACGTGTGCGCGTGCGCCGCCGCTTCGCCGGCGAGATACCGGGCATCGAGCTCGGCGATGGCAGCGTCGAAGTCGTCGAGGTCGAACGCGGCCATCGCCGCGATCCGTTCGTCGGCGTCGAGTTCGACGATTTGGAGAAAGTCGACGCGGAATGTCTCCGATTCCAAAGCGCTTCGCGCGTAGCGGGCACGGGTGAGGGCCAAGCGCGCCCCGCGGGTTGCAACGGTCTCCGAACTCGCATCCGTCACCTGTATTTCGGCGGCCGACCGGTAGTCTTCGATCGCAGCAGCCGGGCCGCGTCGGATCCCGGAACCTACCACCGAACGACGATCGTCGCCGCAATAGTCGTCGGTGAGTAGCTCGGTTATCGCGTCCCAGTTGCGGGCCTTGAAATAGGCGTGCAGGCGCTCGTATGCGACCGTCGCGGCATTTTCCAGATGATGCGTTTGCGAATGCTCGTGCTCGAGACGCGCGTAGGCCGCGTCGAGTTCGGCCATCGCTGCGTCCATGTCTTCGACGTCGAACCACACCTGTCGCACGACTTGACCATTCTCATCAATGGCGTATAGCTGGAGAAGCTCGTCGTGCGGCGCTCCCGGACTCTTGTCGACAGCACTCGTGATCAATCGAGACAGAGCCAGCCGCTCGCCTCGTGCAGCGATCATGACATGGTTGATACGCGTGACGCCGGCCTCGAGTTCACGCCTCGTCTCACGCCGCATTGCGTCAGACGGGTGGTCAACGCCGACGATCTTCCGCCGATTATCGATGGAGACATTTGGGGCGAACAGCCGCTCGAACTCATCCCAGTCCTTACGATGAACAGCGGCCATCACGCGTTCACCCACCCGCACGCATTCGCTGTCCAGCTCGACAACGGGCACCTCGGAAGGAGCCGGGGTCGGCGGCTCAGCTGGCTCGCCGAGAACGGCCCGCGCCATGTCCGCAAGCGTCGCAGCACCTTTCCGCTCATACAGGTCGACCGCTTGCTGGGCGGCGGCTCGGGCCCCGGCCGCATCGCCGGCGGCGCCCAACACCGTTGCCAGCGTGAAACATGCGTCGCCATGATCGACCAGGGCGTCGGTGCGCTCGGCCAAAGCGACTGCCTCTGAGGCAACCCGTCGGGCCGCGTCGTAATCGTTGTCGCGGGCCAGCAGATGTGCCCGAAGCGTCCGCCACGCGATCGACGCCTTCAGCGCGTGCCCGGCGAGACGCTCACTCTCCGCGCACAATTCACGAGCCTCGTCATCTCGATCCAGCGCAAGACATCCCCGGCCCAGCAGCGCGGCGGTCTCGGCGGTATCGGCGTCCAGGCCCATCCTGCGAAAGCCGTTGTAGGCCTTACGTAGATGCGGCTCAGCGGCGGCCGGGTCGTCGACGATGAGTTCGACGATACCGGCGGACTGCTCGACCTCGAGCAGCGCATGGCGCAGGCCGAGCTCGGTGACCGTGCGCCGAGCCGATTCGATCATCCGCCGGGCCGCGGCTGCGCGACCGCGAAAGGCCTCCAGCACGGCCTGGCATCGGGTCGAAGTGGCCTCGACGGCGGGGGAGTCGGTGGTGATCCGCAACAGCCGCACCACATCGAGACACCGCCCGCCCGCCCGCGGAACCGGGTTTGGGCCCCACAGCGCTGCGAGCGGCGCTCCCGCCAAAACCGCGTTCACTCGGCGGTGTTCACGCGCTCGCCGCGCCGCTGTCAGCGCGTCGTCCAGCGCGACCTCGCAGTCACCGATTCGTCCCAGACGATTGAGGCAGGCCGCCCGCACGGTGTGCGCCATGGCTTCTCCGGCGGCGTCGTCCAGTTCGGCCAGTTTGGCCGCGGCCGCGCCCAGAGCGGCCTCGACCTCGTCCAGCCGCTCGGGGTGCACCAGCATCGAGAGTTGGCCGTCGAAGCATGTCGCCCATGCCGCCAGCCGCGCCGAATCAACTGTCGCTAGCTGCAATTGGGATACCGCGCCCGCCGCCGAAGCCACGTCGCCCGCGGCCAACAGAGCCTCGCAACGCGCGATCAACAGCTCCGCGGTCTGCTCGTCGCGGTCGGGCAGCTCGTCGTCGATCTCCTCGAGCGCGTGCAGGGCCTGGTGGTAGAGGTCCGCCGCACCTTCGTAGGCGAGTCGCGCCATCGCCTGATCCGCGGCGCGCCGGCAGTAGAGGACGGCCTTGGCTGCGTTTCCGGCCCAAGCACATTCGAAATAATGGTGAGCAAGCTCGGCGAGCAGCTCGTCGTTGGCGCCGGGCAGATTCTCGAGGGTCGCGGCGATCCGCTGGTGCAATCGCATGCGCCGCACCGACGCCAGCTCGGCCAGCAGTGATTGCCGGACGATGGCGTGGTTGAACCGGTAGTAGCCGCCGGGCTCCTCAATGACGATGCCGGCTTGGCGCGCTTCGTCGAACGCGTCGACGAGGTCGCTTCCGACCACCTGCTCGACCAGCTCCAGGGCAAACCGGCTACCGACGACCGCGGCCGCCGCAAGGGCCTTGTTGGTCTCGGCCGGAAGCCGAGAAAGCCTGCGGCTCACCGCTTCCCGCACGCCCTGGGGCAGAGTGCTCTGGTCCCACACGCCGCCGCTCTCGTCGACATGGCGCAGGGCCTCGATGAGGAAGAAGGGGTTACCACCCGTAACGGAGGCCAGTGCGTGCGCGAGTTCCTCGTCGTCGTAACCTGCCTCTGCGACGTACGTGGTCACGTCCTCCTCATCGAGTCCCCCGAGGGTAAGCCGGTTGGCTGTCCCGTCGCGGTGCAGATCGGCGAGCGTCGCCGCGAGGGG
>NZ_LZKI01000191.1 GCF_001672755.1 Mycobacterium colombiense | reverse complement strand
CGCGGCGGTGACCACCGCCGAGGTGCGCTCGCGGCTGGACGGGTTCGACGGGCTGATCGTCGACATCGACGACCCCGCCGTGCGCACCCAACCTACCACCGGCCTGCCGGTGCCGACCGCGGACAGCGTCGCGTACATCATCTACACCTCGGGCTCGACCGGTGTTCCCAAGGGAGTGGCGGTCACCCACCGCAATGTCACCCAACTCTTGGAAGCGATCGATGCTCAACTGAGCCCGGGCGAGGTCTGGACGCAGTGCCATTCACTGGCTTTCGACTTCTCGGTCTGGGAGATCTTCGGCGCGCTGCTGCACGGCGGGCGGCTGGTGATCGTTCCCGACGACGTCGTCCGATCGCCAGAAGAACTGCACGCCTTGCTGGTTGCCGAAGGCGTGAACGTGCTGAGCCAGACCCCGTCGGCGTTCTATGCGTTGCAGAGCGCCGATGCGTTGGCGCCCGAGTTGGGTGAGCAGCTGAAGTTGCAGACGGTGGTCTTCGGTGGTGAGGCGCTGGAGCCGCACCGGTTGTCGACGTGGCT
>NZ_LZKI01000190.1 GCF_001672755.1 Mycobacterium colombiense | reverse complement strand
CCTTCGGCCCCGCGCCGTGCACCACCAGGTGCACGTCGGCGTACGCCGCGACCTGCGGCAGGTGCGTCACCACGATGACCTGGTGGGTGCGCGCCAACCGCGCCAGCCGCCGGCCGATCTGCACGGCCGCCCGGCCGCCCACCCCGGCGTCGACCTCGTCGAACACCATCGTGGTGCCCACTGTCTCTTTGCGCGAGGCGGCCAGCACCACTTCCAGCGCCAGCATCACCCGGGACAGCTCGCCACCGGAGGCGCTCTTGGCCAGCGGCAGCTGGTCCATCCCGCGGTGGGCGGCGAAGCCGAACTCCACCTGGTCGATGCCGTCGGCACCGGCGCGGGCCGGCTCGCCGGACGGAAGCGTGAGTGTCGCCGCGTCATCGGCGGCCGACGCGGTATCGACAGAGACGTCGATGCTGAACTGCGCGTCGGCCATCGCCAGCCCGGACAGCTCGGCGGTGACCTCCTTGGCGAGCCGCTTGGCGGCCTTGCGCCGGATGTTGCTGAGATCGACTGCGGCCTGGGCCAATTCACGCGCGAGCTCGTCGACCCGGGCCGCCAGGGACGCCAGCCCCTCCTCGGAGACGTCGAGTTGGGCCAACCGTTCCCGCGACTCCCGGGCCCAGGCGAGCACCCCGTCGATGTCGGCCGCGTACTTGCGGGTCAGCGTGCGCAGTTCGGCCTGCCGGGCCAGTTTGGATTCCAGCGCGCTGGCGTCGACCGGCAGCTCCTCCAGGAAGCCGGCCAGCTCACCGGCCGCGTCGACGACCACGGTCAGCACCTCGTCGAGCTGGGCGGCCAGCGCCACCAGCTTCGCGTCGTCCGTCGATTCCAGTGCGGCCCTTGCCTTTCCCAGGCTGTCGGTCGCGCAGAATCCGGAGCCGTCCGCCTCATCCGACGACAGGGCCGCACGGGCCCCGGCGGCGGCCTCGCGCAGGGTGTCCAGTTCGGAGAGCCGCAGGATCTCGGCGACCAGGGCGTCGTCCTCGCCGGGTTGCGGGTCCACGGCGTCGATCTCGTTGAGGGCGAAGTTCAGCCGGTCGGCCTCGAGCGCCAGCTCACGCATCCGGTTGCGGCGGTCGAGGAGGTCGCGCCGCGCCGACACCCAGGCGTCGCGCAGTTTGCAGTAGCGCTCCAGTGCGGGGCCGGCCTTGGCGAACCGGTCCAGCGCGCCGCACTGCTCCTCGGGCCGCATGAGCCGCAGCTGGTCGTTCTGCCCGTGCAGGGTCAGCAGCCCGGCGGTGAAGTCGCCCAGCGACTTGGCCGGCACGCTGCGGCCACCCAGGTAGGCGCGCGACGGTCCGTCGCGGCTGACCGAGCGCAGCGCGATCACGCTGCCGTCCTCGTCACGTTCGGCGCCCGACGCGTCCAGCATGTCGTCCAGCTTGACGTTCACGGCCTCGTCGAGATCGGTTGTGGTGAACCGGCCTTCGACGATCGCCCGGTCGGCCCCGGACCGCACCCGGGTGGCGTCCGCGCGGGCACCGCCGAGCAGGTGCAACCCGGTCACCACCATGGTCTTGCCGGTACCGGTCTCGCCTGTCAGCACGGTCAGGCCGCGGTCGAACTCCCCGATCGCGGCACTGATGGCACCGAGCGACTCGATGCGGATTTCGGTCAGCATTCAGTCAGCACCTGCGTCGGAGTCGTCAGTTCCCGCGCCACCCGGTCACCGGCAACCGGAATTTGCGCACCAGCCGGTCGGTGAACGGGGCGCTGTCCAGCCGGGCCCACTTCACCGGTGTGTCGCAACGTTTTACCTCCAGCCGGCTGCCGGCCGGGATCAACATTTCGCGCCGGCCGTCGCAGAACACCAGGGCGTCGTGCCCGTCGGCCTCGATCTCGATCGCGATGGTTGCGTCCGGGCTGGTAACCATGGGGCGGCCGAACAGCGCGTGAGCGTTGTTGGGTACCACCAGGATTGCCTCGAGGTCCGGCCACAGCACGGGGCCGCCGGCGGAGAACGCGTAGGCGGTGGACCCGGTGGGTGTGGACACCAGCACGCCGTCGCAGCCGAACGCCGACACCGGGCGCCCGTCGATTTCGAGCACCACCCCGAGCACGCCCAGCCGGGGACCTTTTTCCAGGCTGACTTCGTTGAGCGCCCACCCGTGCACGGAAACGTCGCCGCCGTGACGCACGATCACGTCGAGCGTCAACCGGTTCTCCACTCGGTAATCTTGTGCGACAACATGTTCCAGCACCCGATCGATGGCTTCGGCCTCGGCCTCGGCCATGAATCCGATGCGGCCCAGGTTGACGCCGAGCACCGGGATGTTGGCGTTACGGGCCAGTTCGGCGGCCCGCAGGAACGTGCCGTCGCCGCCCAGCGCCAGCACCAGTTCGCAGCCATCGGCGGCCTGCGGGTCGGCGTTGACCACCTCGATCTCGATACCCAGGGCACGCATGTCATCGGGGGCCAGGTGCATCGGTCCCTTGTCGACGGCCTCGGCGGACAGCACCCGAAGCTCGATTCCGTTGTCGCCCAGCACTTTCTGCACGCGCCGCGCGGTCTCGGCGGCCTCGTCTCGGCCGGTGTGGGCCACCATCAGCACGGTGCGCGGCGCGTGTGCGTTCACTGTGGCCCGCTTTCCACCGCGCACCGCACCGCGTTCACCAGCTCGTCGCCGGCCAGCGGCCGATCGGTCTGGGCGCGCAGCCGCAGGAAATACTCGACATTGCCCGACGGACCCGGCAGCGGGCTGGCGGTGACGCCGACCGTGTGCCAGCCGAGCTCGCCCGCACGGCCGGCGACCGTCAGTACCGCGTCGGCGCGCAGGCCCGGGTCGTGCACCACACCCCCGGCACCGACCAGGCCCTTGCCCACCTCAAACTGCGGCTTCACCATGGGAACGATATCCGCGTCGGGTGCGGCACATCCAGCCAGCGCCGGCAACACCGTGGACAGCGAAATGAACGACAGGTCAGCGACCACGAGGTCGGCGCGTCCGCCGATCGCGTCGGGCGCCAGGTCGCGAACGTTCGTCCGCTCGACGACGACCACCCGAGCATCACTGCGCAGCGACCACGCCAGCTGGCCGTATCCCACGTCGACGGCGACCACCTCGGTGGCGCCGCGGTCCAGCAGGACTTCGGTGAAGCCACCCGTCGACGCGCCGGCGTCCAGGCAGCGGCGGCCCGCGACGGAAATCTCAAAGGCGTCCAGCGCCCCGATGAGCTTGTGCGCTCCGCGCGAGACCCAGCCGCGTTCGCCGTCCTCGGCGACGGTCAGGGCGGCGGTGACGGCTACGGCGGTGCCCGGCTTGCGCGCCGGCATCCCGTCGATGCTCACCTTCCCCGCGCCGATCAACTCGGCGGCCTGCTGACGGGACCGGGCCAGGCCGCGCCGGACCAGCTCGGCGTCAACGCGGGCGCGTCGCGACATCCGCGCACTCAGCCCTTCTCCGCCGACTCCAGCGCGGCCAGCAGCACGTCGTGCGCTTCGGAAAGGCGGCGCGCTATCTCTTCGAGCTCGTCGAGCGACGGCACCTTCTCGGGGTCTTCGGTGTCCCCAGGCTGGGGAAGCCGGGCGAGCAGGGCGTCGATTTCAGCGCGAATCTCATCGGGATCGATAGTCATCGCGTTACTACGCTAGTCACCCGTCAGTCGGTTCGCACCAAAGACCAGCGTTGCAGCGCGGCGCGCGCCCCGTCGTCGGCGGCCTCGATCCGCAGCGCCTCGGAGTCCGCGTCCGAGTCCGCGTCGGAGCCCGCCGCGCCGTACACCGCGGCCGCGACCGCCCTGACTATCGACAGGCCGTCCCCGCCGTCCGACCCGTCGCCGCTGACGGTGATCGTCGTGTCCGCGACCTCGACCCGCCAGCCCGGCTGCGGCCCGACCGCGAGCGACTCGCCGTCGGTGTGCAGCGAGCGCAGGTCGCGGCCGATATAGGTGGGGCGCTGGGCGGGCTTGGCGTACACCGCGTCCCGCGCGGAATTGACCCCGGTGAGCACCATCAGGCTGGGCAGCTCGGCTGCGTTGGCGCCCTCGATGTCGGTGTCGAGCCGGTCCCCGATCACCAGCGGGGCGTGAAAGTCGCCGCGGGCCGCGGCATCCCGCAGCAGCCCCGGCGCCGGCTTGCCCGCGACCTGAGGCTCGCCGCCGGTGGCCGCCCGCAGTGCGGCCACGAACGATCCGTTGCCGGGCAGCAGTCCGCGCTCGGTGGGCAGGGTCAGGTCGACGTTGGACGCAACCCACAGCGCGCCGGCCCGGATGGCCAGCGCCGCCTCGGCCAGCTCCCGCCACCCGATGGTCTGGGACAGACCCTGCACGACGGCGGCCGGGTCGTCGTCGTAGCTGCGCACCGCGCGCAGTCCGACGGCCGTGATTTCGTTGGCCAGGGCCTCGGTGCCCACGATCAGCACCGGCGAGCCGGGCGGCAACTGGTCGGCCAGCAGCCGCGCCGCGCTTTGCGCGCTGGTGGCGACGTCGTCGGCGACGGCGGTGAAGCCCAGGTCGGTCAGGTGCGCGGCGACCTCGTCGGCGCTGCGCGACGCGTTGTTGGTGACGAAGTACGCGCGGCTACGCACCTCGGCCAGCGCCTGCACCGCGCCCTCGGTGGGCCGGCGGCCGCGAAACATCGTGCCGTCCAGATCGATCAGCAGGCAGTCATATTGCTGCGCAAGGGTTTTGGTGTGATTCGGCTCGGTCATCAGCCGAGTTCACTGACCCGGTCTTCGGCATCGGTGACGCCGTCGACGTCCGCGGCCGCGGAGTGCAGGAACCATTGCAGCGCCTCGTCCCCACGGCCGAGCGCCAGCAGCGTGTCCGCGTAGGCGTAGAACAACCGCGCCGCCGTCGTGCCGGTGCGGGTCGGATCCAGCTGCGGTGTGGACAGCACGGTGAGCGCCTGTTCCAGCTGGCCCAGGTCCGCGCGCGCCCCGGCCGCGACGATGCGCAGCTCATCGGCGTCGTCCCCGCTGAGCTCGGCGGCCTCCGGTCCGCGCGCGAGTTCGATCGCCCGCTCCGGGCGGCCGAGTCCGCGTTCGCAATCGGCGATCAGGGCCAGCAGCGAGGACTTGCTGCCCATCCTGCGGGCCGCGCGCAACTCCGCGAGCGCCTGCGCCCAGTCGCCGCAGTGGTAGGCCGCGATGCCGACCGCTTCCCGGATGGTGGCGATCCGGCTGGACCGGGCGCGCGCCGCCCGGGCGTGCCGCAGAGCGGCCTCGGGGTCCTCGTCGAGCAGTTCGCCCGCGGCCACCAGGTGGCGCGCCACCGCGTCGGCGGTGGCGCGGTCCAGGGTGCTCAGTTCGCGGCGGATGTCGGGTGCCAGCTGCTTGGCTTCCACACCGGGCGGTATCGGCGGCCCGTCGTGCGGCGCGCGATCGGCCTGGGCATCCCGGCGTGCGCCGGCCTGCGGCTGGGCCGGGCGCGCACGGCCCGGACCCGACCAGCCGTTGGATGCCGGCCGCCCCCGCCGTTCGCCGCGCTGCCTGTCGTCGACCACGCAGCCGAGAATACGGGCAACCCCGCGCCTAGCTTTGCAGCCGGTTGCCCAGCAGCGGCGCGATCACCGCCGGACAGTAGGTCGCGATCGCGACGATGGTGAACTTGCCCGCCATCTCGTATGACAATCCGTTGCCCTCGGCCATCTTGGAGGTCACGTCGTCGAACGACCCGCCGGGCTCGAACAGCATCGGGCACACCGACTGTCCCATCGCCGTGGTGGTGGCCGGTTGGCTGTAGGTGATCCCGGCGTTCGTCAGCGCCGACAGGAAGGCGTTGCCCAGCATGTCGGCGCGGATGGGCGCCGACAGGACCGCGGCCAGCGACACCAGGCCGGTGATCACCCCCAGAATCGGCAGGACGGTCGACCGCACACGCGTCGCAAAAATCACCGTGACAACAGTGGTCGCCGAGGGTCACGTCAATGACACGGTGAGGTAAAGATCTGTGCACGCACGCGTTTTGCGCACGTCGTTCCGGCGCCGAACGGGCTAGCCGGGCTAGACCTTCTCGACCCCGGCGACGGTGCGTTTGCCGCGGCGCAGCACCAGCCATTTGCCGTGCAGGAAGTCGGACGGTTGCGGCGCCCACTCCTCGCTGTCGACGCGGACGTTGTTGACCGAGACGCCGCCCTCGCCGACGGTGCGCCGCGCGGCCTTCTTGCTCTCGGACAGGCCGCTGGCCACCAGCAGGTCGACGATCCCGTCGGGGCCACCGGGTTTGAGCTCGGCGACCGATGTCTCGCGCAGCGCCGCTGCCAGCGTGGCCTCGTCCAGGCGGTCCAGCTCGCCCTGCCCGAACAAGGCCCGGCTGGCGTGCTCGACGGCCTCGGTGGCCGCCTCCCCGTGCACCAGCACGGTCAGTTCGCGCGCCAGCCGCCGCTGGGCGGCGCGCTGCTGGGGCCGCTCGGCCGTCGCCCGCTCCAGCTCGGCGAGCTCGTCGGCGGTCAAGAAGGTGAACCAGCGCAGGTACCGGACCACGTCGGCGTCGGCGGTGTTGAAGAAGTACTGGTACCAGGCATACGGCGTGGTCAGCTCGGGGTCCAGCCACAGGCTGCCGCCGCCGGTGGACTTGCCGAACTTGGTGCCGTCGGCGGCGGTCACCAGCGGCACGGTCAGCGCGTGCACCGACGCGCCGAGCTGCTGGCGCACCAGCCGGACGCCGGCGACGATGTTGCCCCACTGATCGGAGCCGCCGATCTGCAGCGTGCAGCCGTAGCGCCGGTGCAGCTCGACGTAGTCGTTGGCCTGCAACAGCATGTAGCTGAACTCGGTGTAGGAGATGCCGTCGCCCTCGAGGCGCCGCCGGACGGTGTCGCGGTCCAGCATCACGTTGACCGAGAAGTGCTTGCCGAGGTCGCGAAGGAATTCGATCGCCGACAGCGGGCGGGTCCAGTCCAGGTTGTTGACAACGACGGCGCCGGTGGGTGATTCGTCGAAATCGACGAAGCGCCGCAGCTGCCCGCCGATCCGCTCGGTCCACTCGGCGACGGTGTCCGCCTCGTTGAGCGTGCGCTCGCCGACGTCGCGCGGGTCGCCGATCATGCCGGTGGCCCCGCCGGCGAGCACGATCGGGCGATGGCCGGCGCGCTGGAACCGGCGCAGCGCAAGCAGCGGCACCAGGTGTCCGGCGTGCAGGCTGGGCGCGGTGGGGTCGAAGCCGGCGTACACCGTCATCGGCCCGCGCTGCGCCTCGGCGGTCAGCGCATCGAGGTCGGTGGACTGCGCGATCAGTCCGCGCCAGCCCAGCTCGTCGATGATCATGTCGCCCATGATCCAAGATCCTTCCACCCGAAATCGGTTCGGCTAGTCGCTGTCGCCCGGCGCGGCGGCGCGAGGGCTGCGCCGGTACGCCGAGACCTCCGGGCGGCCGGGCAGCCACAACCGCCACGGCCGGTCGGCGGCCTGGCTGACGCCGACCCGGGGGCCGGCCGTCGCGGTCAGCGGTTCGTGCAGTTCCAGCGTCACCGGGCTGTCACCAGCGAACAGGTCAATGCCGTTGTCCTCCATGGTGATTCCCATGGCCGAGCACAGGTTGCCCGGGCCGCGCGCCAGGGCGGCGGTGTGCACCAACTCGCCGCGGCGGGCGCGCGCGACGTCGGTGCCGTCCTCGATGGCGGCGGCGCGCAGCAAGACCGCGGCGGCGGTGCCGTCGGGTCCGCACGAGACGTTGGCGCAGACGTGGATGCCGTGGCTGCGGTAGGTGTAAAGCCGCCCCGGGGGCCCGAACATCACGAAATTGCGGGCGCGCAGGCCCTTGTACGAGTGCGCGGCGGCGTCCGGCCAGGGACCGTCGGGCACTCCCCCGTAGGCCTCGACCTCGACGACGATCCCGCTCACACCACGCGCGGTGAGGGTGGCGCCCAGTAACCGGCGCGCGGCCTCGACCGGGTCGACTAACAGCTGGGCCGCAGCCACGCCTTCGCGAAATCGTCCTCGAGCCTCGACCACATCAGATCCTGAATCCTCTTTTCTTCAACCCAACGAACCTACCGGCAGGCCGAACATGGCAGTATCCCGGTGTCCCGTGACCTCAGGGCCGCGAGAAGGAGCCCCTCATGCATGCGATCGATCCCGCCGCCACCGCGTGGCTGCTGGCCAGCACCGCACTGGTCCTGCTGATGACCCCCGGCCTGGCGATCTTCTACGGCGGCATGGTCCGCACCACCGGTGTGCTCAACATGATCATGATGAGCTTCATCTCCATCCCGCTGGTGACGGTGTCCTGGCTGCTGGTCGGCTACACCATCGCGTTCTCCGCGGGTGGGGGCAGCGGGCTCGTCGGCAGCCTCCGGCATTTCGGCATGCTGGGCATCACCCCCGATACCGCCCACGGCACGGTCCCCGAACTGCTGTTCGCCACGTTCCAGTTGACGTTCGCGATCATCACGGCCGCCCTGGTCAGCGGCGCGATCGCCGACCGCGCCAAGTTCGCCGCCTGGATGGTCTTCGTCCCGGTGTGGACGATCGCGGTGTATTCGATTGTCGCGCACTGGGTCTGGGGGCCGGATGGCTGGCTGGCCAAGCTGGGCGTCCTCGACTATGCCGGCGGGCTCGTGGTCGAGATCGTCTCCGGGTCTTCCGCCCTGGCGCTGGCGCTGGTGCTCGGGCCGCGCATCGGCTTCAAGAAGGACGCGATGCGGCCGCACAATCTGCCGCTGCTGTTCGTCGGTGTCGGGCTGCTGTGGTTCGGCTGGTTCGGGTTCAACGCCGGTTCCGCGTTGGCCGCCAACGGAACTGCCGCGGCCATCTTCCTCAACACGTTGGTCGCCGGGTGCCTGGGCATGCTCGGCTGGCTGTCGGTCGAGCAGATCCGCGACGGCCGGCCCACCACGTTCGGTGCGGCATCGGGCGTGGTCGCCGGCCTGGTCGCCATCACCCCGTCCTGCGGGACGGTCAACACGCTCGGCGCGACGGTCGTCGGGCTGGCGGCGGGCGTCGTGTGCGCGTTCGCGGTGGGCGCGAAACTTCGCTTCAACTATGACGATTCGCTCGACGTGGTGGGCGTGCACTTCGTCGGCGGCGTGGTCGGGGTGTCGCTGATCGGCCTGTTCGCCACCGCGGTGATGACGGCGGGCCCGCGAGGTCTGTTCTACGGGGGCGGCTTCGGCCAGCTGGGCAAGCAGGCGCTGGCGATCGCGGTCGTCGCGCTCTACGCGTTCGCCATGACGTTCGTGCTGGGCAAGGTCATCGACCGGCTGATGGGTTTCCGGGTCAGCGCCGAAGACGAGACCACCGGTGTCGACCTCACCCAGCACGCCGAGACCGCCTACGCCGAAGGCGTGCACGGACATCTGCCGCAGCGCCGCCCCGCCACCGGCGAACGCTTCAACTAGCTCACCGGCACCGCCCGCCCACGCCGCGTTGCGACCACGCGGCGATTCCGCAATGCGCTGGCGCCGGCGCTAGCGATTTCTCACGTCACCACATCGGTGACTGCGTGGCTCTCAATGTCGACCTTGACAACGCCGCGCGACGGGACGATTATTCATCGCATGATGAGTTCATCCCATGATGAATTAATTGCCGGCCCCCCGGTCTCGGCGGTACACATCGATCACCTGCGCGTCGTCCGCGGCAAACGCCCAGCTCTGCACGACTTCTCCGTGCAGATCGCCACGGGCAGCATCACCGGCCTGCTCGGGCCGTCCGGCTGCGGCAAGACCACACTGATCCGCTGCATCGTCGGCACCCAGATCGTCTCGAAGGGCACCGTCACCGTTCTCGGCAAGGAGGCCGGCAGCGCCGAACTGCGCCACCGGATCGGGTACCTCCCGCAGGACCCGACCATCTACAACGACCTGCGGATCGTGGACAACGTCCGCTATTTCGCGGCGCTGTACGGGTTCGACGGCCAGGCCGCCGACGCCGCCATCGACCGTGTCGGGCTGACCGATCACCGAACCGCCCTGTGCGGCAACCTTTCCGGCGGCCAGCGCACCCGGGTATCGCTGGCGTGCGCGCTGGTCTGCCAGCCCGACCTGCTGGTGCTCGACGAGCCCACCGTGGGCCTGGACCCGGTGCTGCGCGCGGACCTCTGGGAGCAGTTCGCCGAGCTGGCCCGCACCGGGACCACGCTGCTGGTCTCCAGCCACGTGATGGACGAAGCCGACCACTGCGGCGACCTGCTGCTGATGCGCGACGGCCGGTTGGTCGCCCACACCACCCCGTCCCAACTGAGAGAGGACACCGGATGCACGTCACTGGAGGACGCGTTTCTGTCCATCATCAAGCGCAGCACCATGCGCGAAGCGGGCTGAGCCTGCGCGGCTACACCGCCACCACGGCGCGGATCCTGCGCCAGTTGGTCGCCGATCACCGCAGCGTCGCGATGATCCTGTTCGTGCCGGTTCTGGTGATCAGCCTGATGTATTTCATGTTCCAGAACGCCCCGCACCGCCCCGGCGGCCCGACCCCGTTCAACAACGCCTGCCTGATTCTGCTCGGCCTGTTCCCGCTGTTCGTGATGTTCATCATCACGGCGATCACCATGCAGCGCGAGCGGGCCTCGGGGACGCTGGAGCGAATTCTGACCACTCCCCTGCGCCGGCTCGACCTGCTGATCGCGTACGGCACCGCCTTCTCCATCGCCGCCGCGGCGCAAGCGACGCTGGCGTGCATCGTGTCGTTCTGGTTCCTCGGCTTCGACACGGCGGGCGCCTGGTATTGGGTGTTCGTGATCGCGATCGTCAACGCGGTGCTGGGCGTCGGCCTCGGCCTGCTGTGTAGCGCGTTCGCCCGCACCGAATTTCAGGCCGTCCAGTTCATCCCGCTGGTGATGGTGCCGCAGCTACTGCTGGCCGGCATCATCGTGCCGCGGGCGCTGATGCCACACTGGCTGCAATGGATCAGCAATGTGCTGCCGGCCAGCTACGCGCTGGAGGCGTTGCAGCAGGTGGGTTCGCACCCGGAACTGACGTCCATCGCGGTGCGCGACATCGTCGTGGTGCTCGGCTTCGCCCTGGCGGCGTTGTGCCTGGCCGCTGCCACGCTGCGGCGGCGGACGCCATAGCATGACGGCCGCCAGCGCCGGGCGGCGGCGGGGGCGACCGGCCGGCAACTCCGGCACCCGCGAACGCATCCTCGATAACGCCCGGGAACTGTTCGCGCGCAATGGGATTCGCAACACTTCGATCCGCGCAGTGGCCGCGGCGGCCGGGGTGGATTCGGCGTTGGTGCATCACTACTTCGGCACGAAGGAAAAGCTGTTCGCGGCGGCCGTGCACATCCCGATCGATCCGATGGACATCATCGGCCAGTTGCGCGAGATGCCGGTTGACGATCTCGGCTATCGCATCCCGTCAATGTTGTTGCCGCTGTGGGATTCCGAGATCGGTGCGGCGTTCATCGCCACGCTGCGGTCCATCCTGGCCGGCGAGGAGATCAACCTGTTCCGCACGTTCATCGAGGACGTGATCACCGCGGAAATCGGCCCACGCGTGGACAATCCGCCGGGAAGCGGCACCACCCGCGTCCAGTTCGTCGCGTCCCAGCTGGTGGGCGTGGTGATGGCGCGCTACATCCTGCGACTGGAGCCGTTCGCGTCGCTGCCGCCCGAGCAGATCGCGCAGACGATCGCGCCGAACCTGCAGCGCTACCTCACCGGGGATCTGCCGGACGGCCTTGTGCCATGAGCCGGGCGTGCTCGTCGTCGTCGACGTCGCGGGCCTCGTCGATGAGCAGCACCGGGATGCCGTCCTCGATGCGGTAGGCGCGCCGCAGCCGCGGGTTGTAGAGCAGTTCGGATCCCACCAGCACCAGCGGGCCACGGTCGTCCGGGCACACCAGGATGCTCAGCAGCGCATCGTCGATCATGACTGCGCTCCGGTGAGTTCGGAACGGACCCCACTGGTCAGGCGGCGGTACTGGTTGGTGTCGGCGTCGAAGTACCAGACGTGGCGCCCGGCCTTCGGAATCCCCGCCGCCCGCAGGGCACTGACCGTGGGCCGGAACGTGGCGCTGAGGTTCATCTCCGGCACCACGCACACGATGTCGGGTCCCAGGCCGATCGGAATCTTGGCGAAGGCCTCGGTCAGGTCGGCCGCGGTGATCGAGGCGCCCGGCAACAGCGTCACCGCCGACGCCGCCACCTCGTGGTCCCCCACCGGCACGTTGTAGGTCACCGCGAGGTCAACGCCGTTGATGCAACCCAGCGCATCGGTGACGGGCTCGGCGAAGACCAGGCCGCGCGCGGTGCGCACCACCGAGCCGCGCCGGCCCGCCAGCCAGAAGTCGCCGTCATCGTCGCGGTAGAACAGGTACTCGGTCGAGATCCAGGTGTCGCCGGCGGCGAACACGCCGCGCTTGACCGAGGCGCTCGGATCGATCGGGCCGTTGGACGCGGCGAGCAGCACCCCGACCTGCTTGGGTTCGGCGATCTGCACGAAGCCACGCTCGTTCTCCAGGATCAGGTCGTGCTCGGCGTCGTAGGCGCCCAGCTCGATCCGTCCCGCGCCCGGCAGCGGGCGGCCCTTGCTGCCGACCTTGGCGCCGGACACGTTGGCCAGCACCGCCTGCCCGTCGGTGGTGGCGAAGAACTCGACGACGTGGGCGGGCGCGAACGCCTCGACGACGCGCCCCCACAGGCCGGTCGGCATGCCGGAACCGATGAACAGCCGCACCGGATGGTTGCCCTGCAGCACGAACGCGGGGTCGTCGACGATCTCGCGGAGCATGGCCCAGGTGTAGGACACCACGGTGACGCCGTACTGGCGCACCTCCTGCACGAATCGGGTCGGGTCCAGGCCGCGCGACAGCGCGATGCGGGTGCCGCCGACCACGGCGCCGCCCAGGCTGACCAGCAGCGCAGACTCGTGGTGCAGCGGCGTCAGGCAGTAGACGGTGTCGCGGCGGTCCAGGGCGGCCGTCGAGGCGGTACCGAATGCCGAGACGGCCCAGCGGTAGTTGGTGATCTGCCTGGCCACCAGCTCGCCGCCGGCCGCGCTGAATGCGATGAACGCCAGGTCCCGGGCCAGTCCCGGGTTGGGGCGGTACCAGCCGGGCAACTCGACGGCGTCCGGGTCGATCTGTTCCATGTCGATGACGTCGGAATCCTCGGGCAGGTGCAGATCCCGCGACTCCCCGCCGCCGAGCACCAGCACCTGCCGCAGCCCCTGACGGTCGGACCGCAGCACCGCCTCGAGGTTGGGGGGATCGGTGAGCAGCTCGGTGACTCCCCCGAGCCGCACCGAGGCGGCCAGGTCGGCGTCGGGCCGCATCACCACCGCGATGGCACCGAGCCGGGACAGCGCGGCGATGGCCACCAGCGCGCTGGGCCGGGTCTCCATCAGCACGCCGACCCGGTCGCCCTGCCGCACCCCGACGGCGATCAAACCGCGAACGACGTTGTTGACGCGCCGGTTGACCGCGTCGTAGGTGTGCACCCGGCCGTCGAACAACAGGAATTCGCCCTGCGGCGCGTCGTGGGCCTGCTCTTCGATGATGCGGCCCAGCGAGATCCGGGTGTGGTCGTTGATCTGGCCCAGGCGGACCAGGCGTGGCAGCGTGCGGGCCGTCTCGACGGCCAGGGTTCGCACGGACTTGTTGGCGGCGACGACGGTGTTGGCGGCGCCGCGCACCAGTCCCACCGCCGCCTCGGAGGCCTCCCCGAGGCCGTGCGCGAGCCGGGAGCTCAACGCCACCCCGCTGTCGGTGTGCTCGTCGGGCTGGTCGGCCATCAGGTCGATGCTGTCCGGTTTGCCACCCCCGGTGGACAGCCACTTCACCCATTCGGCGACGGTCGGCCAGCTCTGTTGCGCCGCCTTGGATCCGACGACCAAACCGAAATGCCCTGTGCGGATGGTGGATTCGTAGACTTCCGCGTCCGGTGCGGCGCGCCGGATGCCGCGCACGGAGGCCGGCTGCCCGATGTCGTCGACCTCGCCGACGAAGGCGAGCACCGGGCAGGTGATGTCGGTGAGGGTGACCATCTGACCGTTGACGGCGAACCCGCCGGTCATCATCCGGTTGTGGGCGATGAACTGCTTGAGCAGTTCGGAGATCGCGGGGCCCGACCACGCGATCCAGCCCTCGCGTTCGAGGAACCGGCGCTGCTGCTCGCGTGGAAGGAGCGCCTCGCGGTCGTGCAGCTGGCGCACGAAGTCGACGCGCGCCTTAGCGGTCTTGAGCGGGTCGAGCATCTGAAAGCCGGTGCGCGCCATCCAGCTCGGGATGGCCAGCCGGCTGAAGACGTGGTCGGCCATGAAGTTCGCGGCGGGCGCGGCGAAGTTTGCGGGGATGCCCATCGGCAGGGCGGCCAGGGTGTCCACCGGTGAGCCGAAGGTGACGATGCTGGCCAGGCTCTTCGAGCGCCGGTAGGCCGCTACCTGGTAGCACCACATGCCGCCCTGCGAGTAGCCGACCAGATGGATGTCGCTGCCCGTGGCGTCCCGGACCGTATCGATGGCCTGGCTGAGCGCGACGATGTGGTCGGCCAGGGTACGACGCATGCCGCCCTCGACCTTGTCGGGTTCGCCGAAGTCGATGACCCAGGGGTCAAGCCCGTGGGCGTGCAGGATTCCCACCGCGCCTTCGTCGCGCGTGACGTCCCACATGTCCGCCGACATCATCATCGGGTGCACCATCAGCACCGGCGGCCCGACGGGCGATGGGCCGCGCCGGCTGTCCGGCGGGAAATACCGCCGCAGCTTGTACATCGGCACGCTCTCGACGGTCTGGGACGGCGACGGCACGGTACCGGTTTCCAAGCCCCCCAGCCGCAAGACCTCCAGCCCGTTCTGCGCGGTGGCGATCAGCCGCTCGACCGGTCGTGTGACCATCGAAAAATTGAGATCCACTGCTGCTCCCCTGAGTCTTGACAGCTTGGACATCATGGCACATCAGGGCAGCTAGAAGGGCGGTGGTTCCCCCAGCGCAACGTTCTTCATGGTTCCGATCCAGCGACGCCGTTGATCAACGGCCCTACGCTCGCAACCGCAGCTCGGCGAGACGTGAGAATCAGCCCTGGACCCCGTTCGAACCGTGGCGGATCATCGCCGTCGTCGGCAGGTAACGCGGGGCCGAAGTGGGCGGCATCGCGCTCTCGCCGATGAACACCCCACCTACCACCGCCGCAGGCCGGTTTGCGTTGGCGCCGGAACGGCCATGCGTCCGCGACCGGCCCGCACTACAGAAACGGCCAAAATTTCCCCCCACCGTTTTTCCCCCCACGATTTCGCCATGCTTCAGCCAGCTCGGATAACGCTTCCCCGAGCGTTGAGACATACTTCGTCTGATTCCGGGTAGCTGGGGCGAGAAGTTCCGTGCGGTCAGCCGTATTCCACAGCTCGAAAGTTTGAACCACCCAGTATGCGGCGAACTCGAGGATCAGCACCGCTTCGACCACAAGCCCCCAAACTGTTTGCGCCCAACGGGGTTGTGCGAGATGCAGGAAGACGACAAAAATTAACGTCACCAGCATTAAAATGGCAATTCCCCAGTACCACCGCTGATAACCGCGCAGATGCGGTGACTTCGATACGTCCTCTCGCCCGACGATGTATGCGGTGCAGAACGCGGTGGCGATGAAAGCCGAGAGCATCAACACCCCGGCCGCGCCGTGTGCCAAGGTCTTGAACGTGCCCGGAAAGAAAAACAGGGTAATAAGGCCGACCGCGATAATCGGCCAGAAAACAAACCGCGACAAAACCATGCTCACCGCGGTTCGTGGATACGCGGTTTGGCCGCGCCAGCGTTGCACCAGCCACATCGCGATCCAGCCCAGACCCAGTGCGACGACGACCGCCTTGACATTGAGCAGCATGGCGGGCTCGACTGTGTATTCCTTCGGCAGATCGGCTTCGGGCCAGCACAGCGGATGGGGTCGAGGCGTTTGCGGCGCCATCGCGGCAATGAATGTGCACAGCCCGGCCAAAGTCAACAAGACATCTTCGGTGTCGCTGCTGCCCTTGTAGACGATGAATAGCGTGCCGAGTGCCATGAGCGCGGCGGTGAGGATGTTGTGCGCAGAGGTGTAATAGTAAGAGCTGATGGCCGTTTGCCAGCAGATCGCCGGTAATCTTTCCATGACCACGGCCGCCGCGAGCATCACCAGTATTACGACCATGCCGACGCGTAAGTCACGGTATATAACAAGCGTGATGGGAGTCCGGGGCGGGCTGGGATTAGTCATGTTCGGTACCTGTGTTTGGACAATGTCGGGTGATATGGCTGACTGCACAGGATTTTAAGGACATTAGTCCCACAATGTGGCGGCTATGCGCTTCCGATTTGAAGTCGCGCCGCAGCGCCGTTTCGAGGAGGTTTCT
>NZ_LZKI01000189.1 GCF_001672755.1 Mycobacterium colombiense | reverse complement strand
CGCCCCCACCCCGCGCCGCCCCCCCCCCCGCCCCCCCCCCCCGGCGCGGCGCTCGCCGGCGTCGTCCGCCGCCCCCGCCGGATCTGCCGCCCGCTCCCCCGGCCGACGTCCCACCCGCGCCGCCGGTGGACCTGCCGCCGGCACCGCCGGCCGATGTCCCGCCTCCGGCCGACGCGATGCCGCCCGCACCCCCAGCGGATGCACCGCCCGTCGTGGACACCGACTTCCACGGTTTCGTACCGGCCGGCATGCCGCAGCATGTTTCCGAGGCCGGCTACACCCAGCAACTGTGGGACGCCATCCGGGCCCAGGACGTTCAGGGCAACGACGCGCTGGACGCTCTCGCTCAGCCGTCGCCCAGCGCCTGACCCCGCCACACTCCCCGCACGCCCCGAAAACCCTCCTATTCGGGGCGTGTCGGGCACGGCGCACCATTACGGGTGGTCGACTGTAAGGCCGACGTGTCTACGGCGTCAGGCCGAGCCCACCCACTCCTCGGTGCCGTCGGCGAAGAATTGGTGCTTCCACACCGGTAGCCGTGCCTTAATGGTGTCCACCAGGTGCGCACAGGTGGCGAACGCCGCCTGCCGGTGGTCGGCGGCGACGGCCGCCACCAGCGCCGCCTCTCCGATGCGCAGCGCGCCGATCCGGTGACTGGCGGCGACGGCACGCACCCCGCTGGACTGGTCGGCCACCTCGGCCACCACATCGGCGATGACCTGCTCGGCCGACGGGTGCGCCGAATACTCCAGGCGCACCACCCGCCGTCCGCCGTCGTGGTCGCGGATCATGCCGACGAACCCGACGATGGCCCCCGCCGACTGGTGGCCCACCAATTCCTCGTGCTCGGCCAGTGAAATCGGGTGCTCGGTCATGGCGGCGCGCACGACGAGCGTCATCGCTGGTGATCTTTACCGGCGAGCTGGTCGAGCGCGTGGTCGAGCACACCGGCGAGCACGCCGAGGCCGTCGCGCACCCCTCCGGGCGAACCCGGCAGGTTGACGATCAAGGTCTGGCCGGCCACACCGCACACGCCGCGCGACAGCACCGACGTCGGCACCTTGGGCAGGCCCGACTGGCGGATCGCTTCCGCCAGCCCCGGGACCATGTAGTCGACGACGGCCACGGTCTGGTCCGGTGTGCTGTCGCTGGGCGAGATGCCGGTGCCACCGGAGGTGATGATGACGTCGACCTCGGCGTCGATCGCGGTGCGCAGCGCGTCGCCGACCGGCGGCCCGTCGGCGACCACCTCCGGCTGCACGTCCGAAAAGCCCCGCTCTGCCAGCCATTCGGCGATGATCGGGCCGCAGCGGTCGTCGTACACGCCCGACGACGCGCGGGTCGAGGCGATGATGACGCGGGCTGAACGGGAACTCATGGGCGCGCCCACCTTCCGGTTTTGCCGCCTTCCTTGCGCAGCACTCGAGTGTCGTCGATTCGTGCGGCCGGGTCTACCGCCTTGATCATGTCGTAGAGCGTCAGGCTCGCGACGCTGACAGCGGTCAGCGCTTCCATCTCCACCCCCGTGCGGTCGGTGCTTCGCACCGTTGCGATGATCTCGATCTCAGACTCGCCCACGGTGAAGTCGATGTCGACCCCCGTGAGGGCTAGTTGATGACAAAGCGGAATGAGGTCGCTGGTGCGCTTCGCGGCCTGGATGCCGGCTATCCGCGCGGTGGCCAGCGCATCGCCCTTGGGCAGGCCGCCGGTCGAGATCAGCCCCACCACGTGCGCCGTCGTGCGCAGGACGCCGCCGGCGACCGCGGTCCGCTTGGTGGCCACCTTCTCGCTGACGTCGACCATGTGCGCCGCCCCGTGGTCGTCCAGGTGTGACAGGGTGCCCGAACCGGAGTCTGACGCCCGGCTCGCCGAGGCTTCGGAGGCCTCAGAGGCCCTAGCCATCTGGCGGCCTACCGATTGACGACGGTGACCGGGTGCAGGTAGGGCAGATCGGTAGAGGGCAGCGGGAACACCAGCTCGCCGAAGGGGGACAGCGCACCCGTGCGATCGGTCACGAGCTCACTGACCGCATGGTCGTCAGGGTCCGTCGTCGGCCAGCCGTTGTCGACATACTTGGTCTTGCGGGCTTTGCCCTCAGCAGTGTCAGCCACGAGGTCCATTCTTACAGGTGGCCGCACAGCATGTGGCGCAAGACCGGGGTTGGCAGACGCACGGCCCTCGCCGCCGATGCTCAACGCCGTGGTGAGGCGATCAGTCGCCGAGCTCTGCTCGGTACCCGCGGCCTGCTTTACGCTGGTCAGCAATGACCGACAACACCCCGGATATCCCGCTGGGGTCTTGGCTGGCCGAGTTATCCGATGAGCGGCTGATCCGACTGTTGGAATTGCGGCCGGACCTCGCCCAGCCGCCACCCGGCAGCATCGCCGCACTGGCCGCGCGCGCCCAGGCCCGCCAGTCGATCAAGGCCGGCACCGACGACCTCGACTTCCTGCGCCTGGCCGTTCTCGACGCGCTGCTGGTGCTGCAGGCCGACGCGGAGCCGGTGCCGACCACGAAGCTGCTGGCGCTGATCGATGACCGCGCCCCCGAATCCGACGTCCTCGACGCGGTCGACGACCTCCGGCACCGCGCCCTGGTCTGGGGCGAGGCCGCGCTGCGGGTGGCCGCCGACGCCGCAACGGGACTGCCGTGGCATCCGGGGCAGGTCATCCTCGAGGACACCTCGCGCAGCGCCGAAGAGATAGCCGGCCTGATCGACGACCTCGACGAGCCGCAGCTCGACGTGTTGGAGAAGCTTCTCGAGGGCTCCCCGATGGGCCGCACCCGCGACGCCGCGCCCGGCGCGCCCGCCGACCGGCCGGTGCCCCAGCTGCTGGCCATGGGGCTGCTGCGGCGCATCGACGCCGAGACGGTGATCCTGCCTCGCCACGTCGGACAGGTGCTGCGCGGCGAGCAGCCCGGCCCAGAGCAGCTGACCGCACCCGACCCGGTGGTGTCGACCACCACGACCGACGACGCCGACGCGGCGGCCGCCGGGGCCGTCATCGACTTGCTGCACGAGATCGACGTCCTGCTTGAAACACTTTCCACCGCACCGGTTTCCGAGCTGCGCAGCGGCGGCCTCGGGATTCGTGACGTCAAGCGGCTGAGCAAGGTGACCGGCATCGAGGAGCCGCGGCTGGGCTTGATCCTCGAAGTCGCGGCCGCGGCCGGATTGATCGCCAGCGGCATGCCCGACCCCGAGCCGGTCACCGGCGAGGCGCCGTACTGGGCGCCGACCGTCGCCACCGACCGGTACGCCGCGATGTCGGCCGCCGAGCGCTGGCAGCTGTTGGCGAGCAGTTGGCTCGACCTTCCCGGCCGCCCGGCGCTGATCGGCAGCCGCGGGCCCGACGCCAAGCCGTACGGGGCCCTCACCGACGGGCTGTACTCCACGGCCGCACCGCTGGATCGCCGACTGCTGCTCGGCATGCTGTCCGAGCTGTCCCCCGGCGCCGGCGTCGACGCGGCGGCGGCGTCCGCGGCGCTGATCTGGCGGCGTCCGCGCTGGGCGAAGCGGCTGCAACCCGGACCCGTCGCGGACTTGCTCGCGGAGAGCAACGCCCTGGGCCTGGTGGGCCGCGGGGCGATCAGCACGCCCGGCCGCGCATTGCTGGACGACAACGGGGATCCGCAGGTCCCGATCGACGCGATGAACAAGGCCCTGCCCAAGCCGGTCGACCACTTCCTGGTGCAGGCGGACCTGACCGTGGTCGTGCCCGGGCCGTTGGAACGCGACCTGGCCGAGCAACTCGCCGTCGTTGCCACCGTCGAATCGGCCGGTACGGCGATGGTGTACCGCGTCAGCGAGCAGACGATCCGGCACGCACTCGATGTCGGCAAGACGCGTGACTGGATGCATTCCCTGTTCGCCAATCATTCCAAAACGCCTGTGCCCCAAGGGCTTACCTATCTCATCGACGATGTCGCGCGCCGGCATGGGCAGCTGCGGATCGGCATGGCCGCGTCGTTCGTGCGCTGCGAGGACCCCGCGCTGCTGGCACAGGCCGTGGCCGCGCCGGCGACCGAAGAGGTGCAGTTGCGGGCGCTGGCGCCGACGGTAGCGGTGTCGCCGGCGCCCATCGGCGAGGTGCTCGTCGCGTTGCGCGCCGCGGGCTTCGCTCCGGCGGCCGAGGATTCCTCCGGCGCCATCGTCGACGTGCGTCCGCGCGGCGCCAGGGTGGCCACACCCCAGCAGCGCCGCCCGTATCGCCCGGTCCGGCGTCCCAACAGCGAAAGCCTCAACGCGGTGGTGGCGGTGCTGCGCAAGGTGACCGCCGCACCGTTCGGCAACATCCGCGTCGACCCCGCCGTCACCATGACCCAGCTGCAGCGCGCGGCCAAGGAACAAGACACCCTGGTGATCGGTTATCTGGATGCGGCGGGCGTGGCCACCCAGCGGGTGGTGTCGCCGATCACCATCAAGGGCGGTCAGCTGGTCGCCTTTGACTCCGCGTCCGGGCGGCTGCGTGAGTTCGCCATCCACCGCATCACGTCGGTCGTGTCGGCCACCGCCGGATAATGGGTGGCATGCCCGTAAGCGCAGATGAGGAGGAGTGGCGCTGACTATGTCTGACGGACCGTTGATCGTGCAGTCGGATAAGACGGTGCTGCTCGAGGTGGACCACGAGCAAGCCGGCGCGGCGCGCGCCGCCATCGCGCCGTTCGCCGAGCTGGAGCGCGCGCCCGAGCACGTGCACACCTACCGCATCACGCCGCTGGCGCTGTGGAACGCCCGCGCCGCCGGTCATGACGCCGAGCAGGTGGTCGATGCGCTGGTGAGCTTCTCGCGCTACGCGGTGCCCCAGCCCCTGCTGGTCGACATCGTCGACACGATGGCCCGCTACGGGCGCCTGCAGCTGGTGAAGAACCCCGCGCACGGCCTGACGCTGGTGAGTCTGGATCGCGCGGTGCTCGAAGAGGTGCTGCGCAACAAGAAGATCGCCCCGATGCTCGGCTCCCGCATCGACGACGACACCGTCATCGTCCACCCCAGCGAGCGCGGCCGCGTCAAGCAGATGTTGCTCAAAATCGGTTGGCCCGCAGAGGATCTCGCGGGCTACGTGGACGGCGAAGCGCATCCGATCAGCCTGGCCGAGGACGGCTGGCACCTGCGCGACTATCAGCAGATGGCCACCGATTCGTTCTGGTCCGGCGGCTCCGGGGTGGTGGTGCTGCCGTGCGGGGCCGGCAAGACCCTCGTGGGTGCGGCCGCCATGGCGAAAGCCGGTGCGACGACGCTGATTCTGGTCACCAATATCGTCGCGGCGCGGCAATGGAAGCGCGAGCTGATCGCCCGCACGTCGCTCACCGAGGAAGAGATCGGCGAATACTCCGGCGAACGCAAAGAGATTCGGCCGGTCACTATTTCGACGTATCAGATGATCACGCGGCGCACCAAGGGCGAGTACCGGCACCTGGAACTCTTCGACAGCCGGGACTGGGGGCTGATCATCTACGACGAGGTCCACCTGTTGCCGGCACCGGTGTTTCGGATGACCGCCGATCTGCAGTCCAAGCGGCGCCTGGGCCTGACCGCCACGCTGGTCCGCGAGGACGGCCGCGAGGGCGACGTGTTCTCGCTGATCGGCCCGAAACGCTATGACGCGCCCTGGAAGGACATCGAGGCGCAGGGGTGGATCGCGCCGGCCGAATGCGTCGAGGTGCGGGTCACCATGACAGACAACGAGCGGATGCTGTACGCCACCTCCGAGCCCGAAGAACGGTACAAGCTGTGCTCGACGGTGCACACCAAAATCGCTGTGGTCAGATCGATCCTGGCGAAGCATCCGGGTGAGCAGACGCTGGTGATCGGCGCCTACCTCGATCAGCTCGACGAACTCGGCGCCGAGCTCAACGCCCCGGTGATCCAGGGGTCGACTCGAACCAAGGAACGCGAAGAGCTGTTCGACGCGTTCCGGCGCGGCGAGTTGTCCACCCTGGTGGTGTCCAAGGTGGCGAACTTCTCCATCGACCTGCCGGAAGCCTCTGTGGCAGTCCAGGTTTCGGGAACGTTCGGCTCACGCCAGGAGGAGGCGCAACGGCTTGGCCGGCTGCTGCGGCCCAAGTCCGATGGTGGGGGCGCCATCTTCTATTCCGTGGTGGCGCGCGACAGCCTGGACGCCGAGTACGCCGCGCACCGGCAGCGTTTCTTGGCCGAGCAGGGCTACGGCTACATCATCCGCGACGCGGACGACCTGCTGGGTCCCGCGATTTAGCCTGGAGCTCAGCCGATTAGCGCGACAGGATGGTCGCCGATGCGGTGCCGGGCGCGCCGTACACCTGCGCCAGCCCGACGCGCGGGTTGCCGGGCACCTGACGCTCCCCCGCCTCGCCGCGCAACTGCCGCACCAATTCGTGCATCTGCCGCAGCCCCGACGCGCCGATCGGCTCGCCGTTCGCGATCAGGCCGCCGTCGGTGTTGACCGGCATCGAGCCGTGGATCTCGGTGGCGCCGTCAGCCAGCAGCTTCTCCTGCTCGCCGTCCGCGCACAGACCGGTCTCGGCCATGTGGATCACCTCGGCGCCGGCGTCGGTGTCCTGCAGCTGCGCGACGTCAACGTCCTCCGGGCCGATGCCGGCCGCCTCGTAGGCGGCCTTGGCCGCGTACACCGTCGGTGACGCGTCCTCGTCCAGCGGCGCCGACGTGGCGTGCACCTCGTAGGCACCGAAGCGCCGGGTCCGAATTTCGCAGGCGCGCACGTAAATAGGCTTGTCGGTGAACTTCTCGGCCAGATCCGCGCGACACATGATGACCGCGGCGGCCCCCTCGTCGGGTGCGCAGAACATGTACTGCGTCAACGGGTAGTTCAGCGCGGGCGAGTTGAGGATCTCCTCGACGGAGATCTCGTTGCGCCGGAAGGCATTCGGGTTCAGTGCACCGTTGCGGAAGTTCTTGTTGGCCACCCGCGCCAGCGTCTCCTGCGAGATGTTGTGGTCGTGGATGTACTTGTTGGCCTTCATCCCGAAGAACTTGGTGGTGACGAACTGGCCGTTGTTGGCGTACCACTGGGGCAGCGCCAGCTTGGCGGGGTCGTCGGTGAAGGCGCCGCGCGGGTGCTTGTCGAGGCCGATCGCGATGCCGATGTCGTACTTGCCCAGCCGGATGGTGTCGGCGGTCTGCTGAATGGCGCTGGCCGACGTGGCGCAGGCGTTGAACACGTTGGTGAACGTGATGCCGGTCAGCCCGACCAGGCGCGTCACCGCGTCGGGGTTGGAGACCTCGTAGCTGCCACCGAAGCCGAACTGGATGTCCTTCCACGCCACGCCGGCGTCTTTGAGCGCGAGCTGGACGGCCTCGGCGCCCATCTGCATCGCGGTCTTCTCGAACCGGCCGAACGGGTGCAGGCCCACGCCGATGATGGCGACGTCGTTGGTCATCTCAAATCCTCCTGGCTATATGGTGGCGACCCGCTTCGCCCGGCTCCGCCGCCCTCGCGATCGCCACGGGTCCGTCAGACCAGCTAGACCGGCTGGAAAGCGAAGGTGATGATTTCGGCGCCCTCGTCGTCGGTCGCGAAAGGCACCATGGTGAGTTCGACTTCCTGGCCGAACTGCAGCTTGGCCGGGTCGTTCTCAGTCAATCGGCCTTCGACGCGGATGACGTCCCCGAGCTGGACCAACCCCACGCCGAACGGCACGAAGTCCTTACCGGTCGGGCCGGCATAGGGGGCTCCGGGCGGGAAGCCCTGGGTCGTCCACGCCACCAGCGTCCCGCGCCGCGGCAACAGCACGTCGGACATCTCGGCCGCGCTGCATCGCGGGCACCATTGTTGCACCGGGAAGGTGGTGGCCGCACAGCTGCCGCATCGGCTGCCGATCAGCTGCGGGCTCTCATCGGGCCAGGTAGAGATCTCGGGGGCTAGTGCCTTCTGCATCGAGGGATCCTCCTGGATCGTCCACAATCCGCCAACAGAATATTGCTCACTGAACCGTATAACAGCTTTCCGAAAAGTGGAAACCGCATTCTCATCTGCGGGAGGAAGGCCAGCCTCCGGCCGCCCCGGGCGCGGAGATAAGTTGGGCCCATGACGGTCACGGTGATACTCGAGCTCAGATTCAAGCCCGACGAGGTCGCTGCGGGGCGCGAGCTGATGGGCCGGGCGCTGCAGGACACCCGGGCGTTCGACGGCAATGTCCGCACCGACGTCCTTGTCGATGAGGACGACGAAGCGCACTGGCTCATCTACGAGTTGTGGGAGACGGTCGAAAACGACGAGGCGTACCGCGCGTTTCGCGCCGGCGAGGGCAAGCTGACCCAGCTTCCTCCGCTGCTGGCCGCGCCACCGGCCAAGACCAGGTACATCACCAGCGACGTCTAGCTCAGCGCGGGAATCACTTCGCGTTCGAACAGCTCGATGCCGGAGCGGTCATAGGCGGCCTCGGGGAAGTAGCAGATCGCGTACTCGCACCCGAGGTCGCGCACCTTGGTGATCCGCTCGATGACTTGTTCCGTTGTGCCCGTTGCCCCCTCTGAACCGCCGGAGAGCATGGCATCCGCCGCCGCCTCGGGGACGTAGCGGGACATGCGGTCGCGTATCCGCCGCTGCCGGTCTTTGACGTCGGCCTCTGAGGTGCCGATGATGGCGCTGAAGTTGGCCGAGCGCACAATGGCGTCGAAGTCGGTGCCCACCTCCCGACAGTGCTCCGCCAGCACATCCGATTTGTGTCTGAACGCCTCGAGCTCCGGTGTGAAGTTCGTGTATTGCGCGTACTGCGCGGCGATGCGCAACGTCACCTTCTCGCCGCCGCCGGCAATCCATAGCGGAATACCCCTGTCCTGCAACGGTTTCGGTTCAACGATCGCGCCATCGACCTGATAATGCTTGCCGTTCAAGCTGACCTTGCCGTCGCGCCACGCATCGCGCATGATCTGCACGCCTTCGTCCAGCCGGCCCAATCGCACACCTGCCGAGGGGAACCCGTAACCGTAAGCGCGCCATTCATGTTCGTACCAGCCGCCGCCGATGCCCATCTGGATGCGGCCACCGGAGATGATGTCGGCCGTCGCGGCCACCTTGGCGAGGTAGACGGGGTTGCGGTAGCTCATCGCCGTGCACATCTGGCCGAGTTTGATCCGCGACGTGGTTGCCGCGTACGCCGCCATGAGCGACCACGCTTCATGCGTGGCCTCGCCGGTCGGCATCGGCACGGTGTGGAAGTGGTCGTAGACCCACAGCGAGTCCCACGCACCGTTGTCGGCGTAGGTGGCCAGGTCGCGCATCACCGCCCAGTGCTTTTCGGGTTCGATGTCAACCAGATCCATCCGCCAGCCCTGCGGAATGAAGAGTCCAAAGCGCATACCGGGACTGTAGCCCGTTCCTTAGCCGCCCAGCGCGTCGAGCGCGGCCGCCACCGACTTCTCCCGCAACTCCCCGTGGGGTGCATCGGGAAACTGCACGCAGCAGTCCTGCAGGCCGCCGAACGCGACCACCGCCCGAGTGGACTGCGCGAGCGTCGGCTTCTTGCCGAAGACCAGCCTGGCCAACCGCTCCCGCCACGCCAGCACGGTGTCGATCAGGTCGAGGTCGATCAGCGTGGACAGCTCGGTCAACAGCAGCACCAGATCTCGCCGGTGCCGGTAGTGGAAGTCAAAATAGCCCTCCAGCAGCTCGCGCGCATCGTTGTGGCGGCGGCCTTCATGGTCGGCGACGAACCGTTCGCCCTCGTCGATCAGCGGCACCAGGATGCTGCGCACCAGGTCTTCGCGTGACGGAAAGTGGTAGTACAGCGCAGGTTTGGTGATGCCTAGTTCATTTGCGATGTCCTGCAGGCTGGTGCGCTGCACGCCCCGCTGCAAGAACAGCTCGCGGGCCACCTCCTGGATGCGCTCACGGGTGTCCGATCGGGGCCTGCTCATCCCACGAGTTTATCTGACTTACCGATAGGTAAGTGGGATGTTATGCTTACCGAACGTTAAGTAAGTGGAGGTGATCATGCGGATACTCATCTCTGGGGCCAGCATCGCCGGCCCGGTCCTGGCGTACTGGCTGACGCGGTACGGCTTCGATGTCACGGTCGTGGAGCGCGCGCCGACACTGCGCAAAACCGGCGGCCATGCCGTCGACTTGTTCCGTCCCGCAATGGAAATCTCGGAAAAGATGGGGGTCTTGCCACGCATCGAGGCGCTCACCACCGAAACCGACCGCCTGACAATGCATCGCGAAGGCAACGCGAGGCCCATCGAGGTCGACCTGACCAAGATCTATGGCGTCGCCTCCGACCGGCACGTGGAGATCATGCGCGACGACCTCAGCGAGATCTACTACGACGCCGCCCGCGACGACGTCGAGTACCTGTTCGGTGACTCGATCACCGCGATCGAGCACGACGGCACCGTGACATTCGAGCACGCGCCGACACGCGCGTTCGACGTCATCGTCGGCGCCGACGGGCTGCACTCCAATGTCCGGCACCTGACGTTCGGCGACGAAGCCGACCTGACCCGGTTCCTCGGCGGTTATCTGGCGGTGGTGTCGGCGCCCAAAACCCTGGCCGCCACCAACGAGATGATCGGCCACATAGGTGTGGGTCGGCTGGCGGCTGTCTACACCGCGGAGCATTTGGACGACGCGAGGGTGGTCTTCATGTTTCGCAGTAAAGAGGAGCTGGACTACGACCACCGAGACTTGTTGCGGCAGAAGGAATTACTTCGCGAGGCGTTCACCGGGATGCACGACCAGGTGGACAACTGGCTGGGCGAAATCGACCGGACGCCCACCTTCTACTTCGATGCGATCAGTCAACTGCGCCTGGACCGATGGTCGCGCCGCCGGGTCACCCTGGTCGGCGACGCCGGATACTGCCCGGGACCCGCGGTGGGCGGCAGCACCAGCCTCGCCGTCCTGGGTGCCTATGTGCTGGCCGGCGAACTCGCCGAGGCAGATGGCGACCACCTTCGCGCCTTCGCCGCCTACGAACTGCAGATGAGCGAATCGGTGCATCGCAGTCGGACTTTCGCCCGTGGCGCCGCCAAGGGAATCATCCCGGGCTCCCGAGCCGGAGTCTGGGCGCTGAGCCGGGGGGTCCAACTGGTCTCCCTTATGCCGGGGTCGCTGTCCCGATCTCTGGCCAGGCTCAACACCAAGGGCATCCGGATGCACGATTCGATGCCGGTTCCCGACTACACCAAAAGCGACGTCTGACAGCATGTCCTGTAGAGCCGCGGCCCCGAGCAGTCGCGCGCCACGAAGGGAAGGCCGCACATGGAGCTGACCGGTGTTGGAATCTGGAGCAGTCAACTGCGCTACGGCGATCCGGCCGAATCTGCCGAGGCCGCAGCAGAACTCGACGAACTGGGGTTTCCGGCGCTGTGGATACCCGACGTCGGTGGGCCGGTGTTCGACGCGGTGGGGCATCTGCTCGCCGCGACAAGGCGGACCGTGATCGCCACGGGAATCCTGAACCTGTGGATGCATTCGCCCGCCGATGTCGCCGAATCCTATGCGACGCTTACCGCCGAGCACGGTGACCGCTTCCTGCTCGGAATCGGGGTCAGCCACGCCCCGCTGATCGATGCCGGCCAACCCGGGCGATACCGCAAGCCGCTCGCGGCAACGGCATCTTTCCTGGACGGCTTGGATGCCGCGCCGCGGCCGGTTCCCACCGAACGCCGGGTGCTTGCCGCGTTGGGCCCCAAGATGCTGACGCTGTCGGCCACCCGCGCCGGTGGCGCCCATCCGTACCTTGTGAGCCCTGTACACACCGCCGCCGCCCGTACGATTTTGGGCCGGGGCCCGTTGTTGCTGCCGGAACAGACGGTGATCCTGACCGACAGCGCCGACGAGGCCCGCCAGATCGGAACCGATTGGCTGCGGGCGTATTTGGCCTTGCCCAACTACGCGAACAACCTGCTGCGCAGCGGCTTCTCCGAAGACGACCTGTCACAGGTGAGCGATCGGCTGTTCAACGCGATCATCGCATGGGGTGATGAGGAGGCTGTCATGCGCCGCGTCGCCGAGCATCGTTCCGCGGGCGCCGACCACGTCTGTGTCCAGGTGCTGCGGGCCGATCCTCGAGCATTCCCGCGTGAGGAATGGCGACGCATCGCCGCAGCCTCCAGGTAACCGGTCGCACGGGACTAGGGTGGGCTATGGCCTCCAAACAAACGCTGTTTCGGATCTTTTACCGCATCGGGTTCACCCCATGGGACGGTCACCCGCTCGCGCAGAGCCTGCGGGAACTGATCGAGGGGACGCGCGACGCCGCCGCGCTGCCCGTCGGGTCGGCCCTGGAGGTCGGTTGCGGTACCGGTGACTGCTCCATCTATCTCGCCCAACACGGCTGGAGAGTCACCGCAGTCGACTTCGTGGCCAAGCCACTCGAGCGGGCGCGTGCCAAGGCCGCCGCGGCCGGCGCCACGGTCGAGTTCGTCCAGGCCGACGTCACGCAGCTGAGCCGGGCCGGCATCGGCGCGAACTTCGAGTTGATCGCCGACAACGGGTGCCTGCACAACATGAGCGATGCCGACCGCGTCGCCTACGTCCGGGAGATCAGCGCCCTGGCGGCACCGGGCGCGCGGCTGCTGATCGTCGCGTTCCCTCCCGGAGGACGGTTTGGCGTGCGGGGCGTCGACCCCGAGGAGATGGAACGCCGGTTCATCCCCGCGTGGAGGTTGTTGGCCGCCGACGACGAGCGCGAACTGGACCGCGAGCTGACCCCGACCCGTTACTACCTTTTCCAGCGGAACCCTTGAGCGCCGCCGCAACGTGTTGCATACAGGCACGCGGTTGACGGCGCGCGGATTTGTCAGGCAAACCGTGGCGCGCGTTTGGCGAGGAATGCTTCGATGCCCTCACGGCCATCCGCACCGGCCGCGCACGCCGCGATCAGCCTGCCCTCGATCTCCATCTGCTCTTCGAGGCCGTTACCGAACGAGGTCAACAGCAGCTTCTTCACGGCCGACCCCGAGTCCGTTGCGCCAGCAGCTATTTCGGTAGCCAGCGCGTCGGTGCGAGCGACGAGGTCGGCGTCCGGGACAACCTCGGTGATCAGACCCCAGTCCAAGGCCTCACGAGCCGACAAACGTCGGTTGGTCAGCATCAGATCCTGGGTTCGGCGAACTCCGATCAACCGGGGCAGGAAGTACGACGAGCTGCCGTCGGGGCTGAGCCCCGCCTTGGTGTAGGCCATGGTGAACGATGCGGATTCGGCAGCCAGTACGAGATCGCCCGTCATCGCGAGGCTGAATCCAGCGCCTGCGGCCACTCCGTTGACGGCGGTGATCAGCACCGCATCCATCCGCGCGAAGGTCGAGATCGCACGGTGCAGATCGTCGGCGATCCCCTTGACGAAGGGACCCGGGCCCAGCGGCGACGACGCCATCGCCTTGAGATCCCCACCAGCGCAGAAGAATCGGCCGGCGGCGGTCAACACCACCACCTTGGTGCCGGCGGCATCGCACAGTCGTGCTACATCAGCCAATTCGCGGGTCATGGCATCGTTCATGCCGTTGGCGTCGGCCGGACGGTTCAACACGATGCGCGCAATCGAGCCAGCTTGGTCGAAGTCCAACGTCGCATATTCGGTCATGGGGGTCACACTATCCGGCCGTTTGCGCGGAGCCCGACGCGCCACGGATTTTCCAGTGCCGGGACACATCGACTGCGTGACGACACCGCATAGCGCGGCGGTTCACGTCTCGGCGTCGGCGTCGCGCCCGTTAGTCGCACCAAACGCGAAAGCCCCCGAAACCTCGTTGTTTCGGGGGCTTTCGCGCTCGTAGTGCTTAGCTCAGCGACGCCGGCGGCAGGAAGCGGTCGCCGTACTTGGCGGCCAGCTCCTTGGCCCGGGCCACGAACGCTTCCTTGCCGATACCGTGCTTACCCTCGTAACCGACGATGAACTGCGCGCTACCACCGGTGTACGGCGGGAAGCCGATGCCCATGATCGACCCGATGTTGGCGTCGGCGGTCGACGTCAGCACGCCCTCGTCCAGACACTTCTGCGTCTCGAGTGCCTCGGCGAACAGCATGCGATCGATCATGTCCTGCAACGGAATCTCCGCGCTGCCCGACTTGAACGTCTCGCGCAGGCCCGGCCACAGCCGGGTCCGCTTGCCGTCGACGTACTCGTAGAAGCCCGCGCCCTTCAGCCGCGACGGGCGTTCGAGCTCGATCATCTTCTCGACGACGGCCTCGGCCGGGTGCGGCTCGTAGGTGCCGCCCGCCTCTTCGACGCCCTTGCGGGTGGCCGTCGCGATCTTGTGCATCAGCTCCAGGTTGAGCTCGTCGGACAGCTGCAGCGGCGGGGCCGGGTAGCCGGCCTGCGACCCGGCGTGCTCGACGCTGGCCGGCTCCACGCCCTCGCCCAACATCGCCAGCGCCTCGTTGACGAACGTGCCGATGACGCGGCTGGTGAAGAAGCCGCGGCTGTCGTTGACGACGATCGGGGTCTTGCCGATGGCCAGCGTGTAGTCGAACACGCGGGCCAGCGCCTCGTCAGAGGTCTTCTCGCCCTTGATGATTTCCACCAGCGGCATCTTGTCGACCGGCGAGAAGAAGTGGATCCCGATGAAGTCCTCTTGGCGCTTCACGCCGGTCGCCAGACCGGTGATCGGCAGCGTCGAGGTGTTGGACCCGAGCAGCGCGTTGGGCTCGACGACGTCCTCGATCTCCTGGAACACCTTGTGCTTGAGTTCCTGGTTCTCGAACACGGCCTCGATCACGAAGTCGACGCCCTTGAGGTCGGCCGGGTCGGCGGCCGGCGTGATCCGGTCCAGCAGCGCCTTGCTCTTCTCCTCGGTGGTCTTGCCACGCTGAAGTGCTTTGGCCTCAAGCTTTTCCGAGTAGCCCTTGCCCTTCTGGGCGGCCTCGAGGCTGACGTCCTTGAGCACCACCTCGTACCCGGCCTTGGCCGAGACATAGGCGATACCGGCGCCCATCATGCCCGCGCCCAGCACACCGATCTTGTTGATCTTGACCGGCTCGATGCCGTCCGGACGCGAACCACCGCCGTTGATGTGCTGCAGGTCCAGGAAGAACGCCTGGATCATGTTCTTGGCGACCTGGCCGGTGACCAACTGGGTGAAATAGCGGCTCTCGATGCGGCTGGCGGTGTCGAAGTCCACCTGCGCGCCCTCGACGGCCGCGTCCAGGATGGCCCGCGGCGCCGGCATCGGCGCGCCCTTGAGCTGCTTCTTGAGCAGCGCCGGGAACGACGGCAGGATGCCGGCCAGCGCGGGGCTGGACGGGGTGCCGCCGGGCATCTTGTAACCCTTTTTGTCCCAAGGCTGTTCGTGCGAGTCGGGGTTGGCCTTGATCCACGCCTTTGCGGCGGGCACCAGTTCCTCGACCGAGCCGACGATTTCGTCGACCAGGCCCATCTCCTTGGCCTTGTCGGCCTTGAACCGGGTGCCCTGGGACAGGATGTTCATGAACGCGTTCTGGATGCCGAACATCCGCACGGTGCGGGTCACGCCGCCCCCGCCGGGCAGCAGGCCCAGCGTGACCTCGGGCAGGCCGACGACCAGACCCTTGACGTCCGCGGCGATGCGGTGGTGACAGGCGAGCGCGATCTCCAGACCGCCGCCGAGCGCGGCGCCGTTGATGGCCGCGACGACCGGCTTGCCGAGGGTCTCCAGCGCACGCAGGTCACGCTTGACCGACTCGACGGTGTCGAACGCCTCGCCGGCGTTCTCCGGGCCGAGCTTGATCATGCCCTTCAGGTCACCGCCGGCGAAGAAGGTCTTCTTCGCACTGGTGATGACCACGCCGGTGATCGAATCCTTCTCAGCGGCAAGGCGTTCCACAGCGTTGTGCATCGACTCGCTGTAGTGTTCGTTCATCACGTTGGCCGACCCGGTGGGGTCGTCCAGGGTCAGCGTGACGATGCCGTCGGCATCCTTGTCCCACTGAATGGTGTTCTCTGCCATGGTCTTAAACCCTCTCGATGATGGTGGCGACACCCATGCCGCCGCCGATGCACAGCGTGATCAGGGCGCGACGCGCGTTGCGGCGCTCGAGCTCGTCGACCATGGTGCCGGTGATCATGGCGCCGGTGGCGCCCAGCGGGTGGCCCATCGCGATGGCGCCACCGTTGACGTTGAGCTTCTCGTCCGGGATGTTGAGGTCCTTCTGGAACTTCAGCACCACCGACGCGAACGCCTCGTTGAGCTCGAACAGATCGATGTCGTCGATCGTCATGCCCGCGCGGTCGAGCACCTTGCGGGTGGCCGGAGTCGGTCCGGTGAGCATGATGACCGGGTCGGAGCCGCTGGTGGCGGTGGCCACGATGCGCGCCCGCGGGGTCAGCCCCTGCGACTCGCCTGCGGCTTCCGAGCCGACCAGCACCAGCGCGGCGCCGTCGACGATGCCGGAGCTGTTGCCGCCGGTGTGCACGTGGTTGATCTTCTCGACGTAGTGGTACTTGGTCAGCGCCACGTCGTCGAAGCCGCCCATCTCGCCGATGCCGTCGAATGCGGTCTTCAGCTTGCCCAGGCCCTCCAGGGTGGTGTCGGGCCGCATGTGCTCGTCGTGGTCGAGGATGATGAGGCCGTTCTGGTCGCGCACCGGCACGACGGACTTGGCGAAGTAGCCGCCCGACCACGCCGCGGCCGCCTTCTCCTGCGAGCGCAGCGCGTAGCGGTCGACGTCCTCACGGGAGAAGCCCTCGATGGTGGCGATCAGGTCGGCGCCGATGCCCTGGGGCACGAAGCCGATCTGATAGTTGGTCTCGGGGTCGGTCGCCCAGGCGCCGCCGTCGGAACCCATCGGGACGCGGCTCATCGACTCGACACCGCCGGCCAGCACCAGGTCGTCCCAGCCGGAGCGCACCTTCTGCGCGGCAGTGTTGACGGCCTCCAGGCCGGAGGCGCAGAACCGGTTGAGCTGCACGCCGCCGGTGGTCTCGGGCAGGCCCGCGGCCAGCACCGCGGTGCGGGCGATGTCGCCGCCCTGGTCACCGACCGGGGACACGACGCCCAGGATCATGTCGCTGATCAGGCTCTCGTCCAGGTCGGGGAAACGCCGACGGAGCTCGTCAACCAGGCCGACGACCAGATTGAGCGGCTTTACCTCGTTCAGCGAACCGTTGCGCTGCTTGCCCCGCGGGGTGCGGATGGCCTCATAAATAAAAGCTTCTTCGGACATTCGACTTCCTGTTCTCCGAATTGGATTCGAACCCGTCTTCAAGACTAGGTCCCGCGCCAGCCTAACAGGGGCCCCGGCCAACCTGTTGGTTGGGCAAGACCGCGCAGCTCAGGGACGCCTTGTGACGGGCACCACTAGCCAGCTCGGCGGGACGGGCGGCCACCGCGGGCCAGCGTGAAATCACCTTCCCGCTCGCCGACGAGTGTGCACCTCACTTCACATTCGGCGAGGCGAGACGTCGGGCGTTCGGCGTGGCACGCCCCGCCTAAGCTCGACCACCATGACGGTGTCGCGACTGCGTCCCTACGCGACGACGGTGTTCGCCGAGATGTCGGCGCTGGCCGCGCGGATCGGAGCGGTGAACCTCGGCCAGGGGTTCCCCGACGAGGACGGGCCCCCGGCGATGCTGAAGGCCGCCCAGGAGGCCATCGCCGACGGCGTCAACCAATATCCGCCGGGCATCGGCATCGCACCGCTGCGCCACGCCATCGCCGCCCAGCGGCGGCGCCGCTACGGCATCGAATACGACCCCGACACCGAGGTGCTGGTGACGGTCGGGGCGACCGAGGCCATCGCGTCGGCGGTGATCGGCCTCATCGAACCCGGCTCCGAGGTCCTGCTCATCGAGCCGTTCTACGACTCCTACTCGCCGGTGGTGGCGATGGCCTCCGCGCAGCGGGTGGCCGTGCCGCTGGTCCCCCATGGCCGCGGCTTCGCCCTGGACGCCGATGCGCTGCGCCGGGCGGTGACGCCACGGACCCGCGCGCTGATCGTCAACTCCCCACACAACCCGACCGGCACCGTGCTGAGCGCCGAGGAGCTCGAGGCCATCGCCGAGGTCGCGATCGCGGCCGACCTGTTGGTGATCACCGACGAGGTCTACGAGCACCTGGTGTTCGACGGGCGGCGACATGTGCCGCTGGCCGGCTTCGACGGCATGGCCGAGCGCACGATCACCATCTCCAGCGCGGCCAAGATGTTCAACTGCACCGGCTGGAAGATCGGATGGGCCTGCGGCCCAGCACAACTCATCGCCGGCATGCGCGCCGCCAAGCAGTATCTGAGCTACGTCGGCGGTGCGCCGTTCCAGCCGGCGGTGGCCCTGGCGCTGGAGACCGAGGACGCGTGGGTGGCCGGCCTGCGCGCCACTCTGCAGGCCAGACGCGACCGGCTGGCGGCCGGGCTGATCGACGTCGGGTTCGAGGTGCACGACAGCGCCGGCACGTACTTCCTGTGCGCCGATCCACGTCCGCTGGGCTACGACGACAGCAGTGCGTTCTGCGCGGGGCTACCGGAAAAGGTTGGGGTGGCCGCGATTCCGATGTCGGCTTTCTGCGACCCGGACACCACGAAGGGCCCGGCCGACGTGTGGAATCACTTGGTGCGCTTCACCTTCTGCAAGCGTGACGACACCCTCGACGAGGCGATCAAGCGACTGGCCGCCTTACGCGCCGCTAGTTAGCCGGGCCGAAACCCTCCAGTCCCATCACCCGCCTGCGCAGACCCTCCAGCGCGGCCTGAAGGATTTTCTTGCGGGCCCGGGCGACCCAGAACTCCGGCAGGGGCGCCCACGGCTCCACGGTAATGGTGAACCGCACCCTGGTCTTGTCGTCGCCCAGCCGGCTCAGGTTGTACTCACCGTGCTGGCCGTGTTGCTGCACCGTCTTGTCGGCGTCCCACACCATCCAGTCCGGACCCCAGTGATACTCCAGTAATTCGGTGTCGTGGATGCCGGTCACCGAGATCGTGACCTTCACATGGTGCGGTCGCCCGTCGGAATGCTTGTCCACGACCTCGACCCGCTTGTGCACCGACGACCATGACGGCACCGCGTCCATGTCGGCGAGCGCCTCCATGATGAGTTCCGGAGGCGCGTCAATGACGATTTCCGACGATGCTTGTACAGCCACCGCCTACAAGTTAACAACAGCGCCGCCGCCGGCGAAGGCTAAAACTGCAGACAGCGCCGACTATCAGGACTCAGCCGGACGATTGCCGCGTTTCACCAATTCGCACAATCCCTTTACCGCGGCGTCGAGAACACCCTCGGCCGCCCGCCGCACGATGAACGCGGGCATGGGCCGGCCGGGCTCGACGGTGATGTCGAAACGCACCCGGGTCTGGTCGATCCCTTCGGGTTTGAGGGTGTACTCGACGTGCTGCCCATGCTGCTGGGAGGTTCCCTTCGCGTCGTAGACAACCCAATCGGGGCCCCAGTGGTATTCCAGGACCTCCTTATCGACCAGCCCGAGAATCTTGATGGTGGTTTTGACGTGGTGCGGCCGGCCGTTGGGATACCGGTCGACCACTTCGATGTGTTTGTGCAGCGGCGACCACGATGACAGGACGCCGACATCTGTCAGCGCTTCCATGACCACTTCTGGCGGCGCGTTGACGACAAATTCCCGTGATGCTTTTACGGCCACTGAGGATCAACTTAGCAACGCCGGCCCTGCCGCGGACCGGTTCGCCGTAAACAGTTTCCTACCAGTTGATTTCGCTGAGCGGCGTGGTCGCCGCCGGGGGCGGTCCGACCGGTCCGGCCGGGGTCCGGGAAAACCGTGGGGCGGGTGCCGCCTGGTCGGCGCCATGGGCGGTGATCACCGTGGACCGCGCCCGCAGATGCTCATCGGCGGCGGCCTCGCTCCACGTCAGCACCGGGGTGACGCAGGCGTCGGTGCCCGCGAAGGCGTGTGCCCATTCGTCGCGGGTCCGGCTGGCGAATCGTTGGGTGAAGACCTCGCGCATCCGCGGGTAGGCGGCCCTGTCGTGTTGGGCGGGCACGTCGTCGGGTGCCAGGCCGAGCCCGGCGAGCAACGCCGCGAAGAACTGTGGCTCGATGGCGCCGACGGCGACGTATTGTCCGTCGGCGGTCTCGTAGCAGCCGTAGAACGGCGCGCCGCCGTCGAGCAGAAACGATTCGCGCCGGTCCCGCAGTGCGCCAGTGGACTTCATGGTCCACATCATCTGGGCCAGCAGGCTGACCCCGTCGACCATCGCCGCGTCGATCACCTGCCCCGTGCCCGAGCGTTCCCGTTCGTACAGGGCGACCGCGATGCCGATCACCACCAGCATCGACCCGCCGCCGAAGTCGGCGACCAGGTTCAGCGGCGGCATCGGTGGCCGGTCGGCGTAGCCCAGCGCCGACAGCGCACCGGTCTGGGACAGGTAGTTGATGTCGTGACCGGCGGTCGGCGCCAGCGGCCCGTCCTGTCCCCACCCGGTCATCCGCGCGTAGATCAGCCGCGGGTTTCGAGCCGCGCAGTCGTCCGGCCCGATGCCGAGCCGCTCGCAGGTGCCGGGCCGGAAGCAGTCCAGCAGCACGTCGGCCTTGCCGGCCAGCTCCAGCAGCGTGTGCGGCTGCGCCTTGACGTCCAGGTCGACGATCCGCTTGCCGCGGTGCAGCAGATCGCGGTCTTCGGCCGGCATCGTCAGCCCGCCTGGACGCCGCACCCGCACCACGTCGGCACCCAGATCGGCGAGCAGCATCCCCGCGTGCGGCCCCGGTCCGATGCCGCCGAGTTCGATGACTCGCACCCCGGCCAGCGGCCCGCCACCGCTCACGGGCTACTTGCCCTTCTTGACCTGGAGCACCCGCTCGCGCAGCGCCTTCGTCGCCGAATCGATCGTCCCCTTCACGGCGCGCTTGAGCACGAAGCCGGGCAGCGGCACGTTGGGGTCGGCGAGAAGCTCGAACTTGACCAGGGTGTCGTTGCCTTGCGGCACCAGGGTGTACTTCCCGTCCTGCGCCTTCTGCTGCGAGGAGCTGACCAGCTTCCAGCTCACCACGTTGTCGCCCCACGTGTAGGCGACCACCTGTTCGTCGGTGATCCCGGCGACCCTGACCTTCATCTTCACTTGACGGGGGCGCCCGTCGTCGCCGGTGTCGAGGATCTCCGCGCTCTGGTGCGGCTCCGACCATTCGGGCATCGCTTCGAAGTCGGCGATGACGTCCAGAATCTCGTCCGGACTGGCTTCGATGACGATCTCCCGGGATTCTTTGAGTGCCATGGCCCGCACGATACTGGCCCGGCGTCTCACCCGGAACAGATTGGACCGAGCGTACCGTCGTGCCTGTGACTGATGCCGCGACCGATCCCGCATACACCGTCGGTGACTACCTGTTGGACCGTCTCGCCGAGCTCGGCGTCTCGGAGATCTTCGGCGTTCCCGGCGATTACAACCTGGAATTCCTCGACCACATAATCGCCCACCCCCGCATCCGCTGGGTCGGCAACGCCAACGAGCTGAACGCCGGCTACGCCGCCGACGGGTATGGGCGACTGCGCGGAATGTCGGCATTGGTAACGACTTTCGGCGTCGGCGAGCTTTCCGCGGCCAACGCGGTCGCGGGCAGCTACGCCGAGCAGGTGCCCGTCGTGCACATCGTAGGCGGCCCGTCCAAAGACGCCCAGGGCACCCGCCGGGCGTTGCACCATTCCCTCGGCGACGGCGACTTCGAGCGCTTCTTCCGGGTCAGCCGCGAAATCACCTGCGCCCAAGCCAATCTCATGCCCGCGACGGCCCGCCGCGAGATCGACCGGGTGCTGTCCGAGGTGCGCGAGCAGAAGCGCCCCGGCTACATCCTGTTGTCCACCGACGTGGCCCGCTTCCCCACCGAGCCGCCCGAGGCGCCGCTGCCCCGCTACACCGGCGGCACCAGTCCCCGCGCGCTGGCGATGTTCGTCGAGGCCGCAAGCGAACTCATCGGCGACCACCAGATCACCGTGCTCGCCGACCTACTTGTGCACCGCCTGCAGGCGATCAAAGAACTCGAGGCGCTGCTGGCCGCCGACGTGGTGCCGCACGCCACGTTGATGTGGGGAAAGAGTCTGCTCGACGAGAGCTCACCGAACTTCCTGGGCATCTACGCCGGGTCCGCCAGCGCACCGGCGGTGCGTGCCGCGATCGAAGAGGCACCCGTGTTGATCACCGCCGGCGTGGTGTTCACCGACATGGTCAGCGGCTTCTTCAGCCAGCGCATCGACCCGGCGCGCACCATCGACGTCGGCCAGTACCAGAGCAGCGTGGCCGGAGAAGTCTTCGCGCCGTTGGAGATGGGCGCCGCGCTCGAGGCGCTGGCCACTGTTCTGGTCCGGCGCGGGATCTCGTCGCCGCCGGTGGTGTCGCCGCCGGCCAAACCACTGCCACCGCCCGCGCCGCGCGACCAACCGCTCACCCAGAAGATGTTGTGGGACCGCCTGTGCGTGGCCCTCACACCGGGCAACGTGGTGCTCGCCGACCAGGGCACCTCCTACTACGGCATGGCCGACCACCGGCTGCCGCAGGGCGTGACCTTCATCGGTCAACCACTATGGGGCTCAATCGGTTACACGTTGCCCGCCGCGCTCGGGGCGGCGGTGGCACATCCGGACCGCAGAATAGTGTTGATCATCGGGGACGGCGCCGCGCAGCTGACCGTCCAAGAGCTGGGCGCGTTCTCACGCGAGGGCCTGTCGCCCGTCATCGTGGTGGTGAACAACGACGGCTACACCATCGAACGCGCGATCCACGGCGAAACCGCGCCGTACAACGACATCGTCGATTGGAAGTGGACGGACGTGCCCCGCGCGCTGGGCGTCACCGATCACCTGGCGTTCCGGGTGCAGACCTACGGCGAGCTCGACGACGCCCTGACCGCCGCCGCGGAGAACCAGGACCGCATGGTGTTCGTCGAGGTGGTGTTGCCGCGGCTCGAAATCCCCAACCTGCTGGTCGAACTCGTCCAACCGACGTCACCGGACGGAAGTCCGCGACGCTGACGCACTAGCGCGAGTTCGGCGTCCGATCCGCACCGGATGAGCGCAGGATGGCCTGCACCGTGCGCCGGCAGCGACCGCAATCGGCGCCCGCACCGCAGGCCTGGGCGACTTCCTTGGTGGTCGATGCCCCGCACGACACGACCTCGGTCACGGTTTGGCTGGTGACTCCATTGCACAGGCACACGAACAACGGCGAATCCTCAGTCCGCCTCGATGCGCATCATGTCGAAGAATCGGCCGACGAACAGCGGCGGGTAGGCACCGATGCCCGCTCCGGACATCCACTGCGCCGCGGCATCGGGGTGGTCGATCCACTCCCGGGCGGTGTCTTCGTCGGGAAACTCCTGCAGGATCAGCACTTCATGGTCGTCGTCGAAAGCCTGGAATACCCACGTCTTTCGGATGCCGGCAGTGGTGAACCTGTCGATCGCGGTGCCGACTTCGGAGGTCAGCAGGGAGACGTCGTTGACGGACGCGATGGCGGCGACCACGACGCCCGGCGCCGCCGGGGTGTTCGGTGGCTGCGCGATGAACCTGTCGACGATCTCGCCGGCGAACACCGCCGGGATGTCTTCGACGCCGGCTTCGTCGAACCAATCGAAGAAGACGCGAGAGCGCAGCAGCTCCACGATCGGCTCACGGCTGTGAACGCCGATCATCACCAGTACCCGACCGTGGTCGTGGGTGGAGGTGTAGACCAGCACGTGATGCGCGCCGATATCTGCCAGGGCGGCCTTGTTGCGTTCCAGCAGCGGCCATACCCGGGTGGGATCGGGGACGCGGTAGTCCGAGGCGATCACCATCGAGTGGATATCGCCGTTGTTCATCGGAGTTGGTCCTTCATCACTTTCCCCGTCGCGTTGAGTGGGAGTGAATTGAGGAACTCTACCGTGCGCGGCACCTTGAAACCGGCCATCCGCTCGCGACACCAGCCGATCAATTCGTCGGCGCTGACGTCGCCTTTGCGCACCACGAACGCTTTGCCGACCTGGCCCATCCGTTCGTCGGGCACGCCGATGACGGCCGCCTGCGCGACGGCCGGGTGGTTGAGCAGGAAGCCCTCGATCTCGGCCGGGTAGGCGTTGAATCCGCCGACGATGAACATGTCCTTCTTCCGGCCGACGATGCGCAGCCGCCCGGTCTCGGTGAAGGCGCCCAGATCTCCGGTGTGCAGCCAGCCGTCGTCGTCGATCGCCTGGGCGGTGGCCTCCGGTTCGTCGAGGTAGCCCTTCATGACCCCGTAGCCGCGGACCAGCACCTCGCCGTCGTCGGCGATGCGCACGTCCACCCCGCCGCACGGCACGCCCGCGGTGGTGGCGACGTCCTCGAAGGAATCGCCGGGCAGTGAGAGGGTGACGTTGCCGGCCTCGGTGAGCCCGTAACCCGTCATCAGCGTCTGGAACGGCAGTTCGTCGTGGATGCGACGGACCAGCTCGACGGGGATGTCGGCGGCGCCGGTCACCCCCGCGCGCAGTGACGACAGCCCGGACTTGTCCTGCACGGTCAGCAGTGAATGATACAGCGTCGGCGGTCCGGGAAGCATCGTGATGCGTTCGCGCGCAATGAGATCCACCACCGTGTCGACGTCGAACACCGCGACGGGCAGCATCGTGGCGCCGCGCAGGAAAGACGTGACAAGACCCGCCTTCAGCCCGAAGGTGTGGAAGTATGGGTTGATCTGCAAGTAGCGGTCACCCTCGCGCAGGTCCGCGAGCGTCGCCCACTCCTCGTACATGCGCAGCGTTTGACCGTGACTCAGCATCGCCCCCTTGGGGCGCCCGGTCGTGCCCGACGTGAAGATGATGTCCGAAGTATCGGTGCCACTGACCGGTCGCTCGAATGGTGAACCGCTGGACAGGAAGTCGGACTTCAGATCGATGACCGGCACGCCGGCGGGCGCGGTGTAATCCTGGTCCAGAAAACCCTTCTGGACCAGGACGGCCTTCACCTTGCTGCGCACGATGATGTCGCCGGCTTCTTCGGTCTTGAACCGGGTGTTGACCGGCACGAGCACACCACCCGCGGTGAGCAACCCGAACGCCGCAATGATCCACTCGGCCGAATTGGGCGCCCAGATCGCGACCCGGTCGCCCTTGTCGACGCCGAGGTCGGCGAAGGCGCCTGCGGCGCAACGGATCCGCTCGACTGCCTGCCTGAAAGTCAAGCGCAGCGGACCGTCGACGATTGCTTCCGCATCGCAGAAACGGTCCGCCGCGCTCAAGACCATCTCGGGGATGGTCTGCCATGACCGATTGGCCGGCTCCTCCTCATCGCGCTCTGCGCTCTGCATCGTCGCCGCCCGTTGGCTAGCTCGTCACACCGTGACGAGTCGACCGAGGTTGCCGCCCATAATCTTTGCCTGGTCCTCAGCGGACAGGTGCGACAGCGCCTCGATGTAGTAGGTCGGCTCTGCCAGTCCCTCCGGGTGCGGCCAGTCGGAGCCGTACAGCACCTGATCCACACCGACGAGGTTGACCAGATCGTCGATGCCGTCCTCGAAGAAGGGGCTGACGTGAATCCGATTCTTGACCATCTCGACCGGGTCGCTGGGGAACGCCTCCGGGGCCTTGCGGAAGACCTCGGCGAGGCCGTCCAGCAGCGGGGTCATCCACTTCGAGCCGGCCTCGACGATCGCAACCTTCAGCTTCGGGTGGCGATACAGCGCGCCGTGAATGACCCACGACCCCACCGAGTCCTGGATCGGCCGCCATTCGTTGAGGATGCCCATCGCGTTGGTCTGGAACGGCAGCATCTCCTGGTCGGCGCCGTCCCACTCCGAGGTGTACCGGGAGTAGCCGCTGTCGCTGGAGTGCATGCCGACCAGCACGTCGTGCTCGACAACCCGCTCCCAGAACGGGTCGAACTCGGGCACCGCGAACGACCGCGGGCCGCGGAAGCCGGGGACCGGCGCCGGCCGGACCAGGATGGCGCGGGCGCCACGCTTGACCGCCCACTCCAGCTCCTCGATCGCCTTCTCGACGATCGGAAGGGTGATGACCGGTGTGGTGAAGATGCGATTCTGGTAGTTGAAGCCCCAGACCTCGTCCAGCCACTCGTTCAGCGCGTGGACCAGAACATGGATGGCGACCGGGTCATCACGCAGACGTTCCTCCAGGAGACTGGCCAAGGTCGGGAACATCAGCGTCTTGTCCAGGCCCAGCTCGTTCATCGTCTCCAAGCGCGGCCCGGGCTCGAAGAACGCCGGGATCGCGCGCATCGGCTCACCGAACAGCTCGCGCTTGCTCTTGCCGTCCGGGTTGCCGTACTTGAAGTACTCCTCCCAGGCGCCCGGCCGGGCGACGACCTCGAAGGTCGGGTTGGGAATGTAGTTGCTGATCTGGCCGCGGATGGCGATCTTGGTGCGACCGTTGATCTGCACGTACTGGACGTAGTCCTTGTACTCCTTGGGCAGGAACTTGGTCAGCGCCTCCGGCGGCTCGTAGAGATGGTTGTCCGCGTCAAAGATCGGAAACGGAACGTCCACCTTGTGCGACAACTGGCCCATGGAATCCTCCTTCTTGATTTGTGAGAATACTATTCTCTACAGGCGCCTAATCGCAACGTGGCCCTGCCGAACCCCGGTTCGACGTGGTCAGCAAGACACGAAGATCTTGAAGGTGGCGTCGGCCGGTTCACCGGGTTTGTCGGTTCTGTAACCGTTGGCGGTGCCGGAGACGGTGAATTTGTCGCCCGTCATGCTCATGTCCGCGCTGCCGCCATCGCCCCGCGAGTACATGCCGCTGAAGCCACCCAGGTTTTGGATGTGCACAGACTCGACCGTCGCCGGTTGCGCGCTCTCGTCGATGATGAGTTTGGCACCGGCGAAATTGCCGCCGATGTCGATCGTCCGACTCCACTCCCGCTGGCTGCACTTCACGATGTGGAAGTTCCGGTCGTTACCGTTCACGGTGACGGACGCCGTGCTGGCGAGTTGGTTTGGTGGCCGCGACGTGCACGCGCCAACCAAAGCAACGGTCAGGACTGCGGCGGCGGCCACGATTCGGTTCCGCATCAAGTCACCTCCATCCTCGCTGACGAAAGTTCTTTAGCCTGCAGCGATGATGTTATTCTCGCGAAAAGAGAATGCCAATATCGGGTTTCAGTCGGGGAGCGATTACTCACATGGTGGACCTGGAGATCGACGACGGGTTGGCGGTGGTCACCATCGACCGCCCACACGCGCGCAACGCCATCGGTCTGGACACCATGGACCAGCTGGAGAAGGCGCTTGATGCTGCGGCCGGCGCGCAGGCGCTGGTGATCAAGGGTGCCGGGGACAAGGCGTTCGTCTCCGGCGGCGACCTCAAGGAATTGAGCGCGCTGCGGACCGAGGAGGACGCCGCGGCCATGGCCCGGCGGATGCGGTCCATCTGTGATCAGCTGGCGGATTTCCCCGCTCCCGTCATCGCCGCGCTCAACGGCCACGCGTTCGGCGGTGGGGCCGAGGTCGCCGTCGCCGCCGACATCCGAGTGGCCGCCGACGACATCAAGATCGCCTTCAACCAGGTGCAGCTCGAGATCATGCCGGCCTGGGGCGGGGCCGAGCGGCTCGCCGCGCTGGTCGGCAAGAGCAGGGCGCTGCTGTTGGCCGGCTCGGGAACCGCCCTGACCGCGGTCGACGCCGAACGCATCGGCTTGGTGGATCAGGTCGTGCCCCGCGGCGTGTTCGACTCGCCCGACCAGGGGTGGCGAGCCGTCGCACGCTCGCTGGCACGCCGGCCGGCGACCGAGATAAAGCGGGTAATCCGCGGAGTTTCCCCGGAGGAGGCGATAGCATCCTTCGCACGGTTATGGGTTGCCGACCCGCACTGGCAGGCCGCAGAACGGGTGATGAACCGCAACGCCAAACCGCGCCCGGCAGCCGGAGGAGCGTCATGACCACGATGAAGACAGTGATGGGCGTCAGCTCAATCGTGTCGTTGGCTTCTCTCTTGGCAGCAGCGGGTCTGCTGGTGGGAAGCGGACGGGCACACGCCGACGATCCGGTCATGCATCACGTCAGATACACCGTCACCGCGCAGAATCCGATCTACACCAGCATCTATTACCTGGACCATCAGCCGGCAAAATTTTCCGACTACAGCCACAACCCCTACTCGTTCACACCGCACGTCGACATCGACCTTGCCCCGGGCAAGCCGTGGGGCTTCGATCTGGACATGACGGATCCCGAGCATTACGCGATGGTCGTGGCGAGCACGGGCACCGAGCCCGGCACGCCGGGGCTTCACTGCGATCTGGCGGTAGACGGCGCCGTCGTCGTATCCAAGGACGGCCCCAAAGGTGTGCTCTGCTCGCTGCGGAACTGGTGAACCAGCCAGGTCTCCGGCACGCCCTCGATCGGCTGCGGTTCGCCTTCCAGGCGGCGCAAGTAGTTCTCCACCAGCTCCACCGTCTCGGCATGGCCGGCGGACATACCGATCGCCTGCTCGAGCACCAGGAAGCGCGACAGGCTGCTCATCAGCACCGTCCACACCACCGGAGCGATCTCGATGTCCTGGCCCTCGTCTTGAATCCTGGAGCCGTAGCGCTCCAGCGCCGTCGCCACCGCTTGGCGCTGCTCTTCACGAAAACGCTCTGCGTAGTAAGCGATTTCGGCCCGCATGTCCTTACGGTGATTGGCCAGTGCCATGAATTCCATGGAAATCCGCGTGAACGCGGGATCGGTGCCGAAGCGCCACAGCGCCCACAGCGGCTGCGGCAACTGCAGCATTCGCGCGTGCGCCTCGAGCGCCTCTTCGGCCCGGCGTCGAAAGACTTCCAGGAACAGCTCCTCCATGGTGCGGAAGTAGTAGTGCACCAGTTGAGGCTTCAGCCCGGCCTTGTTCGCCAGCCGCCGCGACGTCACCGCGGCATAGCCCTCTTCGAGCATCAGCTGTTCGGCGGCATCGAGCAACAAGACGCGATTTTTCGCGTCCGGCGCCCCGATTCTGCGGGCCGATGTCATGTCCCTGCTCCGTACTGTGTGCCATCCCGTGCCGACCACACGGATCGTATCGTGGCGCGGCGCCCTCGACCTTGACCCTGACATTACCGCCATGCTAAGCAGGTGCTCAGCACAATTTCGATCTCGAAATCGGGCGGCGGTAGCGATGTGCCGCCGAACACCACCGGTAAACCCAGCCCAGGGAGACGCAAATCCGATGAGCACCTTCGACTCGATCGACTTCTTCACCGATCCGTCACTGGTCCCAGATCCGCACCCGTACTTCGACTACCTGCGCAGTCAAAACCCGGTGCTGCGGCTGCCGCACTACGGCGTCGTCGCCGTCACCGGCTACGACGAAGCCTGCGAGATCTATAAGGACCCGGATACCTTCTCCAACATCGTCGCCCTTGGTGGGCCCTTCCCGCCGTTACCGTTCACGCCCGAAGGCGACGACATCAGCCCCCAGATCGATGCGCACCGCAGCTCCTTTCCGATGAACGAACACATGGTCACCATGGATCCGCCGGACCACACCAAGGCCCGATCGGTGCTCGCCAAGCTGCTGACCCCGAGCCGGCTGAAGCAGAACGAGGAGTTCATGTGGCGCCTCGCCGATCGTCAGCTCGACGAGTTCCTGCACAACGGCGAGTGCGAGTTCATCGCCGAGTACTCAAAGCCGTTCGCCACCTTGGTGATCGCCGACCTGCTCGGCGTGCCGGAAGAGGACCACAAGGAGTTCCGTAAGGTCTTGGGCGCCGATCGCCCCGAGGCACGTGTGGGCGCCCTGGACCACGAGTCGGTGGGCATCAACCCGCTCGAGTGGCTCGACGACAAGTTCTGTAACTACATCGAGGATCGTCGCCGCGAGCCCCGCGGCGACGTGCTGACGTTCCTGGCGGAAGCGAAGTACCCGGACGGCTCGACACCCCCGGTGATCGAGGTCGTCCGCTCGGCGACGTTCCTTTTCGCCGCCGGACAGGAGACGACGGCGAAGCTGCTCAGCGCCGCTCTGCAGGTTCTGGGCGACCGGCCCGATATCCAGCAAGAGTTGCGTGACGACCGCAGCCTTATTCCCGGGTTCATCGAGGAATCGCTACGGATGGACAGCCCCGTCAAGAGCGACTCGCGGCTGGCCCGCAAGGCGACCACCATCGGTGGTGTCGACATCCCCGCGGGCACAGTGGTGATGATCCTGCCGGGCGCGGCCAACCGGGACCCCCGCCGGTTCGAGAACCCGCACGAGTTCGACCTGCGCCGCAAGAACGTCCGCGAACACATGGCGTTCGCCCGCGGCGTACACTCCTGCCCCGGCGGCCCGCTCGCCCGCGTCGAAGGCCGTGTCTCGATCGAGCGGATCCTGGACCGGATGCCGCACATCGAGATCAACGAAACCCATCACGGGCCGGCCGCCGAGCGTCGCTACACCTACGAGCCGACGTACATCCTGCGCGGCCTGAGCGAACTGCACCTGACGTTCACCACCGCGGACGCGATCGCGCCGGTGGCTTAGGGCTTCTCGCTCGCGGGCGCTACCGGACCTGCATCCCGACGAAGTAACAGCCGAGCAAGGCGACGGCGATCAACGCCACCCACGCGTCGGTGAGTCGGCACAGCAGGACCGGGGCGTCTCGCACCTCCATGAACTCGCGAAAGATGATGCGCACCTTGACCAGTGCGATGACGATGACGCTCGAGGTGACCACAGCGCTGGATTCCAGCGCCCCGTCGGCGGCGCGGTCTATCCACAGGTAAGCCAGCGTCAGCGCGGCCAAGATCGTCCAGACGAACAGCAATCTCTTGTTGAATCTGATCTCGATCACCTCACCACGTAGAGCAGCGCAAAGATGAGCACCCACAGGAAATCGACGGTGTGCCAATAGGTTGCGCCGGTTTCGATGATTTCCTGGGAGCGCCGGGCCGGACTACGGAGTTGGTAGACGACGACGCCGAGGACGACGAAGCCGATCAGCAGGTGGACGAAGTGGATCCCGGTGAGGAAGAAATAGAACATGAAGAAGTCGTTGTGCTCTATGCCGTTTCCGGCCTGCACCAACCGGGCCCACTCGAACACCTTGAAAAACAAGAACACCACGGCGAACCCCGCCGTGATGAAGACATCCCGCAGAGCCGCCCCATAGGCGCCGGCGCGGGCCGACTGAACACACCGCGCCACCGACCATGAGCTCAGCAACAGGACCAAGGTGTTGAAGACCCCGACGCGCAGGTCGAGGTGGGCCTGCGAGTGCAGGAAAAGCTCGGGATTGCGGCCCCGCGAGAACAGGTAGAAGCCGAAATAGCCTGTGAATACCAGGGTCTCGAACAATACGAAGGCCCACATGTCGGGCTGGCCCGGCACGGCCCTGACGCGTCCGCGCTTGTCGGCTAGGTCGGTCACTGCGCAACCGCCTTCTTGCGCGGCAGAGCCGGCAGCTCCCCGGTCCCGAAGTCTTCGCGGCGGATCATCTGGAACAGCATGACGATGAAGGTGACTTGGTAGATGCCGAACACGACCATGTCCAGCCACCACGCGATCTCGCCGTCCCATGCGAACACGCCACGCCGGAAGATCCAGCAGGGCGCCACGACGACCTCGGTCAGCGCGTTGCACAGGTTGAGATAGCCGAACCACTTCGGGAATACCCGATTCTTGTCGAGCAGGATCGCCACCATCCAGATCAGCGAACCGATCAGGAACACTCCCATGGTCCCGTCGAATGACAGGAAGGCGAAGTCATAAAGCCATCCGATCACCTGGGGATCGCGGTCGGGCCGCATCGTGCCGACGATCAGGGCGATGTTGAGCAGCAGCATGCCGGGAACCGCGGCGAGCGAGTAGATGACGAGATACGAATAGCCGAACGCGCGGCTGACCGACATGCGCCGCATGGAATACGCGATGAGGGCATTGTTAACCGCGGTCATGCCGCTGATGGCGAAGATGACCCCGAAGCCGACGGGTATGCCGAGGTGACGCTCGGAAAACCAGTGAACCTGTGTCGCGAGGTCCCAGGTGGGCTCCGGCGGGGGCTGAACTTGGGCCACGATGAAGAACACCGGGAAGAAAGCGTTGTAGAAGATCAGCATCGCCCACCACGCCAACCAGAGTTCGCGCTTGGGATTGTGGCGTGCGTGCCAGGCGATCCGGCGATGGAGCGGCCCTGAAGGCGGCGTGGCCGGGGCGGTCGACGGTGTGATCACCGCGCTCATGCGGTGATCAATTCATCTGAGCGGCCGTGTTTTTCAGCACGCTCGCGATAGACGGCTTGTGCCAGGACCACGCCCATCACGATGATCCAGATAGCAATGGCAACGTTCTTCACCCAGAACGATAAGAAGCCGTCCCACGCCAGCGGACCGGTTAGTGACGCTCCGACAAAGGTCGCGGGCACCAACGCGGCGGCGACGAGAAGGTTGAAGTGAGCTACCCAATGAGCGAAAACCGGGCGCGGCTGATCATCGGAATATATTGCCACAGCAAGGATCACGCTCTGCCCGATCAGATAGGGGACCAGGACGGTGAAGGTGATCCAGCCGAAATCGTTGAGCAGCTGAGTCAGTTCGGGACTGCGCTCCGGGCGAAATGCGGCCAGCAGCCAGCAGACATTTGCGACGAGAAACAGCGTCGGACCGCCGGCCGCGCAAGCCAACATCGCGTACGAGAAGATCGGCGTCCGGTGTGCCATCCTCCGGATCTGGAGCGCAATCAGGGCCAGGATCGGCACCAGGCACACACCGAACCAGTTGAACAGGATCATGCTGTAGCGGATCTGGGGAATATGCCCCGGATCGCGGTAGAACGCGGCCACCTGCTCCGCCGGCATGGTGGGTGACATCGGCGGGTTGAATCCGGGAAACAGGAAGAAGGCGGCGATCCACAGCATCAGCGCCGCCGGCAATGTCCAGAGCAGGATCAGCTCTCCATCGGTCCGCCGCGAGACGGTTCGCGCAGTTTGGCTACCGCCTGCATCGTTTCCGCCGCCGTCGGACATCGGTACTCCCTCCCGCGCGAAATGACCGCCGAAACTCGGCTAGAGAGCGAAGCTAGCCGATCGGCTAGCCACGGTCAATAGCGTCGTCTAGTCTCGGTGCGTGGGAACAGCACGCCAGCCGGTCACCGATGAGCAATTCTGGCTCATCGAGCACAGCCCGGCCCGGATGCGGGTGCTCGATGCCGCGCTGGATCTCATCGCCACACACGGTGTCAGCGGTACGTCGCTGCAGATGATCGCCGATGCCGTCGGGATCACGAAAGCCGCTGTCTATCACCAATTCCGGACCAAAGAGCAGATCGTCATCGCCGTAACCGAGCGCGAACTCGGCCGGCTCGAGCCGGCCCTCGAGGAGGCCGAAGCCTACGACGACGGTCCTGCGGCACGGGATGCGTTGCTGGTGCGTGTGGTTGAGATGGCCGTTCGCGATCGCCGGTTGGTGCGCACGCTGCAGTTCGACCCGGTCGTCGTCCGGTTGCTGGCCGAGCACAAGCCCTTTCAACTTTTCATGGACCGTCTATACCGGGTGTTGTTGAGCGATGCGGGCCTGGACGGGCGGATCGAGGCCGCCATGTTCTCCGGGGCGCTGAGCACCGCGGTCATGCATCCGCTGGTTGCCGACATCGACGACGACACACTGCTCGATCGGGTGACCGATTTGAGCCGGCGCCTGCTCGGTCTGCCTCGGGCAACCCCCGAGTGACTGCTACGTGTCGGCGCGGACCCAGCTCGAGATGCCGTCGTGGGCAATGCAGATCAGGAACAAGCCATCGGGCGCCTGCGCCACATAGTTCAAGTAGTTCTGGCAGTCGGCGTTTTCTTCCTTGACGCCCGCCATCGGCGGTGAGCGGAACCATCGCGGCTGGTATCGCCTCGGCGAGCCGCAGAACATCAGCCGTCCGGGCTCCGAGGCGAAGGAAACGTATCCGTCGGCTACACCGAAGGCGTAGTAGGTGGTGTTGTCACACGGCGCACCCAGAACCTGATGGGGCATGATCCCCGGGGTGCAGGCGGGGTAGTCGCAGACAGAAGGCCCAGCCGAGGCTGGCGGCGCCGCCACCACCCCGGCGCCGAGAAACGCGGCAACCAGAGCCACGATTGATCGCACCCGATTACTCTGCCACACCTGAAAAGAAAATTCTCCTGGTTGGAGAAGATCAGCCGGGCCGAACGGTGGTCGGCGGCCCGCCATTCCGAACGCCGCTTCGCCCCGTTCCCGGGGGGCGAGCATTTCCGCATGTGAGGGCCATGACGGCAGCCTTTCGACGCCGGCGTTGAGGCCAGGTCGGAGTGATAAGCTGCTTCTCCGTGCACGATCCGGAGGGGCCCGACGCCGACGATTGTGGTGACCCGAGGGATATGACCGATCCCGGCGAACCACAGTCAAGCGCAGGCGCCGACGGCGGCGACGTAGCGGCCGCGTCGGAAGCAGACCCAGAAGACGAAGTTGCCAAGGCCGAAGCGCGCGCCGCGGCGGCTCGGCAACGACTCTTGAAGCTGCGCGGGGCAGCCGAAACCGTGGGCGCGGACGACGACGCACAGGATGTCGAGCGGCCCCCCGCGAAGCCCACCCGGACGCGACTACGGCTCCGGCGTCCGGGACGGCCACGTTGGCTGCGGCGTCCGAAGCGGAGAACAGTAGCGGCCGGCGTCGGCATCGTGCTCTTCTCGGCCTCCCTTGCCGCGACCGGCTACATGCTGTGGCAGCACCACATCGCGGTGCACAATCGCCAACTCGCCGCGGAGTTCAGTGCAGCCGCCCGGCAAGGGATCACGGCTTTCATGTCAATTGACCCCGCTCATGCCAAGGAGGATGTCCAGCGCTCGATCGATGCCTCGACGGGCGACCAAAAGGACCAGCTATCCGTGCTGTCGCCCCTGATGGTCAGCAAGGCCGAGGAGACGAAGGTCGGCACCAAAGTCACCGTCGAAGCCGTCGCCGTCCAGTCGTTCAGCGACAACTCGGGAGTCGTGCTTGTGGCGGCGAAAACCGATCCCATCGGGCCGGATAACGCCAAACCGCCACCGGCCCTGTTTCGGCTCAGCGTCAATATGAACCGCGACGGTGGCCAGCTCAAGATGTCGAAGATTGATTTCCTGCCATGACTGTCGAACATGGCTCGCCGCCGGACGACACCGATAAGGCGATTGACGGCGCCCAGACTTCACCCGCCGACGAGGACGGACCGGCGCCCCCTGGCGAGGGACCTGCACGCGTGCGCAGGCTGGCGTCGATTGGGCGCCGGGCCCGCCGGTATTTGGCAAGGTGGCGTTCGATCGTCGCGACCACGTTGGTTATTGCCGCCGTCGGAGTCGCTGCGGGCGTGTACTTCATCCTGTACCGGCCGGATCAGCAGGTCGGCGACGCGGCGGCGCACCGGGCGACCCAGGCGGCATCAGATGGCGCCGTGGCGGTGTTGTCGTATTCCTACGACCATTTGAACCGCGATTTCAACAATGCGAAATCACATCTCACCGGCGACCTGCTGGCCTATTACAGCAAATTCAGCGACGATATCGTCGCGCCGACGGCGCAGAAGGGACAACTGACGGCGTCCGCCAAGGTGATTCGGGCCGCGGTCTCGGAATTGCATCCCGATTCGGCCGTCGTGCTGGTTTTCGTCGACCAGACCACGAAAAGCGTGCAGAAGAAGGATCCCGAGATCACCCGCAGCAGCGTCCTGGTCACGCTGGCAAAAGTCAACGGTTCCTGGCTGATCGCGAAATTCGACCCGTCCGGATGAGCGCGACAGATCTTGTCCTAACCGTTAACTGGCGGGCCGAAGCGGTGTAACGTCATCGCTCGAGAATGCCGCAACCGACGGCGAAAAGATGCCATAGGCACTCTCGGATTACGCGCTTCGAGGAGCACCTGATGCGTTCAGTCAAAACACTCACCACCGCAATGCTGGTGGCTGCCACCGCATTCGGCGGTTTGTGCACTGCATCGACAGCCCAGGCAATAACCAAAGAAGACGTGGCGCTCAACGGGACTTTCCGCGCCACATCCATCGGCGATTATGCCCAGAGAAATGATCAGTACTTCGGCGAACCGACGGTTTACCAAGTATGGACCATCAACTCGACGTGCGACACGACCCAGGAATGCCATGGCACGGTGACGAGCGACCAGGGATGGAGCGCACCCCTGTTCATGGAGGACGGGGAGATGTGGAAGGTGAGACGCGAAGTGCCGAACTGGGAGCGGTGCGAGGACGGTACCGCGTTCCCCGGGCAGCAGCAATTCTTTTTCTACCCGGTGAACGACAATGGTGGATACCAAGTCGGGTCGCGGGTCCTCTCGGGCAAGGACAAGACGGTCGGTCCAAGCGGCGCCTGCGGGCAAAACCAGTGGCTTGATATCGCGATGCCGTTGCGCCTGGACCAGCTCTCCTGACCGGGCGGTCGTAGCGTCATTGCCCCGCCCCGGGGCCGCTTGGTCTCAGGGCGAATTCAGGTGGGAAGCATGTCCTTCCATGTTTTGGGCGCTTTCGGAGCGACCAGATCCGACTGCTGATACAGCTTTCCGTCCGGACCGACGTAACGACCGGTGCGCGGATCGTACTTCGCCACCACGACCGAGGGCGCGGGCTTAGATGCGTTGGCTCCGAACGAGCTTGGCGCGGCCTGGGGGCCGCCGCCGGGCGGGTCGGCCGGTGCGGGGTCGGCCGGTGCGGGGTTGGGAGGAACGAGCTGGGCTAAAGGCAGTGCTGGCGGCGCGGCGGGCGGCGGGGGAAGTTCGCCCGCCGCAGGGACATCGAGTGGCGCGATGGGCGGAAGGTCAGCCGACATTCTCGACATCGGCGCCAGCGCTGGTCCCGACGACGGCACCGGCGGAACGGCGGCTCCCACCGTGCCCGGTGGCGGATTTTCTCCCCGCGGCCCCGCAGGGGCGCCGCGCGGCACCGCCCCGGGCGGCAGCGGCGTTCCCTCGACCGGGCCGAAGATCCTGTCATTCGTGGTGACCCGGTCATCGGGCGGGACACCCTGCGCTAGCAGATTCGGATCCAGCGGATAGGGACCGGTGGTGTGCTGGCGCATCGCCAGCGGCATGAACGGCTTGTCGCTGTTGCAGATTTCGACGGTCGGCGCGCGCTTACCCGGGTGACCCATGCAGGGGTAGTTGCGGGCACCGCGAACCGCGATCGGTGAATCCTGCGGGAGTTTGCAATACAACCCGTCCGGTGTGTCGATGTCGGTGAGGTCGTCCGGGGATCGCCAGGTGTTGGGTGGCATGAAGCCGACCGTGCAGATAGGCGGATCGTCGACCGTGGCTGCGAAGTCGCCGTAAGCCCTACCGTCGGGATGGTTTTCACCCTGAGCTGCCTGCTCGATAGCAACCCCCGACGGCAGCAACACCAGTAGCTGCTCGATCGAAGGGTGGTAGGTGACGCCGATCTGCCCGATGGTGGTCAGGTTGGCAAGCAGCACCGGCAGCGTCGGTTTGATTTGTTCGAGAAGCCGGGATGCTTCGTTCGCAGCGTCGGGACCCTTTTCCAGGATGGTGCGGAAGTGAGAATCGTTGTTCACCAACGTATCCGAGATGCCGGCGAAGCTGTGTGCCCATGTTCTGATCGAATCGGTGGTGCGTGCCTGGGTATCCAGCAGCGGCCCGGTGTCTTCGGTGAGGGCTCGGGTGCGATCGACGACACCGTTGGCGTCGCGGGACAGCGTCTTCGAGGAATCGATCAGTGACCCCAGGTCGTAACCGGTGCCGTTGAAGCCCTGGAAGGACTCGTCGAGCAATTGGCCGAGTTTGGTCTTCGGGATGCTTTGGACCAAGGCATTGACCTGCTCGAGCATTGGGCCAACCGGCTGCGGAATTGTGGTGTCGCGCACGGCGATAACCGAGCCGTCGTGCAGGTAGGGCGGCGAATTGGTTTTGGGCCGCAGGTCCACGTACTGTTCACCCACCGCGGAGACACTGAGCACCTCCGCTGTCAGGTCCGCGGGGACCTTGGGTGAAGTGCTAAGCGACAGCGTCGCTTTCGCGCCGGTCGGTGTCAACCCCACCGAGGTGACCTTGCCGAGCTGAACCCCACGGTAGGTCACGTTGGAAAACCGGTACAGGCCGCCGGTGGCCGGCAGCTCCAGCGTCACCGTCATCCGGCCGATGCCCAGCAGGGTCGGCGCTTGAATGTAGAAGAGGACCATCGCGATCACGCCGATGATGCCGGCGATCGCGAAGACCGCCAGCTGTATCCGAACGAAGCGCGTCAGCATCTATCCACCCGCTCCCGTTCCAGGCGCCTCTGCGGGCACCGGCGATTGACCAAGACCCGCGTCAGGCACCGGGGCCGCACCCGACGGAGGACCAGGCAGCGGGGCCGCGTTCGGCGGCGGACCCGGTAGCGGGCCGTAAGCCGACGAAGGTCCGGGCACCGCACCCGGCGGTGGTGGGGGCAGCGGCAACGCGTTGGGATCGACCCACGGTGGCCTCAGCGGGTTGTGCAGCGGATCGAGGGTGTAATTCAAGCGGTACGGGTCCCCGGGCACCGGTGGCACGGGCATATCCAGCTGCCCCCAGTGGGTTCCCAGCAGCAACCCCTTCTTGAGCCGTGGAATCGTCAGGTCGAAGTCGAAATGCAGGTTGAAGAAGTCGCCGCGGACCGCTCGGTCGACGAAGTTCTGGGTGAACGGGAACACGGTCGCAGACGCAAAGGCCGCGCCGAACTCCGGTCCGACGTCGGCGAGCGCCTTGATGGTCGGCTCCAGGTTTTTGAGGTTCGCGACCAGGTCGGCCTGGGAGTCGTTGACCAGCCGGGTGGCGGTGTTGCTGAACACGCGAAGATGGTCCAGGGCGGCCGTCAGACGCGGCCGCTCCTTCACCAACACCTCGAGCGCCGGCGGTATCTTGCGCAGTGCATCGGTGATGACGTCGCGTTGGTCGGCGAATGTGCCGGCAAGCCGGTTCAGCGCCTGGATCGAGGCGACGAGGTTATCCCGCTGGTCGTCCAGTGTCCCCACGAACGTGTCCAGGCGGGTGATCAGATCACGCACCGCACCCTCGCGGCCGGACAGGGCGGCCGAGAAATTGTGAATGACCTCCCCGATCTGTCCTAGTCCACCGCCGTTGACCACCGCGCCCAACGACGACAGCGTCTGCTCGGTCGACGGGTAGGCCGACGACCGGCTGAGCGGGATGGTGGCGCCCGGTTGCAGCCGTCCGCTTCCTTGCTGGCCCACCGGAGTATTGAGTTCCACGTGCATGGAGCCCAGCAGGCTGGTCTGACCGACGGTGGCTACCACGTTGGCCGGGACCACCACATCGCGCTTGACTGAGATCTCGACGTCGGCGTGCCAGCCTTGCACCCTCATCGCACCGACACTGCCGACGACGACGTCGTCGACCATTACCGGCGAATTCGACTCCATCGTACCGACATTCGGGAGTTCGACGTGGTAGATGTTGGCCCCCGGCCCACGTCCGACCGCACCGGGCAGCGGTAGCGAATTCAGGCCGTGGAATGCGCATCCCGTCGCCGTCACCATTACGCAACAGCCGGTGGCGAATACCCGCTTAGCCGCAACCCGCGCGCTCATTGTTGTGGCCCTTCGTCTGGCAGCAGCATGCCCGACACGGTGGGCGCCGGTGGTGGCGGCACCGGTGTCGACGGTGGCGGCGGCAGCGGCATCGCCGCGCCCGGTATCCGCTCCGGCGGCACCGCCCCCGGCGGCCCGACCGGATCCCCCGGCAGGCCGGTGTAGGCCGACACAGCGGGCGGGATCTCGGGTGCTGCGGGTTTCGGGCCCTCGCCGCCGGGCGCCAGGCGCGGTTCGGTGTAGAGAACCCTGCTCGGGTCAATCGACTTGGCGATGAACGGGTTGATGGGAATCGGCGAGTTGTTGTAGCTGGTCTGGCGCAATCCGGGTCCGAGGAACAGGGAGCACAGCTTGCCCGATTCGACCGCGGTGATGTTCTCGATGGCGCCGATTTGCGTGCAGCCTGGAGTGGACAGCAGAACCTGGCCGCCCCAGGTGGGATTCGCCATATTCATCAGCCCGAATCCGCCCACGATGGTTCCGGTGTCGGCGTTGTAGTCGTTGAAGAAGTTGCCGAACGCGTTCGGCGCGCCGTGCAGAATGTTTTCCAGGGCCATGTGGTGATCGACCAGGTTCTGCGTGACATCGGCCAGCCGGGCGATCTGCTCGCTGGTCTGGTTGCGAGTCTCGGCGATGAATCGCTGCACCTCGCCGACCGCCGTCGACAGATCGGTCAGTGCCGCGTCCAGATCGGATTTGCTGTCATTGACGACGCTGGTGAGCGTAGCCAGGCGACCGTTGAACTGCTCGATCTGCACGTTGCTATCGCGCAGGGCGCCGACGAAGGTCTGCAGGTTTTTGATGATGTCGACGATGTTGCCGCTGCCGTTGGCGAGGATCCGGCCCACGCCTGACAATTGACCGAGTGTTTGCCGCAGCTTGTCGCCGTTGCCGTCGAGCGCGTTGGCGGCGCTGTCGATGAACCGGCCCACCGACGTGCCCGATACCCCACTCTTGGGTCCCAAATCCGTTGCCAGCCGCATCAACTGAGTTTTGACCTCGTCCCACTCGACCGGCACCGCGGTGCGCTCAACCGGAATGACTGCCCCGTCGCGCATGACCGGCCCACTGTCGCGATAGGCCGGTGAGAGCTGGACGTAGCGGGCGGCCACCAGATTCGGGGCGACGATAACCGCCTTCGCGTCCGCCGGAATGGGCACGTCGCGGTCGACCTTGAAGACCATCTTGGCCTGTGTGCCCTGCGGTTGAATGGATTTGATGCTGCCGACTTTGACACCCGATACCCGCACCTCGTCATGGGGATAGATCGCGGTGGCGGTGGTGAAATAGGCGGTAATCGTCCGTGGCCCGAAGAACGTGTTACGGACGACCATGGCGGCGCCGGCAACGATCAGTCCGACCAGGACGACCGCCGTCAGGGCAGTCAGCCGCTTGCGCGGAATCCGGGAGGTCATTGCGATCCTCCGATCCGTCCGCCCAACGTGCAGCCGGGGCACTGGGGAATCAAGTTGTACGGCCAGGGGGTCAGCGCCCGAGGTACCGGCGACGGGAAGCCGGGGCCCTTAGACGTATCGAAGGTGCGGAATCCCCAGAGGTAGTCGACCAACTCCTGGAAGAGTTGCGGGACAAGGAAGTTCGGGGCGAACGCCTGGTAGGCGTACATGCCGGAGATGGCCTCACCGACCGTGATCTGGAATTTGGCGAGACCCGGCAGTGCTTTGCCGATGTTGTCGCGGTTCTTCTCCAGCACCCCAAGAACCCGATTCAGCCGCTCCAGCGTCGGCGCCAACGTGCTTTCGTTGTCGTGCACTAACGCCGTCAGCTGCTTGGCCACCACCGACGTGTTGGCCAGCAGGTCCACGACCTCTTGCCGGCGTTCGACCAGCACTTGCAGCAGAGAATCGGAGTTGAGGATGAGCTTGTTGACCTGCATGCTGCGTTCGGAAAGTATCCCGGTGACATCGCCGGCACTCTTGAACAACTCGCCCAGGTTCTTGTTGCGACTGTTGAGCGTTCGCGACAGCCGGGTGAGCGCGTCGAAGGCCGGCCCCATCTGTGGTGCGATCTGGTCGAGCGTCGCCGCCAGCGTGTCCAATGACTGATTCAGCGCCGTGGTGTTGGTGCCGGCGGTGTCCGACGTCAGGTCACTGACAGCTTCCGTCAGCGAGTAAGGCGAAGACGTGCGCGAGACGGGTATCAGGGCCATCGGATGCATCGTGCCGCTGCCGGCGGACTCCACCGTCAACATCCGCTCGCCCAGCAGCGTGCCGGTGCGGATGTGCGCGGAAGTCTCCGAGCCGAGCAGGATGTTGCCCTTCATCGCGAACGTCACCAGCGCATCGCCGTGGCTCAGCTTCACATCCGACACGGTGCCGACCTTCATCCCCGACACGACAACGGGGTTGCCCGTGGCAAGACCGCCGGCTTCGGTGAACACCGCCTGGTAGCGAACCATCGTCGCCCACGAGATGAATCGGTCGGGCGACAGGCCCACCAGGATGACCATCACCGCCAGGGCGACGCCGATGATCCCGGGCTTGACGAGCCCAGCTCCGCGATACTTGAGCATTAGGGTTCCGTGCACCTTCCTGCATCTGACCTGAAGATATTGGCGCGCACCGTCTTACCCGAGAGATCCGTGCCGCGGAGCCCGAACTGGCAGAGGTAGTAAGGGATGGTGGCGCCGTTCACGCCGAGTCGGACCAGCTTGCGGTAGTTTCTGGGCGCCTTCTGGAGTGCGGCGTCGAGGCGGTCCTTGTCGCCATCGAGTATCGGCGCCAGCCGATTCAGCTGAGCTATGGTGCCGGACAGCGGCGGGCGGGCCTGCGCCAGCAGATCCGCCAGCGAGGCGGTTCCCTTGTCCAGGGCGTCAATGGCGGATCCGATTGTGTCGCGGTCGCCCGACAGGCCACTGACGAGCTGCTCGAGGCGATCGATCGCGCCGGAGAACTGTTTGCCGTCCTTGGCAACCGTGCCGATCACGATGTTCAGGTTGTCGATCAGTTGCTGCACGGTCTGGTCATTGTCGGCCAAGGCATTTGAAAACGAGGTCGTCCTGGAGAACAGCGACTCGAGCGTCCCGCCCTGGCCCTGAAAGACCTGCAACAACCCAGAGGTCAGCTCGTTGACATCGCGCGCATTCAGCCCTTGGGTAACGGGTTTCAGCCCGCCGAGCAGCAGATCGAGGTCAAGCGCCGGCGCGGTGCGGCTGACCGGAATCTGACCGCCGGCCGGCAGCCGCTTGGGCGAGCCCGGACCGTCGACGAGTTCAAGGTAGCGATCGCCCACCAGGTTGAGGTAGCGGACCGCCGCCCTGCTGCCCTCGGTGAGGACGACGTTGCGGTCGGCGTCGAAGTTCACCACGACCTTCTTGTCCGGCTGCAGCGAAACACCATTGACCGTGCCCACCCGGATGCCGGCGACCCGCACCGACTGGCCTTTCTTGAGACGCGACACGTCGGTGAACACCGCCGAATACTTGGTCGTCGCACCCGTTCGGTACTGGCCGAAGATGAAGAACAGGAAGGCGGTCAGCATCGCCATCACGACCGCGAAGATGCCGAACTTGATCAGCGTGGCGCGCGTTCTCATCCGGGTTCTCCGATCTGAGCGGAGTTGCGTGGCGGCCCCGCAATCGGCCCGTACAACAGCTGTTTGAGGAGATCGGAGTTGATCAACAGCTGCGGGTTCCCGAAGTTCACGGGGTTCGCGCCGGTATCGGCAATCAACTGCGGTGGGCTCGTATTGAACGGCAGCTTCGGCAGACCCACGCACTGCGGGCCGCCCGTCGCCGCGACCTTCGGCAGGTTCGTCGGATACCGGTAGCGTTCGGCGCCCCACGTGAGGCTCGCCGAGATATTGATGCTCGGTTCCGACAACGGCGCACCGTGCGTTATCTGAATCAATCCGCCGAAAGCACAGGTGAGCGCCGGGCCGTACTCGTTGGTCAGATCGGTCGTCGGCACCAACAGATGCAACACGTTCGTCAGCGGTTGGCGATTCGTCGACAAGACCTCGTTGCCGATGTCGGCCAAGCCGATCGCGCTGATCAGCAACGCATCCAGGTTGTGCTGCTCATCGACAAGTGTCTTGCTGATCCGGGTCGCGTTGGCGGCGGTCTTCACCAGGTCGGGTGCCGCGTCGGCATAGGCGTTGGACACCGCCGGTAAAACCGCGAGGTCATGCTTGAATGCGGGGAGGCTCGGCTCCAGCCTGGCCAGGAACGAATCCAGGTCGCTCAGCGACTGGCCAAGCTGTGGGCCCCGCCCGCTGAACGCCTGTGCCAGCGCACCCAGCGACTCGTTGAGCTTGGGCGGGTCGATATGACTCAGAACCGACACCAATTGCTGGAATACCGTGTTGATTTCGACCATGACGTGCTGGCCCTGCAGCGTCTGGCCGCTGTGTAGCCGCTGGGCCGAGGGCTGGTCGGGTGGCACCAGCTCGACGGACTTCGCGCCGAAGACCGTCGACGACGCGATGTTGACGAGCACGTTGCCGGGGATGAAGTGCAACTGCGACGGATCCATCGCCAAATGAATGGCCGCTTGGCCGTTGGGCAGCGACTCGATCGAGGAGACCTTGCCCACCTGCACGCCGCGCAGCTTGACCTTGGCGTCCGGGTTCATGACCAGGCCGGCGCGCTGCGAAATCACCGTTACCGGAACGGTTTCGGTGAAGGAGCCCTGAAACAGACCCACCGCCACGGCGAAGATCAGACCAATGATGAGGACGGTGGCCAGTCCGAGCAAGGGCGGCAGGTAATTACGTCCGGCGGGCGGCCGCGCATGGCCGGTGCGCGCAGGACGGCCCGCGACCGCACCGCGACCCGCTGGAACATTCTGCGTCATTGCTGTTTCACCTCCTCTGCTAACCGGACAGGTTGAAGTTGCCGTTCGTACCGTAAATAGAAAGCGAGACCAACAGCGTCACGGACACCACGACGATGAGCGAGGTGCGCACCGCGTTGCCGGTCGCGTTGCCGACACCGGCCGGCCCACCCGAAGCGAAATAGCCGTAGTAGGTATGGATCAGCAGGATGGTAAGCGCCATCAGGATGGCCTGCAGGAACGACCACAACAAGTCGATCGGATTCAGGAACGTGTTGAAGTAGTGCTGGTACAAACCCTGCGACTGGCCGAGCAAGAACGTAGTGGTGAACTGACTGGCCACGAACGACAGGATGACGGCGATGGCGTACAACGGCGTGATAGCCATCATTCCGGCCAGAATCCTGGTGCTCACCAAGTAGGCAACCGGCCGAATGGCCATGCTCTCCAAGGCATCGACTTCTTCGTTGATCCGCATGGCACCCAGCTGAGCGGTCACGCCGGCGCCGAAAGTGGCCGCCAGACCGATCCCGGCGACCACCGGTGCCGCGATACGCACGTTGATGAACGCGGACAGAAAGCCCGTCAGCGCCTCGATGCCGATGTTGCCCAGCGAGGTGTAACCCTGAATGGCCAGCGTGCCGCCCGCCGCCAGCGTCAAAAAGCCGACGATCACCACGGTTCCGCCGATCATCGCCAAAGTGCCCGCGCCCATGCTGATCTCGGCGATCAGCCGAACGACTTCCCGCGTGTAGTGGGTGGCCGCGAAGGGCACCCCGGCGAGCGCCTTGCCGTAGAACATGGTGTGGTCGCCGATCCGCCCCATCAGGGCGACCGGCCTCTCGAGTTGGCGGGTTAATCGCGGATACGCGGCCCTCAGCGCCATAGCTGCCCTACTTCGCCGTCATCTTGATGCCGATCGCGGTGACCACCACGTTGACGACGAACAGGGACATGAAGGCGTAAACCACGGTTTCGTTCACCGCGTTGCCGACGGCCTTCGCGCCCCCGCCGGTGATCGACAGACCCCGATAACAGGCGACCAAGCCCGCGATGAGACCGAAGAGGGCCGCCTTGACGCAGGAAATGACCACCTCGGGCACGCCGGTGAGCAACGTGATGCCCGCGGCGAAGGCACCGGGATTGACGTCCTGCACAAACACCGAAAAGACGTAGCCGCCAAGGACGCCGATGATGACGACGAGGCTGTTGAGCAGAAAGGCGACCAACCCGGAAGCCAGCATGCGTGGTGTGACCAACCGCTGGATCGGGTTGATGCCCAGCACCTCCATCGCGTCGATCTCTTCGCGAATCGTTCGCGCCCCCAAGTCCGCACACATTGCGGTAGCACCGGCGCCCGCCACGATCAAAACCGTGACCAGCGGACCGAGCTGGGTGACCGCTCCGAACGCGGCACCCGCACCGGATAGATCCGCCGCACCCAGTTCGCGCAAAAGGATGTTGAGCGTGAAGCTGACCAGGACGGTAAACGGGATCGCCACCAACAAGGTAGGAGCCAGCGACACCCGCGCGACAAACCACGACTGCTCCAAGAACTCCCGCCACTGGAAAGGACGGCGGAACACGAACCTGACCGCGTCGGCCGACATGGCGAAAAGGGCGCCGACGGCATGCATCGGCCCCGTGAAGTCGAACTTGAGCTTGAGCGCGGGCAGTCCCGCCGACCAGTGGTCAGCTCCCTTGGTTGCCATCGGCGGCAGCCCCTTCCCAAGCTACGAGACCGACAGTCTTGTTGTGGCGCAACGAGTGCGGTACATTCGGCATAATTGACAGCCGCAAAGGCGCGCTGACGAGGGCGAAATGCTCAGCGGGCAGCCATGTTCGGGCGTCCGTCCGCGATGCGACAGCTGCGAGTCCGCTCACCACAGACCTCCGTTCCGTCGCGTGAAATGGCGCCGCAAAACGAGGGGCTCCACGTCTTGAAGCGTCCGGCGATTATGACTCATGCCGAGTCCAGGCGGAGCAAAAAATGCATAACCGTTATCGCGCATCTCGCGGCCGGTGCGAGGGCGCAAGGTAGCTGCGTCCCAACGGAAGCGGCGGTCGGCTCAAGCATGTCAGTGCTGCTCCAGTCCTAGGTGACGGCGCCGGCCGTCTTGAGTTCGATGATCCGGTCCCAATCGAGGCCGAGCTCCATCAAGATCTCATCGGTCTGCTCTGCGAATCCGGGGGCCGGCCCGGTCTGTGGCGCTGCGACGTCGAACTGTACCGGGTTGGCCACCAGCTCGAGTTCGCCCGCCTTGACCATGTACTCGTTCGAGCGGATCTGCGCGTCGTCGGCCGCCTGCAAGGTGTCCTGCACGGGAGCCCACGGGCCGGAGAGCGTGGCGAAGCGCTCGCTCCACTCGGTCAGGGTCCGGGTGGCGATGGCCTTGGTCAGCAACTCCACCGCATCGGCGGTGTTGGCGGCGATGTTCTCCACCGTGTCGAACCGCGGGTCATCGGCCAGCTCCGGCAGGTCGACGTGGCGGCACACGTCGGCCCAGAACTTGGTGGGCTGCATCATCACAAAGGAGATATAGCGGCCGTCGGACGTCGTGTACAGCCCCACCAGCGGATTGTTGGGGGCGCCGTGCACGCCCGGCGGCGGCGATTCCAGCCGCTGGTTCAGATGCCTTGTCAGTGCGACCGTGTGGCCCAGCGACCACAGGCCGCTGCCCAGCAGCGAGACGTCGACGACGGACGGTTCGCCGGTGCGCTCACGCTTGAGCAGCGCCGCCGCGATGCCACCGGCGAGGTTGGTACCCGAGATGGTGTCGCCGTACGCCGGTCCCGGCGGCGCGATCATGCCCGGCATGCCGGCGGGGGTAATGGTGGCGGCGGTTCCGGCCCGGCACCAGAAGGCGGTCATGTCGTAGCCGCCCTTGGTGGACTCTTCGCCGCGCGGGCCGAGCGCGCTCCCGCGCGCGTAGACGATCTTGGGATTGATCGCCCGGATGTCGTCGACGTCGATGCCGAACTTCCGCCGGTGGTCGGGCAGGAAGCTGGTAAGGAAGACATCGGCGCGACGGGCCAGCTCGTAGAGCACTTCCTTGCCCTCGGGCACCGACATGTCCAGCCCGATGCTGCGCTTGCCGCGGTTGGCGTGCTCGATGTTGGGGTTGGGATCGCCTTCAACGCGCAGCATCCCGGTCTGCCGCAGCCCGCGCTGGGGATCACCGGTCACCGCGTGCTCGACCTTGACCACGTCGGCGCCCCATTCGGCGAGCACGGCACCCGCCGACGGAACGAACCCGTACATGGCGACTTCAAGGACGCGGATGCCTTCGAGCGGCCTCATGCGCCGGCTCCTTTCACTGAGACGGCTAATGCGATGGTCACTGCTGTCCCAGTGGCGGGCTCTGCCGTGTCCTGGGCAGGCATTCCGTACCCCCTGATGTGGTGGCGATCACGATAATTTCATTCTCTTCCCCGGCGAATCTTACATTCGACTTTCGATAATTCAAGAAAGTCTCAGGAATAAGATCGACGTGCTGACCAGGGCTTCAACTGGCCGTACGCTGTCGGCCTGGGCCTCTCCGCGCAGGCCGGACGCGGTGTTGTGCGCATGTTGCACGGCGGTTCGCGCGGAGAGTAAGGTTCTCATAATTGTAAGGGAGATTCTTTGTGACTGAAATGGCCCCCTTCGGAGCAGAGGCCTCAACATGAAGACTGCGGTAGTCACCGGTGGCGGGTCCGGCATCGGTCTCGCCGTCGCGCAACGCCTGCGCGCCGACGGTTTGAACGTCGCCTCTATCGACCTGCGGCCTTCGGACGCCGACTTCGCTTTCACCGCCGACGTCACCGACCGGTCGCAAGTCGACGCCGCGCTGTCGGCCGTCCGCGCCCAACTCGGACCGGTGACCGTCCTGGTCAACGCCGCCGGGCTCGATGGGTTCAAAAAGTTCAACAACATCAGTTTTGAGGACTGGCACCGCGTAATCGACGTCAACCTCAACGGCGTCTTCCATACCGTCCAGGCGGTGCTGCCCGACATGGTCGAGGCTGGGTGGGGCCGCATCGTCAACATCTCGTCGTCGAGCACGCATTCGGGTGCTCCCTATATGAGTCACTACGTGGCGGCCAAGTCGGCGGTCAACGGCCTGACGAAGTCGCTCGCACTCGAGTACGGGCCCAAGGGCATCACGGTCAACGCGGTACCGCCGGGCTTCATCGACACCCCGATGCTGCGCGCGGCCGAGAAGAACGGATTCCTCGGCGACATCGACGAGACCATCGCGCGAACCCCGGTACGCCGGATGGGCACCCCCGAGGACATCGCGGCGGCGTGCGCGTTTCTGGTCTCCGAGGAAGCCGGCTACATCACCGGTCAGATCTTGGGCGTCAACGGCGGTCGAAACACCTGAGCGGTGGCGATTCGTCAACCCGGCAACCAGTGTGAGAGGAGAAAGCCCGTGAAGGTCTCGGTGGATTCAGAACGGTGCCAGGGCCACACCCTGTGCGCGATGATCGCCCCGGAATCGTTCCAGCTCAGCGACATTGACGGCAGTTCGTCGGCGATCGACGAGGTGGTGCCCGCCGATCGCGAGGACCAGGTGCGTGAAGCCGCGCAGTCCTGTCCGGAGCAGGCCATCATAATCACCGACGACGCCTGAGCCGGCACGGTCCTTAGCTATCGAAACACGTAGGGAGACTACAGCGTTGAGTGTCGACGACGTCGTCAATGACAGCGACCGCAAGAAGAATCGGTACCACTTCGACCGGCACTCCTCGGAATACCGGTCGAAGTTCAAGGCGATCACCGAGGAGATGCACGCCAAGTGCCCGATGGCGTGGACGGAAACCTACGGCGGGCATTGGGTTGCGGCCGGCAGCCACGAGGTCTTCGAGCTGGCCCGCTGCCCCGCAGTCTCCAACGATCACGACATTCACGGCGAACGCCGCGGCTACAAAGGCATCTCGATCCCCACGGCCAGCCGGGTCAGCGCGGTGCGCGGCGGGATCCTTGAGATGGACGACCCCGAGCACCGCACCTATCGAACGGTGCTCAACCCGTATCTGTCACCGGCGGCGATCAAGCGCTGGGAACCGTTCATCGACGACGTGACACGCGCCTGCCTCGACGAGAAGATCGAGAGTGGCCGCATCGACTTCGTCGACGACCTGGCCAACATCGTGCCCGCGGTCTTCACACTGGCGATGCTGGGCATCCCGCTGAAGAAGTGGAACATGTACAGCGAGCCGGTGCACGCCGCGGTGTACACGCCCGAGCACTCCCCCGACATCGAGCACGTCACCGCGATGCACCGCGAGATGGGGCTCGACATGGTCAACAACATGATCGAGATCCGCGCAAACCCGCGGCCGGGAATCGTGAACGGCCTACTCGAGATGCGCATCGACGGCGAGCCCGCCCCGGAACTGGAAATCCTCGGGAACCTGGGCCTGGTCATCGGTGGTGGCTTCGACACCACGACCGCCCTGACCGCCCATTCGCTGGAATGGCTTTCGGAACACCCGGAGCAACGACAGCTGCTCAGCAACGAGCGCAAGACCCTGCTCGACCCCGCGACCGAGGAGTTCCTGCGCTACTTCACCCCGGCGCCCGGCGACGGCCGGACCTTTGCCGACGACACCGAGCTCGACGGCACGCAGTTCAAAGAGGGTGAGCGACTCTGGATTTCGTGGGCGATGGCCAACCGCGACCCCTCGGTGTTCCACGACCCGGACCAGATCGTCCTCGACCGTAAGGGCAACCGGCACTTCAGCTTCGGGCTGGGTGTTCACCGCTGCATCGGCTCGAACGTGGCACGCACCGTGTTCAAATCGATGCTGACCGCGGTGCTCGACCGGATGCCCGACTATCAGTGCGATCCAGAGGGCACGGTCCACTATGAAACCATCGGTGTCATTCAGGGCATGCGTAAGCTGCCGGCCACCTTCACGCCCGGCCGCAAGGTCGGAGCGGGCCTGGACGAGACGCTGGAGAAGCTGCAACGCGTCTGCGACGAGCAAGAACTGGCCAGACCGATCACCGAACGCAAGGAAGCCGCCGTCATCGACTGAGCTGCTCAGAATTTCTACGAGTGGGCCTGTTCAGCGTGACCAGCCCCTATATTTGGGGCAATTGCGCGTGCAGAGATGGGAGACGCAACGGTGAAAACTTTCGCGGTGAGCCTTGCGCTTGCCATGGCCGCGCTGATTGTCACGCCGACCGCCCACGCGGACATGCTGTTTGCCAACTATCACGTGGACACGAACCGGGATCCCGGCCACTTCTGGGTTTGGTCGATCAACCCGTGCGTCCAGCCAACGCCGGGATGCTTGCAGGTGTACGCAACCCCGCAGCCCAACGGGCAAGCGGCGCCGTGGAGGGGAGAGGCCCACTTGGTCGACGGCCGCTACACCATGGCCGCTGACGACCCCTTCGGTGTTCGCTGCGTGGTCCAGTTCTTTCCCTCGCATGATGTCTACTCGTGGGATGCGGTGACGCTGGCGGGTCAGGTCGACTCGACGTTCGACACGGGCTGCGGTGGTGGACCCGGGGGCAGCAACAGTTACCCGTTCTCGCTCGTGCGATTCTAGCCGCGTGAGACGTACAGGAGTCAGTAAGCGCGATGGCTGAGGAGAAGGAACCGCAAGATTCGGTCACCTCGAAAGCCGACGTGATGGCGTTACTCGAGGAAGCCGAGGCGGAAGCCGCCGAAGCCGAAGCGCTGGCGGCCGCGGCGCGCGCCCGCGCCCGTGCCGCCCGGCTCCGGCGCGAAGCACTGGCCCAAGCAGAGGCCGAGGCCGAAGCTGAGGCAGAGACCGAGACCGAGACCGAGGCCGAGGCCGAGACAGAGACCGCCGCCGTAGCGCCGGACGCCGACGAGGACGCAACCGGCACCGCCGAGCCGGAGACCGACGAGGCGACCACCGCCGACGAAGTTGCCGATGCCGCCGAAGCGACGGACGCCGACGAGGCGGAGACCGAGGAAGAAGTCTCCGACGGAATCCCCGAAGACGCAGAATCGGGGTCCAAGCCGGCCCGCTCTCGGCGACGCCTGCGGCTGCCCTCGTGGTCCGTGGCATGGAAAGCGGCCGTCATCATCCTCATCTGCGCCTTCGTCGCGGCCAGCGGATACATGATGTGGCAGCGTCACGAAACCGACGAGCGCAACCAGCGCGCCGCCAACTTCATCGCGGGAGCCCGACAAGGCGTGGTCAACCTGACTTCCATGGACTTCAACAAGGCCAAGGAGGACGTCCAGCGGGTGATCGACAGCTCGACCGGCCCATTCCGGGACGACTTCCAGGCGCGCGCAAAGGATTTTACGTCCGTCGTCGAGCAGTCCAAGGTGGTCACCCAAGGAACCGTGAACGCGGCGGCCTTGCAAACCATAAACGGGGACTTCGCGCTGGTTCTCGTCGCGGCGACATCGCACGTCACCAACGCGGCCGGCGCCAAAGACGCACCACGCAATTGGCGGCTCAAGGTGACCGTCAAAAACGACGGCGGCCAATACAAGATGTCCAACGTGGAGTTCATTCCGTGAGCGAGGATAAGCCCAGCATCGACACCGCCGACGACTCTGCCGAAACAGCCGATGAAAGTGCTCCACGCGCGCGGCGCAAGGTGAAAGTCGTTCCCGTGCTTCTGATTGTGCTGCTGCTGCTTTCCGGCGGCTGGGCCGCTTGGCTGTACTTCAAGCAGTACCGGCCGGATAAGCAGACCGACGCCGGCGTCGCGAGCGCGGTCGCCAATGCGGCGTCCGACGGAACGGTCGCCTTGCTGTCGTACTCGCCCGACACACTCGACAAAGATTTCGCCGCCGCCAAGACTCACCTGTCCGGCGACTTCCTGTCGTACTACAACCAGTTCACCGAACAGATCGTGGCTCCGGCAGCCAAACAGAAGTCACTGAAAACCAACGCCCGGGTGCTGGGGGCCGCGGTACAGGAACTACATCCGAACTCGGCCGTGGTGCTGGTGCTGGTCGACCAGAGCACCACGAGCAAGGACAATCCCGACCCCGCGATGGCATCCAGCAGCGTGCTGGTGAGCTTGGCCCGGGTCAACGGCGCCTGGCTGATCACCAAGTTCGATCCGGTTTAGGCCGTTTCAGCTGTTCGACCGTCGGGTGTGAGCCCGCGGCTTTGACTGTGAGCTGAGGGCGACGACATGCCGACGGCAGCCGCCGTGGCTTCACACTCGACGCAGTCGCCCTCCGAGGCCCCGAAATCGCGCCCAAGAATCCACCAAGGATTCGCCGAGGTCGGCATTCGATCCTTTTCTCACGCAGCTGGATCGCTGGCAGCTGAGAGGAGGAATCGCCATGTCGCTTCTGGGCAACCACATATCTCTGATCCACGGTTGGGTGCCGATCACGGCCCAGATCGTCACGCCGATCACGCTGGGGCTCGCCGCCGGGTGGCGCTCGCGTCGTTGGCGTCTGCTGTGGCTGCCGGCCGCGGCCGTCGCCGGGGTCATGGCGGCCCTCGGGGCGCACGCGCTCATCGGCGACGGCGCCAGCAAGTCGGCACCGGACGCGCTGTATGTGTGGATCGCGCTGGTGGGCATGGCCATGGCTGTGCTGATCCTGGGCTGGCGCGGTGCGGGGTGGTGGCGGCGTGGGCTGTCGATCCTGGCGGTGCCGCTGTGCCTGCTCTGCTCGCTGCTCGTGCTCAACCAATGGGTCGGCTACTTCCAGACCGTGCAGAGCGCGTGGGAGCAGATCAGCTCCGCTCGGCTGCCCAACCAGACCGACAAGGCCGCCGTGATCGCCTTGGCGGCCAAGGGAGCCAAGCCGCCGCACGGCAGCCTGGTGTCGGTGCAGACTCCGGACGACGCGTCGCATTTCCAGCACCGCGAGGAACTCGTCTACCTGCCGCCGGCGTGGTTTGCGAGTTCCCCGCCGCCGCAGCTGCCGACGGTGATGATGATCGGCGGCATGGTCAACACGCCCGCCGACTGGGTGCGCGCCGGCAACGCCGTACAGACTGTCGACGCTTTTGCCGCCGCGCACGACGGCAATGCACCGGTGCTGGTGTTCGTGGACCCGAGCGGGGCGTTCGACAACGACACCGAAGGCGTCAACGGAACCCGCGGCAATGCCGCCGACCATCTGACCAAAGACGTTGTGCCCTATATGGTCTCGAACTTCGGGGTCAGCCCCGACCCGTCCCGGTGGGGCATCGTCGGCTGGTCAATGGGCGGGACCACCGCAGTGGACCTGACCGTCATGCACCCCAACATGTTCAGCTCGTTCGTCGACATCGAGGGCGACCTGACACCCAACACCGGAACCAAGGAACAAACCATCGCCAACCTTTTCGACGGCGACGCCGACGCGTGGGCGAAGTTCGACCCGACCACGGTGATCAACCGGCATGGCCGCTACACGGGAGTGTCCGGCTGGTTCGCCATCACCTCTGGTGGTTCGCCGACGCCGCATCGCAATATCACGATTGTCGACAACGCCGCGCTGTCTGTCGCAAGCCGAGGTGCGGCCTCCGACCCGGGCAACCAGGCCGCGGCCGCCGCTTCCCTGTGCCAGCTCGGCCGGGCGAACGGCATCGACTGCGCGGTGGTCGCCCAGCCCGGAAAGCACGACTGGCCGACCGCCGGCACGGTGTTCGCCACGGCATTGCCGTGGCTGGCAGGCCAGCTGGGCACTCCGGGCGTGGCCCGGATGCCGTTGGCCGGCAACGTCTCTCAGCAAGCCCTTTGACGACGCTAGGCGCGCGGCAGGCCGAGCACCCGCTGGGCGATGATGTTGCGCTGGATCTCGGAGGTACCGCCGGCGATGGTCCCCGAGAAGCTGCGGGCGTAGCGCTCGAACCAGCTGGCGAAGTAGTGGTCGAGGTTCATGTGCGCATACGGCCCCGTGAGCCCGGGGTGCACCAGCCCCTCGGATCCCGCGGACGTCAACGCCAGCTCCATGCCACGCAACTCCGCTTCGGAACCGAGCAATTTGAGCACCGAGATCGCGGCCACGTCGTCTTCGCCGCGCGCGGCGCGGGCCAGGGCCGCCGAACCCAGCAGGCGCAGCGCCTGTCTGTCCATGATCGTGCTGGCGTACTGGTCGCGCTCGACCTCGGTGCTGGGATGGAAGTCGTCGATCATGTTCTCCAGGCGATCGGCGAAACCCAGCCACATCATGGTGCGTTCGTGGCCCAGCGATCCGTTGGCCACCCGCCAGCCCTGGTCGAGCTCGCCGACCAGGTTCTCGGCCGGCACCCGCACGTCGGTGAAGAACACCTCGTTGAAATCCAGATCGTCGACACCGCAGATCGACGGGAACGGCCGACGCACCAGGCCCGGCGTGTCGGTGGGGATGACAAGCGCGCTGATTCCCTTGTGCTTCGGCGCATCTGGATTCGTTCGGACGAACGTCAACAAGACATCGGCGTCGTGGGCACCCGAGGTCCACACCTTCTGCCCGTTGACCACGAAGTGGTCGCCGTCGAGCACCGCGCGGGTCCGCAGCGACGCCAGGTCGGAGCCCGCGCTCGGTTCGCTCATCCCGAGCGACGCGGTGATCTCGGCCCGCAGGATCGGCACCGCCCAGCGCCGCTTCTGTTCGTCGCTGCCGAACGACAACAGTGACGCCCCAACGATATTCACGCCCTGCGGGTTGAAACTGTGGTAGATCCGGCGGCGGCTGAGTTCCTCAAGATAGACGAACTGCTGGATGACCGTCGCGTTGCGGCCACCGAATTCCGGTGGCTGGCTGGGCAGCAGCCAGCCGTTGTCGAACAAGAGCCGCTGCCAGTCGCGCGCCCACTGCGGCATGTGCGAGACCGACCGCGGCCGCTCGAGCGTTTCGCTTGCGGGGGGCAGGGTTTCGTCGAGGAACGCCGAGAACTCCGCCCGGAACTCCTCGACGTCGGAATCAAAAGTCAGCTGCACGGTATTCCTCCGCGATCCGCGCCCGGTGCTCCGCGGCGCCGCCGAGCATCAGCTCACCCGCTTTGGCCCGCTTGAGCGCGAACTGCAGGTCGTTCTCCCACGTGAATCCCATTGCGCCGTGCAGCTGTAGGCCGTGCCGGAACACCAGCGACTGGCACTCCCCCGCCGATGCCTTGGCCATCGCGGCGGCCAGCCGGCGGCGGGGATCGTCGGCGGCGATCGTCAGTGCGGCGAAGTATGCAAGGGCGCGGGCGCGTTCCACCGCGACGTGCATGTCGGCGGCCTTGTGCTGCACTGCCTGGAACGAGCCGATCGCCACGCCGAACTGCTGACGGCTTTTGACGTGCTCGAGCACCAGGTCGAGGATGCGCTGGCAGGCGCCGACCATCGTGATGGCCATACCGGTCAGCGCAAGGTGGTGCGCGCGCTCGGCGTTGACGGTCAGCCGTTCGCTGTCGGGCACCCGAACCTCCGCGAACGACAGGTCGGCGACGTGCAGCACCGGGTCGAACACCGCCGAGCGCCGGGCCGGCACCTGGCTGGACTCCACGAGGAACACCCCCGCGTCCGTCACCACGGCCAGCCGATCCGCGCGGTCACCGTCGAGCACATGGCGGGCCGTACCGTCGAGCACCCAGCCCTCGGCCTCGCGATGCGCCGCGACCCCGCCGTAGACCGCGGTACCCGACTGGTGCGGGTCGAATCGGTCCCCGGCGAGCGGCGCGAACTGGCTCATCGTCGCCAGGAACGGGGTGGGGTCGGTGGCGCGCCCGAGCTCCTCGAGCACGATGGCCAGCTCGACGGCACTGTCCGCATCGCTCAGCTCGGTCCAGCCCTGGTCCACATACGATTTCCACAGCGGGCTGGGGTCGACGCCCTCTTCGGCCACGCTGCGCACCAGCGACGGCGGGCACTGCTTCGCGACGGCGTCGCGCACGGTGTCCTGCCACAGTCGCTGATCAGCATCGAACTCCAACAGCATCCGCGCCGCCTCTCGTCGTGACTGTCAGGCGAGAATAACATTCTCGGTTGCGGAAGTAATAATCTCGCATTCCGGGCATGGGGTATCAAACGGCCACCCCGCCGAGCGCCCGACTCGCCGGGCCAAACGCTTCGAGCGCCCTGCTAGCCGGGGGCTCGAGCACCGTCGACCAGCGCGTCGGCGGCGTTGTCCCAGCGGTCGAGGTTCACGAACTCGGCAAGCGGGCGGCGGCGCAGCGGCCCGTGATTGCCCTTCGGCCACCCGACCACGATGTGGCCGGCGACCATCCAGCCCTCTGGTATGCCGACGGCTTCCCTCAGCAGCTGTTCACCGCCATACGAGGCCCAGCTGGTCAGGCAGGCGCCGAGGCCCTGGGCGCGCGCGGCCAGCAGAAAGTTCTGCATGGCGGGAAAGATCGAGCCGCCGAGCAGCAGTTCCGACGCGGTCGGGTAGTGCGCCTGGGCGAACAGCACCGAGGTGAATTCACCGGCGCGGTCGTGCAATTCGTACGTCGCACGGTAGGTGCGGGCGCGGCGGCTGTTGTCGTCGGCGGCGGGCCGGCTCATGCCGTAGACCGGCTCGATCACTTCCAGCGCGTGGGCCGCGGCCTTGGCCACCACGGCCCGCTGCTCGGGCGAGCGCAACACCACGAAACGCCAGCCCTGCGCGTTGGCGCCGGAGGGGGCCCACCTGGCCGCCTCGAGGCAGCGCGCCAGAGTCGCATCGTCCACCGGCTCGTCGGTGAAGCGCCGGATCGTTCGGGCCGTCGACATCACTTCCCAGATGTCCGCGCTTGCTCCGGTCATTGCCGCTCCTCTACTCCGGGTCGCCCATGACCTCCACCGCAAGTACCTGTATCACCGGCCGCTGCAAAGGAATTGGCCTGCAGCCATGTGCCGGCAGTCTCTCGACGGGAACGAGGACGCGAGCGGGCGGGTCCATTTGATTCTCGACTGTAGACCCCACAGAGCGGCTACGGTGCAAGACTGCGCTCAGGCAATCGACACTTCGGCGGTGGCAAACGACACCGACACGGGCGGCTGCCCTGACCCGAAGGAGGAAACATTGGATCGCGAAACCTACCGGCGGGGGCTCCACATCCGCTCCGAGGTGCTGGGCGAGGAGTACGTCAACCGCGCATTGGCCAACGCGGACGACTTCACCGGGCCGCTGCAAGACCTCGTCACCGAATATTGCTGGGGTGCCGTGTGGGGGCGCGAGGAGCTGCCGCGCAAGACCCGCAGCATGCTCAACTTGGCGATGATCTCGGCGCTCAACCGGCCCAACGAATTACGCACCCACGTCAAGGCGGCGCTGACCAACGGTGTCACCCGTGAGGAAATCCGCGAGGTCTTCCTGCAGGTGGCCATCTACGCCGGCGTGCCGGCCGCCGTCGACAGCTTTCGCATCGCGAACGAGGCGTTCGCCGAACTGGACCGGGACAGTGGCGATCGCTAGCGCGGCGGAGCCGGGCGCAGCGGGTCGCCACCATCGGGATAAGGGGCCCGACGTGGACGTCGGGTTCATCGGGCTGGGAAACATGGGCTTTCCCATGGCATGTCGCCTCATTGAAGAAAAACATGACGTCGTCGCCTTCGACACGCGCGGCGAGGCCCTCGAGCGCGTCGTCGCCCTGGGGGCGCGCCCGGCGTCGTCGCCCAAAGAGGTCGCCGATCACGCCGAAACGGTGCTGGCCAGCCTGCCCACACCGGGCGCGTCACTCGAGGTGGCCACCGGTCCGGCCGGAGTGATCGAAGGCGCGCGGGTGAAGCGCTACGTCGACTTGTCCACTGTCGGTAGCCAAATGGCGGTGCAGATCCACGGCCTGCTGGCCCAGCGCAACATCGTGGCGATGGACAGCCCGGTCAGCGGCGGCGTCGGCGGCGCCGAGAAGGGGACGCTGGCGCTGATGGTATCCGGCCCGCGCCGCGAATTCGACGCCGTGCGAACCGCGCTCGAAGCACTGGGCCGGCCGGTGTACGTCGGCGACAAGCCCGGCTCGGCGCAGACGATGAAGCTGGCGAACAACATTCTGGCGGCCAACGTCTTGACCGCCACCGCGGAAGTCGTCGTGATGGGCGTCAAAGCCGGCCTGGATCCCGGCGTGATGATCGAGGTGCTCAATGCGGGATCGGGTGCGACGAGCGCGAGCCGCGACAAGTTCCCCCGCTCGATCCTGCCGCGCACCTTCGACTACGGCTTTGCCACCGGACTGATGCTCAAGGATGTGCGCCTTTATCTCGACGAAGCCAGAGCCCTCGGCGTGCCCGCCGAGGTCGCCGAGACCATCGGCCGACTGTGGGAGGCGCTGGCCCGCGCCGAAGGTCCCGACTCCGACTTCACGACGGTGATCAAACCGTTCGAGCGAGCCGCCGGCGTCACAGTGGGTGGGTCTTCCGTCTAGCCCATCGGGGCCGAGCCTCGCGGTGGCGAACCGCTGGGATCGCATCCGCCCGCAACCCGGAGAATGGTATTATCCGGAATGAAGAACCCGACTTGCTGAACGGATCGTAAAACGCCCGCTACCAGGCATGATGATTAAACGAAATGCTTACCGGAAACCCATTGATGGACCGCTGAAGAAAATGTTAGATTGGCTATCATATGACCTCGCACGGCCGGCTTCGGCCGCCGGAGCCGAAGGGTGGCTCTCGTGATCAAACACGCTGACGGCACCAGCACACCGTTGATCGACGCGAGCGTGCACATCTTCTTCCCGTCCAACAAAGCGCTCCGGAAGACCCTGCGCGAGCCGTTCAAGAGCCGTGGCTTCCCCGACTACGAGATGGACTGGTACGGCGCCCCCGGTGGTGAGTATGCGCCCAACACCGAAGGCCCGGACCGCCAGTACCCCGGTTCGGACCCGGATTTTGTTGCCAATGAACTGTTTTCGAAGCGCGGCGTCGATGTTGCGGTCCTGCACCCGATGGCGCGCGGCATCATGCCGGACCGGCACCTGGGTAGCGCGCTGCACGCCGCGCACAACGAGATGATGGTGTCGAACTGGCTGGAGTCCAGCGAGTTCGGCGAGCGATTCCGCGGCACCATCCGGGTCAACCCCGACGACATCCCCGGCGCGCTGCGCGAGATCGACAAATGGCGGGCGCATCCGCGGGTGGTCCAGATCGGTGTCCCGCTGCAATCCCGCGAGCTCTACGGCAAACCGCAGTTCTGGCCGATCTGGGAGGCCGCCGTCGACGCCGGGCTGCCAGTCGCCGCGCACATCGAAGTCGGCTCGGGTATCGCGTTTCCGCCGACGCCGTCCGGGAACACCCGTACCTACGAGCAGTACGTCAGCTTCATGGCGCTGAACTACCTGTACCACCAGATGAACATGATCGCCGAGGGAGTTTTCGAGCGGTTCGACGGCCTCAAGTTCGTGTGGGGCGACGGCGCCGCCGATTTCATCACGCCGTTCATCTGGCGGATGGACACCTTCGGCAGGCCGCACCTCGAGCAGACACCGTGGGCCCCGCGGATTCCCAGCGACTACCTGCCCGGTCACGTGTATTTCGTCCAGGGCAGTCTCGACGGCCCCGGCGACGTCGAGTTCGCCGGCGAATGGTTCGGCTTCACCGGTAAAGACGACATGGTGATGTTCGGCTCGAGCTATCCACACTGGCAGTGCGGTGATGTCACGAAGCTGCCCAGCGCGTTGTCCGCCGAGCAGCGCGAGAAGCTGTGCTGGCGCAACGCGGCGCAGCTCTACGGCATAGACATTCCCGCCGGGGTGAGCGCAGAGTAGAAGTATCGCGAAAGACTGAGGAGAGCCAGATGACGTTGACCCATTCGCAGGAGCGGGTTCCCGCTACCGAGCGCATAGCCGTCCGCTGCGTCGACTCGGATGTCCACCCGGCACCCAAGCGCGGAGAGCTACTCCCGTACATCCCCGAGCCGTACCGCAGCAAGTACTTCCTCACTCGCTCCGTGGGTGAGCAGATCTACTACGACGCCCCGGACTACGCACACTCCTACGCGATGCGTGTGGACTCCTTCCCCCCCAACGGCGAATTCCCCTGCAGCGACCCAGATTTGGCGTTCCGTCAGCTCATCATGGAGGCCGGCTCCGACATCGCGATCCTGGAACCCGCGGCCTACCCGGCGCGTATTCCCGAAGCGCAGCATGCGATGTCGGCAGCGCTGAACGACTGGCAGGCCAACCACTGGCTGGACAGCCACAACAACTGGCACCAACGGTGGCGCGGGTCGATCTGCATCGCCATCGAGGAGCCGGAAGAGTCGGTCCGCGAGATCGAGCGCTGGGCCGGACACCCCTTCATGGCGCAGATTCTGATCAAGGCCGAGCCACGGCCGTCCTGGGGCCACCCGAAGTACGACCCGATCTGGGCGGCCGCCACCAAGCACGACATCACCGTGAGCTGCCACCTGTCACGCAGCCAGTTCGATGAGCTGCCGATCCCGCCGGTGGGGTTCCCCAGCTACAACCACGACTTCATGGTGACCTACTCGCTGCTGGCGGCCAATCAGGTGATGAGCCTGATCTTCGACGGCGTCTTCGACCGGTTCCCGACGCTGCGGATCGTCTTCGTCGAGCACGCATTCAGCTGGATCCTGCCGCTGATGTGGCGCATGGACGCGATCTACGACGCCCGCAAGTCGTGGCTCGACATCAAGCGCAAGCCGTCCGAGTACGTCAAGGACCACATCAAGTTCACCACCCAACCGCTGGACTACCCGGAAGACAAGACCGAACTGACCCGCGCGCTGGAATGGATGGAGTGTGAGAAGATCCTGCTCTTCTCCTCGGACTACCCACACTGGACGTTCGACGACCCGCGCTGGTTGGTCAAGCACCTGCCCAAGCACGCCCGCGACGCGGTCATGTACAAGAACGGCATCGCGACCTATCACCTGCCCGAGACCGTTCCGGTCCTCGAGGGTCAGACCCGGGTGCTCTGAGTTGACGGAGGAAACCAAGCGGCCCGAGCCACGTCTCGCCCAGGGCCGCGAGCATGTAGTCGCGACTGTAGACGAAATCCCGCCGGGCACACACAAACTGGTACCGATCGGACGGCACGGCGTCGGCGTCTACAACGTCAACGGCACCTTCTACGCCATCGCGAACTACTGCCCCCACCAAGGCGGACCGCTGTGTTCGGGACGGGCCCGGGGACGCACGATCGTCGACGAGACCGCGCCGGGTGACTCCGTCATGGTGCGCGACCTGGAATACATCTACTGCCCCTGGCACCAATGGGGTTTCGAGCTGGCGACGGGTACCACCGCGGTCAAGCCCGAATGGAGTATCCGTACCTATCCGGTGCGCGTCGTCGGCAACGACGTTTTGGTTCAGGCCTAACTACAGGAGAATCGGGTGCCTTCTATCGAGATCAACGGGGGAAACGTCGTCTACGAAATCCTCGGTGACTCTGGCGATCTCATTGCCCTGACGCCGGGCGGCCGGTTCAGCAAGGAGATCCCCGGCCTGCGTCCGCTGGCCGATGCCCTGGCCGCCGGCGGCTATCGGGTGCTGCTGTGGGACCGGCCCAACTGCGGCGCCTCCGACGTGCAGTTCTACGGGCAGAGCGAGTCGCACATGCGCGCCGAGACGCTGCATAAGCTGGTCACCGGCCTGGGCTTCGAGCGCTGCATCCTGGCCGGAGGTTCCGGCGGGGCAAGGGATTCCATGCTGACCACGATGCTCTACCCCGAGATGGTCACCAAGCTCGTAGTGTGGAACATCGTCGGTGGCACCTACGGCACCTTCGTGCTCGGCTCCTTCTACATCATTCCCAGCATCCTGGCGGTGCGCGGCACCGGCATGGACGGCGTGGCGAAGGTAGCCGAATGGCGTGAGCGCATCGAGGAGAACCCGAACAACAAACAGCGGATCCTCGACTTCGACAAGGACGAGTTCCTCAAGCTGATGCTGCGCTGGCTCAACGCCTTCGTCTCCAAGCCGGGGCAGACGATTCCGGGCGTCGAGGACGAGATGTTCGACCGGATCAAGGTCCCCACGTTGATCATTCGCGGCGGCGAGAACGACATGGACCACCCGAAGCGGACGTCGCTGGAAGTCAGCTGCCTGATCAAAGGATCAAAGCTCATCGATCCGCCGTGGCCGGAGGACGCCTGGGAGCGCGCGTCCGAAGACCGCGCCGCGGGCCGGGTTCAACACTTCAACATGTTCGACACCTGGGTGCAGGCGGCACCCGCGATCCTCGAATTCCTGGGCTCGTAATGACGCGAAACGGTGCATTACCGAGTGTGGATGTGGACCTCACAGTTGAGCGACGCCTCCAGCGCCGTGTGCACCCGGCTTTCCGGAATCCGCTCGAGGTCGGCCTCGCGCAGCGTCACATGGACGATGTCGAATCCGTCATCGCCGGGCGTGCGCTCGATGTCACCGGTCAACCCGAACGCGGACAGCACCCCGTGCGCGTCGTCATCGGTGCCCCGGCTGACGAACGTGATCACGCCCGGAACGGGAGCACCGCCGAACGCGCTGGCGCACAATCCGATCGCCGTGTCTCTGGCCGTGTCGCCATCGTCGGCCGCGATGAGCAGTTCGAGTTCGCGGCGGTGTGCGGGCAAGGACACGAGGTCGTTCTCGACCACGTCCACCCCGGCCGTGGCCACGAGTTCGAGGAGGGCCGCCATGCCGTCGCGTAGTTGCGCGGGCGTGAGCACGCTGTCCGGGTCGACGTTGACACGCACCACCGCAGTTCGCATGTGCGCAAGCCTAACTAAGACGATGGCAGGCCAGCTTTGAACACCACCGAGTCCACAACCATCACCACCGCGACCTTCCCCGGGTGCACGCCGCGGCTGCTGAGTGAGCACACCGGTGCGGCCCGCGAAGATCTGGCAACCTATCGCAGGCTCGGCGGCTACCGCCCGCTTGACGACCCCGACGCATTCCTGAGCGAAATCGATTCCAGCGGCCTTATCGGGCGCGGCGGCGCGGCGTTTCCCCTGGCGGTGAAGCTGCGGACGGTGCGCAACAACGGACGCTCGCTGGGTATTCCCGTCGTCGTCGCGAATGGCGAAGAGGGCGAACCGGCTTCGGTCAAGGACCGCTGGCTGCTGCGCAATCGACCCCACCTGGTTCTGGACGGGCTGCGGCTCGCCGCGACGATCGTCGCCGCCGACCGTGCCTACATCTACGTGTCCGACCCGGAGGCGGCGCACAGCGTCGAATCCGCGCTCGGCGAACTGGAATCCGGTGCGCTCGGCGTCGCGGTCGACATGCTCACCGTGCAACCGGGTTACGTCGCCGGCGAGGAGACCGCCGCCGTTCGGGCGATCAACGGCGGCCCGGCCAAGCCGACCGACAAACCGCCGCGCCCCTTCGAAGCGGGAGTCGGCGACCGGCCCACCTTGGTGAGCAACGTCGAGACCCTGGCGAACCTGCCTTACCTGCAGTGCCACGGCACGGCTGATTACCGGTCGCAAGGCACGACGTTGTCGCCCGGCACCTTCCTGGCCACCATCACCGGGGCCGGTAAGCCGCCGGTGCTCTACGAACTCCCTCACGGCTTGGGGTTCACCGAATTGCTTACCGTGCACGGTGTTTCAGCCGACCAGGTGCGGGGCGCGTTGATGGGCGGCTACTTCGCCGGTCTGCTCAACCGCTCCGTATTGGAGACAACCCTGGACCACGAGACGATGCGACGCGTCGGCAGCGGTTTGGGCTGCGGCGCGATCTCGGTCATCACCGACGACTGCCCCGTTGCGGTCGCGGCATCGGTGCTCGCTTATTTCGACCGCGAAAACGCCGGGCAATGCGGATCGTGCTTCAACGGAACGGCGGCGATGGCCGCGGCGGCCGGGGCGCTGCGCGACGGCGCCGCGACGACAGAAGATGTCGAACGGTTGCGCCGTTGGTCGGTACTGCTGCGCGGACGCGGCGCGTGCGCAACATTGGATGCCGCCACCAACATAGCCGCCAGCCTGCTCGATCAGTTCCCGGACGAAGTCACGGCGCATCTCGACGGCACGTGTCCGGACTGCACACCCGGCGCGTTCCGCGCGGACCGTCCCTACGAGGCGGAACCTGTGAGGCAAGCATGAAAATCCGTCTGGACCGCACCATTTGCGACGGCTTCGGCATCTGCGCCAAGCACGCCCCGGGATACTTCTCGCTGGACGACTGGGGATACGCATCCCTGATCGGGGACGGCACGGTGGCCGAGCCGGATCGCGACGCGGTCATGCGGGCGCTGCTCGACTGCCCCGTGCACGCCATCACCGAAATCGGTCAGCGCACCTCGCGCGCATCTGCGCCGCCACTCGCCGACACCGAGGATCCGGCCGAGCACCTCAAAACCGAAGAGAACGAGGCAGAGTGGGGATTCACGCGCTGAGCGGTCCCGGCCCGGAAAAGTAGTGCCGTGCAACTCACCTTTGACGCCGAAGTGGAGGTGTTCCGCGCGGAGTTCGTCGACTTCCTCACCGAACATCTGCCCACGCAGGCTCAAGCCGCGGAGCGGCCTTCGTCGACCTCGCACGTGCCCGAATGGTCGCGCCGCTGGCAGCGGCTCCAGTTCGACCACGGGTGGCTACTGCCGGGCAATCCACCGGAATTCGGCGGCCGCAACGCAAACATTTTGCAGCAGTTCGTGCATCGCGAGGAGCTGTCACGGCGCCGGATCTATCACTGCTTCAATCCTCAAGGCGTCGGCATCATCGCGGCATCGCTGTTGTCCTTCGGCACCGAAGAGCAGAAGCGGGGTTGGGCCATTCCGATCCTGCGAGCCGACAAGACGGCATCGCTGGGAATGAGCGAACCCGGAGCCGGCTCTGACCTCGCCGGGCTGCGCACCAAGGCGGAGTTGGCCGGCGACGAGTTCGTGGTCAACGGGCAGAAGGTATGGACGTCCGGCGCCCACGACGCCGACGTCATCCTGACCTTCGTGCGCACGGACCCGAACGCACACCGCCACAAGGGAATCAGCGCGCTCCTCATCCCGACCGATACTCCCGGGGTGGTCCGTCGCCCCTTCCCGTCGGTCTATGACTCAGACGAGCTGGATTTCAACGAGGTGTTCTTCAACGATGTCCGGGTGCCCGCGGACAACCTGGTCGGCCCGCTCAATGGCGGGTGGCAGGTCGCCAACGGCTCGCTCGGCCACGAGCGCACCCTGATGTGGATGGCCTTCGCGAACCGGCTCGAGCAACTGCTCGAGGACTACCGGCCGGCCGATGAGGTGAACGCGGACCACTACGGCACCATCGTGATGGACTACTACGCGTTGCGGCTGCTCGGATCGGCCGCGCTGGGCCGAGCGGCCCGCGGTGAAGTGGACGTGGCCGCGTTGTCCGTGTTGAAGGTGTTCGGTTCGGAGGCCGAGCAGAGCGCGCTGCGGCACGCACTGGACGCGGCCGGGGTCGACGGATTACCGGACAGAATGCTGACCGCCCCGTACAACCCTTACGCGCCCGACCTTTTCACCGCCAGCTGGTTCGCGCGTTACATCAGCAGCTACGCGGGCACCATCGCGGGCGGCACGTCGGAGATTCAGCGCAACATCATCGCCCAGCGTGTCCTCGGACTGCCGTCACGCTGATCACAGAGCCGGGCAGAGGGACGACAGGAACTCCTGGGTCCGGCGCCGCGATTCGGCCCGCTCGCTGATGTCCTTGCCCAGCGGCACGATTCGCACGGCCAGGTCGGTGACGCCCGCGTCCCGGTAGCGGCGCAGCCGAGCCAGGACGGCCGGCTCGTCGCCGGCCGCCATCGTGTCGCCGACGTCTTCGGCGTCACCGTGCTGCAGCAACCGCACATAGTTCGGCGAGAAGTCCGCGTGGCCGAGTACCTCGCTGGCATAGGCGCGAGCGTCGTCCGTGTCGCTGTCCGAGCAGAGCGCGACGGGAACACCGGCGACGATCCGCGGCGCGTCCCGCCCGGCCCGGTCGGCCGCCGCAGTGATGCGCGGAACGACGTGGTCTCCGATTGCTCGCTCGTCCGCCATCCAGAGGATGGTGCCCCCGGCCCGCTCACCGGCGATTCGCAGCATGGTGGGCCCGAGCGCCGATAACAGCACCGGCATCTCGAATGCGTCCGTGACGTCGACCGGCGAATGGAGGCAATAGCTTTCGTTGTCGACATCGACTGTCCCCGGCCCGGCGAAGGACGCGTCGAGCACGGCGAGGTAGTCCATCATGAGGTGCGCCGGGCGATCATAAGGCAAGCCCAGTTGCGAGTTGACGATCCAGTGATGCGAGGGCCCGATGCCGAGCGTGAACCGGCCGCCGCACGCCACCTGGGTGGTCAAGGCTTGTTGCGCCATGATCATCGGATGGCGAGTCTGAATCGGAACGACCGCCGTTCCGATCTCGATGCGACCGGTCGCCTGCCCGATCAGGGCCACCGCGGTCATGGCGTCGAGGTAGCCGGGGACCTGCGGCATCCAAAACGCGGTGAACCCGTCGATTTCGGCAGCGACACCGTCGTCGATCAGTCCGGTTAGCCGATCCGCGCGCGAGCGCTCCTTGTCAGAACCAACCATCAAGCCGATGCGCACGCGACCCCTCCCCTATGGCACATACCGATCCCACTCGTATGGAACGACAGCGAAAAACGGTGCGGCGAACAGGGGTTCGATGTCTGACTTGGCCCAGCGGTCCTTCAGCACCGGGCGCAGCCGTTCGGCGGTGGCGATGGGATCGTCGTCCAGGAAGCAGTAGGTGATCGTCTGGTTCTCTCCGGCACTGGCCAGGCTGGCGTCGACCCGGCGCGACAACGCGGACCAGGCACCGGCGACGCCGTCGACCTCCACCAACCGGTTCGGCGGTGCCGATCCCCGCTCGACCACCACGAACGCCCCCCGCACGGGCAGCCAGGGCAGGACGTCGGACCCGACCCTGGCGCGCGGCGCGGCCGCTTTGCGTTGCACCTCGTACACGCCGCGCTCCACCGGTGGCAACAGCGGAAGTTTGCGGCCGGCATTGCCCAATGCCGTTGACAGCTCATTGAAATCTTGCAGTCCGGCCGTGTCGGTGAAGAAGTACGTCATCACATGGTCGACCGCGTCCAAGGGCCCCTTGTCGAGCGCGCGTGCGGCACGGCAGGCCGGTGTGGACACCAGGCGCAACGAAGCGCGCACCGCGGCCAGGCGGTGTTGCTCGGGGCGGTGGTCCAGGCTGTGCCAGCGCAGGTACTCGGCGTCCTTTCCCTCGGGGTGGCGGATCGCCATCGAGACGAACAGGGTGGTGATATCGCCACCCCCGGTGGCGAGGATCTCGGAGACCTCATCCGATGGCGTACCGGGAAGATGCATGGCGTCAGTCCTCAGGGTCTCATCGAATCATGTTCTGGCACCGCGATTTCGGGATGGCGAGCCGCGACCATGCGCCGGAACCCGTCGCGCCAGGGCACCTTGGTGCGGCCGAGAACGTCGTGCATGTGGGTGACGTCCGGCCACAGCGGGGTGTGCGCCTCGGGCGTGTACTCGAAGATCGGTTCGACACCCACCAGCTCACCCATGAACGCGCAGTACTCCTCCACGCTGACGGTCTCGCTACCGGCCCAGTTCACCACGACGGGCGGCACCGCGGCGACTTCCAAAGCGCGGATACCCAGCTCCACGTAGTCGTCTTCGTAGATGGGGTTGTAGTTGTTCGGCTTGTCGGGATGCAGCCGAATGGGCTTGCCCGCCAACATCGCATCGAGACGATCGGCCGGCGCACCGCCCTGGGGTCCATACGTCGAGCAGATCCGGATGATGGTGAGCGGAACCTGATAGCGCTTGGCGATCCAGGTGCACACCGCTTCCGCGGCAACCTTGGAGAAGCTGTAGTTCGCCCGCAGCGGTGCCCCCGGCGGATCGGTCTCGGTCAGCGGTCGGCGGCCCTGATAGGCGTAGATCGAGCCGGTGGAGCAGAAGACGAAACCCTTTGCGGCGCGGCAGTGGTAGAGCAATTCGCCCGAGTTCTGTGCGTTCGTTTCAACGCAGCGGTTCCAGTCGTCGGTGCCCGGGTCCACGGCCGCATGAAAGACGTAGGTGAAATCGTTGGGAAGAGCTGAGAAGTCGCCTGCGCTGACATCCAGCGCCACGGGCTTGATCCCGGCGTCCACAAGTTTTTGACGGGCCGCGGGATCTTTCAGGCGCGCGGCGCCCCACACCTCGTTTCCTGCCGCCGCCAGGGCACGCGCGATCGGAAACGCGATCTTGCCGGTCGCCCCGGTGATCAGGACCTTCTCTGCGTCGAGCAACCAGCCCTCCGAATGTTAAGTACTTGATACCGCGCCCGCGAGCATAACGCGCGGCCGACCGGAAACACCACGACAACCCAGCTCGGTGTTGCGTCGCGCAGATGGATTTCTCTGGTCGCCGCGGTATCGACGGAATAAGCTGGCACCAGCCGGGGTCGGAATGGCCCCAAGGGGAGGCCCACCATGAGGTGGTTATTTGGTCGTCTGACCGCTGTCATTGCGGTCGCCTTCATGGCGATGACCGTCGCGGTGATTGCCACGCCGGCGATCAGCTCGGCGCAGTGCGATCCCAACATGTCGTGGAACGTGTCGACGTGGGAGTGCAAACCGCCACCGGCGATGCCGGACTGGTACACGGCTCCGCCGGTGTACGCCCCGCCATTTGCGGCGCAGGACGTGCCACCACCCCCTCCGCCGCGGCCATGGTGGTCACCGAACGAACCGATGTGGAATGCCGGCTTTCACCAATGGGGGACCTATTTCACCGGCACCTGGGTGCCGTACTGACGGCGTGCGCCCCAGTTGGCCTGACCTGCAGCAGGAGCACTGCCAATGTGTCTGGATCGCGCCTGCCTATGGTGATAACGTAATTCTCCAATTTGCATAATGGCCCTACCGGGCCGGCCGTGCGACTCCCGGAGGTGACGTGTCAGCAGTACCGGGCCGCCCATTGCCCCAGGTCACGCAGGAGAACGAATTCTTCTGGACCTCGGGCGCCGACGGAAAACTACGGCTCCAGGAATGCCAGAGCTGTGAATCGCTGATCCACCCGCCGGCGCCGGTGTGCCGGTACTGCCGCTCGCGCGATGTGGGCGTGCGGGAGGTCTCCGGCAGGGCGATGCTCGCCGGATTCACCATCAACGAGCGGTTCAGCCTGCCCGGGCTGGCGGCGCCCTACGTCATCGCGCAGGTGGCGATCGCCGAGGATCCCCGGGTTCGGTTGACTACCAACATCGTCGAGTGCGAACCCGATCAGCTCGAACTCGGTCAGCAGGTCGAGGTCGTCTTCGAGCAGGTCGAGGACGTGTGGTTTCCGCTGTTCAAGCCGAGCGCCGACGGGCGGTCCGCTCCCCTACCCGACGATGAGATCGCGCCGGAACGCTTTGGCGAATACATCCAACCCATGCTCACGCGGGAGAAGTTCGAGGACAAGGCCGCCCTGACGGGGATCGGTATGTCACAGGTCGGGCGGCGGTTGATGGTGCCGGCGCTGTCGCTCACCATCGACGCGTGCGAGGCGGCGATCGCCGACGCCGGGCTCACCCTCGCCGACATCGACGGCCTGTCGACCTACCCTGGCCCGATCAACGTCGCGGGCATGGGCGAAGGCGGGGTCACCGCGCTGGAGGCCGCGCTGGGGATCCGGCCGACGTGGCACAACGGCACCATGGAGACCTTCGGCCCCGGCGGTTCAGTGATCTCGGCGATGCTGGCGATCGCCTGCGGGCTGGCACGGCACGTGTTGTGCTTCCGCACGCTATGGGAAGCCACCCACGGTGAGCTGATGAAGCAGGGCAAGATCGTCCCGTCCATGGGCGGGATGTCGGGCTGGCAGATGCCCTTCGGCGCCACCTCTGCGGCGCACACCCTGGCGATGAACGCGCAGCGGCACTTCCACCGGTACGGCACCACCAGGGAAACCCTGGGCTGGATCGCGTTGAATCAACGGGCCAACGCCGAACTCAACCCGACCGCCATTTACCGGTCTCCGATGACGATGGACGACTACCTGAACGCGCGGCCCATCACCACGCCGTTCGGCCTGTACGACTGCGACGTGCCGTGCGACGGGGCGATCGCCGTCGTCGTTTCCGCCGTCGACGCCGCCCGCGATATGCCCAAGCCGCCCGTCTTCGTGGAGGCGGTGGGTACCCAGATCGTCGAGCGGATCGACTGGGACCAAAGCACTCTCACGCACGAGCCGCAGGTGCTCGGTCAGGCGGCGCACGTGTGGACCCGCACCTCGCTGCGCCCCGACGACGTCGACGTCGCCGAACTGTACGACGGCTTCACGTTCAACTGCCTGTCCTGGATCGAGGCGCTCGGCTTCTGCGGGATCGGGGAGGCCAAGGACTTCCTGGACGGCGGCAAGAACGTTGCGCGCGACGGCCTGTTGCCGCTGAACACCCATGGCGGCCAACTTTCGCACGGCCGGACGCACGGCATGGGACTGCTGCACGAGGCGATCACCCAGCTGCGCGGCGAGGCGGGTGATCGCCAGGTCGCAGGCGCCCGCGTCGGTGTGGTCAGCAGTGGCGGCCTCACTCCCAGCGGCGTGCTGTTGCTGCGGGCCGACGCGTGATGACCACTCCCCGTCCCCGGCTGGTGATCGTCGACGGGGTACCGATGTCGGCATTGGTCGCCGAAGCCGACGACCCCACGGCCGTCATCGTGGCGATTCACGGGGGCGGCACCACCGCAATGTATTTCGACTGCCCCGGTCATCCGTCGTACTCGCTGGCGCGGACGGGCGCGGCGGCCGGATTCACCGTGGTGGCACTGGATCGGCCCGGCTATGGGAGCTCGGCGCCCTATCCGGAGGCGATGGTCTCCGGCGAGCAGCGCGTCAAGCTCGCTTACGGCGCTGTCGATCGCATCCTCGGCGAACGACCACGTGGCGCGGGCGTATTCGTGTGGGGTCATTCGGGCGGTTGCGAGCTGACGATACGGTTGGCCGCCGACGCTCGGGGTGCCGACCTGCTCGGCATCGAGCTCGCGGGCACCGGCCGGCACTACCACCCCGCGGCGAAGGAAATACTGAAAACGGCTACCCGCGAACGCCGCCCGTCGGGCATGCGCGAATTGCTGTGGAGCCCAGAGGGGCTGTATCCGCCGGAGGTTCTCGGCGGCGCCACGGTTTCGCCGTCGGCTCCGTCTTACGAGGACCAGATGGTGTCGAACTGGGCACGACAGACTTTTCCGGAGCTCGCGCCCGCCGTGCGCGTCCCGGTGCACTTCAGCATCGCCGAGCACGAAAAGGTTTGGCAGACCGACGATGCGGCGGTGACCGAGGTCGGCGCGCTGTTCGCCGGGGCGCCGCGGTTCGTCGTGCATCGACAACCGGACGCCGGGCACAACATTAGCCTCAGCCATGCCGCCCCCGACTATCACTCGAAAGTCCTTGACTTCGTGCGGGAATGCGTGGCCGAGGCGGCCTCACGCCCAGACGGCCCCTCGAACGTGACGCCACAGTCATCTTCGAGCCCGAGCGTGGCTGCAGCGTCACGCTCGGCGGACGAGGAGGCAGGGTGATGCGCGTCGGATTCATCGGCTTGGGCAGCCAGGGCGGACCCATGGCGCGGCGGATCGCCGAGGGCGGATACCCCACCACGCTGTGGGCGCGCAGACCGGAGGCCCTCGAGGCGTTCGGCGACTCCCCGGCCAAGATCGCCGGGTCTCCGGCCGCACTCGCCGCGGCCAGTGATCTGGTGTGCCTCTGCGTGACCGGCGACGCCGACATCGACGAACTCGCCTGCGGCGAAAACGGATTATTGACGACGATGCAACCCGGCGGCGTCATCGCCGTACACAGCACGGTGCACCCAAACACCTGCCGTGAGCTCGCGAACAAGGCCGCCCCGCACGGTGTTTCCGTCATCGACGCGCCGGTGAGCGGAGGCGGAGGCGCGGCGGCCGGGGGCCGGCTACTGGTGATGGTCGGCGGTGACACCGACGTCGTCGAACGCTGTCGTCCGATCTTCGAAACCTATGCCGATCCGGTCGTCCACCTCGGCGAACTGGGTTCCGGACAAACCACGAAGCTGCTGAACAACCTGTTGTTCACCGCCAACCTGGCCACGGCGGCCACCGCCCTGTCCCTGGCCGAAGAGCTGGGCGTCGAGCCGGACCGTCTCACCGAGGTGGTCTCGCGCAGTAGCGGAAACAGCTTCGCGCTCAACGCTCTCGGCGGTATCGGCGGCCTGGACAGGCTGGCCGGTGTCGCAGGGGGGCTGCTCCAGAAGGACGTCCGGCTGGTGGTCGACCTCGCCGGCGGGGTCGGGGCGAGCGGCGGTGCCGTGCTCGATGCGGCCGACGCGGCGCTGGCCCTGATGGACCATCCCCGGTGAGGGTCGGATTCATCGGCGCGGGGCGGATGGGTCGCCCCATGATGGGCCGTCTGGTAGCGGCCGGTCACGAGGTTAACGCGCTGGGCCGGAGCGCCGAAAAGCGCAGCGAAGTCCAGCAACTGGGCGCGCGGGCGGTCAACGAGGCAGCCGAAGCCGGTGCGGACGCCGATGTGGTGGTGCTCTGCGTGTTCACCGACCAACAGGTGCGGGATGTCTGCCTGGACACCGCACTGCTGCCGAGCATGCCGCCCGGTTCGACGTTGGTGGTGCACACCACCGCGAACCCGAACACCATCGAGGCCGTCGCAGAGCGCGCCAACGGGATTGACGTCGTCGACGCCGCGGTCAGCGGGGGCCCGCACGACATCGAGGCCGGCCGGCTCACGCTGTTCGTGGGAGGCGCCGACCAAGCGGTTGACCGGGTGCGGCCACTGCTGGGTTGCTATGGAGATCCCGTCCTGCACGTCGGGCCGACGGGTGCCGGCCAGAAGGTGAAGCTGGTCAACAATGCACTGTTCGCGGCCCAGATCGGGCTGCTTGCCGAATCAATTCGACTGGGAGAACGGCTCGGCGTGCCGGAATCGACGTTGCTGACCGCCTTACAGCACGGCAGCGCGACCAGTCGCGTGCTGAACCTCGTCGCTGCAGGCGGTTGCGTCGCGTCATTCATCGAGGTCGCCGGCGACTTCGTCGGTAAAGACCTGGCCGTCGTCCGTGGTGTCGCCGAGGAGTTGGGCGACGGGCTGGGTGCGCTGGATGACGTCATCGAGAAGATCGACGTCGCGAAGAGGGTTTGAAATACCAGCGTTTTGGTCTTTCCGGTTCGTCACGAAGGTATTACCGTTAGCGTTACAGTCAGGGACTCCGCTGTAAAGGTTCAGCCCAACCTCGCCGCTGAGGAGGATTCAGTGACAAAACCGAAGGTTGTCTTCGACCCGTACGCCGAGGACTACTTCAACAATCCGTTCGACATCTATCGGCGGATGCGCGAGGAAGCGCCCCTGTATTACGACGAGAAAGAGGATTTTTACGCGCTGACCCGACACGAAGACGTCGCGGCCGCGTTCAAGGACTTCGAGACGTATTCGTCGGCGCGCGGCTGCGACCTGGCGATGGTGCGCCGGGGCATCGCCCCCGAGCAGAAGTCGATCATCTTCATGGACCCGCCGGAGCACCGCCACATGCGCAGCCTGCTCAACAAGGCCTTCACCCCGCGGGCCATTCAATCGCAGCGCGAGACGATCATCGAGGTCATCGACAAGTACCTCGGCGCTGTCGACTCGGACAATTTCGACGTCGTGCAGGACTTCTCCGGGCCGTTCCCGGTAGAGGTCATCACCCGGATGGCCGGCGTGCCGGAGGAATACCGCCAGCAGGTTCGCCACTGGATCGACACCAGCCTGCATCACGAGCCGGGGCAGATCGAGATCAGCGAGGCCGGCATGCAGGCCAACATCGATACGGCGATGTACTACTTCAGCCTGGTCCAGGAGCGGCGTCAGGAGCCGCAGGAAGACATGATCAGCCGGCTGATCGCGGCGGAGATCCCGGGCGAAGACGGCGAGCTCCGCAAGCTCGACGACATCGAGATCTGCGGATTCGCAACCCTTCTGGGCGGCGCGGGCGCCGAGACCGTCACCAAACTCATGGGCAACGCGGCGGTCATCTTCGCCAACCACCCAGACCAGTGGCAGAAGCTGCAGGAGGACCGCGACAAGATTCCCGGGGCCGTCGAAGAGCTACTGCGCTACGAGGGGCCGGTGCAGTACAACGTGCGCTACACCCTCAAAGAGGCCCACGTCAGCGGCGGCGTGATCCCCGCGGGCAAACCCGTATTCCTCTGCGGCGCCGCGGCGAACCGCGACCCGGAGGCGTTCACCGACGCCGACACATTCGATATCGAGCGTGACCAGACCGAGGCGCAGCACCTCGGACTCGGGTACGGGATCCACAGCTGCCTCGGCGCCGCGCTGGCCCGCCTGGAAAGTCGGATCGCTCTGGAGCGGCTGCTCGACTTCATGCCCCGCTACGAAGTGGACTGGGCGGGATGCAAACGGGTGAACATGCAGAACGTCGCGGGCTGGAAGAACGTGCCCGTCAAGGTGCTTCGGTAAGGGAGTCGCGGTGACGAAGAAGATCGAAGTCGATTGGGGACTCTGCGAGAGCAACGGCGTCTGCATGGGCATCAACCCCGAAATATTCGAGCTCGGTGACGACGACATGCTGACGGTTCACCAGGAAGAAGTGACCCCTGAGAACGAGGCCGACGTGCGCGAGGCCGTCCGTCAATGCCCTCGGCAGGCGATCTCCATCGTCGGAGAGTAGCGGTCAGAATCCGGAGAGGATGACCGCGTTGCAGTCGGCCGCCGCCTGCCGCAGTTTCGCTGCCTTTTGGTAGCCCTCGGACTCGTACCACGCCCGGGCGGCGTCCACCGACTCGAATTCCAGAACGACGGTCTGGTCGCCGTGCCAGTCGCCTTCGATGACTGTGGGTGAGGTGTCCACCGCGAGAATGGTGGCGCCACTCATCGCCGATCCGGCGGCTTGGGCGTATGCCTTCATGCCTTCCGGGTCTTTGATCGCCTCGGTGAGGATGACATAGCCCTTTGCCACTCGAATCTCCCTACTCGCCCGTGTATTCGACTACTTATCGCTGATCGCCTGCTCGGGACAACATTGGATTGCCTCCTGGGCCGCCGCCTCCAATTCCGTTGGAACGTCGGAATCTATGGCCTCGGCATAACCGTCGTCGGTCAGGCTGAACACCTCGGGACACAGCGTGAGACACATGCCGTGACCGCGACACTTCTGGTCGTCTACCCAAACTTTCATGCCAGCGTGAACTCCAGGTGCAGTTCGGTCAGGCCACGCAGGATGTACGTCGGAACATATTGGTAGCGGCGATCATTCGCCGGTCCATGCACCGTCTCGTCGATCCTGATGTCCGTCGTGCGGTCGAGCAACCGTTCGATCGCCACGCGTGTTTCGGCTCGTGCCAGCGGTGCGCCGGGGCAGCTGTGGATGCCGCGGCCAAACGAGATGTGTTGGCGGGCGTTCTTGCGGGCCGGATCGAACGTAGCGGGTTCCTCGAACCGGCGCGGATCACGGTTGGCTGCGGCTTGCACGATCATCACAGTAGTGCCGGCGGGCAGGTCGACACCACCGACGTTGACGGGCACCCGGTTCATCCGGAAGTCGCCCTTGACCGGGCTCTCGTGGCGCAGCGACTCTTCGATGAAGTTCGGGATCAGACTGCGATCCTTGCGCAACTGGGCCTGGATGTCCGGGCGCTCCCCCAGCGTCTGCAAAGACGCACCCAGCAGCCGCACGGTGGTCTCCTGGCCCGCCGAGAAGACGTTGGCGGCGACGCGCGCCACGTCTTCGACGTCGGGAACCGAGCCGTCGGGATACGTCGCTGTGGCCAGACCGGTCAGCACGTCGTCGCGGGGCTCGCGCCGGCGGTCGGTGACGTAGTCGGAGAACAGCCCGTAGAGGAATTCCAGCGGGCTGTGGGACAGGGATCCCTTGGTGCCGCCGATGCCGCCACCCGCGTGCTCAGCGATGCCCTTGACGAACTTGTCGCGGTCCTCCATCGGCACCCCGAGCAGGTCGGCGATGACCAGCAGCGTGAACGGTCCGGCGAAGCCCTTGATCCACTCGCCCCGCCCCGGCGCGAGAAATTCGTCGAGCGCCTGGTCGGCGAGCGCCCACATGGCGTCCTCGTTCTCCTTGAGGCGCTTGGGGGTGATCAGCCGCATCATGAGGGAACGGTGGTTGGTGTGGGTCGGCGGATCGAGCGTGGGCAGCTGATCGCTGAACGGCAGCTCGTCGCGATGTTGCTCGATCAGCTCGGTGATGTCGTCACCCTCGATCGGCACCGGAAATCCCGGAAACGGACCGGTGACCGAGATGCACGACGACCACGTCTCGGCGTCGTTGAGCACCGCGCATGCCTCTTCCCAACCGGTGATCATGGTGACGTCGTGATGGCTCTCCCGGGTGACGGGGCAGCGCTCGCGCAGCGCCTCGTAGTAGGGGTACGGGTTCTCGATGAGCTCGCTGCCGCGGAAGAAGTCCGGCTCGGAGAATTCGTTCGCCATCTCCTGCTCCTTGAATCTCGGCTAGTGAGAACGTGCCTCTCGCGGATGAGTATTACATTTTCACACGGGATGGTGGTCGTCAACGACGGGGCCCCTGCCCCGGCGCCAAAACGCGCGCAAATTGCCCGGTCTGGGTGGTGGCAGGTCCCCGGGCCGCACCGGCTAGCTGGCGGGGACCAGGTCGGCGGCGACCGATGGCCATGCCAGCAGCCCGCTGCGGAAGGTCTCCACCTGACCGATCGGGGCGTGCGGTGCCGCCGCGGCCGCCAACGCCTGGGCCTTGAACGTCTGCGCGGCCATGCTCAGCTGGTGTTGCACCAGGCCCACGCTCTCGTCGAGCTCGGACGGCCAGCTCTCCCCCCACAGCGTGACCTCGGTGACGCCGTGATCGAGGGCCTGCAGCACGCCCTGGCGCACCCGGGCGTCGCAGCCGAACAGGTCCGCCGCGGCGGCCAGGGCCTGCGGACGGGGCCGCGATTGCACCGACGCCAGCGCTTCTTCGAGGTCGAGCACCTGGGCGCCGATGATCTGCAGGGGCCGGTCGTCCGGGTGGTCGGCTACCAGCACGGTGACGTCCCAACCCGCCATCGAGCGGTCGAAGATCCAGCCGCCGGCGAATCCCACCACGTCCAGGACGGTGGCGGCGACGACGTCGAGCCGGTACCTCATGTCGTCTCGGACTTCTTCGGAGGCGCGAAATCCCGCGCCAGTGTCTCGGCGTACTGCTTGAACGCGTCGGCTAGCGGTATCGAAGGATCGAGTAACCATGTCGTTTCCATTCCGTGGACGAAGGCGAGGATTTCTACTGCCTTGACGGCGGGGTCTATGTCGTCGCGGTATCGGCCGTCGGCCTGACCGCGACGGATGAGATCGGCGACGATGTCGGTAGCAGCCCGGTACCTGGACAGCATGCGGTCGTGCAGCGGCGCCTCGGGAAGGATGTTCTCGACCAGCAGCACCGTGAACGTGCCCACCAGTTCGGGCGCCCGGTGGATACGGTCAGCGACCGCGGCGATCTGGTCGAACAGGTCGCCGGTCCGGTCGGCGTGGGTGTCGTCATCGAGGTCGCGGGCGTCGAGCACCGCGTGCAGCAGCTGCTCCTTCGATTCGAAGTGATGCAACAGCCCCGCCGGTGTGACCCCGGCTTCCCCGGCGATCTGGGCGAGCGTGGTGCTGCGCCAGCCGTTGCGGGTGAGCAGCCGCTGCGCGACGTCGAGAATCCGCTGTTTGCGGTCCTCGCCCTTGGCAAGGAGCGTGTCGTATCGCCGTGCGACGGGCACCAGAACCCTCTCAACCCATGTTGTAGCGAGGTCGGAAAACCAACCTAGTGAACACACAGTAGGTTAGTTTGGCCGCTGTGACAAGGGTCACGTGGTGCACGTTCTTTGCGCGCGTCAGGCCGCCGCCGTTAGCTCACCAGCTCCACCAGCGTGGCGTTGGCGGTCCCACCGCCCTCGCACATGGTCTGCAGGCCGTAACGAATCCCGTTGTCGCGCATGTGATGCGCCATGCGCGTCATCAGCACCGCGCCGGATGCACCCAGCGGGTGCCCCAGGGCGATGGCGCCGCCCAGCGGATTCATCCGGGCCGGGTCCGCCCCGGTCTCCGCCAGCCACGCCAGCGGCACCGGCGCGAAGGCCTCGTTGACCTCGAAGACGCCCACGTCGGACAAGGCGACACCGGCCTTGCTCAGCACCTTTTCGGTGGCCGGGATGGGGCCGGTGAGCATCAGCACCGGGTCCGCCCCGGTCACCGCACCCGCCAGGTACCGCACGATCGGGGTCAGGCCCAGTTCGACCGCCATCTCGGCGGTGGTCACCAGCAGTGCGGCGGCACCGTCGGAGATCTGTGAGGAGTTGCCTGCGTGGATCACGCCGTCTTCGGCGAAGGCCGGCTTGAGCGTGCCGAGCTTCTCGACGGTGCTACCGCGCCGCACGCCCTCGTCGGCGGTGAAGACGTTGTTGTCGGCCCCGTCGACGAAGACCGGCACGATCTGCTCGGTGAATGCGCCGCCGTCCAGCGCCGCGGCGGCCCGCTCGTGGGATTCGACGGAGAATTCGTCGAGGCGGGTGCGCGAGAATCCCCACTTCTTGGCGATCATCTCCGCCGACAGGCCCTGGTTGAAGGAGAAATCATCATACCGGGCAAGGACTTTCGGGCCATACGGCATACCGGTGGCCCGGGCCGAACCGAGCGGAACGCGGCTCATGACCTCGACCCCACCGGCCACGACGACGTCCTGCTGGCCGGACATCACCGCCTGCACGGCGAAGTCCAGCGCCTGCTGACTGGAACCGCAGGCACGGTTGACGGTGGTGCCGGGGATGGTCTCGGGCCAACCCGCGGCCAGGACCGCGTAACGGCCGATGTTGCTGGACTGGTCGCCCACCTGGGACACGCAGCCCCAGACCACGTCGTCGATGATGTCGGGACCGATGCCGGTGCGTTCGATGAGTTCGGTCAGGACGACCGCGGAGAGATCGGCGGCATGCATGTCGGACAGCGCGCCGTTGCGCTTCCCCACCGGTGTACGCACGGCCTCGACGATGACTGTTTCACGCATATCTCTACTCCGATTGCTTCTCGCCCGAATTCACATCAGATTTTGATAGGGCCCACCGACCAGTAAACGATGGCTCCCGCCGCTGCGCGAAAGCGGCATAGGCCGCGGCGGTGTCTGCCGTTGCGAAGTTGACTCCCTGCGCGCGGGCCTCGTTGGCCAGCGCGTCACGCAGGGTGCGGTCGGCGCCCTCGTTCAGCAAGGCCTTGGTGTGGGCCAGCGCGATCGGCGGACCCGCGGCCAACCGGTTGGCGAGATCCGCGACGAAGGCGTCGATTTCCGCCGTGGACACCACCCAGGTCACCAGGTTGAGGGCACACGCCTCCTCGGCATCTATGGTGTCCGCCAGCAACGCGAGTCGCTTGGCCTGTTGCAGGCCAACAATTTTGGGCAACAGCCAAGATCCGCCGAGGTCGATCGACAGGCCACGCTTCGAAAAGATCTGGCAGAACGTCGATTCCGGCGTGGCCACCACCAGGTCGCAGCCCAGCGCCAGGTTCCAGCCCGCGCCGACGGCCACCCCGGTCACCTTGGCGATCGTGGGAACGGACAGCTCGTGCAGGGCCAGCGCGACGTCGGTCAACCGCTGCAACTTGTACTTCGGGTGAATGTCCTCGGGAGCCGAGATGTCCGCGCCCGAGCAGAAACTGCCCCCGGAACCGGTGATCACCAGGGCGCGCACGCCCGGATCGTGGCCCGCGGCGTCGAGCGCGTCTCGCAGGGCGAGCCACAGTTCCGGATTGATCGCATTCTTGCGACGTGGCCGGTTGAGCGTGAGGGTGCGCACCCCGTCGCGGTCTTCGGAGAGCAGCACGGGGCCATCGGTTGTGGTCATCGGAGTCGAACGAGCGTCAGATCGTCATGCCGCCGTCCACCGGCAGTAGCCATCAGTAGCTTCTCGGCAACTTCAGGACGTTGGCCCCCAGGAAGTTCAAAATCATCTCCTGGCTGACCGGCGCGATCTTCATCAGCCGAGCCTCGCGGAAGTATCGGGTGATGTGGTACTCCTCGGCGTAACCCATGCCGCCGTGGGTTTGCAGGGCCCGGTCCGCGGCGGTGAAGCCGGCATCGGCGCAGAGATACTTCGCCGTATTGGCCTCGCGCCCACACGATTTGCCGTTGTCGTAGAGCCAGGTGGCCTTGCGCAACATCAGCTCGGCGGCATCGAGGCGGGCCAGTGAATCGGCGAGCGGGAACTGCAATCCCTGGTTCATGCCGATGGGCCGGCCGAAGACCTCGCGCTCGTTGCCGTACTTCACCGCCTTTTCCAGGGCCACCCGCCCGATGCCGAGGGCCTCGGCAGCGATCAGCATCCGCTCCGGGTTGAGACCGTCGAGGATGTACTGGAAGCCCTTGCCCTCATCGCCGATTCGGTCCTCGACCGGCACCTCGAGATTGTCGATGAACAATTCGTTGGAGCTGACGGCGTTGCGGCCCATCTTGCGGATCGGACGGATGTCGATGCGGCTCCGATCAAGATCGGTGAGGAACAGCGTCATCCCGTCGGTCTTCTTGGTGACCTCGTCGTAGCTCTGGGTCCGGGTGAGCAACAGGATCTTGTCGGACTCCATCGCCTTGGAGATCCAAACCTTGCGACCGTTGACGATGTAACGATCGCCGTCCCGTTTCGCGAACGTGGTGATACGCGAGGTGTCAAGCCCGGCACCGGGTTCGGTGACGCCGAAGCAGACGTGCACCTCACCGGTCGCGACGGCGGGCAACGTCCGGGCCTTGAGCTCATCGGAACCATGCACCACCACCGGCTGCATGCCGAAGATGGAGAGGTGAATCGAGCTGGCGGCGTTCATGGCGCCACCGGACTTGGCGACCTCCTCGAGCAGGATCGTCGCCTCGGTGATGCCCAGTCCGTGACCGCCGTATTCGGTGGGGATGGTCATGCCGAGCCAGCCGCCATCGGCGATGGCGCGGTAGAACTCGGTCGGGAATTCGTGCGCCTGGTCTTTTTCCATCCAGTACTGGTCGTCGAACTTGCGCGCCAGTTCAGCGACGGACCGACGGATCAATTCCTGGTCATCGGTCAGCTCAAAGTTCATTCCAGCGCCGGGCACTGCTCATTCTCCTTCGATCGAAATGCACCGGCGTTAAGTGTCGGCCCGCTGCGCCCGGCTGCGCCGCGCTTGCGACCGCCACGGGCGCACTTGCCCTCCGGCGACGTTGTCTAGTCCTTGTTGCCGGTAAGGGCTTTGGCGTTGGCCGCGAAATCCGCGAAGGACGAGCCGCCTCGGCTGTCCTTGTCGTGGCCCTTGGCCTTGATGGACACGTCGTGCCCCTCGGCGGATTTGCGCAGCGCACCGACGGTCGCCTGTTCGCGGGAAATGTGCGTGAACGGGTCGAACGAGTACCAGCGCATGGCGTTCTCGAAGGTCATCTTGTTGATTTCGTCGTCGGGAACGTTGTTGATGGACAAGACATCCCAGAGCTCTTCCGGCGCGCCCGGCCACATCGAGTCGCTGTGCGGGTAGTCGGCTTCCCAGCAGATGTTGTCGATGCCGATCTCGTTGCGCAGCGCCACGCCGACCTTGTCGCTGATGAAGCAGGTCAGGAAGTGGTCGCGGAAAACCTCGCTGGGCAGCTTGCCCTTGAAGTCCTGGTGCGTCCAGGCGGAGTGCATCTCGAAGGTACGGTCCGCACGCTCCAGGAAGTAGGGGATCCAGCCGGTTCCGCCCTCGGAGAGCGCGATCTTGAGGTCCGGGTATTCCTTGATCGGCTTGGACCACAACAGATCGGCGGCGGCCTGCACGATGTTCATCGGCTGCAACGTGATCATCACGTCCATCGGCGCATCCGGCGCGGTGATGGCCAGCCGCCCCGAGGAACCGATGTGCACGTTCATCACGGTGCCGGTGTCACACAACGCCTTCCACAGCGGGGCCCAATAGTCGTCGTGGAAACTGGGGTAGCCCATCGCAGCCGGGTTCTCGGTGAAGGTCAGGGCGTGCACACCCTTCTTGGCGACCCGTCGCACCTCGGCGGCGCACGCCTCGGCGTCCCAGATGACCGGTATCGCCATCGGGATGAACCGCGCCGGGTAGGCGCCGCACCATTCGTCGATGTGCCAGTCGTTGTAGGCCTGCACCAGTGCGATCGAGAAGTCGTGGTCATCGGTGGCGAACAGGCGGCCCGCGAAACCCGGGAAGGAGGGGAAGCAGATCGAGGCCAGGATCCCGCCGGCGTTCATGTCCTTGACGCGCTCGTCCACGTTGTAACAACCCGGCCGGATCTCGTCGAGCCCCGTCGGCTCGATGCCGTACTCCTCTTTGGGCCGTCCGGCCACCGCATTGAGCGCCACGTTGGGGATGACGGTGTCGCGGAACTTCCACATGTCCGAACCGTCGGCGTTGTGCACCAGCCGGGGTGCGTCGTCCTGATACTTCTTCGAGAGGTGGTTCTTGAACATGTCAGGCGGCTCGACGGTGTGGTCGTCGACGCTGATCAGGATCATGTCTTCTTTGTTCATGGCCGTCCCTTCCATCGGATCCACCGGATCGATTGCAGCCTCGGCGAATCACTCTCCCGTGCCAAGATCACTAAAATGAAAACTATCTTCTCGCCAGGCGAGAATCAACATCCATAAGTTGCTCAGCACGTCCGCACCCGCCTGACCAGCGGCCGAGCGAAGCGGCGAAATTCCCGGCGCCGAGCGGCAATGCGGTGAGGTAGGACCCGGCGTGACAGGTCGATGCGGGGTCTCGGCCGACTTTTGAGCCATCTCGCCGCCTGGGTGCACTTGGCGGCGGTTCGTACTCTTGCCGTCCGGCACGCCGGCATTGACCGGGCGCGCGTTTCGTGCCAGTCTGTTAGTTGCAAATGAGAATCTGATTCTCTTTCACCGAGAGGACACTGCTAATGCGCTTGCAGCCGCTGCCCGCTGACCAGTGGGACGAGGCGACCCGGCAGGCACTCTCGGCCATGCGTGGCGCGGACACCAACAACGCGCTCTCCACGCTGGCGCACCACCCGGCGCTGGCCAAGTCGTTTCTCCGATTCAACGTCCACCTGTTGATGACGTCCACGCTGCCGCCACACATCCGCGAGCTGGCCATCCTGCGGGTGGCCCATCGCCGGCAGTGCGCCTACGAGTGGTCACACCACGTGAGGATGGCCAAGGACGAAGGCGTTACCGACGACCAGATCGCGGCCCTGCAACGAGGTGAGGCCGCCGACACGTTCGACCAGGCCGTGATCGCCGGGGTCGACGAGCTCGACGAGAAATCGGAGCTGTCCGACCAGACCTGGGCGGCCCTCGGCGAGCGCCTCAACGACCAGCAACGCATGGATTTCGTCTTCACGGTCGGCTGCTACGCGCTGCTGGCCATGGCCTTCAACACTTTTGGCATTCAGCTCGAACACGCCGAACGACACTGACGAAAGAGGTAAGAACGTTGCCGCACTTCCCCAAGCCAGCCGCCGGCAGCTGGACAGAAAACTACCCCGACCTGGGGACCGAGCCGGTCGACTACACCGACTCCATCGATCCGGCATTCTTCGAAGCCGAGCGCGAAGCCGTCTTCAAGAAGACCTGGCTCAACGTCGGCCGGGTCGAGCGACTCCCCCGCACCGGCAGCTACTTCACCAGGGAACTGCCGTCTGCCGGCAAGGGCACGTCGGTGATCATCACCAAGACCAAGGACGGGACCGTCAAGGCGTACCACAACGTCTGCCGGCACCGCGGAAACAAGTTGGTGTGGAACGACTTTCCCAACGAGGAAACCTCCGGCACCTGCCGGCAGTTCACCTGCAAGTACCACGCCTGGCGCTACAGCCTCGACGGTGACCTGACCTTCGTCCAGCAGGAAGAAGAGTTCTTCAACGTCGACAAGAGCGACTACGGCCTGGCAGCCGTCCGCTGCGAAGTGTGGGAAGGCTTCATCTTCATCAACTTCGACGACAATGCGGCGCCGCTGATCGACTACCTTGGGCCGCTGGCCAAGAGCATCGAGGGCTACCCGTTCGGCGAGATGACGGAGACCTATTCCTACCGGGCCGAGGTCGGCAGCAACTGGAAGCTGTTCATCGACGCGTTCGTCGAGTTCTACCACGCGCCGATCCTGCACCAGGGGCAGTACACCAAGGAAGAAGCCGCCAAGATCCAGAAGTTCGGCTACGAGGCGCTGCACTACGAACTGGCCGGCCCGCACAACCTGCAATCGACCTGGGGTGGGCAGGCGCCGCCGGTGGACATGAGCATGGTGAAACCGATGGACCAGGTGCTTCGCAGCGGTCTGTTCGGTCCGTGGGACAAGCCGGAGATCATCGAGAACCTCGAGCTGCCACCGGGTGTCAACGTGAAGCGGGTGCCGCAGTGGGGCATCGACTCGTGGCTCTTCTACCCGAACTTCATGCTGCTGATCTGGGAGCCGGGCTGGTTCCTCACCTACCACTACTGGCCTACCGCGGTGGACAAGCACATCTTCGAGTCCACGCTGTACTTCGTACCGCCGCGCAATGCGCGGGAACGCCTGGCCCAGGAGCTGGCCGCCGTGACGTTCAAGGAGTACGCGCTGCAGGACGCCAACACCCTTGAAGCGACCCAGACCATGATCGGCACCCGGGCCGTCAAGGAATTCCTGCTGTGCGACCAGGAAGTGCTGATCCGCCACCTGCACAAGACGACCAGTAACTACGTGAAGGAGTACCAGCGCAATGGCGCTACCGTCTGAATTCGCCGCCCTAGAACCCTATTTGGATTGGGATCTGGCCACCGAGCCCGAGCGCTACGCCAAGCGGCTGGCCTCGACAATGGCCGAGATGCAGGCGTTCTACGATGTCGCGTTCCCGAAGCTGAACGACGTGATCGCATACGTCGATCAGTTCCCGCTGGACGACCTGCCGGACGACGCGAAGAGCCTGATGCACATGATGCAGTCGTTGGTCATGGTGTCGTTCCCGATCGAGGCGTGGAAACAACCGCGCGTCCCGGACAGCGGTGCGGCGTGGGTTGAAGTGATCCGGGAACCGGTGATCTGACACGTGCTGACGCTCAAGGCCGCAGGGCTGCTCGACGTTGATAGCGGCGAGATCGTCCGGCCCGGCATCCTGAAGGTCGAGGACGATCGGATCGTCGGCGTCGGGGGTGACCCCGAAGGCGAGATCATCGATCTTGGCGACCAGATTCTGCTGCCGGGCCTGATGGACATGGAGGTAAACCTCCTGATGGGCGGACGCGGCGAGACGCCCGGGCTGTCCCAGGTGCAGGACGACCCGCCGACCCGGGTACTGCGCGCAGTCGGCAACGCCCGACGCACGCTGCGCGCCGGTTTCACCACCGTGCGCAACCTGGGCTTGTTCGTCAAGACCGGCGGCTACCTGCTCGATGTGGCGCTGGGCAAGGCCATTGACGCGGGCTGGATCGACGGGCCGCGAATCGTCCCGGCCGGCCACGCGATCACGCCCACCGGCGGGCATCTGGATCCGACGATGTTCGCCGCGTTCATGCCGGGCGCGCTTGAGCTCACGATCGAAGAGGGCATCGCCAACGGCGTCGACGAGATCCGCAAGGCCGTGCGATATCAGATCAAGCACGGGGCCCAATTGATCAAGGTGTGCGTTTCCGGCGGCGTGATGTCGCTGACCGGTGAGGCTGGGGCACAACATTATTCGGACGAGGAACTGCGCGCGATCGTCGACGAGGCACACCGGCGCGGGCTGCGCGTCGCCGCGCACACCCACGGAGCGGAAGCGGTCAAGCACGCGGTCGCGTGCGGTATCGACTGCATCGAACACGGCTTCCTGATGGACGACGAGGCCATCCAGATGCTGGTCGACAACGACAGGTTCCTGGTGACCACCCGCAGGCTGGCCCAGGCAATGGACGTGTCTCGCGCCCCGAAAGCTCTGCAGGACAAGGCGGCCGAGATGTTCCCCAAGGCCGAAACCTCGATCAAGGCCGCCTACGAGGCCGGGGTGAAGATCGCGGTCGGCACCGATGCCCCGGCCATCCCGCACGGCAAAAACGCCGACGAGCTCGTCACGCTGGTGGAATGGGGCATGCCGCCGCTGGCGGTGCTGCGGGCCGCCACCACGACCGCAGCCGAGCTGATCAATGTCACCGACCGGGGGCGCCTCGCGACGGGCCAGCTCGCCGATATCATCGCGGTACCCGGAAACCCGTTGGACGACATCACCGTTACCCGGAACGTCAGCTTCGTGATGAAAGGCGGCAAGGTCTATGTCGACGCCCGATCAGCTTAAGAGCGGCCCAACCAGAACTGACGACCTGGTCGAGATCCAGCAGCTGCTCGGCCGCTACGCGGTCACCATCACCCAGGGGGACATCGAGGGCCTCGTCGCCGTGTTCACTCCCGACGGCACCTACAGCGCCTTCGGTGAAACCTACAGCCTGAGCCGATTCCCGGAATTGGTGGCCGCGGCGCCAAAGGGCTTGTTCCTCACCGGAACCGCGGTGGTCGACCTGGATGGCGACGCGGCCAGCGGCACCCAGCCACTGTGCTTCATCGATCACGCCACTCACGACATGCGGATCGGCTACTACCGCGATACCTATCTGCGGACCGCCGACGGGTGGCGATTGAAGACCCGCGCCATGACCTTCATCCGCCGCAGCGGCGTGCACGATTCCGGACGCCCGCACGCCATCGGGCGTCCCGCCGGTGACTCCGCGGCCCAGGCAACGACTTAAGGAGCCGACCAATCGAAGTGAATGTCGAGCAGTTCCGGGCCGACCTGCGCGCGTGGCTCGACGACAACGATCTGACCCCCGAGCCCGACCACTCGCTGCAGGGGCACATGCGGCAGTTCGCTCGGGTCAGCCGTGCGCTCTACGACGCCGATTGGATGCGGTTCGGCTGGCCGGTCGAGGTCGGTGGTTTGGGCGGTCCGGCGGTGCTGCGCGCGATCGTCGGCGAAGAGGTGGTAGGCCGTCGGCTGGCAGAACCCGGCCCCTACTCGATGCTCGAGGTGCTCGCGCCCACAATGATCGACTACGCGCCGGCGGAGCTGGCCAAGGAGATGGTGCCGCGCCTGCTCAGCGGTGAAGAGCAATGGTGCCAAGGCTTTTCCGAGCCGGGATCGGGCAGCGACCTGGCCTCGCTGACGACTCGCGCCGTCCAGGACGGCGACAACTGGATCGTCAACGGCCAAAAGGTCTGGACCAGCTTCGCGCAGTTCTCCACCCGGTGCGTGCTGCTCACCCGCACCGCGCCCGGGCACGACGGAATCACCGCATTCTTCGTCGACCTCGATACGCCGGGCATCACCGTCCGCCCGCTGCGGACGATGCACGGCGTCGACGAATTCTGCGAGGTGTACTACGACGACGTGGTGGTACCGGCCAGCCGGATGCTGGGCAATCCCGGCGATGGCTGGCGACTGGCCATGGACCTGCTGCCCTATGAGCGTTCCGCCTGTTTCTGGCAGCGAATCGCCTACCTCTATTCGCGTTTCGACGACCTGATCACCGCGGCATCCGAAACTCCCGAGTCCGACGAATCCGCGCTCGGCGGAGCCTATCTCGCGTTGCATACGTTGCGCTGCCGATCGCGTGCCACCCAGCATCGAATGCGCGACGGGGCCCGGCTGGGCCCCGACACCTCCATCGACAAGGTGCTGCTGGCCTCCGCCGAGCAGCGGCTCTACGACACCGTCCGCGACGTGTTGCCGGGGGCGCTCGAGCTCGAAGACACGCCGTGGCGTTCGGAATATCTCTACTCGCGCGCGGCAACGATCTACGGCGGCACTGCCGAGATCCAGCGCAATATCATCGCCCGTCGGCTGCTCGACCTCGGGAAGGAGTGAACCGTGACCCCTTCGGCAGACAACGAGTCAGATCCCGAATCGCTGCGCCTGCTGGCGGACTCGTTGCGCACGACGATGAGCGCCGCCTCGGGAGCCAAGCTTGACGCGGCGCTGACCGACCTCGGCTGGCGCGACATGCTCGACGAAATGCCGGACGTCGCAATCCCGCTGGTGTTCAAGCTGCTCGGTGAGACCGGCGCACACGCCCCCGTGCTCAACGATGTGGTGCTGTGCGCGACCGGCGACGCGCCGGGGGGCACGCTGCCGCTGCCGTTCGCCGGCGGCTCCTGGGTGCTGTGGGAGCGCCGCGACCACCCCGGCTCGGCGATCGACGAGCTGCTGCCGATACACCCCGTGCCGCAAGCAGATCCGTTGCCGTCGGCCGCACTACAAGCGGGTTGGCGAGCCCTGGGTTGGTGGCTGGTCGGCACCAGCCGCGCCATGCTGTCACTGGCGCGTCAGCACGCCGTGGACCGCGTTCAATTCGGCCGGCACATCAGTTCGTTTCAGGCGATCCGGCACCGGCTTGCCGAGACGCTCGTCGCGATCGAGGGTGCCGAGGCCACCCTGCAGGCCGCCACGGAGTGCGACGACCCGCAGGGACTGGCTTCCCTGCTGGCCAAGGCCGCGGCCGGCCAGGCCGCGCTGACCGCCGCACGGCACTGCCAGCAGGTGCTGGGCGGTATCGGCTTCACCGCCGAGCATCCGCTGCACCACCACATCAAGCGGTCGCTGATTCTCGACGGACTACTGGGCAGCTCTCGCGAGCTGACGCGTGCCGCCGGAAAAGCGGTGGTGGAGGCCGGATCTGCGCCACGGCTCGCGCAGCTGTAGCGGGACGCCCCCGGACTCCGCGCGTCGGCCATCGGGCCGCGGTGTGCCCCATTTCTTGTCCCGCGGGCGCAGCTCGGAGCAGACTGGGCGCGGCGGCCAATCGGCGCCGGCCGTCAGCCCGAGGAGGTTGGGACGTAATGAGCCACCCCGACGCACCACAAAACCAGTTCGGCGTCGCCTCGCTGCTGCTGGGCCTGGTCGGGCTCGTCACCTGCTGGTTGCTGCTCGGAGTGCCCTTCGGCATCGCGGCGGTGGTGACGGGTGACATCGCCCGCCGACGGGTTGCCCGCGGGGAGGCGAACAACCCGCGAACCGCCGTCGCCGGCATGGTGTTAGGGGCGATCGCGATAGTGGCGGGTCTGGTCGCCATCGGCTACTACGCGCAGCTGGACGCCCGGAACCACTGACGCACAGCTCAATTGCGCGGCAGCCCGAGTACGCGTTCGGCGATGATGTTGCGCTGGATTTCCGACGTGCCGCCGGCGATGGTCGCGGCGAAGGTGCGGGTGTACCGGTCGAACCAGCTGCCGTAGTGGCTGTCCAGGTTGAGCGGCGCGAACGGGGCGGTGACCGCACGCAGCGCCAGTCCGTCGCCGTCCTTGGCGGCCAGCGCGTCCTCACTGGCGCGTTGCATCGCCTCCGAGCCGAGCAGCTTGAGCACCGACTGGGCGGGCACGTCCTCCTCGCCGCGTGCGGCTTTGGCCAGCGTCGCCGAACCCAGCAGCCGCATCGCATAGAAATCCATCACCAGCGTCGCGTAGTGATCCCGCTGCACGGGACCCGCGGGCCCGGACTCGACGGTCAACGCGTGCAACATGTCTGCGTAATCCAGCCACAGCATCGCGCGTTCGTGTCCGAGCGAACCGGTCGCGACGCGCCAGCCTGCGTTGAGTTCGCCCACCAAATTCTCGGCCGGCACCCGCGCGTCGGTGAAGAAGACCTCGTTGAAGTCGACGTCTTCGATGTCGCCCACCGAGGCGAAGGGGCGACGGACCACGCCGGGGGTGTCTGTCGGAATCAGTAAAGCGCTGATGCCCTTGTGTTTTGGCGCGTCCGGGTCGGTCCGCACGAATGTCAGCAACACATCGGCGTGATGGGCGCCCGACGTCCACACCTTCTGGCCATTGACGACGAAGTAGTCACCTTCTGAGTCAGACGAGCGCACTGCGCGCGTCTTCAGCGACGCGAGATCCGAGCCCGCGCCGGGTTCGCTCATCCCCAGCGACGCGGTGATCTCCGCGCGCAGGATCGGCACCGCCCAACGCTGCTTCTGTTCGGGTGTGCCGAACGACAGCAATGAAGCCGCGATGATGCCCACGCCCTGCGGATTGAAACTCTGATAGATGCGCCGGCGGGACAGCTCTTCGGAGTACACGTATTGCTGCAACAGCGTGGCGTTGCGCCCGCCGAACTCCGGCGGGTTGCCGGGCTGTAGCCATCCGCTGTCGAACAGCAGGCGTTGCCAGCGCCGGGCCCACTCCGGGATGTCCGAACTGGACTGCGGCCGCACCAGCGCCTCGGCCTCGGAAGGCAGGTGCGCGTCGAGGAAGGCCACGAATTCGGCTCGGAACGCCTCCACGTCGGCGTCAAACGTCAGCTGCACAGCACTTCCCGAGATGGTTCTGAGCGCACCGCATCGTCGGTAGATTCGGGTTTCCGCCGACGACGGGGTTCACTCTTGCGATTACGCTTCCAAACACACGTCTAAGAGAATAGTATTCTCGTGGTAAGAAAGTTACAATCTCCGACACGTGATCCGTGAGGGGGTCGAGCGCAGCGATGTCACGGCGTTCTCCGGTAGAGTCCAACCATGTTCTCCCCTCGCGGCAATCACCTGAGCCGGCCGTGACCAACCCCAGCGAAGAGCCGGCCTGGAAGCAGCGTGCCGTCGAGCGGTCCATCAAGACTGCGAAACTGCGTGCGGCGCAACGTGTTCAGCGCTTCCTCGACGCGGCCCAGGCCATCATCATCGAAAAGGGCAGTACGGACTTTACCGTGCAGGAGGTCGTGGACCGCTCCCGCCAGTCGCTGCGCAGCTTCTACCTGCAATTCGACGGCAAGCACGAGTTGCTGCTGGCGCTCTTCGAGGACGCCCTGAGCCGGTCGGCCGACCAGATCCGCGCCGCCACCGAGAGCCAAGCCGATCCGCTGGAGCGGCTGCAGGTCGCGGTCGAGCTCCTCTACGAGGCGTCCCGTCCGGACCCCACTGCCAAGCGTCCGCTGTTCACTGACTTTGCTCCAAGGTTGCTGGTGACCCACCCCGCCGAGGTCAAAGTCGCTCATGCACCGCTGCTCGCATTGCTGACGGAGCTGATGGACGCGGCTCATGACGCCGGCAAGTTGCGCAACACCATCAATCCCAAGCGGGTGGCCGCCATGACCATGCAGACGGTCATGTTCATCGCGCAATCCAGCGGCGGGCCCGACGACGCGACGATGCACCCCATCACCGCCGAAGAGGTATGGGATTTCTGCTCACGCGGATTCGTCGCGTAGCACCACCTCGAGTACGCCGCACTCCCCCTCATCTCGCGATGGGCAAATAGCGCACGCCGTTTGCCCGTGAGAATGAGATTCTCTAATATCTAGAACCGGAGATAGCCGAAACGGATCCGTCATTGACACCCGTGACGGCCGAATGACAGAGTTCAAGGGCGGCAAGACCCGCGGTCCTGCGAACGCGTTTGTTCCCCGCCGAGGCGTGCCGATCGAAAGTCAGGAGTTGAGGTAGCCATGACCGGACGTGTTGAGGGCAAAGTCGCTTTCGTCACCGGAGCGGCACGCGGTCAGGGCCGCAGCCACGCGGTGCGGTTGGCCCAGGAGGGTGCCGACATCATCGCCGTCGACATCTGTAGGCCCATCCGCGAGGGCGTGGTGGACACCGCGATCCCGGCGTCGACGCCAGAAGACCTCGCCGAGACCGCCGACCTGGTCAAGGGGCACAACCGCAGGATCTTCACGGCCGAAGTCGATGTGCGCGATTTCGACGCACTCAAGGCGGCGGTGGACAACGGCGTCGAGCAGCTCGGCCGGCTCGACATCATCGTGGCCAACGCCGGAATCGGCAACGGCGGCGAGACTTTGGACAAGACCAGTGAAGAAGACTGGACCGAGATGATCGACATCAACCTGGCCGGTGTCTGGAAGACGGTGAAAGCCGGTGTACCGCACCTGATCGCTGGGGGCAACGGCGGTTCGATCATCCTGACCAGCTCGGTGGGCGGGCTCAAGGCCTACCCCCACACCGGCCACTACGTCGCGGCCAAGCACGGTGTCGTCGGGCTGATGCGCGCCTTCGGAGTTGAGCTGGGACAGCACATGATTCGTGTCAACTCCGTGCACCCGACCCACGTCAAGACACCCATGCTGCACAACGAGGGCACCTTCAAGATGTTCCGCCCCGACCTGGAAAACCCGGGCCCGGACGACATGGCACCGATCTGCCAGCTGTTCCACACGCTGCCGATCCCCTGGGTCGAGCCGATCGATATCAGCAACGCGGTCTTGTTCTTCGCCTCGGACGAAGCCCGGTACATCACCGGTGTGACGCTGCCCATCGACGCGGGTAGCTGCCTGAAGTAGCCGCTAGAAGGGGCTGCTGTTGGACTGCCATTCGCCCGATTCGGGTCGCGGGCCGTAGCGGGCGATGTAGTCCTCGTGCATCCGCGCCTGTTTCCGGCGGGCGATCACGTCGACCAGGTTCGGGTCCAGTCCATGGACCGCCAGCCGGTGCCGGCGCCAGACCTTGTTCAGGGCAAAAGTTATCAGCAGCGCCCAGATGTAGAGCGGCGCGGTCATCTCCGTGTGCACGTAGAGCGAGGCGGGCAGCAGCCAGAACGGAGCGAGGACCAGCAGGGGCGGGATGGCCCACCTGATCATGTGCCGGCGGACGGCTCCCTCCCCGGCCAGATCGCGGGCCACCCAGGTGCGCATCGAGTCGGGCAGTCGCCGGCCGTAGGAATAGCCGATCCGTTGCCACAGATTGGGTTTCGTGTCGGTCATGATGGCTCCTCGGGGTGTCAGGATTGCAATGCGCCGGCCGCCACGGCGGCGGCGTTGATACGGGTGAGGACCCGATGGAGGTTCTCGAGTTCGGCCAGCTCGACACCCAGACGCGCCACCACGGCGGGCGGAATCTCAAGTGCTCGCTCCCGCAGGGCGATTCCGCGCTGCGTCAGCATCACGTCGGTGGTTCGCTCGTCGGCCGCGTTCTTGGCGCGGGTGATCAGCCCCTGCGCCTCCAGGCGCTTGAGCATGGGCGACAGCGTGGCGGAATCCAGCTGCAACGCGGCGGCGATCTGCTTGACCGACAACGGAAACTGGTCTGCCGCGGGGGTCTTGCGGTGATCCCACAGCGCCAGCATCACCAGGTATTGCGGATGGGTCAGGCCGAGCGGCTCCAGCAGGGGCCGGTACACCGCCAGGACCGCCCGGTTGGTCGTCGCCAGCGCGAAGCACACCTGGTGTTCGAGCGCCAGCGGATCGATATCGCGCGCAGTCGGAGCGGCCATATTTATATGGTGCCCTAATAGTTAGGGTGCTATCTACATGATGTCTCTCACACCGATTCCTGGGCGAGTAATACGCTCGGAATCCATGGACGGTTTCGAGGGACGCGGGGCAGTCATCACCGGCGGTGCGAGTGGCATCGGTTTGGCCGCCGCCACCGAATTCGCCCGCCGCGGGGCCCGCGTGGTGCTGGCCGACGTCGATGAGTCCGCGCTGGAACGAGCCGTGGCGCACTTGACGGCCGAGGGGTTCGACGCGCACGGGGTGACGTGCGACGTGCGGCATCTCGATCAGATGGTTCACCTCGCGGATGAATCCTTCCGGCTGCTGGGCCAGGTCGATGTCGTGTTCAGCAACGCGGGCATCGTCGTCGCCGGTCCGCTCGCGGCGATGACCCACGAGGACTGGCGCTGGGTCATCGATATCGACTTGTGGGGTTCGATCCACGCCGTCGAGGCGTTCGTGCCGAAGTTGATCGGGCAGGACAGGGGCGGCCACATCGCTTTCACCGCTTCCTTTGCCGGGCTGGTGCCCAACGCCGGCCTCGGGGCATACGGCGTTGCCAAGTACGGCGTCGTCGGGCTGGCCGAGACGCTGGCCCGCGAGGTCAAGGACAACGGCATCGGCGTCTCGGTGCTCTGCCCGATGGTCATCGAGACGGGGTTGGTCGCGAACTCGGAACGAATCCGCGGCGCGGACGACGGGCTCGCGTCGGCGCCAGACCTGACGAGCGGCTTCGGACAGCTCCCGCCGACGCAGGATGACACGGTGTCGGTGGATGGCGTGGCCCGGCTGACGGCCGACGCGATTCTGGCCAACCGCTTGTACATCCTGCCGCACGAGGCGGCCCGGGCGTCGGTCAAGCGCAGGTTCGAGCGCATCGACCGCACCTTCGACGACCAGGCCGCCGAGGGCTGGACGCACTAGGTCGTCGGGCCCAACCGGTAGTCGCCGGTCCGCGGGTCGTGATACCAGCCGCTGGATGCCTGGGTGCCGCCGTCGACGTGGAGCGTCTGGCCTGTCAGATAGGCCGACATGTCGGAAGCCAGAAACACCGCGGCACCGGCGATTTCGTCGACATGGCCGGGGCGTCCCAGCGGCACGATGTTACCCATGGCGGCCGTCGCGGCCTCGCCGCCAAGGTTCGCCAGCCCTTCGGTGAGCGTGATATCCGGGGCTATCGCGTTGACCCGGATGCGGTGCGGCGCCAGTTCCAGCGCCGCGGTCTTGGTGTAGTTGATGACACCGGCCTTGGCGGCGGCGTATGCGGCGTAGCCCGGCGCAGCTCGTACGCCCTCGATCGAGGTGAGCGAGATGATGCTGCCGGGCAGGTTCGCCGACACCATCTGCCGGGCGATCCGCTGGCTGCACAGCAGCACGTGGCGCAGGTTGGCACGATACAAGGCGTCCCAGCCGTTTTCGCTGGTTTCCAGCAGCGGCGAGGAGAACACGCCGCCGGCGTTGTTGACCAGGATCGTGGGCGTGCCGAGTTCGGCACTGGTGCGCGCCAGTGCGGCGTCCACCTGCTCGCTGTCTCGGACATCGGTGACGATGCCCAGGGCGCCAATGGATTCGGCTGCCTGCGCACAGGTTTGCGGGTCGCGTTCCCAGATCGCCACCCGGGCACCGAATGCCACCATCCCGGCGGCGATGCCGCGCCCGATGCCGGCTCCCCCGCCGGTCACCACCGCCACTCGGCCGGTGAGCAGAATGTCCGAGGGATCGATCGCCATCGTCGATCAGCTCCGCGCGCGCATGGCGGGAGCGCTGCCGATGACGCCGTCGGTTTCCAGGGCGGCGATCTCCGAATCGGACAGGCCCAGGCCGGAAAGCAGTTCGTGGTTGTGCTGCCCCAGCAGCGGCGCAGGCTCGGTGTGGAACTTGTGGGGCCCGGCTGAAAACCTCATCGGCACGCTGCTGAGCCTAGCCGGGCCGTTGACCGGATGGTCGACCTCTTCGAAGAAGTCCCGGAACGCCAACTGTTCCAGCTCGGTTTGGCGGTGCGGTTGCATGACTTTGGCGACCGGCACACCGGCGTCCCACAAGGTTGCGACGATTTCGTCGCGGCTGCGGTGCTCGCACCAGGCCGCGAGTTGCTTGTCGATGGCATCGTGGTGTGTGCGCCGGCCGGATTCGGTGGAGAGCTTGGGATCGGTTGCCCAGGAGGGCGATCCGAGTGCCCGGCACAGGCCGTCCCACTGATCGTTGGTGGCCACCGCGATGGCAACCCAGCTGTCGAGTCTGCCGAATTCGTCAATGTCGGCGCTGAGGTAGAGGTTCTGCGGTGCCGCGGTCGGTCCCCTGTTACCGGCCCGCTGCAGCAGGGCTCCGTACGCGGCGTACTCGATGACCTGCTCGGCCGCGATGCTCAGGGCGGCATCGACCATCGCCGCCTCGACGAAAACGCCCTCGCCGGTGCGGCGCCGGTGCTCGAGCGCGAGCAGTATCGCGTTGAGCGCGTGCACACCCGCATTTGGGTCACCGACCGAATACGGGTCATATGGCGTTCGATCCGGATAGCCGGTAAGCCAACTCACGCCGGATGCGGATTCGATGACGTAGGCAAAAGCGGGGTTGTCCCGCCACGGGCCTTCGAGGCCGAACCCGGGCATCCGCACCAGCACGGTGTCCGACCGAATCGATTGCACCGCGGCAAAATCCAGCCCGATCTGGTCCAGCACCCGCGGGGTGAAATTCTCCACCACGACGTCGCACGTGGCGATGAGTTCACGCAGCAACTCCCGGCCCCGCGGACTCTGCAGGTCCAGGGTCAGGCCCTTCTTGTTGGTGTTGAGGGCCTCGAAGATCGGTGACTTCTCCCACCACTGGTCCTCGGTGATCGGTACGCCGGCGATCATCCGTGTGCCATCGGGACGGCGGGTCGACTCGACATGGATGACCTCGGCTCCGAGCAATGCCAGCGAATGGGTACAACACGGGCCCGCCCAGAACGTCGTCATGTCCAGCACCCGAATACCGCCGAGCGGCAGCGCTTTCGACGCTCCGGTCGATGCCGGCCGCGCCGGAAGAGGTGCGGCGCGGTAGCGCTCGGTGTGCTCGCCCAGCCGCGGCGCCGGCTGCGGGGCGCGCAATTGCGCGGGCTGCATACGATACGGGTGGCTCGGCTGCTGGAAACCACCGCGCGGATTGCGTGCGAATGACTCGCGCTCCACGAACTGATCGAAGGAAGTAACGTTGGCGCCGTTGGCCACCGGCGCGTTGGGAATGCGGAAAGCCGAGGCCAGTTCCCGGATTTCGTCAACCGGGGCTCCCGCCACCCAGGAGAAGATGTCCTCGGCGTGGATGTTGGCCTGCTCGGTGATCGACAGCGGCGATTCCTCATCGATCCACTCCGGGTGGCCTACCATCGCGCACAGGTCGAACCACTGCTGCGCGGTCCCGCAGCCGAGATCCACCAGCCCATCCTTGGCCTGGGCCACCCCCGGGATGGTCGGCCGTCGCATGTCTCGCCACGGCCGTCCGAGCACTTCGAAGTAGGACACCGGGTAGTAGGTGAGGCACAGAATCTGTGTCTCGAGCATCGACAAGTCCAGCACTTCGCCTGCCCCGCCGTCGATTCGGCGCCAGCGCGACGCCAGGGTAGCCGCGCTGGCGTAGACACCGGCCAGGTACTCACCGACCTGACCACCGACGAAGACGGGCGCACGCTCCTGCTCACCGCGGCCGAGCCCGACGATCCCTCCCGACCACGCCTGTAGGGTGAACTCGGTCGCGGCGCGGTCTCGCCAGGGGCCTTCCAGCCCGAACGGCGTGATCGAGGTGACGGTGAGCTGCGGGTGGCGGCGGTGGATGGCATTTGGCGTAAAGTCCGGGTGCTCAGCCACTTTCGAGCCGGCCGACCACACCACCGCGTCCGCGGACGCGAGCAGCCGGTTCACCAGCTCGGCATCGGCGTCGTCGGCGAGATCGGCGACGACACTGTGTTTCGCCCCGGCCAGGAAGCTGAACAGGGCGCCATCACCGCCGGCCGGGACGGTGGCGCCCGATGCCGACCACCGGCGCAGCGGATCACCCTCGGGCGACTCGACTTTCACGATGTCGGCACCGCCGTCGGCGAGCAGCTTGGTGCAGTATGCGCCGGCTATCCCGGTGGACAGGTCGATCACCGTATAGCCGGCCAGCGGCGGTTCGACGCGGTGTGGCGGCACTATTTCTTTCTCTTCGCTTTCGCGTCCTTATCGGCACGCGCGTTTTTGCGCGCCTTCTTGCTCAGCCGCCATTCGGCGGGGAACTTTTCGTCGTTGTCCTTGACCGCGCCGCCCAGGCCCCGCTTCATCGCGTCGTCGAGCATCAGCTCGTCGTCACCATCCGGGCGCACGCTGCCCCCCATCGACTCGAAGACGCCGCTGAGCATGCTGCCGAGGTATTCGCCCTGGAACTGCTTCATGATCTCAAAGAAGACCTTCTGCATGAACACCGTGTCGGCTGGGCGGTTGCTCGCGCAGGCCAGCGCATATCTTTCTACCTCGTCCTCGAGTTCGTCCCGCGGCACAACGCTGTTGAGGAAGTTGCAGTCATACATCTCGGCGGCGGTGAACGCCCTTCCGGTGAACACCATTTCCTGAAACTTGCGGATACCCATCGTTTGCGCCCACCACCACATCCGGGGACCCCAGCCGTAATACCGGAACGACGGATGCCCGAACAGCGCGTCGTCGCTGGAGATGACCAGATCGGCGTCGGCGGCCTGGTAGAAGTGCCAGCCGTAGCAGTAGCCCTTTGCCTCCAGGATCGAGATCTTCTTGAAGTCCTGCAGCCCGCGGATCCCCGAGTTCGGGTTGGCGTACCACTGGCCCAGGGTGGCGCCGTTGCGGAACGAACCCTGCGGCGGATACCGGACTTCGTCGGCGCCGATCCGGTATTCGGCAAGCCGCGTGCTCTGGTCCGCCGCGTCGCGCATCCGCATTACCTCGGTCAGGTCCGCGCCCGAACCAAGGTCATCACCCGCTCCGCGGACCACCAGAACCTTGACGTCGTCGTCAATGCCGGCCCGGTGCAACAGGTCCGCGTAGCGCAGACGTGCGGCGACCGTCGGTGCGTTGAGATAGTCCGGTCGGTCGAACGTGATCGTGGCGATCCGGGTCGCGGCGTCTTTGTGGTACCGGATGATCTCTTCGGCCGCCGGCTCCGAGGGCTCGGGCATGGCTAGGGCTGCCAGAACGGGCTCGTGGTGAGCACCTCGGGGCCGTCCGCGGTGATCAGGACCGCTTCCCGCCCGAATACCGCGCCGACTCCTTCTGCCCACACGTAGCCCGTCACGGCCAGCACCATCCCGGGCTCCAGACGTTCGCCGGCCGCGGTGGTAGGCAGATGCTTGGAAACGACGGGTGGATCGAACCCCATGCCCAAACCGCGGGCCACCGGCATCGGCGGCTCGGGCTCGTCCGCGGCCCGGTAGCCTTCGAGCAGTTCGCTCGCGCCCGCGCCGGGCCGGCAGGCGGCAATCAGCTTGTCCCACAGTCGTTCCCACCGCCCGTGCAGCGATGCGGCGCCGCCGGGGGCGTGTCGGTTGTCGGCGGGCCAGGTCCGGCCCACTTCGCCGATGTAGCCTCCCGCCAGCACTCCGGCGGAGAACGCCACCAGGTCGCCGTCCTGAATGCGGCCATCGCCGTGGGCGCGCCGCCAGGGGTGCGTGCGCGATGTCACCCATGCGACTTCTTGATTCGACGGTGTGCTCACACCGCCGGCGGCGGATGCCTCGAGCAAGACGCCGGCCAGCGCCTGTTCGGTTACGCCCGGCCGCAACTCGGAGACCGCGGCTGCAAGCGCAGACTCGGCCACCGCGACGGACTCTCGCAGCGCGGCGATCTCCTCGTCCGTCTTGATGCGGCGCGCGGCGCGCATGGCGAGCTCCCCGTCGACCAGCTGCGCGTTCGGAAACGCGGTCGGCAGGAGCTGCGCGAAAACCGGTGAGAGCGCGTCGGTTCCGACGCGCCGGGCGGTTGCTGCACCGTCGATGCGCTGCAGGGCGGACATCGTGTTCATCGGGTTCCACGAGATGCCGTAGAGGTTCTCGTGAGGGATGTCCTCGGGCACACCCTCATCCCAGGTGCTCAGGAGGTGCACGGCGCCGGTCTCCCGCACCAGTACGCACGTCGGGCCGAACGGCCGGGTGCCGGCGACCCACAGTTGTGGCGCCCCGGTGACATAACGGACGTTCGCCTGCCGGCCGAGGACCAGGACGTCGAGATCGTGTGCGGCCATCTGAGCCAGCGCCCGCTGGCGGCGCCCCGAGCGCAGCGTGCGCTCGTCGGGCAGGACTTCAGTTGCCATACGGGTCATAGGGGTAGTTGGTCAAACGGATCCAGCCTTCCTCGGTAATCACCAGAACCTCTTCGCTGCGGTAGCCGCCGGTGCCGTCTTCCCACACCACGGGTTCCAGCACCAGCACCATGCCGGCTTGCAAGACGAAGTTCTCGTCGAACTCCTGCCCGAGATCGGTTCCGATCATCGGCATTTCGGCGGCGTTGACCCCGATGCCGTGGCCCAGGTAGAAGTGCGGCAGCCACGGCTTGGTGCCGCCGTTCGCCTTGATGGCGGCCCGGCCCAGGTCCGCCGCGGTGGCGCCGGCCTTGGCGACGCCGAGGACCGCGCTCATGATCTCGAACCATCTGTCGAACTGCGCCCGCTGACGCGGCGACGGATCCCGCCCGACGATCCAGGTGCGCCCGAAGTCGGAGCAGTAACCCTGATAGGTGATGCTGACGTCGGTCCACAGCACGTCACCTTCGGCCAGCTCGCGTTCGGTGGTCAGTAGCGGCAGCGCCAGATCGCCGTGCGTGGTCCAGACGCCCTCGGCCTTACTCGGCGGCATCACCTGCCAGATCGGCTCGAGCATGCTGGCCGTGGCGCCCAGCTCGAAGGCTCGGCGCAAAAACCTTGCCGACAAATCGATCTGACGGATGCCGGAGGCCAGGCTCTTCTGGACCTCTACCATCGCCTCGTCGGTGATCCGGATCGCGGTGCGCATGCAGGACAATTCGTCCGGCGTCTTTACCGACTTGGCGGCGCTGACGATGGCCGCGGCGTCGACGGGCGCGCCGCCCGGGAACAGGAGCTTCACCGCGCGCGACATGGCGCCGGTGAGCTCGTCGACCGCGACCACCGCTTTGGCCGGAATGACGTCGGCCAGCTGGCGCGCGAAATGCTGTACGCCCTCGTCGAATTCGAGGTAAACGGGCCCGTGCAAGTGGTCGGCGGGCAAGTCAGACTCCTGCGAGGCCCCCTCGCGGAAGGGCAGGTACAGGTGCGGCCATTCGTCGTCGGCGAGCACCACGGCCACCGGCCGTTCGACGTAGGACAATCCGGCGTCGCCCAGTGGCCAGCTGGCACCGGTGGCGTAGACCACCGCGTTGTTGCCCAGCAGGATCATCGCGTCGACCCCGCGCTCGGCCATCGCCGAACGCAACCGGGCCCCGGTCTCGCGGCGCAGGCGAGCCAAGTCGGCTGTTTCCGGGATCACCAGTCCGTTGCCGGTGTTGGTGTCCAGTTGCGCGAACGTCGTCACTGCAGACCCAGGAACTTCGTGACGTTGACGCTGACGATCTTCACCGCGTTCTGCGGACCCACAGCGTCCACAACGGATTTCAGCGATTTCTCGGAATAGCCGTAGGTGCTCTCGTTGTGCGGGTAGTCGCTGGACCACATCACCTTGTCCACGCCGATCTGGTCGATCAGCTGCAGGCCCAGCGGGTCGACCATGAACGACGCGCTCATGTGGGTGTCCCAGTAGTAGCGCGGTTCGTGCTCGAGGGTTCGGTTGAACATGTGTTGGTAGGACCCCATCAGGTGGTCGGCGTCCTGCAACGCCCAGGGCACCCAGGCGATCCCACCTTCGAACCAGCCGATTCGCAGCCCGGGATGATCATCGAGAATTCCGGTGAAGAGGTACTTGGCGAACTGCTCGCGGAAGCCGTCGATGTTGATCATCATGCCGACCACCACGCTGTTGAACTGGCACGGGGTTTTCGGCGGCGTCTCCCCGATGTGGTGGGTCACCGGAAGACCGGCGGCCTCGATCTCGTCCCAGACCGGCTTCATCGCGGTGCTGCCGTAGTCGATGATGTTGCCGTCGTCATCCTTACCAGGGTTGAGCGGCAGCAGAAAGGTCTTGATTCCCAATGACTTCAGCTCGGCCAGCGTCTTTCGGGCACCCTGCGGATCCCACCAGTTGATCAGTCCGGCGCCGTAGAAGTGACCGTTCGAGCGCTCCTGCAGCTCGGCGATGTATTCGTTGTAGATACGGAAGGCGAGCTCGCGAAGCTGCTTGTCCGGGTAGTGAAACAGCGCCAGCACCGCGTTGGGGAACGCCAGTTCCTTCTCGACGCCGTCGTCGTGCAGCTCCTGGATGCGGGCCTCAATGTTGGTGCTCGCCGCCCCGGGCAGGTCGTCGTACTGCATCAGCACGGCGCTGAAGTCGCCCGGCAGGAACGACTGTCCCTTGCGGCCGACCTGGTAGGCGCCGTCCTCGTACCAGATTCGAGGAGCCTTGTCCTTCAGGTCGTCCGGAAAGCGTTGGTAGAAGATGTCATCCGCGAGCGAGATGTGGTTGTCGGCCGAGAAGACCACCGTCCCCTGCGGCAGACCGATGTCGCTGCCGACGGCGTGGCCACGCCGATCCTTCGGCGCGCCATAACCACCGGGCGGGTAGAGCGTGGTTGGTTGAGTCGTCATCATTGACCCTCCGTTCGGATCCGCAGTTTTGATAAGTAGCGAGCTGGGCTACCAGGTCACCGGCAGTTCGTAGACGCCGTAAGCGAGTCGGTCGTCCTTGAACGGAACCTCCTCGATCGGAATGGCAAGTTGCAGTGTGGGAATGCGCCGGGCCAGGGTGTGGAACACGATCTGCAGTTCGGCGCGGGCCAGCTGCTGTCCTACGCACTGGTGCCGGCCATAGCCGAAGGCGACGTTGCGGTCGGCGCCCGAGCGGTGCAGGTACAGGCGGTCCGGTTCGGCGAACGCGTCCGCATCCCAGTTCGCCGGGGCCAGATCGATGATGATGCCCTCGCCGGCACGGATCGTCTCGCCGGCGATGTGGATGTCTTCGAGCGCGACGCGGCGCTGACCGTTCTGAATGATGCTGAGGTAGCGCAGGAGTTCTTCCACCGCGCTGGCGATGACCTTCGGATCTTCGGCGTCGCGGATGACGCCGAACTGGTCGCGGTTTTCCAGCAGTGCGAGCACGCCGAGCCCGATCATGTTGGAGGTGGTCTCATGTCCGGCGATCAGCAGGCCGGTGCCCAGCTGCGCGGCCTCTTTCACGCTGAGCTCGCCGGCCTTCACCCGCTCGGCGAGATCGGACACCGCGTCCTCGGCCGGGTTCTCCATCTTGGCTTCGACCAGCTGGGCGAGGTATTTGTTCAGGCTCATCGCACCTTTGACGGTGTCCTCACCGGTGGCGTAACGCGCGAGTCCGACGTTGGCGTGGTGCTGGAACATGTCGGCGTCTTCGTAGGGAACGCCCAGCAGCTGGCTGATCACCAGCGACGGCACCGGCAGCGCCAGCGCGGTGACGATGTCGGCGGGCTGGGGCCCGGCGAGGATCGCGTCGATGTGGTCGTCGGTGATCCGCTGGATGGTCGGGCGCAGGTTCTCGACTCGCTTGAATGTGAAGGGTTTCGACAGCATCCGCCGGAATCGGGTGTGCTCCTCGCCGTCGGCGGTGAACACCGACCGTGGGCGCTTGTGCACCGTGGACAGCATGCCCTCGTTCCAGTGCGGAAATCCGGGCTGGCGGTCGTCAACACTGACCCGCGAGTCCGAAAACAGTTCGCGCACTTGCTCGTAGCCCGTGATGAGCCACGGCGTGCTGCCGTCCCAGATCCGCACCCGGGACAGCGGCCGGGCCTCGGCCAGCGCCATGACGTCCGGTGGCGGCGCAAACGGGCAGCGCGGCTCTCTGGCCATCGGGTAGTCCGGGATATCGGAGGTCTGCGCTGTCGCGGTGCTCGTCAACGTGTCTGACATGTCATTCCTCGATGTGGATCGCAAGCGCGGGGCAGGCCGCCGCGGCCCGCCGCGCCCCTTCGGCCTGTTCGGCTGTGGGATTGGGATTGAGCAGTTCGACGACACCGTCGTCATCGCGCTGGTCGAACACGTCGGGCGCATTCATCACGCAGTTGCCCGAAGAAGCGCAAATATTCTGGTCGACAGTCACTTTCATCTGCGAATCCTCACTCGTACGCCGTCACGGGCGCCAGCCACAGGCCCACGATCGCGTCGATGAGCCCGGACGCCGCGGCCCGCCAGGAACGATGAGACGTCACCGCCCCTGCGACAAGCGCGCGTTCACGGTCAGCGCAGGTGTGCATCAACAGGTTTCGGGCCATGATGTTGCGTTCGAAGTGCACTTCGGCCGGCAGTTCGGGCAGGCAGCGGTTGATGCCCTCGACGACCTGGACCAGCGACCGGGAGCTGAGCGCGCCCTTGACGATGATGTTGTAGTAGGCCGGGTCGGTCATCGCCTGCGCCGCGAACCGCGCGTACCAGGTCGGGTTTCCGAGCTCGTCCAGGTGATCGGTGAGTGGGCGCACCAAACAGGCCACCCAGTTGCGCATTTCGGTCGAACCGCCCGTGTCGAGCAGTTCGGTCACCATCTGTTCGCGTAGCTGCTCGACGGGCCCCCGGTGCTTCTGCTCAATCGCTCGCACCAGGTCGGCCTTGGTGCCGAAGTGGTAACCGACGGCCGCGTTGTTGCCCTGGCCCGCGGCCTCGCTGACCTGCCGATTGGACACCGCGAACATGCCGTGCTCGGCGTACAGGCGCTCGGCGGCCACCAGGATCGCCTCCTGGGTGGAACTGGCCCGCTCGGTGCGAACGGCGCGGCCGACGGTGGTCATTGGATCAGTCAACCTCGTAGTGGAGTTTAAGTCAAGCGATTGATTTAAATAGGGGCCGCTGTGGGCTGCGCGCCCGACTTGGACATCCCTGGCTGATCGACTGAGTGAACTCCGAGCGGACCTGTCATTGGCCGGCGTCAGTCGGTCGCATCAGCCGCGGCGACTGTCTCTTCAATCCGCCTGCAAGCCAAGTTATGCGGTAAGGAATGACTTCGGATCTACGCTGACCAGATCCGATGGTCGGTTGCTTAGTGCTGATCCTTTAGGGCAGTCGCCAGCAACTCCAGTGGCAATGTCGGGGCACTCCGCAGGATCGCAGTAAGTTGGCGGGAAGTCCCACCGACTCGGGCGGGTTCTTTGCCTCTCGTCTGACGAGACACAAACTTTCCATTTACGAAATCCAGCACTTTAATTCGTTGCTTTAAGCGTGCACCCGAGAATTGACTTAGATCGAGCATGAACGCTTCAGAGCGATGGCCAGCAGAATGTGCGTCGGAAACGCCCTCATCAATCAGATGAACTAGACGAACATCCATCAAGTCAGTGAGCATGCTGTACCAAAGCGCATTATCCTCCTTGTCCCGAAAGCTAACCAGAAAATACGTACAGGCTGAGGTTTCAAGGCAGAAATTCCGTACAACTTTCAAGCAATTTATTGTCTGTTCAGCGTTTCCCGGATTAGACGCCATGTCCTCTTCAAGCTCTTTTATTTTTGCGGCCGCGGCATCACCGGCCGCCTGATTGATCTCCTGGACCCCTGCTTGCCGGGCGCCGGAGCGCTGTTGTGCGCGAGTAATCGAGTTAGCGGCGAGAACAAGATAATCCCTAGGCACTGCGCCCGAAGCCAGAACGAGTCTGTCGAGTGCCGCTCGACTGAAGACATTGGACAATGACGAGACGCCTGCTGCATTTGCATAGCCCGCAAGCACGGTCTCCAAAAATTCTCTCGCCTTGCCTGGGTCTTGAAGGGTCACATCGAGGTCGATCACCTCAGCGTCCTGACCGGTTTGTAGGCCGGTAGGTGGAGAGCTTATCCACCACCGAGTAAGATGCTTTATCGAAGCAACTTTGAGCCAGACTTTGGTATCTCGAGTTATGCCGTGCAGCATGTCAAGGATATCGGGCTGTGAACTGCGTGAAACATAATAGAAGTCATCGAGAAACACAAATACGGATCTACCCGAAATCTCGATATAACGCTGCAACGCGCCCTGCACCTTCGGTATCAATTGATTCACTTCGCGCAAAGTATTGGCGTTCTGATCGAGAAGAGAAATTACCTGGTTATAAACACGAGAAACGCTCAACGATGCCGAACTAGTCTCAGATATCCCATCGCGCTGCGAGACGACACTGCCGAGTATCTTCTCCAAAATATAAAGGACTACACGTTGCGCCTCTTCACGCCGATAGGTCTGAATATTCACCCAAGCGCTAATCGCACCATTAGACTGCACGAGTCGGCGTGCTTCAACTAGCAGTGCCGTCTTCCCCGCTCCGCGGCGCCCAAAAATTAAGTGATGCCTAGCCGCAGTCACGGCCGATAAGCTCGCACGCACATTTGGCACGTATCCGAGGCTTGGCTCGGCCGCCGACACGCGCGACCGTGCGCTTATGAGACCAACCAATTGTGTTACACGATCGTCGAACACATTCTTGACACGAGATTTGGAGGTGATCTTGCGCGACAAGCTATCGGGCGCCGGTCGGATAATCACGAAGACCTGCAGATCTCCAGAAAATTCGTCTTCTACCGCCGCCGCATGATGGGCTGCAGCTTCTAAGTCGGCCTCGGCGACAAAGACAACAAAGTTTCTTTCCCCGGGGTAGTCACGCGTCTGAACGTCCAAGACCGCTATGTTCGCTCTGGCTTCGAGCATCGTTTTAACAGCATCGGCCGAGTATTCGTCGAATGGGAGGGTCATAGGTATGCAATCCCCTTGCCTGTGAGATACGCACGACATTCCGCAACAAAGTGATTCGCGGTCTTCGCTAGCCCAAGGGCTGTCGTACGGAACGCGGCCTCGTCTTCGGGGTACGGATCGTAGTCTGCCTCGTTGCGTCGCAGACGCGCATCCTTCAGCTCATTCGCACGTAACTCACGTTCCGGGAAATCGTCGGGCACGCAATTTGAAATCTTTGTGTGTTGCTCATTATCGTCACCGCCGAAAGAATAGAAGCATACCGCGCGCATACTGTGATACATACCGTAGTAATAGCGGCCAATTACCGAACGCCAATCTCTCGTCCTACATCGCTTCATCCTATTCGCAACAGCAAGGAAATGCTCTCCTAAGCGCAAGCGGTCAGCGGCGCTCCACTCTATGAGGTCGCTAATACTCACCCCGAAAGCGGCCTCAAGCGAGGCGCCCTCTACGTAGAGCTCGAGGCTCTTCTTGGGAGATTTACTGACGCGCAGCAGGCGACCTTCAAGCCCTGGAGTCGTAATCGGGGACCTCCCTCACCACTGCTGCGCCGGAGTAATACCCGCGAGTACTCCGAAAGTGCTTATCTATCTGTGTGTCTGACGAATACTACGATTACACGTAGTTTAGCTGTGGCAGGGCGGATGGCTCACACTTTCATTGTCGGTAAGTCGGCCGCGACCGCATCGTCACGCTGGAGGCCGAACGTGACCACATCGTCACGCCGGAGGCCTTTCGGCGATGTCAGCTCTGCTTCTTCGATCGGATCGGCTTGCCCGCCACGGTCCCACCGTCGACCGGAAGCACCGTCCCGGTGACATAGCGCGAGCGGTCGGTGGCGAAATACAGCGCCGCCTCGGCGACGTCATCGGGCGTGCCCTCGCGCTTCAGCGGCCGATCCTCGCGCATCGTCTCGCGGATCCGCGCCTCGAACTGCTTCAGCTGCTCGGGGTCCATGCCGGTCCCCGACTTCCCCAAGATCGGCGTCGGGATGTTGCCGGGTGCGATGGCGTTGACCCGAATCTCGTGGTATGCCAACTCAATTGCCGCGGCCTTGGTGAACTGAATGACGGCGGCTTTCGAGGCTCGATAGATCATCACGCCGCCGCCGGCCTGGATGCCGCCGATCGAGGTGATGTTGATGATCGACCCGCCGCCGTGTTCGGCCATGTACCGCGCGGCATCCCGGGTACCCGCCATCACGCCGAGGACGTTGACCCCCATCACGCGGTGGAAATCGGCGAGGTCGTCGTCGAGCAGCTTGCGCAGCGGGCTGGAAATCCCGGCGTTGTTCACCATGACGTGCAGGCCGCCGAACGTCTCGACGGCGCCGGACACCAGGGCTCCCACCTGTTCGGGGTCGGAGACGTCGGTCTGCCGGAAGACGGCGTTGGCACCGAGCGACTGCGCCAGCGCCTCGCCCCGGTCGGTTTCGACGTCGGCGATGACGACTCGTGCACCCTCGGCCACAAACCGCTCCGCGAGGCCGCGGCCGATGCCGGACGCCGCCCCGGTGACGACGGCGACCTTGCCGTCCAATTCGTTAACCACACGACGAGTTAATCGGCGCATGCCGCGTTAAGTCAAGCAACTGATTTAACGCGGCGGCAGACGGGTGCTCCGTGTGCGGCGTGACCGCGGGCCTCTCGGTGTTCCCGGCCGAGGGAGTCTGCGCCATGCTGAGAAGGCCACTTCGTTGGGAAACGGGAAAGGCGTGATCATGAAGGTGTTGGTAATAGGTGGCAGCGGGCTGATCGGGTCACACGTCGTCGCCAGGCTCACCGAGCTGGGACACGAGGCGGTCGCGGCGTCGCCGAGCACGGGCGTCAATGCCGTGACCGGTGAAGGCGTCGCCGACGCCGTCGCGGGAGTCCACACCGTGGTGGACGTGTCCAACTCACCGTCCTGGGCCGACGACGATGTCCTGAACTTCTTCACCACGTCTACCCGCAACCTGCTGGACGCGGAGCGGGCGGCGGGCGTGCAGCATCACGTCGCCCTGTCGATCGTAGGAGCCGACCGGGCGGCCGAGAGTGGCTACATGCGAGCCAAGGTTGCGCAGGAAAAAGTGATTGTCGAATCGGGACAGCCGTATTCGATCGTGCGCGCGACGCAGTTCTTCGAATTCGTTGACGGCATTGCTGATTCGTTGGCCGAGGGCGACACCGTCCGCGCCCCGCACGGGGCGTTTCAGCCAATTGCCGCCGCGGATGTGGCCCTGGCGGTCACCCGCGCGGCGACGGACGATCCGGTCAACGCCGTAATCAACATCGCCGGTCCCGAGAAGCATGGGATGGACGACTTCATCCGAACGCGGTTTGCGGCCACGGGTGATGCGCGCACGGTCGTGACGGATAACGATGCCCGCTATTACGGTGCGGTTCTGGACGACCGCAGCATCGTTCCCACCGACGACGAAGAAGTGGCCGTGTACCCGACCACCTTCGGCGACTGGATGGCTGCGCAGGCAGCGAGCGGTGCCCAGTAGGGACCGACGTGCGAGCAAGTGGCGACATCGAGTAGCGGTCGCGGTCCCCAGATGCGTTTACGCGGAATCACATTGAAGTGATTGCGTACTGTCGGCGCCCTCCGGGGTATGCCTTCGCGCGATCATTGCAGGGTCTAGCGCTCGCGGTTGCGCTCCGCCTAGCATCCAAGCACGAGAACGTTAGGGCGAGCCCAAGACGAGGAGCACCGATTGCCCGTGCAGCCCACAAGCGGTGTCCCTGTCGACAGAACTCGGCTCACCAGACGCGGTTTCATGGCCGCGGGCGTCGCCGGCGGATTGGCGCTTGCGGCGTGCGGCCAGTCGAAACCGGAGGCGGCGGGCAATGCGCGGTTGACCGCCGCCATCGCCGAAACCGAGGCCGGCCGGCCGCATAGCGGCCGCACCGTCACCGCCAAGCTCACAGCCCAGCAGGTCGAGGTCGACCTGGGTGGGCCGGTCGCGCGCACGCTGGCCTACGGCAACAGCATCCCCGGCCCGGTGATCCGGGCCCGCATCGGCGACGAGGTCGAGGTGACGGTGTCGAACCGGCTCGATCATCCGACGTCGGTGCATTGGCACGGCATCGCGCTGCGCAACGACATGGACGGTGCCGAGCCGGCCACACCCGACATCGCGGCCGGCCACGACTTCACCTACCGGTTCTCCGTGCCGAATTCGGGTACCTACTGGGCGCATCCGCACACCGGCCTGGACGAGGACACCGGTCTTTATCTGCCGGTCATCGTCGACGACCCGACCGAGGGCAACTATGACGCCGAATGGATCGTCGTCCTTGACGATTGGACCGAAGGAGTCGGGAAGAGCCCGCAGCAGCTCTACGGCGAACTGAGCAACCCGAACAAGCCTCCGCAGAGCACGCCCGGAACGACAACCGAGACGACGACTTCCGAGACGACCACCGAGACGACGACCGCCGAGACTTCGGCCACAACGACGACCGAGACGACGTCGACCAGCACCACGGCCTCGGCGAGCCCGTCACCTGCGGCCGCGGTGGGGCGCGTTGGCAGCAGTGACCTGCTCGGTGGCGACGCCGGAGACATCGCCTACCCGTACTATCTGATCAACGGGCGAATCCCCGCCTCCCCCATGACGTTTGATGCCAAGCCGGGCCAGCGCATCCGGATCCGCTTCATCAACTCCGCGTCCGACACCACCTTTCGGGTCGCACTGGCCGGCCATGCGATGACGGTGACTCACACCGACGGCTACCCCGTGGTCCCCGCTCAAGTCGACGCGCTGCTCATCGGGATGGCCGAACGCTACGACGTAGCCGTGACCGCCGCGGACGGCGTCTTCCCACTGGTCGCGGTCGCCGAAGGCAAGAACGGCGTGGCCCGCGCGTTGCTCTCCACGGCGTCGGGCAGCGCCCCCGACCCACAGTTCCAGCCGGGCGAACTCACCAAACGGGTGGGCACCGTCGAGATGTTCACGGCCACAACGCCGGTCAACCTAGGGCGTCCCGATCCCAACCTCGACCTCCCCGTGGTCCTGGGCGGCGACATGATGCAATACAACTGGACGATCAACGGGGAGCCCTACAGCAAGACGAATCCGCTGCACGTCCAGCAGGGCCAACGACCCACCATCACGTTCGACAACACCACGATGATGTATCACCCAATTCACCTGCACGGGCATACGTTCCAGGTGATCAGGGCCGACGGCAGCCCCGGCGCCCGCAAGGACACCGTCATGGTGCTGCCGAAGCAGAAGCTCGTCGCGGTGCTGGTGGCCGACAATCCCGGCACCTGGGTGATGCACTGCCACAACACCTATCACCAGGCGGCAGGCATGATGACCCGCCTGGATTACGTCTTCTGATGGCTAGAGCGCGCCCAGGAAATCCATCAGCAGCTCGTTGACCACCGAGGCCTGCTCGATCTGGGGGCAGTGTCCGGCCTCGTCGACCACAACCGAACGGGCCCCGTCGATCTGCTTGGCGATCTCGGCGGCCCAGCCCGCGGGAAGGAGCTTGTCCCCCGCCCCTTCGACGACAAGCGTTGGCACGCCGATGCGTTCGTAGGCCCGGGCGGTAGACGGGGTTGCGGACGGGGTGGCTCCGGGGCGGCGGAACCTGGCCGCGGCGATGGCTTCCCAGGCTCCCGGCGCGGTGCTCGCCTCGTAGCGGCGGCGCACGTACTCGACGTCGGCGGGATAGCCGGAATCGAAGAACAGCGCTTCGACGATGCGGCGCATCGCGGGCAACGTCGCATCGTAGTTTTGCAGCGCCTCAAAATACTCGTTCTGCTGGATCTCTCCACCGCCGCAGATGATCGCCAAGCTGCGCACCGGGAGTAGCGGCGCGTCCGACGTGGCGTCGGTGAGCAGGTTGATGGCGCCCATCGAATTGCCCACGAAGTGCGCCGAGTCGACGCCGAGCAGTTCGCAGAACCGCGCCACATGCCGGATCCGCATGCCGCGGCCGTCGACGAAGTCGATGACCTTGGCGGACTCCCCGAACCCCAGCTGGTCCGGCGCCAGGACCCGATACCGATTGGCGAGCGCGGCGATGTTGCGTTCCCAGCCGAGTTCGGCGCCGGCGCCGAACTCGCCCCCGTGCAGCAGTACCACCGGTTCGCCGTGGCCGGCTTCCAGATAGCTGGTGGCCAGGCCGTCAACCGACAGGGTCTTGCGCTGCATCATTTGATCGCGATCGGGTTCACCGGTGAGCCCACGGCCCCAACGAATCTCAGCGGTGGTGCGATCAGCTGAAACTCATACACGCCGTCGGCGGCGCAGTCGGCCGCCAGTGCGGTCAGGTCCCAGTACTCACCGAGCATGAGCCCCATGTCGCGTAGCGTCAGCAAATGGAAGGGTAGGAACACGCCGTCGACCCCGGACACCGGGTCTTCGACCTGGAGGTTATCGGACGCGACCGCCGCGATCTCGTGATCGTGCAGCCACTGGGCGCATCGCCAATCCAGGCCGGAATATCGTTCGGTCTTGTTCCCCGTCTGCAGATACCTTGTCCACCAACCGGTTTTGATGAGTAGGACGTCACCACGGCCGATCGTCACGCCCTGCGCGCGGACCACGTCGTCCAATTCCTCAGCTGTGATGGGGTTTCCGTGCTCCAGGAAGACCTCCGCGCCGCGATGACGCACCAGGTCCAGCAGCACACCGCGCGAGGTGATGCCCTTACCGTCCACCTTTTCGATGCCGAGCCGGCGGGCACCGAGGCTGGTCACCGAACCCGCGGGGATCCCGTTGTAGAGCTGGTCGTCGTAATAGACGTGCGACAGCGCATCCCACTGGGTGGCCGCCTGCAACGGCATGATGATCATGTCGTCGTTGAACCGGAACAGGTTGTCGACGAAGTACGGGCCCATCTGCGCCGCCGTCGGGTTCCGCTCCCAATCCGGCCCGTACTGGGCCAGTGTGCTGGCGTCACCGCCGTCCACCGTCATCACGTGGATCGGATTGTGCCGAAAACCGAAGGCGCCCTGCGGCCCCGACGAGCCGAAGTCCACGCCGAGTGGAAACACCTTGCCGTGCCGGACCAGACTTGCGGCCTGGGCGATCTTTTCCTCGGTGATGAAGTTCAGCGTGCCGAGTTCGTCGTCATCGCCCCAACGGCCCCAGTTGCTGACATCGCGAGCGGTCCGGCGAAAGTCGGTCACACTGGCCACGGGGCACGCCCTTCCTCGAGTTCACGCGCGATTGCGGCGCCCACGTTCCCGCCGTCGACCCACAACACCTGGCCCGAAATATAGCTGGCGGCATCGCTATTCAGGAAGATCAGCACCGAGGCCTGCTCGGCGGGGCCGGAGACGCGGCCCAGTGGCTTGGGAATGTCGTCGAGGAAGCCTTGTCCGTACGCCGTGCGCAGCTGGTCCAGGATCGGTGTCTCGGTGACCCCGGGACCGGTGCAGTTGATGCGGATTCCCCGCGCGCCCAGCGGCGTCGCACTGCGCATGGTGTACAGGATGATCGCTTCCTTGGACAACTGATAGCCGGTGCCCAGCTCGGCGGGATGCCCGGCGCACCAGTCGATACCCTCCTGCATCGTCGCGGTGGAAAGTAGCGGCGCCACCTCCCTCAAGTGCTCCCGGTATGCGGCCGCCGCGAGCGACGACACGCTCACGATGGACGACCCAGCGGCCATCTTCGGAATCAGTGCCTCGGTGGCGTGGCGCATCCCCAGGAAGTTGATGGTCACGACGAGTGGCGGATCGCCGATCCCGGACGACACGCCCGCAACGTTGAACAGCGCATCGACCTGACCCGTCACCGCGCCGACCGCCGACTCGATCGACGTTTGATCGGCCAGGTCGACCTCATGGAATTCGTCCATCGCGAAGTTCGGTCGCCGTTTGTCCAACCCGATGACTTCGGCACCAAGCTCGGTGAGCTGACGCACCACGTGTTCGCCGATGCCGGAGGCACATCCGGTCACCACCGCACGACGGCCGTCGTAGCGCCACAGCTCGTCGATCTCTCCCAAGGCTCGCCTCGAAATTCTCCCGACTCAGATGCCGTCCGGTACTACTTCTGCTGGTCCTTCGCGCGCTGCGCCGCCTGCACGCGGCCTTCGTTGATCTCCGCCATCGCCTCGGGGATCTCGCTGGCGGTGAACTTACCGCCGCGACCCGTCGGGAGTCCACCAAACGAGTAATCCTCGTCGAATTGCGGTGCGGTCGATTTCGGTCGGCGGGCCTCCACCTTTTCGATGACGGGCTCCAGCCGTTTCGCCTTTTCCGCCACGGCCTTTGCGTCCCGCTCGATGAATTCGGGGAGCACCTCTTTGCCCATCAGCTCGATGGATTCCATGGTGCCCTCGTGGCTACGCGGGTTGAGTAGCAAGATGATCTCGTCGACGCCGCTCTCCTCGTAGCCGCGCAGGAACTCGCGCACCGTGGCCGGAGAGCCGATGGCGCCCCGGCCGGGCCCGTACGCCAGCGTCGGATCCTTCTCCACTTCTTCGAGATAGCGCTTCCAGACTCCGGTGCGCCCCGGCGTGTGCACTCCGGTCATGTAGTAGTGCATGATTCCGAACGAGAAGAAGCCGCCGCCCTGCCCGAGCCGCTGCAACGCCTGCTCGTCGGTCTTGGCCACCATCATGGACAGGTCCCCGCCGATGGCCAGGATGTTCGGGTTGATCCGGGGAGTGACCGGCACACCGTTCTCCTCGAACTCCTTGTAGTAGCCGTTGACTCGCTCGGTCAGGGGCCCGGGACCGGTATAGGCGAAACTCAACGCACCGATCGCCTTTTGGGCGGCCATCTGCACGCTGGCGGGCCGCGTGCAGGCGACCCAGACCGGCGGGTGCGGCTTCTGCAGCGGCTTGGGGACAACGTTGCGCGCGGGCATCTGGACGTGCTCGCCGTTGAACCCGGTGAACGGCTCCTCGATCATGCAGCGAATCGAGACCTCGAGGGCCTCTTCCCATTGCGCGCGCTTGTCGGCGGGGTCGATGTTGAATCCGCCGAGTTCACCGACCGACGACGACTCGCCGGTACCGAATTCGACTCGGCCGTTGGACAGCAGGTCGAGGGTGGCGATGCGCTCGGCCACCCTGGCCGGGTGGTTTACCACCGGCGGGAGGTGCATGATGCCAAATCCCAGACGAATGTTCTTCGTTCGCTGGCTGGCCGCGGCCAAGAAGATCTCCGGTGCCGTCGAGTGGCAGTACTCCTCGAGGAAGTGGTGCTCGGTCAGCCACACGGTGGAGAAGCCCGCCTTGTCGGCGGCCTCGACCTCGTTAAGACAGTCCTGCAGCATGACGTGTTCGTCGTCAGGCGCCCAGGGCCGCGGCAGTGCGAATTCGTAGAACAGTGAGATTTTCATCGTTACCTCCTATGAGTATTAATGGCTCGGTTGGCTGCTTGGGCCGCAACGTGTTTCGCCGCGACATAGCCGAAGGTCATGGCTGGGCCGATGGTCGCACCGGCACCCGCATAGCTGCGGCCCATCACCGGCGCGGACGCGTTACCCACCGCGTACAGGCCGGGCACCACGCTGCCGTCGGCCCGCAGCACGCGGGCGTGCTCGTCGGTCAGCAGGCCGCCCGAGGTTCCGAGGTCCCCGAGGACGATCCGGAAGGCGTAGTACGGCGGATCGCCAAGCGGATACAGGTTCGGGTTGGGCAGCGTGTGATCGCCGTAGTAGTTGTCGTACACGCTGTCGCCGCGGTTGAAATCGTCGTCGTGGCCCTTGCGGGCGAGCTCGTTGAAGCGGCCGGCGGTTTCGGCGAGCTGGTCCGCGGGCACGCCGATCTTGGCCGCCATTTCGTCCCACGTCGTGGCCGCTTTGACGACGCCCGATTCCAGCCAGGCCGGTGGGATCTTGCGGCCGGTGGGCACCGGCGCTCCCGGAATCTTGGGTATCGGCAGGTGTCCCCCGACGACGTAGCGGTTGAACGACCTGTGGTCGGTGATCAGCCAGCACGGGATGTGCGTGACGCCGGATCGCTGGCCTTCGATCATGGCGTGACCGAAGTCCATGTAGGGAGCCGCCTCGTTGATGAAGCGCCTGCCCGCGCCGTTGACGATGAACTGGGCCGGCATCATCCGTTCGTTGAGCATGAATTGCATACGGCCGTCCGGCCACTGGATCGCCGGGAACCACCAGGCCTCGTCGAGCAGATCCGTTGCAGCGCCGACTTTTTGGCCTGCGCGGATGCCGTCACCCATCGCCGCGGGATTGCCGAAGCTCCAGTCCTGGTCCACCTCGGGCAGAAGCTCTTTGCGCCAGGCGAGGTCGTGGTCGAATCCGCCGGACGCCAGGATGACGCCCAGCCGCGCACCGATCCGCTGCTCCTTGCCCTCGCGCTCCACCACCGCGCCGGTGACCGATCCGTCGGCGTCGGTGAGCAGCTGCACCATCGGCGAGTCCAGCCAGAGCGGGATGCCGCGTTCCCGCAATGCCAGCCGGAGCCGGGCCGCCAGCGACTGTCCGATCGCGGCCATCCGCTCCCCGAACACCCTCGCCCGGACCATTCGCCCGATCAACTTGAGCAGCACGCCCTTGCCCGCCCACGACTGCCTGATCCGATAGAACGTGCGCAGATCCTTGGGTCCCAACCAGATTCCCCTCGGGGCCAGCGCCAGGGGCGCGAGCAGCGTCTGCTCGTCGGGACCCAACTTCCGCAGGTCGATCGCGGGCACGTTGATCGTGCTGCCGAGCTCGGAGCCGCCGGGCAGCTCGGGGTAATAGTCGGCGTAGCCGGGTTTCCAGACGAATTCGAACCATCCGGACAGCTGCTCCAAGAACTGCAGCATTTGCGGCGCGCTCTCGACGTATTGCCGGAGCCGGGCCTCGCTGACCAATCCGTCGGTGATCAGCTTGAGGTAACCCACGACGGCTTCGGGCGAGGGTACATAGCCCTCCCGCCTCTGCGCGGGCGCCCCGGGTACCCAGATGCCGCCACCGGACAAAGCGGTGGAACCCCCGAAGTGAGACGACTTTTCGATCACCAGTGCGTCAAGCCCGGCGGCCTGTGCCGTCAGCGCGGCCGTCATGCCGCCACCGCCGGACCCGACGATGAGCACGTCGACGACGTGATCGAAACCGTCCAACGCCGTCGTCATTTCGGAAGCGCCGTTCTGATGGCGAAACCGGCGATCAATTCGGGTGCGGGCTTGTAGTAGCGCTCGGTGGTCTCGTAGGGCCCCGCCGCTTCCAGCGCCCCGAACGCCGCCACCCAGGTGCGGATCTCCTGCGCGGAGCTGCCGCCCTCATGGGCGACAAACGAATTCGACCACCCGTCCAATTCGCTCAGCCATCCTCCGTCGATGATCTCCAGGAATCGGTGGTCCCACGTCGGGTTGAGCGCCTGCAGCTCGCTGTCGCCGGCGGCGAAACTCTTTGCCGCGTCGATGACGGCGGCTTGCCGCGCCTGCCGCTGCTCGGGCGTCATCGCCCGGCCATGCAGGATCCGCTCCAGCACCGGCGCGGGCGCGGTCGCCAGGGTCGGCACCGGCGGGCTGTGCGAGAGCCCACCGGATCCCAGGATCAGAACTCGCTTGTCCAGGGTGGCCAGGTAGTCGCCGACGGCGCGGCCGAGCGCACGGCAGCGATGCATCGGGCCCAGCGGAACGCCGATGGCGTTGACGAAGATCGGTATCACGGGACGGGCGGTGGCGTCACCGAAGAGCTTTTCCAGCGGTTGAACCGTGCCGTGGTCCACGTCCATGCTGGCCGACACCGCGATGTCGACGCCCGCGTCGAGGACCGCCTTCGCGCACTCGGTCGCAAGCGATTCGGGCACGTTCAGCGGCCCGGCATGGGTGCCGTAGTCGCCGACTCCGCAGGCGCTGGTGCCGATGCAGAAGGGCGGCATGACCTTGTAGAAGAAGCCGTTGTAGTGGTCCGGAGAGAAACTGACCACCAGTTCGGGGTCATATTCTTCGACGAAGCCGCGCGCTGCGGCGATCGCGCCCTCGATGTCGTCAAGCAGGTCCCGCGACGGCCCCGGAAGATTCAGGAGAGGGCTGTGCGACATACAGCACAGAGCCAGTGCCACTTTGTAATTCACCCCCTCGCGGCGTGAGTGTGAGTGCGTCAAGGAGTGCGGCGCTCAGGTCGGGGGCGCGCTGAGCGATGCAGGCACCCGCGATGCACCGGTCGGGGCGCAGGAACAGCACCGAGTCGGAGTGGGTGTCGAACCAGGATTTGAGGCCACCGTGCCGGTCACCCACGACCACCACATCGGGGTCGTCGTGTCCGGTCCAGTGCAGTTGGGTCGCCGGGCGGAGCGCGAAGAACCGGGCTCCTACGGCTTTCCAGTTCGCGAACGCCACATCGCCGAGAATCTTGCGCGGGTTGTTGTTCCAGCACAGCACGGCGAACCACGAACCGAGCACGTCGTCGAGCAACACGTTCTGCTGGTCCCGGGTATCGACGCGGGGCTGGATGAACAGGGTTCCCACCGGCGAATCGGTGCGACCCGGCGCGGCGTGCACGACGGCACCGTGTTCATAACGCGGCATCGGCTTGAACCGCATCTCCAGCACATATCGCTTGAGCGACGGGACAATTGACGCCGAGCGCACCAACAGATCTCGGGCGGTCGCCACCCGGCGGTTGGTCGGCGAGATCACCCGGCCCACCATGGTGGACAGGTCGATCATCGCGCGGGCGTGCTTGCGGCGCTCCACGTCATAGGTGTCCAGCAGCTTGTCGTCGGCCCGCCCAGTCACCACCGCGGCCAGCTTCCAGCCCAGGTTCGCCGCGTCGCGGATCCCGCTGTTGTACCCCTGGCCCTGCCACACCGGCATCAGATGGGCCGCATCGCCGGCCAGCAGCAGCCGGCCCTGGCGGAACGCGCCGGCGATCCGCGAGTGGTGGGTGTACACCCGGCGCCGGATCACGTCGACCCGCTCGGGGTGGGGCACCATTCGGGCCAGCATCTGCGTCAGGAACGCGGGATCCTCGGCCTGCTCGTCGGTCTCGTCGGCGTGAATCATGAACTCGAAGCGGCGAATTCCGTGGGCGATCGAGATCGAGGCGTACGGGCGTTCGGGATCGGCGCCGACCTCACTGTTCGGGTGCCCGAGCGGGTCGTTGGCGATGTCGACCACCAGCCACCGGGTCGACGACGTCGTTCCGTCGAACGACACACCCATCACCCGGCGGGTCATGCTGCGGCCGCCGTCGCACCCGACCACATAGCGCGCCCGCACACGTGAGGTGTCACCGTCGTTGTCGGCGTCGCCGAGTTCGACGGTCACCGCGTCGGCGCTCTCCTGGCATGCCGTCATCGGGCGTCCCCATCGCACCTGGACGTGTTCGAATCGGTCCAGGCCGGCCAGCAGTTCGGCATCCACGAGTGGTTGGACGAAGCCATTTCGCTTCGGCCACCCGAAACGTGCGTCCGGTGGCGCCATTTCGGCGAGCACTCGGCGCTTGGCGTCGACGAACCGAAGAATCTGGTTGGGCACGGTGTGCGGCAGCACCCGCTCGGCGAGCCCGATCGACTGGAAGGTCCGCAGCGCCTCGTCATCCAGGCCGACCCCGCGGGGGTAGTCGATGAGGGTGTGCCGCTCGTCGACCACCACCGTGCGGATGCCTTGCAGGCCAAGGATGTTGGCGAGGGTCAAGCCGACCGGGCCCGCGCCCACCACGAGCACGTCGGTCTCGATGTTCTCCTGCCCGGGTGCAACCATTACCGGCCCAGCAGGAAGTCGAGATGCAACTGGTTGAACGTCTTGGGGTCCTCGTACTGCGGCCAGTGGCCGCAACCGGGCATCACCTCGAATCGCGCGCCCGGAATCATCGACGCCATTCGGCGTCCCTCCGTCACGTCGGCGGTGGGGTCGTCACTGGTCCACAGCACCAGCGTCGGGGCGATGATCGACCCGTATTCGTCCGGGCCGAGGATGTTGCGCGCGCGAATCTCCGGATCCTGCAACGCCATGATGTCGCTCATCGCGGAGACGAATCCCGGCTGGCGATAAACCCGTTGGCGGCTGGCAACCAGGTCGTCGTAGCCCTTCGACTTGTCGGCCATCAACCACTTGATGCGCGCTTGCACCGTCTCCCAGGCCGGGTTCTCGGCGGCGGCCATGGACAGCGTGATGATCCGTTGCATCACCACGGGATCGGCCTGCGAACCGCCGGCGGTGTTGAGCACCAGCCGCTCGACCACGTCGGGATGGTCGACCGCGGTGCGGGCGGCCACCCAGCCCCCGAGCGATTCGCCGCTGATGTAGGCGCGGTTTACACCGATGGTGCGCAACACCGCCATCAGATGCTCGACGTAGTGCGCGACTTCCAGCGGATGCCCCGGCTTGTCGGTGTATCCGTGGCCCAGCATGTCGATCGACCAGGTCCAGAAATGCTCGGCGTGCGCGGCCAGGTTGCGGACGTAGGCCTCGGCGTGGCCACCGGATCCATGCAGCAGCATCAGTACCGGCTTGCCCGGATCACCGGCGCGCAGGTAACGGGTCCGTATACCTCCGGCGTCGAGGTAGCCCTGCTCAAACGCGACGCCCTGGAGATCGCTCCAGATGCTCTCGAACTCCGCCACGGTGCTGTCCGGCCTCCAGATCGGGGAAATCTCGTTCTCGTTTTCGGCTTATCTTGTGTGCTAATATCGCACACTAATGTGCGTTATATATAGAGCTTCGCTCTCGCGGCAAGGTCTGTCAAGGCTGTGACGGGGTCCGGTACCGGTTCGCAGACCCTGGCCAGGGGGCTGACCGCGCTGCAGATGGTGGCGGACTCTCCCGGCGGACTGACGGTGCAACAGCTCGCCGATCAGGTGGGGGTGCACCGCACCATCGCCTATCGGCTGTTGACGACGCTGGCCGAGTTCCGGCTGGTGGCCAAGGGAGAGGACGGCCGCTACCGGCCGGCCGCGGGCCTGGCCGTGCTCGGCGCTTCCTTCGACCGCAACGTGCGGCAGGTGAGTCTGCCGACGCTGCGGGCGCTGGCCGATGAGCTCGGCACCACCGTGTCCCTGCTCATCGCCGAAGGCGACCAGCAGGTGGCGATCGCGGTCATCGTGCCCAGCCATGTCGCCTACCAGCTTTCCTTCCACGAGGGCAGCCGCTATCCGCTGGACCGCGGCGCCGCCGGGATCGCCCTGCTCGCATGCATGCCTCCACGCCCGGGCGAACGAGAGCTGGTCTCCCGTGCCCGCGAACGTGGTTGGGTGACCACCTACGGTGAGATCGAACCGAATACGTACGGCTTGGCCGTGGGGGTGCGCCGTCCGGTGCCGTCCCCACCGACGTGCATCAACCTCATCTCGCATCGGGAAGACGTCGTGATGCGCGGAAAGGATGCGGTCGTCAAAGCCGCCAAGCAGTTGTCGGAGCTACTGAGCTGAAGGGATAGCAGTCCATGTCATGGGACCACGAAGTCGACGTCGTCGTGCTCGGCAGTGGCGGCGCCGGCCTCACCGCCGCACTGACCGCGGCAGTCACGGGCGCCTCCGTTGAGGTCTACGAGAAGGCCCCGACCGTCGGCGGCACCACCGCCGTGTCCGGCGGCATCGTGTGGATCCCCGCCCATAACCGTTCTCCCGACGGCGAATTGACGCCCGCCGACGCGCTGCGGTACCTGCGTGCCCAGTCGCTCGGTTCGATGGACGACGAGCTGGTGGAAACGTTCGTGCGCACCGGGCCGGCGATGCTCGATTTCATCGAGGCACACAGCGGTCTTCAGTTCGAGATCGCGACCGGATTCCCCGACTACCGTCCCGAGTTGCCGGGCGGGCGGCCGGGCGGCGGCAGGTCGCTCAGCGCGGCCCCCTTCGACCTGGCCCAGCTCGGCGAATGGGCAACGCGGATAACGTCTTTCCCGGCCGACTGGTCCAACGTCGGCTTCGACGCCGAGACCAGGGCGCGCCTGCACGCGGCGATCGACGAACGAACCAGCCATCTGTGCGTCGCGGGCACCGCGCTGATCGCGGGCCTGCTCAAGGGCCTGCTGGATGCCGGCGTGACCCCACACACCGACGCCAGGGCCGAAGGCCTCGTCGCCGAAGACGGCGAAATCACCGGGGTGCGCGTGGCGCTGCCGGATCGGACGATCAGTGTTCGTGCCCGGCACGGAGTCATCCTGGGCACCGGCGGCTTCGAGTGGGATCCCGCTCTGACACAAGCCTTTCTGCGGGGTCCCATGCACGGCGCGGTCTCGCCGCCCAACAACACCGGCGACGGCTTGCGCATGGCGATGGAGCACGGGGCCGACCTGGCCAACATGGGCGAGGCCTGGTGGGTGCCGATCGTGCAAATCCCGGGCGACACCATCGAGGGGAGGCCCCGCAGCCGCAGCGTGCGGCTGGAGCGAACACGGCCGCGCAGCATCATCGTCAACTCGGCCGGCCGGCGCTTCGTCAACGAGGCATGCGACTACAACTCGATGGCGGGCGCCTTCCATTACCTGGACCCTCGCGGCGGCTACGTCAACGATCGCGGATGGATGGTGTTCGACTCGATTCACCTGCAGCGCTACGGTTTTCTCGGGATCGAGCCGGGACAACCCGTCCCGGACTGGTTCTGCGAGTCGGCGGACCTCACCGAGTTGGCCGCCAAGACGGGTATCGACGCCGAAGGTCTGACCCGCACGGTCGAGAGCTGGAACCGCCACGTGGCCGCCGGCGCCGACCCCGACTTCGGCCGCGGCTCCAGCGCCTACGACGGTTACTGGGGCGATGACAGCGCGACCACGCCGGCCGGTAAGACGCTGGGCCCGATCGATACCGCCCCGTTCTACGCGGTGCCGGTGAGCATCGGGGCGATGGGCACCAAGGGCGGCCCGCGCACCGATCACGATGCCCGCGTTCTGCATGTCGGCGGCGAGCCGATACCGGGCCTGTTCGCTGCGGGCAATGCGATGGGCGGCGTGACCGGGCGGGCCTACGGGGGCGCCGGCGGAACACTGGGCCCGGCAATGGTTTTCGGTTACCGAGCTGGCCACGCGGCCGCCACCGGGAAGTCGGTGGACCTGAAGTAGGCGGGCGCCTACTGGTGCAACCGCACCCGCCTGCGTCATCCTGAGTCGATGGTCGCCTACGACCGGATCGGCGCCACCTATTGCAGCACTCGCCGACCCGACCCGCGGATCGCCTCCCAGGTGCACGCCGCCCTCACCGCGATGGACACCGTCGTCAACGTGGGGGCCGGCACCGGATCTTACGAGCCGGCCCAGACCGTTGTCGCGGTCGAGCCGAGCATGGTGATGATCGCGCAGCGGCCCGCAGGGTCAGCCCCGTGTGTACAGGCATTGGCGGAGGCTTTGCCGTTGCGCGACAGGTGCGTTGACGCCGCCATGGCCCTGCTGACCGTTCATCACTGGAGCGACGTTGCCGCTGGGATCCAACAGCTACGCCGCGTCGCGCGCCGCCGGGTAGTCGTCTTGACGTGGGATCAATCGGTGATTCAGAACTTCTGGTTGTTGCGCGAATATCTGCCCGACGCCGCTCGCATCAACGAGGAGCTTCATGTTCCGATCGCGCGACTCGTGGAGTTGCTGGGAGGAGCCCACGTGCAATCCGTGCCCGTACCGCACGACTGCACCGACGGGTTCGGCGCCGCCTACTGGCGCCGCCCCCATGCCTATCTCGATCCCACCGTGCGCGCCGGCATTTCGATGCTGGCGTACGCGCAGCCGGCCTCCCTGGCCGCGGGTCTGGACCGGCTCGCGGCCGACCTGCGCTCCGGACAATGGCAACACCGGCACTCCGAACTACTCGACCAACAGGAGCTCGACGCCGGCTACCGCCTGTTGGTCAGCGACTACGGATGAGGCACGAACCGCACGTGAAAGCGCGTCGCGTGTGACGGCCGGCCCGGAAAGGTTCAATAATGGCGCCGGGGATCACGAAAGGTTGCCGGTCCGATGGGCTGCACAGCACGACACCTGACGTATGGCCGAGGAATCGCTGACTGATGCGACGGCTGTGGAGTTGGTGGGATCAGCCGGACCGGTATGAATGGATCACGACCTTCCTCCGGCAACGCACAATGCTGCGCTCGGCGCGTACGGCCTTGGCCGCCGTCATCGGTTCGTCGGCGTTGGTGCCGCTGACCGTGTTGCCGAGTCAGCATCGACCCAGCCTCGTTGAAGTCATCACCGGCGGCGTTGCCGCCACGTTCACCCTCGGGCTGACCGTGTTGTTGTTGACGCGCTGGCCTACCCGTCGGCAATCACAAACCGGCGCGCTGATCGGCGCGCTCGGCGTCGGCGGCTGGAGCCTCGTCCAGCCCACCGGTGCCATCGCCGCCCTGGCCTGCACCGCGATGGCGATCCCCGCCGGCTACATCGCCTTCTTTCACGGCTCCAGGCTCCTGCCGTTCACCGGCGCGATAACCGTCGCCGTCACCACCGCCGCGGTGGTGCGACTCGCTCGGGAAACCAACATGGCCACGGCGGCCTCCGCGTTTTGGGTCAATGCCTTCCTCAACCTGTCTGTCCCCCTCGGCATTTTGATGATGTCGCGGGCAATGGAGACGTATGTTCAGCGGTCGGAGGAGGATCCGCTCACCGGCCTGCTGAATCGACGCGCGTTTACCGCCGCCGTCAGCCATCGACTGGCGAACCCGCCCTCGCCCCATACCCATCTGGCGGTGGTGATGGTCGATCTCGACAACTTCAAACGCATCAACGACACCTACGGTCATTCGGCCGGTGATGAAGTCCTGCGGGCGGTGGCCGAGCTGCTGCGCGCCCACACCCCGGCCGACGCGATGATTTGCCGCGCCGGCGGCGAAGAATTCCTGGTCGCGCTGACGTCTACCACCTCGGACGTGAGTGATCTGGCCGCGCGGATTTGCGCCGAGCTCGCCCGGCAATCTCCGAAGATAACGGCCAGCATTGGCACCGCCAGCGCCGAATTGGACCTACTAGCCGGGCCCGACGTCGGATGGCTCGTCGACGAGCTGATCAGGATCGCCGACACTGCCATGTACTCCGCAAAACGCGGCGGCGGAAACCAGGCCCAGCACGGGGTGCGGGCGTAGCGGTCACTGCTTTTCGCCTAGGCGCGGTCCGCCGTCAGGCACTCTTGCGTCGGCCAACCCAACTGCTCCCACATTGACAGCTTGTTCCAGTCTTTGATGAATTCGACGAGTTTTCCGTCCTGTAGCCGAAACAGCGCCGCCGCCGACCAGCGCGCCGTATGGCCCGTCGGCCCAAGGTCGCCGTGCGGTTCACCTCGGTGCGCTCCCTCGGCGGTGTAACGCAGACAGACACGGTCGGCTTTGGCAAAGAGAACGTCAAAACTGACGATGTGCAGATCGTTCACCTGCTTCATGAGCCGACCGTGGTCCTCCGCATACTCCTCGAGCGTGTGGACGTCCCCGAAGGTGGTGGGTGCGACGAATTTATTGTTCGGTCCGCACAGGTGCTCAACGGCGTGCGCGCTGGCGCGGCCTGGGGTGTACGAGATCTCCATATACTCGCGAACAATGTTGATGTTTCGCTGTTCGTCAGGCGTGGGTTGGTCTGTGGTCGCTTCGTGCGATGGCTGGCTCGGCTGCATGGCTACCTCCTGGCGAGGTGCATACCCACAAGTCTGTCGTTAATTCTTCAACGGCACTTCGACGCAGACGTGGCTGCCCACCGGGACGTCGAGAAACACCAGGGCTCCCCCGGCGGCCTCCACCCGCGCGCGATGCGACGCCAGACCGATATGGCCCTCCCCCAGGCGGCGCGCCATCGTCTCCCGGCCGAACCCCACACCGTCGTCGATTACATGCAAAACGCAAGTCCGGTCCGTGATCCCGAGCATCACCGTCGCACTGCGGGCCGCGGCATGTTGCACGACGTTGGACAACAACTCGCGCACCACGCCGAACATGACGGGATCGATGTCGCTGCGCGTCGAATACTCGATATCGGTGGTGATGTCGATGCCGGACCGCTGTGCGGTGAACTCCGCGAGCTGCTGCACCGCGGCGCCGAGTCCGACCTGCTCGAGTACCGCCGGATGCAGCTCGAAAGTGGCCTGCCGCAACCGTTCCGAGGCCATCTGCAAACCGGCCAGCGCCCGGCCGACGCGCTCATCGCCGTCGACCGCCGCGTCCAATTCGACGAGCTCTTGACGCACGGCCAGGATGTCTTGCAGGGGTCCGTCGTGGATGAATTCCGAGATCCGACGCTGTGACACATCCGACGCGTTCATCGTCTGCGCAAGTAATTCCTCTCGCAGGGCGCTCAATCCGGCTACCGAGCGGGTATGACGCTCCTCGATGCGCACCACCAAGAAGGCTGCGCAACAAAGAAATGCGTAGAGCAGGAACCGAAATCCCGCCTCCGGCAACTTGACTCCGCTCAACATCACCGGATCTTGCAGCACGGCAATGGCGAATCCCAGCATGGAGAAGATCAGCACCACCGCCGCTCGGCGCGAGGAGACGTCAAGTCCCAGTAGGACCGGCAACATCGCCATGATCAACAGCGGATAGACCCCGTTGGTGGACAACAGCTGGAAGACGGTCAGCGCGACGATGTCGATGACGGTGAAGACAAACGGTTCCAACCGGCCGATCGCAACCAGTCGGCCCATTCCGATCCATCGCCGGAAAGGAGCGAAAGCCAATCCCAGCGCGCTCAGGGCGACGAGGCCGTACAAGACAATCAGCACGCTTTCCTGCGGCCACTCCGATCGCCTGGTGCCGATGATCATGGCAGCGACCATGAGGCCGACCACACCGATCCGCAGCACCGAGCCGATGCGGTACGAGCGCAGCTGGTGAACGGTGCGCACCCGCTCCAGCTCCACGTCACCGGCGACCGCCACCCGATCACCGTACTCATCCGCGTCCGCCGCCCCGAAGCAAACTGGAAAACGACTCATCGTGCCGCCCGGAAAATGCGAACGCCGCTGTGGGGCAAACGGCTACACTCGTCGCCATGGTCGGCGCGGCTACCCCCGAAACGGTGCGGGTGGTCGTCGGTGATGATCACCCGCTTTTTCGCGAGGGCGTGGTGCGCGCGCTGTCGTCGAGCGGTTCGGTGGACGTCGTCGGTGAGGCGGAAGACGGCTCTGCGGCACTGGAAATGATCAAGTCGCAGGTGCCCGACGTCGCGCTGCTCGACTACCGGATGCCCGGCATGGACGGCGCCCAGGTGGCGGCGGCGGTGCGGACGCAGGGATTGGCCACCCGGGTACTGCTGATCTCGGCGCACGACGAGTCGGCGATCGTGTACCAGGCGCTGCAGCAGGGCGCGGCCGGGTTCGTGCTGAAGGACTCGACGCGCAGCGAGATCGTCAAGGCCGTGCTCGACTGCGCACAGGGTCACGATGTGGTGGCGCCCGCGCTCGTCGGCGGCCTCGCCGCCGAAATCCGGCAGCGTGCGGAACCGTCGGCACCGGTGTTGAGTGCCCGCGAACGCGAGGTGCTCAACAGGATCTCCCGCGGTCAAAGCATCCCTGCGATTGCGGGTGAGCTCTTTGTGGCCCCGTCGACGGTGAAAACGCACGTGCAACGCCTTTACGAGAAGCTCGGCGTCAGCGATCGCGCGGCCGCCGTCGCCGAGGCAATGCGGCAGGGTCTGCTCAGCTAGCGGCCGACCAGGGCTTCGACTCTGGCATGGGCGGAATCTGCCGCGCCCGCACCAACGCTCTCGCCGAAGCCATGGCCTCGGCCACCAGGTGGCGTGCCCCGCGTTCCACCTCGCAGAGATGGTCGCCGTCGCTGCCGGTGGCGGCCAGTTGCCGACGTGCGAAGACCAGCGGATCGACTGCCGCGGGGTGACTCGTTTGGTAGGTGATCGCCTCGACCAGGGCGGGGCCGTCGCCGGCGCTCGCCCGGTGCACCGCCTCGGCGACCGAGTCGGCCACCGCCACAACGTCCCTGCCGTCGACCGGTAGCAGCGGCATCGCTTCCGACTCGTACGCGCGACGACGGGCGTTGGATGCACCGCGGATGTTCTCCACGACGAACACCACCGGTAGCCGCCATTGCACGGCGATCCTTGCGGCGGTGGTGAACTCGACGGAGTGCGTGTCGCGGCCACCGATGACACACACACTGACCTCGCCCTGGCCGGTCAGTCGCTGGGTGTTGGCGTCACCCAGCGCAAACAGCGTCGATTGGCCCAGAGCCGTCTCGTTGGCCAGTGACCGTTTCCAGTCGGCGGCCCCGCCGCCGGCGCGGCGCTTGGGGCCGATCATGTCGGCGATGGCCGGGCCCAGCGGGAGGGCCAGGCCGACCTGCTGAGCGTGCCGGAACTGCGGGGTGCTGGCGTTGACCAGATCGCCCGGCCTCAGCGCCGCAACCGTCCCGATGGCCACGGCCTCCTGGCCGAATTCCACGTGCGCACTGTCGTCGATCAGACCGTCGACGCGCAGCTCCTCCAACGCCATGTCGAGCAGTCGCAGAACCCACATGCGGCGATACAGCTCCAACCGTTCGTCGCGGACCAGTGCTGCCGAAGTCTGGGGTGTGTGAGTCATGCGGGTCTCCTACTCTCAAGCGAACACGCTCAACGTAGGGCGATTGCGCGGGCCGCACCTCCGCCAATCGGTCAGCAAAGGTGATGATTGCGCGTGTCCCCCGATCGGGGGACAGGGGGCCGTCAGTCCGTTCCGGGCGAGGGAGGTGTGATCAGCTGATCAGCGGCTGTGTACGGGTCCTGGTGGCCGTCGACGACCGCTTCGGCCAGCCGGTCCAGATCGGGCTGGGTCCGCAGCCGGGTTTGCGCCAGCGACAGAATCTGCGCCCGGGCGCGGGCCAGGCGGCGGGCGCGGCTGTCGGTGCGGCGGTGGTCCTCGATGGCGGCCATCAGGTCTTTGATGCCCTCACCCCGGGCAGCGATCAGCGAAACGATGGGGGCGCTGGTTTCGGCCCGAAGATCCCGAACCGTCTGTTCGGCACCGTCCCGGTCCGCCTTGTTGACCGCCACGATGTCGGCGACTTCCAGCACTCCCGCCTTGGCGGCCTGGACCGCGTCGCCCGCGCCGGGATTGAGGATGACGACGGTCGGGTCGGCGACGGCGGCAATCTCGATCTCGGACTGCCCCACCCCCACCGTCTCCAGCAGGACCACGTCGTAACCGATCGCGCCCAGCAGCCGGATGGCCGCCGGCACCGCGGCTGCCAGGCCGCCCAGGTGCCCACGGGTGGCCACCGAACGGATGAGTACGTCGGAGTCGTTGATATGCGCGGCCATTCGAATTCGGTCGCCCAGCAGTGCTCCGCCACTGAACGGGGACGACGGGTCCACCGCCAGCACCGCCACCCGGCTGCCGCGCTCGCGGTACGCGGCGACCAGCGCGGCGACCGTCGTCGACTTTCCCGCGCCCGGCGGTCCGGTGATGCCGACCACCGGTCCCATGCCCTGCGGTGCGGGACCGATGGTCTCCAGGACCTCGTCGCGCCGGTCGCCCTCGACCAGGCTGAGCAGCCGACCGGCCGCGCGGGGAGATCCATTGCGCGCGCGGGCAATCAGGTCGGCGATGATCATGTACGCATTATGGAGCCGGGACCTCGATCACGGTCGCCGAGCCCATGCCACCGCCCGCGCACATCGCCGCGACGCCGATGCCACCGCCGCGGCGGCGCAATTCGTGCACCAGGGTGACCAGCATCCGGGCTCCGGTCGCCGCGACGGGGTGCCCCAGCGAGCAGCCGCTACCGCTGACGTTGACCTTGTCGGGGTCGAGCTCGAGCAGTTTGATGGTGGCCACGCACATCGCGGCGAAGGCTTCGTTGATCTCGAAGAGGTCGACGTCGGAGGTCGAAAGTCCGGCCCGCTTAAGGGCTTTCGGTATCGCCTCCACTGGCGCCAGGCCGGTGATCGCCGGGTCGACGCCGACGGATGCCCAGGACCGGATGGTGGCCAGCGCGGGCATGTCGAGGCGGTCGCTGGCGATGACGAGCGCCGCCGCACCGTCGTTGGCGCCGCACGCGTTGCCGGCGGTGATCGAGAAGCCCTCGATCTCGGGGTGCAGCGGCTTGAGCGCGGCCAGTTTCTCCATGGTGGTGTCGCGACGCGGGTGCTCGTCGACCGAGAACAGGCCGTGCGACGTCTCGATCGGGACGATCTCCTCCTTGAAGCGACCTTCGTCGATGGCGGCGATGGCATTGCGGTGTGACCGCAGCGCCCAGGCGTCCATCTCCTCGCGACTCACGCCGGCCTTGACCGCGGCGTTCCAGCCCACAGTGATCGACATGTCCATGTTCGGCGCGTCCGGCCGGTCCGGGTGGGTCGGCGGGAACCAGTCGACCCACTCGCCGTCCACCTGGATGCGGGAGCGCGGCGACGTCGACGCGGCGTTCACGCCGCCGGCGATGATCAGCTCGTCCATCCCGGCCCGCACGCTTGCCGCCGCGCTCTGCACCGCCGCCTGGCCGGCCGCGCAGTGCCGGTTGTTGGCCAACCCGGGGACGTGGGACAGCCCGGCGGTGATGGCCGCGTGGCGGGCGATCACGCCGCCGCCGTAGAGGCCCTCGCCCAGGATCACATCGTCGACCCGCGCGGGGTCCAGATCCCTCGCCGCTTCGGTCACCACGTGCTGCGCCAGGTCGAACGCACTGGTATCGCGCAGTGTGCCCTTGCGGGCGGTGCCGATGGGGGTGCGCAGGGCGGACACGATGACGGCTTCAGACACGGGTCTTCTCCACTTCAACCAGCAGGTGCGGCGCTCCGAGAGCCATCCGCACGTTCATGAGAACACTATTCTCTCAGTAGGAGAGTATGAGTTGCAAGGAGCGGCCCTCGCCGCAGCCCGCCTCAGGTGGCCAGGACTGCCTACACTGCTGCTGATGGCGGACGCGACGACTGCGCCGGAAGGGACGATCGAAGTCCCGGGCGGGGAGATTTGGTTCAAGCGGACCGGTGGCGGCGCGGGTCTTCCGCTGCTCGTCATTCACGGCGGGCCGGGCCTGCCGCACGATTACTTGCGGTCGCTGGGGCGGTTGGCCACGGAGCGCGAAGTCATCTTCTGGGATCAGCTCGGCTGCGGAAACTCCAAATGCCCACCCAACCGCGAGCTTTGGACGATGAATCGCTCGGTGGCCGAAGTGGACGCCGTGGTGCGAGCCCTGAATCTGGACCGCTTCCACCTGTTCGGCAATTCGTGGGGCGGGATGCTGGCCCAGCAGTATGTGCTCGACGCGGCGCCCGCCGGCGCCGCGAGCCTGACCATTTCCAACAGCATCGCGTCCATCCCGGAGTTCGCGAAGATGGTGGCGCGCTTGAAGTCCGAACTGGACCCTGCCACCCAGGCCGCCATCGACCGGCATGAGGCCGCCGGCAGCACGCACGCGCCGGAGTATCAGGCCGCCATCCGAACCTGGAACGAGACCTACCTGTGCCGGGTACGCCCGTGGCCGCGCGAGCTCGAGGATGCGTTCCGCAAGATGGACGCCGAAGTCTTCGAGACCATGTTCGGCCCCAGCGACTTTCACATCGTGGGGACGATCCGGAACTGGGATGTGGTCGACCGGCTCGGCGAAATTGCCGTGCCGACACTGGTACTCGCGGGCCGGTACGACGAGTGCGTGCCCGAACACATGTGGGAAATGCACCAGCGGATACCGGGTTCACGGTTCGAGCTGTTCGAGGCCAGCGCACACATGCCGTTCATCGAGGAGCCGGACAAGTTCGATGCGGTGATGCGCGACTTCCTGCGCCGGCATGATGCCTGAGGCCGTCGCGCGGTTACAACCTCAGTTCTTCTTGGCCGCGTTGAATTTCGCGACGTTGGCGCGGAAGTCCTCGGTCACGAACGACTGGCTCTCGGCCGACAGCGCATAGTCCAAGCTGGCGAGCACGGCGCGCTCCAGATGGATGTTGAGCACCCGCTTGGTGCTCTCCACCGCCTGCTGCGGCAGCTCCAAGATCTTTTTGGCGCTGGCGATCGCCTCCGCAACCGGGTCGTCCGCAATGTGATTGGCCAAGCCGAGTTCCACGGCCCGCTGGGCGCTGATCCGGGTGCCGGTGAGGGCGAATTCCTTGGCCAGCAGCAGGCTGATGTGCAGCGGCCAGGTCAGCGGCCCACCGTCGGCGGCCACCAGCCCCACCTGCACGTGCGGGTCGGCCAGATAGGCGCTTTCGGCGATGTACACGATGTCGCTGAGCGCCACCAGGCTGCAGCCCAGCCCGACGGCGGGGCCGTTGACCGCCGCCACCACCGGAATTCGGCAGCGGGCCATGCCCAGCACGATCTCGCGCCCGTCCCGGATGGTTTTGGCGCGCAGCTCAGCATCGTTCGCCAGCTCCTCCAGGTAGGTGAAATCGCCGCCGGCCGAAAACGCCCGGCCGGCACCGGTGATCACCGCGGCGCGGGCCGTGGGGTCATCGGTGAGTCGCTGCCAGAGCCGGGCGAGTCCGACGTGCAGGTTGTCGTTGACCGAGTTGAGCGAATCAGGGCGGTTGAGCGTGATGATGCGCAGGGCACCGTCGGCCTGAACGTCGATTTCGGTAGGCATGTCGTACACGTCAGACTCCTTCGATGGTCGTGACCCGCTTCACCCGGGCTTCGCCCGCGTTCGCGATCACTCCTACTTCAATGGTCGTGACCCGCTTCACCCGGGCTTCGCCCGCGTTCGCGATCACTCCTACAATCCCAAGATCCGTGAAGCGATGATGTTCTTTTGTATTTGTGATGTCCCGCCCATGACGCTCTGCGCCCGGCTGTACAGGTAGGCGCTCAGCAGCTCGGGATCACGCGTTCCCGCGACGGCCAGGGCCGCATGCCCGACGGATTGTTCGACCCAGGTCATCAGCAGCTTGTCCAGCGAACCGTCCGAGCCGTGCGATACCCCGTCGAGCTGTTCGGAGAGCCGCCGCCGGACGTGATGGGTCAGCATATCCGACTGCACCGCGGCCCACGCCAGCTCCTCGGGCACTTCACCATCGTTGCGCGACAACAGCTCTCGGACGAGTTTGCCGTAGCGGGCCGCATAGCCGAGCGTGGACGGTTCGCGCTCGTGCCCGACGACCGTCATGGCCACGGCCCAGCCGTCACCGGGTGCGCCGACCATCCGGTCCGCCGGCACCGTCGCATCGTCGAAGAACACCTGGCCGAATTCATTGGTGACGCCGTTGATCATCTGCAGCGGGCGCTGTTGCACGCCAGGCTGTTTCATGTCGAGAACGAAAGCGGACAGGCCGCGGTGGCGCTTGGCCCCGGGGTCGGTGCGCGCCAGCAACAGACACCGGTCCGCCACATCGGAATAGCTGGTCCAGATCTTGTGCCCGTTCACCACATAGTTGTCGCCCTCCAGGCGGGCGGTCGTGGTCAGCGACGCGAGGTCCGAGCCCGCGCCCGGTTCGCTGAAGCCCTGGCACCACCGCTCGGTGCCGTTGATGATGCCGGGCAGGAAGCGCTTTCGAAGCTCGTCGCTGGCGTGGGCGCCGATGCCGTACACCAGATAGCCGACGCTGGGGCGCGGCGGCGCACCGGCGCGCACCAGTTCCTCGTCGACGATCACGTCGTAGACCGGCGCCAGGTCCTGGCCACCCCAGTCGCGTGGCCAGGACAGGCCGAAAAAGCCGTTCTCGTACAAAGCGCGGTGCCAGTCGGCCATCCGCACCCAGTACTCGTCGCCCGAGCCCGAGAACTCCTTGGCGTGTGCGGCAAGCCAGGCGCGCAGCCGCTCCCGGAAGGCGGCTTCATCGGGTGAGTCACGAAAGTCCAAGATCGATCTCCTTCAACGCGACCGGCCACAGCTCGGTCGATGTGAGGGCACGGCGCAGGTAGACATGCGCCACGCATTCCCAGGTGTTGCCGATGCCGCCGTGCACCTGGATAGCCGTCTCGCAGACGGTGCGGGTGGCGCGCGCGCAGTAGACCTTTGCGATTTGGGCGGCCCGAATGGCTTCGGCGGGGGCAAGCTCGTCGACGCCCCACGCGGCGTGCCGCAACACGCTCACCGAACCCTCAATCAGCGCAAGGCTTTCGGCCAGCAAGTGCGCGATGGCCTGGTACGAGCCGATCTGCTTGCCGTACTGTTCACGGATTTTCGCGTAGTCACAGGCGACGGCGTGTGCGCCGCGGGCGATGCCCACCAGATCGGCGGTCGTGGTGACCAGTGCGAGGGCCCGCCATTGCTCGGCGACCTCCGGCGACACGTCGCCCAACGTCTCCGGCGAACCCGCGACAGTGCCGTCGGCCCGCGTGAGGTCGACGCTCTGCGGCGAAACCTGCACATCGGCGGCGAGGACCGCGCCACGCGAAAGCGACAGGGCGCGGCGGGCGCCGCGGGCATCGATCACCCGATCGTCGACGGCCACCGTCGCCGCCGATACGTCGGCGCCGACGTGGCGGCCCAGATCGTCGGCGAGCACGGGACCCAGGAACGGTGTGTCGACCAGCCGGCGGCCGAATTCCTCGGCCACGATGGCCACCTCCACGCCGGAGGCCCCGTCGGATCGCAGCGACCGCCAGCCGGTGTTCTCGATCTGCTTGTCCAGACGGGTGATTCGAGCCTGGTCGTCGAGATCCTGCACCGCTGCCGGCCCGAGATCGTCGGCCAGCTTGGCGGCGGCATCGCGTAATTGCTGTTGTTCAGCTGTCAGACGTACATCCATAGTGCTCCTTCAGCACTCGACGCAGCACCTTGCCGGAAGGCAGGCGGGGAATTTCGGGGACGAACACCACCCGGCTCAGATGTTTATACGACGCCAGTCTTTCGTCCACCATGGCGGTGAGTTGGGTCGCATCGACGGGAGCGGATGTGGCGACCGCGGCGACGACGGCCTCGCCGTTGAGTACGTCCGGAATCCCGAACACCGCGCAGTCTTTGACGGCCGGATGACCGTGCAACACCGTCTCGATTTCGGCGGGGGCGACCTGGAAGCCGCGCACTTTGATCATCTCTTTGAGGCGGTCGGTGATTCGCAGCCAACCGCCGGCGTCGAGCCAGCCGACATCCCCGGTGCGGTACCACCCGTCGCGGACCGCGTCGGAAGTCGCCTCGGCCGGGAGGTAGCCGGCCATCAGCGACGCCGACCGGGCCTGGATCTCACCGACCTCGCCCGCGCCGACCGGCTCGCCGGTCTCCAGCGAAACGACCCGTAGGTCGACGCCTGGCACCGCCCGTCCGACGGTGTCCAGGTGAGGGTCATCGATCGGATTGCACGCTACGACAGGCAGTTCCGTGGTTCCGTAGGCCGGAAGCCACCCGACTCCGGTGCGCCTGGTCACCGTCTCTGCGACGTGGACGGTGACCGGGGTGGCACCCCACATGATGTAGCGCAGCGACGACAGGTCATAGGACTCGAGGTCGGGATGCGACGCGATCGCCAGGGCGATGGGAGCGACCGCCATTTCCACGGTGATGCGGTCACTTTCGATGTGCCGCAGCACCCGGTCGATGTCGAACCGGCGATGCAGCCGCACGTAGGCCCCGGTCTCCCACGCGGTCAGCAGATTCAACAGTCCGAGGATGTGTGACGGTGGGGTCGCAACCTGGATCCGGTCGTGGTGGGTCAGTTGCAGCGCTTGGCGCCAGTGCCGCACCGCCTCGTCCAGCGAGGCGTGGGTGTGCCGGACGGCCTTCGGCAGGCCGGTGGTGCCGGAACTGAACACCAGCGCCGCGTCGCTCGCAGGCGGCGGTGCGCCGGCTGTCAGCTTCGCGGGCGCGACCGGTTCGTCGAGGTGCAGCATCGGCATCAGACCGGCCAGCACCGGGTGGTCGCCCACGGCGTGCTCGGGATCGGTCAGCGCGATCGCATGGTCGACCTCGTCGCGTTTCCACGCCGGACTGATCAGCACCGCCGTGGCGGCCAGTCGCCATATCGCCAGCACGACGGCGAGGAATTCCGGCCGGTTGGAGGCCATGACGGCGACGCGTTGGCCCGCCGTGACCCCGTCTTTCGCCAGGGTCGCGGCCCATCCGTCGGCCAACGCGTCGAGTTCGGGCACGCTGAATCGCCGTTCCTCGAACACGAGCGCCGCCGGCTCGGTCACGTCCCGTCCTTCCCTGACAGACCGGGCTGACCCGACATCCATACAGTCTTGAGAAGATGCTATCGCTTCGTGAGAATAGTATTCTCTATACTGAAGAATGCAAATACGGAAGGGGGCGGTCTCAGTGACGGTCACCCGGATCATCGAGGAGACCGGTGACAGATCCGGCAACAAACGGCTCCAGCGCCGGCACGGTGACGATTCATCTCGACCGTAAGAAGGTCTCGGTGCCCATAGTCCCGGGGGAGACTCTGCTGGAGACCGCGCGGCGGGCCGGTCTGGAACCGCCGTTCAGCTGCGAGGCAGGCAACTGCGGTACGTGCATGGCCAAGCTCGAAGAGGGCCATGCCACCATGCGGGTCAACGACGCTCTCGAAGAGGACGAGGTCGCCGAGGGCTACATTCTGACGTGCCAGGGCGTTCCGGATACGGACTCGGTCACGGTGCGCTACGAGTAGCAGCCAGAGAGGTGGCGACGATGGCCAAGGGCATCATCCTCGTGGAGAGCCGACCCAGCTCGCCCGAGCGCGAACAGGAGTACAACACCTGGTACGACGAGGTGCACCTCGGTGAGCTCGTAGCCCTGGACGGATTCGTCTCGGCCCGGCGCCTGCGGCCCGTCGCCGCCGACGGACCCTACGTCGCCATCTACGAGATCGAGGGCGACGACCTGCAGGCGATTCTGGACAACATGATCGCCAACGCGCGGCAGCTGCACATGTCGGACGCCCTGCAGCTGGACCCGGCGCCGATTCCACGATTGCTCGAAACCACCACGGAGCGCAGCGCCTGACCGGGTTCGCACTCGAGTCGCTGCGACGGAGAGGACTGCTTGATGAAGGTCGAAGACCTGATTTTGGTGAGCATTGACGACCATGTGGTCGAGCCGCCGGACATGTTCCTGCGACACGTGCCCGCCAAGTACCGGGACGACGCACCCGTCGTCGTCACCGATGACAAGGGCGTGGACCAGTGGATGTACCAGGGCAGGCCACAGGGCGTCAGCGGCCTCAACGCGGTGGTGTCATGGCCGGCCGAGGAGTGGGGCCGCGATCCCGCCGGCTTCGCGGAGATGCGCCCCGGCGTCTACGACGTCCACGAACGCGTCCGCGACATGAACCGCAACGGCATCCTCGCGTCGATGTGCTTCCCGACGTTCACCGGCTTTTCGGCCCGGCACCTCAACATGACGCGCGAGGACGTCACCCTGGTGATGGTGTCGGCCTACAACGACTGGCACATCGACGAATGGGCCGGGTCCTACCCGGACCGCTTCATCCCGATCGCGATCCTGCCGACCTGGACTCCCGAGGGCATGTGCGCCGAGATCCGCCGCGTCGCCGCGAAGGGCTGCCGGGCCGTCACCATGCCGGAATTGCCGCACCTGGAAGGACTTCCGAGCTACCACGACGAGGACTACTGGGGTCCGGTGTTCCGCACGCTGTCCGAGGAGAACGTGGTGATGTGCCTGCACATCGGCACCGGCTTCGGGGCGATCAGCATGGCGCCCAACGCGCCGATCGACAACCTGATCATTCTGGCCACCCAGGTCTCGGCGATGTGCGCCCAGGACCTGCTGTGGGGCCCCGCGATGCGCAACTATCCCGACCTGAAATTCGCCTTCTCCGAAGGCGGTATCGGCTGGATCCCGTTCTACCTGGACCGCAGCGACCGCCACTACTCCAACCAGAAGTGGCTCCGCCGCGACTTCGGGGACAAGCTGCCCAGTGATGTCTTTCGTGAGCATTCGCTGGCCTGCTACGTCACCGACAAGACGTCGCTGAAGCTGCGCCACGAGATCGGCATCGACATCATCGCGTGGGAGTGCGACTACCCGCACTCGGACTGCTTCTGGCCGGACGCCCCCGAGCAGGTGCTCGCCGAATTGAACGCCGCCGGCGCCGACGATTCCGACATCGACAAGATCACCTGGGGCAACGCCTGCCGGTTCTTCGGCTGGGACCCGTTCGCCCGGACCCCTCGCCTGCAGGCGAACGTCAAGGCCTTGCGCGCCAAGGGAAGTGATGTAGACGTGTCGATCCGTTCGCGTGCCGAGTGGGCGCGTCGCTACCAGGAAAAGCAGCTCGCGCAGCTGACGTAGCCCGGCGGGTCAACCCGTCGGCGGGTTGACGAACCAGACGTTCTCCTCACGAAGGCTGCGGCTGCGCCAGCCATCGGCCGCGCGCGTGAGCTCGTGGTGGTAATAGCCCCCGCAGTAACTCAGCTCCGCCATGCCCGGCAACTGCATCGGGTTGTAGAACATGGCGCGCACCGTCGCGACATCTCCGTCGAGATCCAGGATCTCCACGTTGGTGATGTAGTGCATCGACATCGGGATGGCGCCGAAGCCCTGCTCCAACCACGCGGCCACCTCGTCGCGCGGGCCCGCCGCGGCGCCCGCGGAGGAGTAGTCGATGTGCGCATCGTCGGTGAAGACAGACCGGTACAGGTCCCAGTCTTTGGAATCGACGGCGCGGGCGTATCTGTTGAGTAGCGCGGTGATTTCGAGTTCATCGGCGACCCGCTGCGGATCCATCGTTGCACGATATACGGGCAACTATCTCAGGTAAAGGACTTTGAGGGCACTGTTCAAGCGACTGGTCGGAGTCCGGTCAATGCCTGCGCCAGTTCTTCGAATTGGCAGATGCCGGTCTCGAATTCACCGCCGATGGGTGGGAGCAGTACGACGTGATTCGCGCCCGCGGCCAGGTGCTCGCCCACCTTCGCCGCGATGTTCGCCGGATCGCCATGCGCGACAAGCGCATTGATCAGCCGATCGCTCATTTCGTCGACGTCACGGGCCGAGTAGCCCAGCTCCACCAGCCTCGACGCATGAGATGGCACACCCAGTCTGGCCGAAACCGCCTCGCGAGCGGCCTGGATGTCGCGCGCCATGGACAGGCCGACGACCAGGAGCTTGTCCGGCCCCAACGCCTCGCGGGCCTGGGCGGTGAACTCGGGAGGCAGCCCGGCAGGAAATGCGCCATCCGCCTTTTCACCGGCCAGCGCAAGCATTTTCGGCCCGTTGGCGGCGACGATCCGGGGATACGGCGCTTCCGGTGCCGGCGGCCATGTCGGGCCGTCCATCGCCTCCAGGTAGTCACGCATGGTGGCCAGCGGGCTGCCGAATTCGCGACCGACACTGGCCGCCTGCTGCGGGTAACCCACCCCTAGGCCGAGCGCAAGCCTGCCCGGATATGCCTGCGCCAGTTGGGCGCCCGCGGCGTGCATGGTCTGGGCAGGCCGGGCCCAAACATTGGCGATGCACGTGCCGAAGGTCATTCGGTCGGTGGCGGCCAACAATACGGCGAGCTGCACCAAGGCATCCTTGCCGATGACCTCGTTGGTCCAGACCGCGCCGTACCCGACGTCTTCCAGACGGCGCGCGGCCTCGCGCAAAAGGTCGGCCGGCGGTGCGCTGGTGAACGAGACGGGCAGACACGCCCCAATCGGGCCCAGCGCCTCGCGCGCCAAGGCGATCACTGAGTCAGTCACGGTTCCGCTCACTCGCCGAAGTAGTGGCCGGCGTCGAGGTCCTCGAGCAGCCCCGGTCGTTCCGGGTGCCAGTCGAGGATCTTCTGCGTCAAGGCATTCGACGTCGGGTTGTCCAGCGACGCGAAGAGCGCGAGAAAGCCGAAGTGGCCGGCATTTTCGGCGGCGATGCTGGACGTCGGCACGTCCAGGTGACGACCGATGACGGCGGCAATGTCCCGGAACGGCACTCCCTCATCGGCGACGCCGTGCAAACGCGTTCCGGCGGGCGCATTTTCGAGTGCCAACCGGTACAAGCGCGCGGCGTCGAGCGTATGCACACCTGGCCAGCGGTTGGCACCATCACCGATGTAGCCGGACACGCCGGCATCGCGGGCGACGTTGATCAGGTGGTGGGCGAAGCCATGGTGATCGAGGTCGCTGTGCACCAGCGGCGCAAGGCGGATCACCGACGACCGAACGCCGCGCTCGGCGAGCGCGATCACCGCGTTTTCGGAGTCAACCCGCGGGCCGGATGGCACCGTGTCCTGCTCGGTGGCGACATCGCCCTGCATCAGCAGCGCAAGCAGCAGCGTTCCCGACGTGCTGACGAATGGCCGATCGGAACCGACGAGTGCTTCCCCAATGGCGCGCACGGCGCGCAGGTCCGTCTCGGCCGCGCCCGCGAAGTCGTCGAAGTCATGCTTGAAGGCGAGGTGGATGACGCCGTCGGACGCCGCGGCCGCGTCGCGCAGGCCGTCGAGGTTGTCGAGATCTCCCCGGTGCGGTGTTGCCCCCGCGGCTTGCAAGGCGGCAGCGCCGGCGTCCGACCGTGCCAAACCGGTGACCTGGTGCCCGGCGTCGAGGAGTTCGGCGACAACGGCGGAGCCGATGTGACCGGTCGCGCCCGTGACAAAGACATGCATGAGACTTCCCTTCTGGTCCTGGTGGGATGTATGTCATCAAGTCAATGGCGGCGGGAAACCCGTGTCCAAGTCCTGTTTCATATGGCGCGATGCAATTCAGGCATCACACCAGTTCACCGAGGCTGCTGACGCGTGATCGGGGCGAGCTTCCATTACACTGAGCGCATGACGGACTCGGCATCACCGCAGGTCGATCTTGACCTGCGGCTGGTGGGTTACTTCGTCGTCGTCGCCGAGCATCGGCACTTCGGCCGGGCCGCCTCAGCGCTGCGCGTCGCGCAGCCGTCGCTGAGCCGCCAGATTCGCCGGCTCGAGCAGCAACTCGGCGTCCGTCTGTTGGACCGCACCCCGCAGGGCACCCGGCTCACGGAGGCGGGCGAGGTGTTTCTGCCCCGGGCCAAGGCGCTGCTGCGTTCGGCCGCCCAAGCCACCGCGCAGGCGCGAGCGGCCGCACAGCCCAGCCGGATCACCATCGGGTACACGATGGGCATGATCGTCACGCCCGCGGTGCGCGAGATGCGCCGCGAGCATCCCGAAGCCGATGTCCAAGTCACGCATTTGGATTGGGACCAGGCGCTCGATGCGTTGCTCGGCCATCGGGTGGACGCGGTGGTGACCCGGCTGCCGTTTCCGACCGAGGGGCTGCACGTGACCATCCTGTACGACGAACCGCGGGTGCTGGCGATACCCGTCGACCATCGCTTGGCCGGCCGGAAATCGGTCACCCTCGACGACATCGCCGACGAACCCATGCCGCGGGTGCGGCATTCGGACCCGGCGTGGAGCGCGTTCTGGCGCATCGATCCGCGCCCCGACGGTCGCCGGGCACCCGATGGCCCGTTCATCGATGCGCTGGAGGACAAGTTCGAACTCATCGCCTCGGGGCAGGCCGTGGCGATCACGGCGGGTGTTCACGGCAATGGCGTGCGGCCGGATATCACCACGGTCCCGTTGGAAGGTGTCGAACCCAGCCATGTCGTACTGGCTTGTCGCGCTGGGGATCGCAGCCGTCTGCTGGCGGCGTTCCGCAAGATCGTTGAGGCTGTCCTCACCGGGCCTGCGCCGGTCTGAGCAGGGCGCGCCGCTTGATCCCTTCGAATGTGCGGCCGGCCGCACGCTCGCAGGGCGACTACGCCCGGGGAAGCTCCGGCGCGGGCCGGTACTCGGGCTCATACCCCGAGACGTGGATCGGGCTGCCCACCAACCGGAATTCGCCCGCTGTCACAACCACTTCCGGCGTGGCCTCGAGCGCCTCGGGCAGGGTTCGGACGGCGGCCGCCGGAACCCCCAGCGGGCGCAGCCGCCGTTCCCACCCGACGGCGCTGTCGGTGGCCAGCATCGCGGTGACAACGGTCAGCACTTCGTCGCGCCGGGCGACTCGCTCGGCCATCGTCTCGAAGCCCCCGATGCCCGCTTCGGCGGCAAACGACTTCCAGAATCCGTCGTGCGTGATGAACAGCGCCAGATATCCCTCGGCCGTCGGAAAGAGCTGTGCCGGAACGTAATACGAATGGGCGCCGTGGGGGCGGCGCTGCGGCTCCACCCCGCCGTTGAGATAGGCGGACGCGTGATAGTTCAGTTGGGACAACATGACGTCGCGCAGCGACACATCCACCTGGCCGCCGGTTCCCGAGATGATCTTGGCCAACAGCCCCAGCGCCGCGGTCATCCCGGTGGAGTTGTCCGCCGAGGAGTAGCCGGGCAGCGTCGGCGGCCCGTCCGGGTCGCCGGTCAGGGCGGCGGTGCCGACGCCCGCCTGCACCACGTAGTCGAAGGCCGGATCGTCGCCGCCATACAGGCCGAAGCCGGTGATCGCCACGCAGACGATCTTCTCGTTGTGCCGGCGCAACTCGTCGTAGGTCAGGCCCAGCCGGCGGATGGCGGACGGCTTCAGGTTCACCAGCAGCGCGTGCGATTCAGCGACCAGTTCGCCCAATCGCTGCTGTCCCGCATCGGAATTCAGGTCCAGTGTGATGCTGGACTTATTGCGGTTGAGGCTGGCGAAGTAGGTGGCGCCGACGCTGCGGGAGATCTCGCCACCGGCGGGTTCGATCTTGGTGACCTCGGCGCCGAGATCGGCAAGCAGCATGGTCGCATACGGGCCGGCCAGCATGGTGCCGACCTCGAGGATGCGTACCCCGGCCAGCGGTCCGGTGTCGTTTGCGGTCACCGCAATTCCGCGGCGAGTGAGGCGATCATTTCGCGGGTGCGTCGCTTGGATGCGACCAGCTCGTCGCGGTTGTCGCCGATCGGGAGCAGCCGCACAGACAGATCCGTCACACCGGCGTCGGCGAATCGGCGCATCCGGGCCAGGATCGCCTCCTCGTCGCCGGCCGCACACAGATCACCGACATCGCGGGCATCGCCGCGGTCGAGCAGGCGCTGGTAGTTGGGCGACACCTCGGCCTCGCCCAGGATGCGGTTGGCCCGCTCCTTGGCCTCGTCGACTTGCCCAGGCGCACACAGGCATACCGGGATACCCGCGACGATCCGCGGCGCGGGCCGCCCGGCGTCCGCGGCGGCCTTGGTGATCTTCGGCGCGATGTGATCACCGATCGCACGCTCGTCGGCCATCCACAGCACGGTGCCGTCGGCGAGTTCACCGGCAATCTGCAGCATCACCGGCCCCAGCGCGGCGACGAGCACCGGCATCGGGGTATCGGCCCCGATAGCCAACGGATTGTGCACCTTGAACGAATCGTTCTCGACGTCAACCGATCCCGGACCGGCAACGGCGGCGTTGAGCACCTGCAGGTAATCGCGGGTGTAGGCGGCCGGCTTCTCGTACGGCAGGCCGAGCATGTCCCGGATGATCCAGTGGTGCGACGGCCCGACGCCAAGCGCCAGCCGCCCACCGGCCACCGCGTGCGTCGAGAGCGCCTGGCGGGCAAGGGCTATCGGGTGCTGGGCCTGCAGCGGCACCACGGCGGTGCCCAATTCGATGCGCGAGCTGTGGGCGGCCATCAGCGACACCATCGTCAGGCAGTCGAAGTCGTTGGGCACCTGCGGCATCCACGCCGTGTCCAGGCCCGCGGATTCGGCCCATTCGATATCGGAGGCCAGTTTGTCCACCTTGCGGGCCATGTCGCCGCGCTCGGCGCCGATCATCACTCCGACGCGCATGGTTCCTCCGTGACTGGTTCGTTCGAGTCGATGTCCACCGTTCCGGTCAGTGCGCGGATGTCGCGCACCAGGTCGTCCAGCGGTGTCCCGGTGGGGAATACCGCGGCGGCGCCGGCGGACAGCAGCTTGGGGACGTCGGCGTGCGGGATGGTGCCCCCGACGACGACGGCGATGTCGGCGGCATCGGCGGCCCGCAGCGCCTCCACGGTGCGCGCGGTGAGGGCCAGGTGGGCCCCTGACAGGATGCTCAACCCCACCACCGCCACGTCCTCCTGGACGGCGATCGAGGCGATGTCCTCGATCCGCTGGCGGATGCCGGTGTAGATGACCTCGAACCCGGCGTCACGCAAGGTGCGGGCGACGATCTTCGCGCCGCGGTCATGCCCGTCCAAGCCGGGTTTGGCAACGAGAACGCGGACGGCCATCTAGAACACCACCGGTTGCTGGAATTCGCCCCATACCGCCTTGAGCGCGGAGACCATTTCCCCGACCGTGCAGTACGCGTTGGCGCAGTCGATCAGCTTGTGCATCAGATTGTCGTCTCCCTCGGCTGACCGCGACAGCGCGGCCAACGTGGATTTCACTGCGGCCGAATCCCTTTCGGCCTTGACCTTGGCCAGCCGCTTGAGCTGCAGATCACGTCCTTCGGCGTCGAGTTCGTAGGTGACGACATCGTGCGCCAGTTGCTCCGTCACGAACCGGTTGACCCCGACGACGGGGCGGGTGCCTGCTTCGACCTCCTGATGCATGTTGAAGGCTTCGTCGGCGATCAGGCCCTGCAGGTAACCGTCCTCGATGGCCTGCACCATCCCGCCGTGCCGCTCGAGGTCGGACATGATCTCGATGATGCGCTCCTCGGTCGCATCGGTCAGCGCCTCCACGAAGTAGGAGCCGCCGAGCGGGTCGGCGACGCTGGCGACGCCGGTTTCGTGCGCAAGGATCTGCTGCGTGCGCAGCGCCAGTGTCGTGGTCTCCTCGGTCGGCAGGGCGAACGGCTCGTCCCAGGCCGCGGTGAACATCGATTGCACGCCGCCCAGCACCGCGGCCATCGCCTCGTAGGCCACCCGGACGATGTTGTTGTGGGCCTGCGGCGCGTACAGCGACGCGCCCCCACACACGCAGCCGAAGCGGAACATCGCCGCCTTCGCCGTCTTCGCCCCGTAGCGCTCCTGCACGATCGTCGCCCAACGACGGCGCCCCGCACGGTATTTGGCGATCTCCTCGAAGAAATCCCCATGGGTATAGAAGAAGAACGAGATCTGCGGCGCGAACTGGTCGATGGTCATGCGGCCGCGTTCCACCACGGTGTCGCAGTACGTCACCCCGTCGGCCAGGGTGAACGCCATCTCCTGCACCGCGTTGGCCCCCGCATCGCGGAAGTGCGCGCCGGCCACCGAAATCGCGTTGAACCGGGGAACCTCGGCCGCGCAGAATTCGATGGTGTCGGCGATCAGTCGCAGCGACGGCTCCGGCGGCCAGATCCAGGTACCGCGCGAGGCGTACTCCTTGAGGATGTCGTTCTGGATCGTCCCGGTGAGCCTTTCCCGCGGGATGCCCTTTTTCTCGGCGGCGGCGACGTAGAACGCCAGCAGGATCGCCGCCGTCCCGTTGATCGTCATGCTCGTGCTGAGCTTGTCCAGCGGGATGCCGTCGAACAGGATCTCGAAGTCGGCCAGGGTGTCCACCGCGACGCCGACCCGGCCGACCTCCTCGCCGAACTCGGGGTCATCGGAGTCGTATCCGCACTGCGTGGGCAGATCGAGCGCCACCGAGAGCCCCGTCCCGCCCTGCTCCAGCAGGTAGCGATACCGGCGGTTGGATTCCTCGGCGGTGCCGAATCCCGAGTACTGGCGGAAGGTCCAGAGCTTGCCGCGATAGCCGGACGCGAAGTTACCCCGGGTGAAGGGGAACTGCCCCGGTTGCGGAGGCTCCGCGCTTACGTCCGCCGGACCGTATACGGGCTGCAGCGGGATACCAGACGGAGTGTGGGCCGTATTATCCATCGGTGAATAACGTACTTGCAAAAAAAGAGAATGCCAATACCACATGCCTGACCAGGTAAAAGGAGGCTCCATGCCCAACGGTTCGCTCGTCGATCGCACCGTCGTCATCTCCGGTGGCAGCCGCGGAATCGGGCTCGCGATCGGAATCGGTGCGGCCAGACTGGGCGCCAACGTGGTGCTCCTGGCCAAGACCGATACCCCGCATCCCCGCCTGCCCGGGACCGTGCACACCGCCGCGGCCGAGGTCGAGGCCGCCGGCGGTAAGGCGTTGGCCGTCGTCGGCGACGTCCGTCGCGAGGAGGACGTGCAACGCGTGGTCGATGCTGCGGTGCAGCGGTTCGGCGGCGTCGACGTCTGCGTCAACAACGCCAGCGCCATCGCGGTGGAACCGACCGCGAAGTTGTCGGCCAAGAAATACGACCTGATGCAGGAGGTCAACCTGCGTGGCACCTTCCTGCTGACCAAGGCATGCGTGCCGCACCTGGAGAAATCCGCCAACCCGCACGTGCTCACCATCTCGCCACCGGTGAACATGAACCCCCGGTGGTTGGGCGAGCATCCGGCCTACACGCTGTCCAAATACGGCATGACGTTGCTGGCACTGGGTTGGGCGGCCGAATTCGCCGACGCCGGGATCGGGTCGAATTGCCTTTGGCCGGAGACCTATATCGCCACCGCCGCCGTGACGAACATGGCCGACGGGGACAAGCTTGCCGAGTCGTCGCGCAGCCCCGAGATCATGGGCGACGCCGCGGTCGAGATCGTCACGCGGCCCGCCCGGGAGGCCACCGGCAACTGCTACATCGACGCCGATGTTCTGCGCTCCGCCGGTGTCGAGGACCTGTCCCGGTACGGCGGCGGAGACCAACCGATTCCGGACCTGTTTCTCGACTGAGCGCCTATGCGCGGCAGATGATTTCGCCGTGCGGGATGGCGATCCAGCCGTTCGAAGCGGCGGCCCATTCCCGCCACCCGGCGGAGATCTCCTCGAGCTGCGCGGTGGTGGCCAGATCGAGGCTCACCAGGTCGCGTGCGATGGCGGAGTGCAGAATTCGGTCGGCCCACATTCCGCCCCACCAGTCGCGCGTCGCGGGCGTGGCATAGCACCACAGGCTGCCCGTGGGCGTGACGTCGCCGAATCCAGCCTGCTGCGCCCACGACAGCAGTCGCCGCCCCGCATCCGGTTCGCCGCGGTTGGCGCGCGCGACGCGCTGGTAGAGGTCTCGCCACAGGTCGAGCGCCGGCACTTCGGGGTACCAGACGAACCCCGAGTAATCGGCGTCGCAATCTGTCCAACGTCTCGTTCGCGACCGCCGACGTGCACAACCTCGAATTCCCGGACGGCACTTTCGATGTCGTGCACGCCCATCAGGTGTTGCAGCACGTTGCCGATCCGGTAGCAGCCCTGCGCGAGATGCGGCGAGTGTGCGCGCCGGGCGGCATCGTGGCGGCCCGCGACGCCGATTACTCGGGGTTCGTCTGGTACCCCGAAGTGCCGGCGCTCGACCTGTGGCGAGACCTCTACCAGCGC
>NZ_LZKI01000188.1 GCF_001672755.1 Mycobacterium colombiense | reverse complement strand
GAGTGGTGAATGGCCGCGAGGCCATCGTGATCGAGCACGTCATCCGAATGGCCCGCGACGTCGCACCCGATTGGCCCGCCTCGGACTGTGACGCCACCTATCGGGTCGACATCGAGGGAGATCCCGACATCCACTGCGAGATGACGCTGGGCGAAAGTGCGGGTCATGGGGCGGGTCGAGCCGCGATGGCGTCCACGGCGATGCGCGTCGTCAATGCGATCCCGTACGTCGTCGACGCGCCCCCGGGACTGCTCAGCTCGCTGGACCTCTCTACCACGCTGCCGCGTTACGCCTTCGACTGAACGTGTAACGTACGTCCCAAAGTTCAGGCCACTAGGAGTCCGCCGTGTACACACTGCGCTTCGACATGCGCGATCCCGAATGGGCCGCGCCCCCAGCCGATCTGTACGCCGCGGCGCCCGAAATGTCCGCGTGGGCCGAGGAACACGGCGGTCTGGCCGCCGTCCTCTGCGAACACCACGGCTCCGAGGACGGCTACCTGCCGTCGCCGTTCTTGCTGGCCTCGGCGGTGGCCGCGCGGACGCAGCGGCTGGCGCTGAGCCTGATCCTGATCCTGCCGTTCTACGAAACCGTGCGTCTCGCCGAGGACATGGCGGTGCTCGACATCATCAGCAACGGGCGGGCGTCCTACATCCTGGCGCTGGGCTACCGCCCCGAGGAGTTCGAGCACTTCGGCTTGCCGATCAAGAAGCGCGGTCGCGTCTGCGACGAGAAACTCGCGCTGCTGCGGCGACTGCTTGCCGGCGAAACCGTCGTCGAGGACGGCCGGCGGATCACTGTGACGCCCCGACCGCTGACTCCCGGCGGGCCGGGACTGATGTGGGGTGGCGGCACGGTCGCGGCGGCCCGCCGGGCCGGCCGGTATGGCCTGGGCATGCTGGGCAATGCCAACGCGCCGGGCATGCAGGAGGCCTACGAGGAGGCGTGCCGCGAGCACGGGCATACGCCCGGGCCGACGATGTTTCCCGACCGCAACACGCCCTCCGTCGTGTTCGTCGCCGAGGACGTGGACCAGGCGTGGAAAGAGATCGGCGAGCACCTGCTGCACGACGTGCGCACCTACGCCGCGTGGAATCCGGGGGATGAGACAACGGCGGGATTCAGCCACGTCAACACCATCGACGAGCTGCGGGAGACGGGGACGTCGCACGTGATCATCTCGGTGCCCGAAGCGATTTCGCGGGTGAAGGCCGGCCAGGTGCTCAACCTGTCGCCGCTGTGCGGTGGGCTGCCGCCCGAGATCGCGTGGCCGTACCTCAAGCGCGTGGGCGAAGTGGTGCTGCCCGAGGCGCTCGGCTGACCGCTACTCCTCGCCGAACCGATCGACGAGGTGCGAGTTGACGCCGTCGGGGTCGAGTCGCCGCGCCACCAAATAGCCCGCCCCCATCCAGGCGCGGCGAGACCAGTTGCCGAACGACACCCGTGTTCCCGGGGCGCCGGATGCGGCCGGCATCATCTTGACGCGTTCGAGCGCCTCTTTCACGCCGCGCGGGCTCAGCGGGTGGGCGTCGGCGAGCGCGCGCAGCAGCGTGTGCGCGACGTCTCGATTCACCACCGGCACACACCATTCCGGTCGCCGGTTGTAGGCCTTGTTGTACTCGTCGAGGAATTTTTGCCCGATCGTGTTGCCCTCGTCGTACTGGTCGACGCCGGTCCAGCCCATGAAGGCGTTCCACATGACGGGGTTGAGCCAGGCGTTCTGGAAGGCGGTACCGCAGAACCGGGGCGGATCCCAACCCAGCGCCTCGAGCGCCGGGTTGACGAACACGATCCCGAAGCCGAAGCCGCAGTGCACGATCGCTTGCGCCTTGGCGTCGTGCAGCGCCTGGACCGCGGCCGTCACGTCCCCGGCGGTCTGGGCGATCGATGCCTCGGCCACGATGCGAATACCTTTGCGCCGGCACGCATCCCGGAGATTCTTCAGATACGCCTCGCCGACCAGGGATTGCTCGATCAGCACGCCGACCTCGGTGTGACCGCCTTTAGCCAGCAGGTCGGACCAGAAGATGGGCTCGTCGGTGTGTGAGCCCATCGGAAAGGCGAAAACCCATTCACTGAGCGCGACGTCGGATCCGGTCACGCTGACGCAGGGGACCTTGAAGCGCTCGTCGATGGCTTCTCGGGTCGGGATCACGTTGTCACCGATATTCGGGCCGAAGACGGCGAGGCAGCCCTCGTCGCACAGCTCGCCGTAGGCGTCGATGACCGCCTTGACCGATCCCTTGGGCAGGCCCTCGACTTCGCGGTAGATGATTTCGATCGGCCGATCGATCAGCCCCTGCTCGACGCCCTTCTTGAAGACCAGATCGAAGGGTCGCGTCAGGTCCTCGAAATATGTTTGCGGAAAGCCCTCCGGCAGTAGGAAGTCCATCAGGTAGCCGATCTTGATCGGCTCGGCGGTGCTCTCGTAACCCATGTGATCGCGGCCTTATTTGGGTTGGTTGGGGACGCCGGGGTACAGCTGCTCCGTTGGCCCCGCGGTGACGTAGCCGCCCAGCTTCGTAATGAGGTGCGGCGCAAAGACCGCGGCATAGAGCAGGTTTCCCATCACGACAACGACGACGATGGACAGCGCCGACGCCTGCAGGCGACTTCCCACTCTCTTCTCAGCCCACGCCTCGATGACATTCCGTTTTTCTGAATCTGTCCGTCCCAGAAGGTAGGTGAAGACCATCATCTGGATGCCCATGGCGAGGGAGTCGTAAAGCGGGTACTGGTGCTTGGTCCCCTCGAAGATCGCGAGGCCGGGAATCACGTAGCCGTAGTAGAAGTTGCCGAATTGAGCTCCTGTGACGGCGTTGAACACGAAAGCCCAGCAAAATCCGACGGCGAGGCCGACTGTGAGAAGAGTGATTGGCCTGCGCCATCCGAACTCTGCAGTCAGCCATCGTCCGAGGGCGGCTCCGATCAGTGCGGGGATCGCAAAGTAGGAGATGTACCCGATGGGAACTGACGAGGGCAATCCACCCCATGTGACGTTCAACGGCCACCAGGCAGGCATGCGGGGCAGAGCGGGCGGAAACTGTGCGTACATCGCCCAGTCGTAAGGCGACTCGATCCACGAGAACGAGATCGCCGAGATGCTGAGGAGCAGCAGAGGGTGGACGCGTCGGCGACGGTAGCTCAGGTAGATCCCTATTGCGAGGAACGCGATGCCAGTGACCAAGGCAAAGTACATAGCCCCGGCCATCGCCGGCGTCATTTGGGTGTTCACTGGCGGCCCTCGTCGCTCGGCGCGCGCCGCGCCTCGGGATCGAAGCGGAGTACCAGCCCGAATATCAGGACGATCAGCCCGAACAGCGTGCCGAGCATGATGACAGCGCCCATGGTGTCACCCTTCCGATGGTTTCGCCTTTAAGGTAGTGGATACTATCCTATGGAGATAGCGGATACTATCCCCAACACGGCCGACCAGAGGCAGTCCGGAGGAGTGGAGATCGGTGCCCCAACGAGCGCTTAAGCAGCCGACGCCGACGGCGGTGGCGCGTCGGCCGCGTGGCGAACCGCGCCGGCTGCTGCTCGACGCCGCCCGGGAGCTGTTCGCCGGTCAGGACTATCGCAGCACCACCACGCGCGAAATCGCGCAGGCCGCAGGCGTCACCGAACACCTGCTGTTCCGCAACTTCGGTTCGAAGGCCGCGCTGTTCCGCGAGGCGCTCGTCGTTCCCTTCGTGAGCTTCGTCGACGAATTCGGCCAGACCTGGCAGTCGGTGGTCCCCGAGGAGACCGACGAGCAGGAGTTGACTCGGCTGTTCGTCTCGAAGCTCTATGACGTGTTCGTCGAACACAAAGGTCTGTTGTTGACCCTGATGGCCGCCGAGAGTCTCAGCGACGAGGAGAAGGCCGACGCCGGCATCGCCGAGATCCGCCGCGCGGTCACGGTGCTGGGCCAAATCAGCGTTGAAGGCATGCAATTGCGCGGGCTGCGGTCCGATCACCCTGACCTGCCTGCCCACTCGACGGTGTCAATGATCGCCGGCATGGCCGCCCTGCGCTCGACCTACTTCGGGAACGAACCGCCGCCGCGAGAGGTGATCGTTGAGGAACTCGTCCAAGCACTCCTGCACGGCTTCTTGCACCGCAACGACTGAGATAGGGATCCGACCATGGCAAGCCCCAGCGCCGTCGAGTTGTATTACGACCCATTCGATGTCGAGATCGACTCGAACCCATACCCGGTGTGGAAGCGGATGCGCGAAGAAGCGCCGCTGTACTACAACGAAAAGTACAACTTCTACGCGCTGAGCCGATACGACGACGTGGTGCGCGAACTGCCGAACTGGGAGACCTACCGCTCCGGCAAGGGCACCACCGCCGACATCCTCTTCGCGAACATCGAAGTGCCGCCGGGCATTCTGCTCTTCGAGGACCCGCCGCTGCACGACCTGCACCGCAAGCTGCTGTCCCGCGTCTTCACGCCGCGGCGCATGCTGGCGGTCGAGGACCTGGTGCGCGGCTTCTGTGTCCGCGAGCTCGACCCACTGGTCGGCGGGAGCGGCTTCGATTTCATCGCGGACCTCGGCGCGATGATGCCGATGCGCACCATCGGATACCTCTTGGGCATTCCCGAGGCGGATCAGGAGAAGATCCGGGATCAAAGCGTCGCCAACATCGAAATGACCAAGGACAGCGACCCCGCCGCGGTCGATGCGAGTGTGTTCGCGAATTCCATCGCGTTGTTCGCCGAGTACATCGAGTGGCGGGCCAGTAACCCCTCCGACGACCTGATGACCGAACTGTTGCGGGCCGAGATCGACGAGCCGGACGGCACGCGGCGGCCGTTGACGCGGACCGAGGTGCTGGCCTACACCGCGATGATCGCCGGAGCGGGCAACGAAACCACCGCTCGCTTAATCGGTTTCATGGGCCAACTGTTGTCGGATCACCCGGACCAGCGCCGCGAACTCGCCGCGGACCCGTCGCTGATCCCCGGCGCGATCGAGGAGACGCTGCGGTACGAGCCGCCGTCACCAGTGCAGGCCCGCTACGTCGCGCGCGATGCCGAGCACTATGGCCGCAAGGTGCCGGAGGGATCGTTCATGCTGCTGCTGAACGCCTCGGCCAACCGGGACGAAAGCCACTTCCCGGATCCGGATCGCTACGACATCCACCGCCGCGGAAGCCATCTCAGCTTCGGGCAGGGCCTGCATTTCTGCCTGGGCTCGGCGCTGGCGCGGCTCGAAGCGCGGGTGGCTTTCGAAGAAGTGTTGAAGCGCTGGCCCGACTGGGAGGTCGACTACGCGAACGCCCAACGGGCGCATACCGCGAGCGTGCGCGGCTGGGCGCGTCTTCCTGTCGTTACGCCATAGGTCGAGGCGGCTAGGGGCCGCTCTGGTCCACCAGGACCGCGCCGTCGGGTTGATTTCCCAACGTCTGCAACGGAATATCATCGCCCTTGGCGGTGAGGCGAACGATCTGGGCTAATTGTCCGGGGGCGTCGCACTGCAGGTAGTGGTCGGCGCCGGGCACCACCCAGTAGCGGTTGCGACCCGGCTTGTGCTTCAGATACGTCTGCCAGACGTAGTTGGGTACCCGCACCGGCGAGACGTTGTCGTGGACGCCCCACACCAGCGTCGTGTTGACGTGGCTCGTCGAAAGCGCTTCCAGCCAACCGGTTTCGTCGGCCGCCCGCTCATGCAGGTATTGGATGGTGTCGGGCAGCACGCGGACGCCGTCGTTGTGGGCAAAGCATTTGGCCAGCGCGGCGATCTCCGGATCCTCCAGCGTGCGTCGCGGCATGAACGTGCTCGCGCCCATGCCGGCCGCCAGCATCTCCGGCGTCGCGGCCGCTGCGGTGGCCCGCGCGGTCGCGGGGTCGAGCAACGCGGTCTGAAAGGCGGTGAGGTTGGACAGCGGAAGGTAGATGTTGGCGTTGGTCAAAATCAGGTCGACGGGTGCGGCCGGCGGGTCTTGCGCGGCCAGCATGCCCACTGCGATCATGCCGACGCTGCTCCCGCGGTCGTGGGTGAGCATGCGATATTGGGTGAGCCCCCACACCTCGGTGATCGCGTGGATGAGCAGGCGCGCGTCGTCGTAGAGCGAGTACACGTAGGGCTCGGGAGGTTTGTCGGAGAGTCCGTAGCCGGGAAAGTCCAGCAGGTAAATGTCGAACTCCGCGCTCAGTTCAGCCACCAAGCCGAAATAGTCGATGCTGCTGGTGGGAAAGCCGTGCACCAAGACCAATGCGGGCATACCGGGAGTGCCGCACCGGCGGCTGAACACGGCAACTTCCTGGCCCTCGTTGGCGGCGGTCGTCGAACGCCAACGAAGCCCGGTGCCGCCGTCTTGCCACTGCGCAAAGATGTCCAAGCTGTCAGCATCGCAGAGCCGGTCGCGGCAGACAATACGCGCTTACGGGCACGTCACGTGGATTCCGAAAGTCACATCCCGCAAGCCGCTTTGGCCGGGCGTGGTGGCCTGGCCGGTCCCGGTGACCGTGTAGCTTTTGCCGTCCTTGGTCGCTTGGACCTGATTCGGTGATTTGGTTCCCTGATAAGGCAATTGGTACAGGCCGCTGTCCAGCTTGAGCGAAATGGCGAAGCCGTCGATGTTTGGCGGCTGCTCATCGGAGACGGCCAGCGAAATCGATGCGGAATCGTCGCGCACGCTGATCCGCGTGGTGAGGTCGCCCGATTCGGGGGGAGAGGCGCTCGGCTGCGCCGCCGATCGGGTGCAGTCCACCGCGGCGATCATCGTGTGCTTGTTCCCATCGATCATGACGGTCGTGCTTGCCAACGGCGGGCCCGAACTCGGGGCCGCGGCGGGGCGATCTCCCCTGCTGGAACAGGCCGGCAGGCCGGACCCCAATGCAACCAGGCCGAGCATGGCGGCCGCGCGAACGACCCACCGCTGGCTGCGGCGATTGCCGCGATTGGTCATGGCACCCCCTTGGACTAGGTCGTCAGGAGGACTATAGGTCGCGTTCGTTTCCCCCGCCTGACTAGGACCGGAGTACCGGATAAACATCACCGCTGGCGGAGTGATTCGATACATGTTTATATAGATGGATGTCGAAACAGCCGTCGACGGAGTGTTGCCCGGCACTGGGAGCGGCCGCGTTGGCCGAGCCGCAAGCCGCTGAGCTGGCCGCGATGTTCAAGGCGCTCAGCGATCCGGTGCGGCTGCGACTGTTGAGCCTGGTCGCCAGCCATGCCGGGGGCCAGGCCTGTGTCTGCGAGATCTCTGAGACGTTCGACGTGTCACAGCCGACGATCTCCCACCATCTGAAGACGCTACGGTCGGCCGGGCTGTTGAATTGTGAAAGACGCGGCACATGGGTCTACTACTGGGTGGTTCCCGCTGCATTGCAACAACTTTCGTCGGTGTTGAGTGTCGACGCGCGGGTTACCGCGGACTGTGGGTCATGAACTCGATCGATACGGCCGTGGGCGCCCGACTTTCGACGTTGGATCGGTTCCTGCCGGGATGGATCGCGATAGCCATGGTCGCGGGGCTGCTGCTCGGCCGCTTGGTCCCCGGCCTGGGGCGGGCGGTCAGCGCCGTTGAGGTCGACGGCATCTCGTTGCCCATCGCGATCGGGCTGCTGGTGATGATGTACCCGGTGCTGGCCAAGGTGCGCTACGACCAGCTCGACAGCGTCACAAGTGACCGCAAGCTCATGGTCGCGTCGGTGGTGCTGAACTGGCTGGTCGGCCCCGCCGTGATGTTCGCCCTGGCCTGGCTGATGCTGCCGGATCTGCCGGAATACCGCACCGGGCTGATCATCGTCGGCTTGGCGCGCTGCATCGCCATGGTCATCATCTGGAATGACCTTGCGTGCGGGGACCGCGAGGCCGCCGCGGTACTGGTCGCGCTGAATTCCATCTTTCAGGTCGTCATGTTCGCCGCCCTCGGCTGGTTCTACCTGTCGGTGCTGCCCGGGTGGCTGGGGCTGAGCACCACCGGTATCGACGTATCCGCCTGGCAGATAGCGAAATCCGTGCTCATCTTCCTGGGCATCCCGCTGCTGGCCGGATACCTGTCGCGGCGTCTCGGTGAGCGCGCCAGAGGCCGCGGCTGGTACGAGAGTCATTTCCTGCCCCGGATCGGGCCGTGGGCGCTGTACGGTCTGCTGTTCACCATCGTCATCCTCTTCGCGCTACAAGGTCACCAGATCACCTCCCGGCCTTGGGACGTCGCGCGAATCGCACTGCCACTCCTGGTGTATTTCGCGATCATGTGGGCCGGGGGATACGGGCTGGGGGTCTTGCTGCGACTTGGATACGCCCGCACCACCACCCTGGCATTCACCGCCGCCGGCAACAACTTTGAACTCGCGATCGCGGTGGCGATCGTCACCTACGGCGCCGCGTCCGGCCAGGCGCTGGCCGGTGTGGTCGGGCCGCTGATCGAAGTCCCGATCCTGGTCGCACTGGTCTACGTTTCGCTGGCCCTGCGACCGGTGCTGTTTGAAAAGGCTCCCGAATGGGCGGCGAAAGGAAGGTAATCATGTCGCGTCTTCAACTCGCACTCAACGTCGACAACCTGGACGAGGCAATTGCGTTCTACACCAAGCTTTTCCATGTCGAGCCGGCCAAAGTCAAGCCCGGCTACGCCAACTTCGTCGTCGACGAGCCGCCACTGAAATTGGCGTTGCTGGAGAACCCCGGTCACGGCGGCACCCTCAACCACCTCGGCGTCGAGGTTGCCTCCAGCGACACCGTGGGCGACGAAAGCCGACGGCTCGCCGGGGTGGGCTTGCTGACCGACGAAGAGATCGACACGAGATGTTGCTTCGCCACCCAGGACAAAGTCTGGGTGAGCGGTCCGGGCGGTGAACGTTGGGAGATCTACACGGTGAAGGCCGATTCCGAGACGTTCGGACCCGAAGACCAATCGGAGTCCACCTGCTGCGCTTCCTAGGTGGCGTACGCGGTTACGGCCAGGCTTCCCAACCGATCATGCTGCGCAGCGGGCCGGCGAATACCGGCCGCACCGCGCTTGAAAGCCAACGCTGTTCGATGATGGGTGCCAGCGCGCCCATGGTCGTCAACGGATCCTCGTCGAGGTAGACGACGGTGATGTACTGGTGATCGGTTCGCCAGCCGCGGGGGAGGTGACTCCACCCGGCGCTGGAACCGAATGTCCACGCGCCGGCCGTGCCCGGCGTCGCGAGCAGGGCCGGGTAATGCTCGGCATGCAACCATCGCAGCCAGTCGTCCGGCCGGCCGTCGGCGGGTTCTTCGACGATCAGCACGATGCCGCGGTGCGGCCGAAACGGCACCACCTCCGGCGAGATGAGGGCGTGCGGCGAGGATTGCCACTGCAGCAGGCGCAGGCCGGCCACTTGCAGCGACGGCCGCACGACCGGGAAGCGGCCGTTGTCGCGTAAGGCGCGGCCCAGGGTGACGAAGTCGTCGAAGGTCTTCTCGACGGGATCGCCGACCAGGTAGTGCACCGCATTGCCGATTTCACCTAGGGGGCCGTCGGCGGCCAGGCGGTGGTCGGGGTAATCGCCGTCGGCGATCCAGCGTAGCCCGTGCACAATGCCCGGCAGCTGAAAATGCCTGCCCTGACGCGGATCACGCTGGACCGCCGGCGGGGGGATGGAGCTCGGCCAGCGCCTGCAGGTTCTCCAGGTAATGCTGCAGCGAGGTGTGGCGAAAGGCGGCGCTGACGATGGTCGCGCCGTGAGCGGTCGTCTCGCCCAACAGGTCGCGGGTTCGCTCCGGCTGGCCGATCGGGTCCAAAAATGCGGGAGCGGGCAGGACGACATCGAATCCGGGATGAAGGTCGAAGCGGCCCAGCCAATCCCGCGCCTGCTGCAGGCTCACGCTGAACGGGGCCCAGCCGTCGGCCAGCGTTTCGGCACGCCGCAGTGATCGCGGTGTCCGCCCGCCGATCCAGATGGGCACGCGCTCCTGGACCGCGCGAGGATCGACGACCAGGCCGTCGAACGAATAGAACTCGCCGTGGTAGGCCGGTTCGTCGACGGACAGTGACGCGCGCAGCGCCCGTAACGCGTCGTCCCCGCGCGGTCCACGGTCGTCGAAGGGTGCGCCGATGAGATCGAATTCCTCCTTGAGGCTGCCGACGCCGACCCCCAGAATCAGCCTCCCGCCACTGATCTGGTCCAGGGTGCCGTAGCGCTTGGCGATTTCGAGGGGATGGTGATAGGCGAGCACCAGCACGTTGGTGGCCAACCGAATTCGCTGTGTGCGGGCCGCCAGGTAGCCGAACGTGGCCAGCGGATCCCAATAGCGGGTACCGCGGCGATCCCGCTCGGCCGCCGGGAGCGCGATGTGCTCGCTGCAGGTCAGGTGGTGGTAGCCGAGCCGATCAGCGGCCTCAGCGATCTGGGCCAGATCGTCGATGGTGGCGGTCTTCTCCCACTCACCGCTGCTTCCGGGAAACATCGTCACCACCGGAGTGGCCACCGACAGTTTGGCGCGTCCGCTCATCCCTGCATGTACCCCCCGGCATCGACGGGAATCGATTGGCCGGTGATGGTGCGGCTTTCGTCGCCGGCGAGGAACAGCGCCAGGTTGGCGATATCCTGGGTCGAAGAGATATCTTGCAAAGCAACGCCTTTGAGTTGCTTCTTGCGAACCGTTTCGGCGTCGACGCCCTGCTCGTCCGCAGTGCGTTGCACCCATTTGCGCCACAGCTCGGTGTCGATGGCCCCGGGCACAATGCAATTGCACCGGATGCCGTGCGGACCGACCTCGAGCGCCACGGCCTTGGTGAACGCCCGCAGTGACGCCTTCGCGGTGACGTAGTGGGTTTTGCGGACCATTCCGGTGTAGCTGACGGTGGAGGAGAAGTTCAGGATGACGCCGCGGCGCCGCTGCAGCATCGACTGGTTGAGCACCTCGCGGGTGCACAGCATCGCGGCGGTGACGTCGATGGCGATGGTGGCGTTCCAGTTGTCCAGCGTCTGCTCCCAGATCCAGCGGTCCTGTCCGGGGGCGGCGGCGTTGTTGCAGAGGATGTCGACGTGGCCGAACTCGTCGACGGCCCGCGCCACCATGGCCGCGACGTCGTTCTCGTCGGTCACGTCGGCGCGCATGGCGATGGCGCCGGGACCGGCCGCCTCGGCGGCCGCGAGCACCAGCTCTTCGCGTCGTGCGGCCAGCAAGACCTTGGCGCCTTCGCGGACGAACAGCGAGCCCAGTACCGGTCCCAGGCCGGTACTGGCCCCAGTGATGATCGCGACCTTGCCGTCGAGCCGGCCGGTCATAACGTCGTGTTCCCAGGCGGATTCATGCCGGGCAGATTCTAGCGCCACCCTGATTCAGGAAGTGGCCGTGGCGATGAACATGCCGGCCGCGGCGACGATGAGCACCAGGTCGATCAGAATCGCGTAATGACGCGGGTGGGCCCGGCGCACGATCGAACGCGTGACAAAGGGGCCGATCATCAAGGCGGCGCCGATGACCAGCCCGCGGGCCACGACAGCGACGTTCAGCGCACCCAACTGCCCGAAGGTGCTGATCTTGCCGACATAGAGCACCAAGGCGCTGGCGGCCTCGGACCCGAGGAAGGCGCCACCGGTGAGCCCGTAACCGGTGAAGATCGGAACGCTCAGCGGTCCCGTCGACAGCACCATGCCCGTGAGGAAGCCGACGGTGACGCCCGCGATGGCGAGGTGCCGGAGCCGTATCCGCCACCGCCGGGCGTGCGCGAGCCTGCGCACCGGAATCATCCCGAGAAAAAACACGCCGAGCAGTCCATCGACCACAGCTTGCGGGATGCTCAGCAGGGTGTTGGCGCCGAGCACGGCGGCGGGAGTTCCGGGCAGCGCATAGGCGAGCACAGGGCGCCAGCGAATCTGCCGCCACCAGGCCGCAACACGCGCGACATTGGCCATCACCGCCGCAATGCCCATGACGGGCACCGCAATTCGCGGCCCATACATCATGACCAACGCGGGCAGCAGCACCAGCGACGATCCGGTGCCTACCAGTCCGCCGAGCGCCCCGGCCGCCAGCGCGATGACAAAAAGAATGAAAAGAGCCAGCATGAAAGGACCTTCTGGCCGGCGCGAGGCGCACCGGCCGGGGTCCTCCAGGCTTTTGTCCGTTCAGATGACCGCGTCCCGTCGGGGGACGCGGTGGCGCCGCTCGGACCAGGCACGTGAAGTCGGAACCCTAGGCGCTATCGACCACAGGCTAACAAAGATCCGCGCTCCGACCCATATGGTGCTTCGCAGATCAGCTAGCGCATCTGCTAGCGCTTTCGAGAACTGCCCTATGGTCTACTCGCCGCGCGGCGAAAGGCGGCTTACGACTCGCCCCGCTCCACCGAATGCTCGGGATCCGAACTCCACTCCGACCACGACCCCGGATACAACGCCGCGTCGCGGCCCGTCGCGGCGAGCGCGGCGATCGTGACCGTGGCGGTGACGCCCGAGCCGCAGTAGGCGCCCACCGCGTCGTGACGCTCGATAGCGCGATCGGACAACAGTTGTGCCACTGAGTCGTCGTCGAGGAAGGTGCCGTCGGCCGCCAGGACCGAGGTGCTGGGCAGATTCTTCGCGCCGGGAATGTGGCCGGCGACCGGGTCGAGGGGTTCGACGTCGCCGCGGTAGCGTTCCGGTGCACGCGCGTCGAGCAGCGTCACGGTGTCTTCGGCGACGCGCTCGGCCGTCAGCGTACGGCGGCTTCCGGCATACAGATCAGGTTGCGGCACAGTCACATTCCCGGGTGCCGGATCGACGGGCCCGGTCTCGAGACCGTGCCCGGCCGAGCGCCACGCGGCCAGGCCGCCGTCCAGGATGCGTACGTTGTCCAGTCCGGCCGCGGTGAGCACCCACCACGCTCGTGCGGAACCGGCCCGGTTCCAGTCGTCGTACGCCACAACCAGCCCGTCCTGCCGGATTCCCCAGCCACGCGCGACGGTCTCCAGGTTGCGCCCCGACGGCAGCGGATGACGGCCCTTGCCGGAGACCGTGTGGTCGCTCAGGTCATCGTCGAGCGAGACGTAGACGGCGCCCGGAATGTGCCCGTCCAAATAGGCCGGCCACCCGTCGGGGGCGTCGATTCTCCACCGCACGTCCAGGATGGTGACCGGGTCACCAGCCGAGATGACGTCCGTCAACTCGGTGGCGGTGATCAATACCTGACTGCGTGCTCCCACCGGATCCTCCTTCTCGGTCTCCAGCGAGCCTAATCAGCGCAGCGAGCTAACCGCCGCCTGCGGGCGCACAGCGTTGTCCGACCAATGGTCTGGCATACCGACCACTGGTCGGTTATGCTGACCGCGCAGATGGAGGTGGTGCAATGAACACTTCGCAGCAGTCACAGATCCGCACACGCATGTTCGCCCGCGTGATGGGCCCGTATCTCACCATCGTGCCCACGACGGTCGCGATTCGCGGCTCGTATATGCAGGCGCTGTTCACCGAGTTCAAGGCAAATCCGATGTGGCCGTGGCTATATGGCGCCATCCTCTTGATGGGTGGGCTGTTCATCATCGCTTTTCACCAGTACTGGCGCGGACTCGCGGCGATCATCGTGTCCGTCGTGGGCTGGTTCTTCCTCATCCGCGGGCTGTTGCTGTTGACCATTCCCATGGCCTACGACGCGGCCGGCAACGCCATCTACAGCTCGGGCGCTTACGCGGCGATATGGGTGTTGTTCATCGGCCTGGCCTCGGCCGGGCTTTACCTGACCTACGTGGGCTGGAAACCGGAACCCCGCACGCCTGAGACCGTGCCAGGAACAACCCAGGATCGCCCGGGTGCCGCGGGTAGTTAAGCACCCCGATATCCGCCGGGCGGAGCTGCTGGACAGAGCGACCGAACTATTTCTGCGGCGTGGCTATGACAATGTCAGCCTGAACGAGTTGATCGCCGACGCCGGCGTCTCCAAAGGTGCCTTCTATCACTGGTTTCCGTCGAAAGACGCGCTGATAGCCGCCCTGGCCGAGCGCAGTGCGCGAGCGGCGTTCAGCGTCATCGAGGATGCCGTCGCCGCGTGCGGCGGGAATGCGCTGGATCGCCTCAATGCGATGCTGCAAGCCGGTTTTGACGTCAAGATGAAGATGGGCGTCCCCGAACAGCTGGCGGCCATGGTGGCATTGCTGCGTCCCGACAACGCCCAGGTGTACGCACGAATACTGGCCGTGGACCAGGCGTTGTCCTTGCCTCTGTTGACGCGCCTGATCTCCGAAGGAGTCGCCGACGGCGTCTTCGACACCTTCGACCCCGAAGGGGTCGCCGACATGATCTATGGACTCGCCGCCCGCACGAACTCGACCGTCCTCGATGTGCTCGAGGCGAGCGACGATGCCGCGCGGGCACGGGCGATCGACGCTCTCGCAACGCGTTTCAGACTGCACGGGATTGCCGTCGATCGCACAGTGGGCCTACCGGACGGAAGCGTCACCACGCTGACGCGTGCACAGGTCGAAGCGATGGTCGGGGCGTCGGGTGGAGAGGAATCGGGCTAGGCGCTTTCCTGAGCAGTTCCCAACGACGCGAGCATGCCCGCCGCCGCCCGTTCCCAGGTGAAGTTCTCCGCGCGGCGTCGTGCAGAGGTCCGGCGGTGTTGTTCGGGCCGGTCGACGATCGTGCCGACCGCCCACGCCATGGCGAACGGGTCGTTGTCGGCTAAGGCGCCGCTGTCCGGGGTGACGATCTCGGTGAGCGCCGACGTGCGCGACACCACGGCCGGTGTTCCGCACGCCAGTGATTCCAGCGCGGCCAGCCCGAATGTCTCGTGCGGTCCCGGTGCCAGCGTCACGTCCGCCGTGGCCAGCAACCCCGCGACGGTATGCCGGTCATTGATGAAGCCGGTGAAGTCGATCGGAAGGCGGGAGGCCTGTCTCTGCAGCTTCGCCCGCATCGGCCCCTCGCCCACCACGACCAACCGAGCGTCGACGCCGGCATGACACAGCGCGCCCAGTGCGTCGATGCTGCGGTCGACGCGTTTTTCGACCGACAGGCGGCCGCAGTGAACCAGCAGCATTTGCTGCGGCGCGGCCCACCGCTCGCGCACCAGATGTGAGTGCCGGCGGGGATGAAACGTCTGCAGGTCCACGCCGAGCGGGACTGTGACGGTGTTGGCCGCACCGATCCGATCGAATTCCTCGCGCGCGAAACCGGTCGTACACACCACGGTGTCATAGTTGGCCGCCGTGCGCCTGTTGGCGACGTCGGCGAACTTCTGCGCGGGACGGCGCGGAAGTATTTGTCCCACAAGTCGATCCAGGCGTTCATGGGATATCATCACGGTCCGCGCGCCGTATTCGCGGCCCCAAGGCCCCAGCGACCTCAGCGTGAGCCGGTCAGAGACCTCCAACGCGTCGGGCCGAAGCGCTTCCAGTAGCGTTTTGACGGGTCCCGGCATCACCGCGCGGTAACCCCCGGTGAAAGGAATCAGCCTAGCGGGCAAGGTGATTCGTACCACCCCGGTGGGCAGCTGAGTACGCTCCGCGCAGCGGCCGGGGACGATCAAGTAGACCTCATGCCCACTGGCGCAATATTCCGCGCCCAGCCGGTCGATCGCGGTGCGGAGGCCGCCGGAGCGAGGGCCATAGAAATTGGCGACCTGTACAACGCGCATAACGTGAGGACACGCGGTGCGCGTGTGCACTCATCAATGCTGAACCGACGCGTGCCTGAACTCTCTGTGAACTTCGCTTCCGGGCGCCGCTATTCGCCGGTCGGCGGCCCGAACCAGCGCTGCAGGGCCGCATGCAGCGCTGCTTCCTGGGCCGAGCCGAATTCGTCGGCTGCCCAGGCGACGTAGCCGTCCGGCCGGATCAGCAGCGCCGCGGCGGGCCGGTCGGCCATGCTCGCGCCGACGGTGTCGACCCGATCGGCCCAGCCACCCGCCGCGGCCGCGAAGCCTCCGCCGAGGTCCAGCAGAACCGGGCGGCCGTCGTGGAGCAGCTCGGCGACCCGCCGGCCGTCGTCGAACGTCAGGTCAGGCACGAGCCAGCCCGACAGGGGATGGCCGTCGCCCACGTCATACCGGACGTCGGCGCCGGCGAGTAGCGCCGCCATGTGCTGTTGCGAGTCGGGGAAGGTAAAGAGCTCGCCCATCAGCGTGCGCAGCGCGCCGACTTCCGGGCCCGGCGCCATGAGCGCGATCTGGGCCAGCGAGTGCATCACAACGCGCCGGCCGACCGGATAGCGCTCGGACTGATAGGTGTCGAGCAATCCGGCCGGCGCCGCGCCGTTGATCTCGGCCGCCAGCTTCCAGCCCAGGTTCATCGTGTCCTGCAGGCCCAGGTTCAAACCCGGACCGCCCAGCGGGCTGTGCACGTGTGCGGCATCGCCGAGAAGCAGTACCCGGCCATGGCGATAGCGCTCGACCTGCCGAGTGTTCTGCCCGTTGATCCGTCGAAGGGCATGCGGCCCTGCGTCTTTCGGCTCCTCGAACGGGATGTCCACGCCCAGGACGCGGCGCGCGCTATCCCGCAGCTCGGTCAGGCTCATGGGAACGTCGGGGACCGGCGGGCCGAATTCGATGGTCCCGAGTAGTGCCCGGCCCGGCTCGAACTCGGCGTAGATGATCCCGCCGCGGTCAAAGCGGTTGTGTCCGAAGGGCAGCACGCCGAATCCCGGGATCTCGATGCAGTACTGGGGTCGGCGGAACTCGTCGGGCATATGCACATGTGCGAGCCGGCTCACCATCGGCGAGGTGAAGCCGGGAAAGTCGATGCCGAGCACCTTGCGGACCAGGCTGCGCCCACCGTCGGCGCCAACGGCATAGTCGGCGGTGAGGGCGTAATCGCGCTCGGGCGACGAGACCGTCAGCGCAACGGATTCCGGCGTCTGCTCGATGTCGACGAGTTCATGGCCCCAGCGCAGGTCCACTCCGAGATCACGGGCCTGCTTTTCCAGCAGCCGCACCAGCCGGGGCTGTTGCATGGCCAAGACATGCATGGGGTTGTCGGGCACTTCAGTGAAGTTCAGTCCCATGGCCGCGAAAATCCACCCGGGGTTGGGTTGTGGTGGCGCGTCGTCACCGGTGAAGGCCTGATACAGGCCGCGCATGTCGAGCATTCGAACGACCTGTCCGACAAGGCCGTTGGCCTTCGGCTCGGAGCTGGGACCGGGCAGGGCGTCCAGCACGACGGGCCTGACACCGGCCAGCGCGAGTTCGCAGGCCAGGAGCAGGCCGTTGGGCCCGGCGCCGGCGATGACGACGTCGGCATGTTCGTCAGTCATGGCGTGCCTTCTTTCTGGGAGGTTCGGGTAGGCCCACGCTGACGGCGGCGAAGCCCTCGCGGATCAGTGCGGTGATGGCCACCGGCGGATCGGCCCGCACGTAGGCGTCGGCCGCGGCATCGCCGACGGCGCGCACGACGGACATCACCAGCCGTGGGTAGAGGTCGCGGTCGGGGTCGGTGCCCGTACGTTCGGCGATCACGTGGAGCAATTCGTCAAAGAGGTCGTGTGGCACCGAGTTTCGTACCTGCGGGTGCATGACGAGTTTGCGGACCTCGACAAGCTCTTGGCGGCTGGGCGCGCGGTTCTCGTCGCCGTGTACGTCGCCGAAGTCGGCCTCCAACGGCTCGAGCACCGCATGGGTGAGCGCCGTCCACAGCGGCTCGTCGGCGGGACGCTGTCGCAGCACGGCAACGCTGCGGCGCACGCGTTCGGCTTGCCGGTAGGCGAGCGCCTCGTATTTGCCGCTGAAGTAGTTGTTGAACGTGCGCAGCGAGACGCCCGCCATGTTCGCGACGTCTTCGCGCGTCACGTTTTCCAGGCCGCGCTCGAAGGCCAGCCGCAACGCGGCGTCGCTGAGCGCGCGCCGGGTGTCGGCCTTCTTGCGCTCACGGAGTCCGGTCACAGCGACCAACGTACCCCGAACTTGCCCGGTGGGCAATATTGCCTGACAGGCAAATTGTGGCTTGAGCGTGTGCTGAGGGCGTTGAGTGTGCGGCCACGGCGGCGACAGGCCGAGCTGAGCCGCCCAGGATGCACACTCGAAGCGTCGAAGCGCCGCTAACGCGTGCCCCAATCCCACCGGGGTGTCGTCACCAAAGTCTGGCCATTGATCCGTGTTTCGCCCCAGTCCTTGTACAACTCGATCTCGATGGCGCGGCCGTCGGCGGCGTCCTGCATATCCGCTACCGGCGTCGTGTCCAAAAATTCCAGCAGCGAGCGAGAGTGGGTGACCACCACGACCTGCGTTTGAGCGGCGGTGGTGCGGATCAGCGATGCCAGCGGGCCCACCAGGTCGGGGTGCAGTGAGGTCTCCGGTTCGTTCAGCACCATCAGCGACGGCGGTTGCGGGCTCAGCAGCGCGGCGGCCCAGAGCAGGAAACGCAAAGTGCCATCGGATAACTCGGCGGCGCGCAACGCGCGCAGCATGCCGCGCTGGCGCAGCTGGAGGTCGAACAGGCCGTCGTGGATGGCGACCGAAATGGTGGCGCCGTCGAACGCCTCGGCGACGGCCCGGTTCAGATCGTCGAACCCCGATTCGAGGATCGTCTGGATCGCGGCCGCCAGGTCGCTGCCGTCATCGGATAGCACCGGCGTGCGGGTGCCCACCTGTGGGTGCCGCGCGGGCGCGCCGGCGTCGACCCGGAAGCCATCGTAGAACCGCCAGCCGCGCAACCGTTCTCGCACGGCCGCCAGCTCGGGAAGCGCATGCGGGTGGGCGTACTCGGCGAGCACGCTGTGGTACGACGGCAGCACTCGGGACAACTCGTCGAAGCCGCCGCCGGAGTCCGCGCTGGCCTCGGCGAACACCCGCGACCGTCGCACCAGCGTCGAACTGGGCCGCAGCATGGGGCCGACTGTACGGTTGGCCACCGACGGGCCCTATTCGTCCTCGTCGTCGTCGTCGGCAGCGGCGGCGAGCAGTTGCACTTCCTCGAGATCCATCTCGTTCTGCAATTCGCGCAGGACGATGTCGTCGATGAGGTTTTGGTTGCGCAGCGAAGTGATTTCCCGGCGCTTGTGTTCGAGCACGCCCAGCCGCACCCGCCGGACCTTCTCCCGGCCCTTGAGTATGCGGCTGTTCGGCGAACCGTTCTCGGTGGCCAGCACCAGCGCCGCCTTCTCCTCGTACTCCTTTTGCAGCCTGCGCCTCAGGTCGTCGCCGATGCCGACTTCGTCGGCCACCGTGGGCAGCGCGGCGAGGGCGGCTTGGGACCCCCGACAACGAGCCAAATGCAGTTCCTCGGCGTGGGTCACATCTTCGGGCATGTTCGCCCACCGCACCACGGCGGGCAGCGTGCTGCCCTGGACCAGGACGGTCACCAGAATGACGACGGTCACGATGAAGATGAGCAGGCTGCGGTCGGGGAAGGGCGCGCCGCTCAGCGTTGTCATCGGCACGGCCACCGCCGCCGCTAGCGAGACGGCCCCGCGGAATCCCGCCCAAACGGTGACGAAGCGCTGGCGCCAATTGACCCGGCGTTCGCGTTGCACCTGGCGGCGGTCGATGAGCCGGATCAGCAGCGTGGTGATTTCGCCCCAGAAGATGCGAGACACGATCACCACGCCGGTGATCACCAGCGCCACGAACAAGGCGTGCCGAACGCCGCCGTCGACGCCCACGATGCCGCGCAGCGCTCCCGGGATCTGGACGCCGACGAACACCCACAACGAGCCGTTGAGCAGAAATGTCGCGATGTCCCAGAAGGCGAAGGACTGCAGCCGGGAACGGGCGCGGATCACCAGCGGGCTGGCGTAGGCCAGGACGAGCGCCGACACCATCACCGCGACGACTCCGCTGCACTCCATCGATTGAGCCAGCAAGAAGGCCGCGAACGGCGTCACCAGGCTCAACGCCCCTTCCTCCTGGGGTGCGTCGATTCGCTTGCGCAGCATCGTCACCGCTCCACCGACCAGCAGCCCGGCCGCGATCCCGCCGAGGTAGGAGCCGATGAACCGGGCCGTCACCTCGGGCGGGGTGATCGCCGAGCCTCCGATCGCAACGTTGACGCTGGTGGCGAACAGCACCAGGGCGGTGCCGTCATTGATGAGACTCTCGGCCTTCAGCACGGTCAGCGACCGGCGTGGCAGCTTCTTCGCGAGACCGGCCACCGCGGCCGCGTCGGTGGGCGATAGGACCGCGCCCAGGACGCCGGCCGCGTGTGGATTCATGCCCAGCGCCCGCGCCGTCCACGACACCGCCACCGCGGTGGCGATCACCAGGACGACGCTGAGGAACACGATGATGCGTGCGTTGGCCCGGATCTCGCGGAAGCTGGTGTTGAGGCCCTCCCAGTAAAGGATCGCCGGAAGAAACAACAGCAGCACGATCTCGCCGTTGACCCGGATGTGCGCGAATTGAGGGATCAGCCCCAGCAGGACGCCCAGAAAGATGAGCAACACCGGGGGGCCGACGCGATAGCGCCGCCCGATGACCGTCCCGACGATGACGGTGGACACCAGGGCAACGATCAGTTCAAGGCCAAACACCAGCCCATCCTGCCGGACGCGTCCGGTCTGCGCGGCTTGGGCATTGGGCGCTCAGGGCTGTCAGCCGATGTGCTTGTCGAACCATTCGACCGGCAGCTCGGGATGCGCGCCGAAGAAGTTGTAGCCATCGAAGCGGCGGTCCGTGCCCTCGATCCAGTACAGACGCTTCTCAGCGACGGGAATCGCGTCGTAGATGTCCTGCACGTCTTGGGGTCGTGTCATCGCGTCGTCGTGCACCTGGGCGACCAGCGTGGGCACGGTGACGGCCTTCACATGTTCGAGCGGTGACTGCTCGGACAGGTGGAAGCCGGTACGTTCGTGCACCGCTTTGTCGAACTTCTCGTAGCCGTTTTCCATGCCGATGCCCTTGACGAATTCCTCCACGATGTAGCGCCCGGAGACCGGCTGCAGCATCACCATGGCCTGGATTTCCGAGAACTCGTCGGGATGCTTGGACCAAGCGACGGCGGTGGAGTCGGCTCCCAAACAGACGGACAGCAACGCCTTCTTCATTGTCTTGGTGTCGGGACGGGCCGCCGCATAACGCAGCGAGCCGATCACGTCGCGGTATTCGGTCAGGCCGATCCCGGCGATGCCGCCGTTACCCTGTCCGCTCATCCCGTGGTTGCGGATGTCGTAGGCGAGCACGTTGTAGCCCGCGTCGTGCAGCGCCCTGTACTCGGGCAGCAAGTTGACCTCGAATCCGCCCAGGCCACCGAACTCGGGGAGATGCCCTGGATAGCCGTAGCGATTCCCCGGCAGGAAGTGATTGTGGATGATCAGCTTGTCCGAATCCGCCGGGATGAACCAGCCTTCCAATGGCACGCCGTCCATCGAGGGAAAGACGACGTCCTCGTAGTCGAGACCGACTTCGTCGGGGCGCCGCAAGACCGGGGCGCGGCGGCCTGCTGTCGTCCCTGTGGTCCACAACTGGACGAAATTGTCGAAGGCTTCCTGTGCCTGGGTTTCATTGGACATGTCGATGACCTCCTTTCGGCCGACGCTACGCACGCGTCGCAAGGTTAGGGAGGCGCTGGTTATCGGGGGTACCGGCAGCCCCTGCCTGATGCGGCCGATGTTTGCCTACTGTGGCGGATATGGACATCGCCAAGGACATCAAGGAGTTCTTGATGACACGGCGGGCGAGGATCGGGCCCGAGGAGCTGGGCTTGCCGGCCGGCCGGCGGCGTCGAGTGCCCGGTTTGCGGCGCGAGGAAGTCGCCCAACTGGCCGGGGTCAGCACCGAGTACTACACGCAGATCGAGCGCGGCAACGTGGCGGGCGTTTCTGACGACGTGTTGCACGCAGTGGCGCGTGCGCTGCGACTCACTGATGACGAGACGACCCACTTCTTCGATCTCGTGCGCGCGACGATCGCGACGCGCGTTGCCCGCGTGAAGCGAGGAACCAGTCAGACGATCCCGGAGGGGGTGCAGGCGCTGATCGACGGTATGGCTGCCTCACCCGCGATCGTCATGAACGGCAGCCTGGACATACTCGCGGCTAACCGACTTGGTCGAGCGTTGTATGCCCCGATTTTCGACCGGGCGGCCGGTATGCCGAACGTCGCTCGATTCATCTTCTTCGACACCCATTCCGAGCAGGTGTTTCCGGAATGGGAAGGGTCGGCCGACGAGGTTGTCGCCCTGCTACAGGCCGAGGCGGCCCGTTCTCCCCATTCGCCTTCCATCACTCGGATAGTCGGCGAGCTGGCAACCCGCAGCGACGACTTTCGCAGTCGCTGGGCTGCCCATAACGTCACCGCGCACCGGCACGGCGTGAAAGTTTTTCGCCACGCCGAATTCGGCGAATTATCCTTGACCTACAACGTTTTCGCCATCACCGCGGCTCCGGGTCTGTCGCTGGTCGGCTACACCGCGGAACCGAATTCACCGTCCGAGGAGGCGCTGAAGATTCTCGCGAGCTGGAGCCTTGAGGAGCATGCCGCCGCGGAGCCCGGCCGGGCCGGCCGTGATGCTTCCAGCACAGCAATCGAGTAAGCCCTCTGTTTGGACGAGAGAAGGCGACGCGGTCCCCCGTCGCCTATCTTCGGTCTGGATTGAGACCTATTAGGCTCCTGGGCGGAATCGGAAGGGGGATCTGGTGAAAGTCAGGCTGCTGGTAACAGTCGCCGTGCTCGTGTTGTCGACGGTGGTGGGCTGCCACTTCGCGTCCAGGAACCCCCCGTCGACCAAGACGCTCCAGGTACCCATGACCGATGTGCTGACGCAGAGCGAGATCAGTCAGAACGTCACCCTCGCCGTCGGCAACACCCTGGTCGTGGAGTTGGGCTCGAACTACACCACTCCCTACCGGTGGACCCCCGACACCAAGATCGGCGATTCTTCGGTCGTCAAGCAGCTCACCCACCAGTTCGTCCAGCCGACCTCCGACGCGCTGGGCGCACCGGGCGTCGAAGAGTGGACGTTCACCGCGCTGAAGCCGGGGAGCACCACGATCAGCACGGCGTACACCAGCTTCGTGGGCAAGGACGCCAAACCGGCCTGCACCTACACGCTGGCCGTCACGGTGCAGTAGGGCCGTGTCCTGCCCCTACGACACCTCCGGGGCCGCAACGACGTCGGCTCGCAGGTGCGCCGCGTAGATCTCGGCGAGGAATTGCTCGACGGCCACCGCGGTGTGCGCGGCGCGGACCGAGCCGAAGATGTCGAAAGCGTGTTGGGTGAGCGGTAATTCGGCGTAGACGACCGGCTGGGTGCTGGCTTGCCGGAGTTGCTCGACGAACGTGCGGGCTTGCTCGACGTAGGCCAGCGAGTCGTTGGTGCCGTGCAGGACGAAGAACGGGGGAGCGTCGGGGCGGACGTGGTTGACCGGCGACGCGGCCTCGAAGGTCTGCAGGTGCGTCGAGGGCTTTTGTTTGATGATCGACTTGATCAGCAGGCCCGGCATCATCGGGTGCAGGGACTTGTCGAACCGGGTGAAGTCGTAGATGCCGTAGAACGGCACCGCCGCCTGGACGCTGGTGTCGGCGTCTTCGAATCCCGGCTGAAATTGCGGGTCATTCTGTGTCAGCGCGGCCAGCGCCGTCAGGTGGCCGCCGGCCGAGCCGCCGGTGATGACGACGAATTCGGGGTCGCCGCCGTATTCGGCGATGTGCTCTTTCACCCAGGCCAGCGCGCGCTTGACGTCGACGATGTGGTCGGGCCAGGTGTTGCGCGGGCTGTGCCGGTAGTTGATCGCCACGCAGATCCAGCCGAGCTCGGCGAGGTGGCTCATCAGCGGATGTGCTTGTCCGCGTTTGTTTCCCGTCGTCCAGGCGCCGCCGGGGATTTGGAAGAGCACCGGCGCCTTGCCGGCCGGGTCGAGGTCCGGGCGTCGCCAGATGTCCAGGTGATTGGCGCTGCCATATTCGCCGTAGCTGATGTCGGAGTCGTGGGCGTAGTCGCGGTAGATGCGCAGCATTCTTAAGAGGCCGGGCGTCTTGGCTGTGCCGCTGCCGGCCGGGCGCCGCCACAGGTTTGCCGACTCGGTGAGCCGGTCGGCCCCCAGTCCGTCGTCCAGCGCCTCGGCCAGGGGGGCGTTGGCCCGATGGCCCGCGCGGCTGAGGTTGAGTAGGCCCAGCGCCGAGAGGCCGGCGACCACCCACGCGGTTATTCGCACGGGCCGGGCCAGGCGACGGCCGGTCAGCGCCAGGCCACTGAGCTGGGTCAGCAGCGTTTGCAGCGGTAATTCGGTGACGGCGAGCCCGAACATCCACGAATACAGCGAGGGGAATCCGCCGCGCGCCAGCGGCCGATAGGCGTTGAGGGTGGACGCCGCGGTGACGGCGGTGACCGCCAACGACCCTATCTGCCGGATGACGTGGATGATTCGAGCTGTCCGCATTGCCTCACCTTACGAAACGGGCAGATGACTCTCGGATCCGCTAGCGCATGCGCTAGCGGATTTGGGACGGTCACATTGGGCTGGAGAAGGGTGCGCCGGCTCTCCGGGTGTGGATATGTGACTCGCGAATCAGCTAGCGCCCGTGCTACCAACCCGGCGTGAACCACTACACCTACCGCGTCGCGTGGTCGCCCTACCACGGCCAATACGTCGGCGCCTGTCTGGAATTGCCGTTCATGCGCTACGAAGCGCCGACCGCGCAAGAGGCCATCGAGGCGGTCGAGACGGCCGTCGACCGCCACCGACATCATGCGGAACACCGGCGAAACGCTGCCGACCCCGATGGCGGACCGCAACTACAGCGGCACGATCGTGATCAGGACGTCCCCGGAGCTGCACAGCCGCCTGGCCGTCGAGGCCGCCGAACAGCGGGTGTCGATGAACCAGTGGGTGGTTCAGAAGCTTTCGGGGCGGCGGCCCAGCGATACGTTCGGGCTGTCCGGATGGGACTAGCGGCGCGGGGCGGCTACGACGCCTCTGCCCGGCTCTCCAGCTCCTTGACCGGGGCGGGATCGTTCTCGGTCAGGCCGACCTTCGCAGCGCCGCCGGGCGAGCCGAGCTCGGTGAAGAAATCGGCGTTGATCTGCAAGTATTGGGTGTGCTCGGCGGGCAGATCGTCCTCGTAGTAGATGGACTCGACCGGGCACACCGGCTCGCAGGCACCGCAGTCGACGCACTCGTCGGGGTGGATGTAGAGCATCCGGGCACCCTCGTAGATGCAGTCGACGGGGCATTCCTCAATGCACGCCTTGTCTTTGATGTCGACACAGGGCTCGGCGATCACGTAGGCCACGAGTGTTGTCCTTCCTTCTGGGCTAGCGGGGTCAGCCGGCTGCGGGCCGTCAAACACGGTCTGGCTGGCTAATTTAGCGCGAGGACGCCCGCGCGGGCTACCGGCCTGCACGCCTCATGTGTCCCATCCTTCCGGCTCGGGCGGGGCGTGAGTAGAGGTGTGGCGTTGTGGTGTCACAAGCTATAGTTGTGTCACACGATTTGATTGTGAGCCGCCGCCCATGCCCCTCAGCCCCCGGTTACCCGAACTCGCGTCGTTCGAGGCGTTTTTGGCGATCGCCGAGACCGGCAGCCTGGGCCGGGCCGCCCGTGAGCTGGGGCTGACCCAGCAGGCGATATCCCGGCGGCTTGCCACGATGGAGGCTCAGATCGGCGTCACCCTGGCTGTTCGGACGACGCGCGGCTCGCAACTGACGCCCGCGGGCCTGATCGTCGCGGATTGGGCGACCCGGTTGCTCGAGGTCGCCGGCGAGATCGATGCGGGCCTGGGTTCGCTGCGAAAGGAAGGCCGCGAACGCATCCGAGTGGCGGCCAGCCAGACGATCTCCGAACAGCTCATGCCGCACTGGCTGCTATCCCTGCAGGCCGATGCGACACGGCGCGGCGATACCGCGCCTCAGGTGATGTTGACCGCCACCAACAGTGACCATGCCATCGCCGCGGTCCGTGATGGCAGCGCCGACCTCGGATTCGTCGAAAACCCGGGCACGCCAAAGGGTTTGGGTAGCTGCGTGGTGGGGGAGGACGAGCTGGTGATCGTGGTTGCGCCCGACCACAAGTGGGCACGACGGGGCCGGGTGGTGACTGCGCGCGAACTTGCCCAGACGCCGCTGGTGGCCCGCGAACTCCACTCGGGCATCCGGGATTCGCTGACGGTGGCGTTGCGCAAGGTGCTCGGCGAGGACATGCAACAGGCCGCGCCCGTACTGGAATTGACGTCCGCGGCGGCGATGCGCGCCGCGGTGCTCGCCGGCGCGGGCCCGGCGACCATGAGCCGGCTGGCCGTCGCCGACGACCTGGCGTTCGGCCGGCTGCACGCGGTGGAGATCCCGAAGTTGGACCTGCGCCGCAAGTTTCGGGCCATCTGGATCGGCGGGCGCACCCCGCCGGCCGGAGCGATCCGCGACCTGCTCAGCCACATCCTCAGCACGGCGTCGAAAAGCTAGGCCGCGGCGTCCTCGGCGATCGCCTCGTCGTAGCGGTCGAGCACGGTCTCGGCCACCAGCCGGTGTGCCCCCAGGGGCGCAGCCATCGGAATGCCGTTGTCCCGGGCGAAGTTTGACACGCCGTCGGTGAGGAGGCCCGGCGCTAAGAACCACGGCGCGATGACCAGGCGGCGCGCGCCGCGGCGGCGCAGCCGGTCGGCGGCGCGGGCCACCGAAGCCTCGGGTCGGGTGGCGAAAGCCGTGGTGGCCCCTGCCCATTGGGTGCCGGCGGCCAGCCGGCTCGCCACCCTCGCGGTGCGGGCATTGGCGGCGAGGTTCGACGAGCCGATCGCCACCACCATCACGCCGAGGTCGTCGTCGAGCGGGGAGACCCCGACCTCGACCAGCCGTTCGCGCAGCACCGACACCAACCGCTCGTCTTCGCCGAGCACGTCGGCCTGCCGGATGCCGTGGGCGCCGGCGTCGGCGATCTGCTTGGGAATGTCCAGGCGCGCGTGATAGGCGCTGGCCAGCAGCAACGGGGCGACCACCGCGCGGCGGGCGTCCAGCAACCCCGCCAGCACGTCGACGAAGTTCGGGATGTTGAGCTCGAGGAACGCCAGCCGCACGTCGAGGTCGGGCCGCATCAGCGCCAGCCGATCGGCCACGGCCTGCGCGTTGGCGCCCGACCGTGGGTCGCGGCTGCCGTGCGCGGTGAGTACGAGTGTGTTCACCTGGGCCTCAGCGCAACTCGTCCTCGTCGGCGCGCAGCGCCCAGGAGGCGAACGCCTCGCCATCCTGACGGCCGTCGATGTACTTGCGCGTCACCCGGTCGATGTAGTCGCCCAGTTCGGCGCTGGTGACCTTGTGCTGGCGCAACTTTCGGCCGAAGCCGCTCTGCTCGCCCAGGCCGCCGCCGAGGTGCACCTGGAAACCCTCGACCGAGTTGCCGTCGCCGTCGTCGATCCACTGTCCCTTGAATCCGATGTCGGCCACCTGGATTCGGGCGCACGAGTTCGGGCATCCGTTGAGGTGCACGCTGATCGGCAGGTTGAGCTTGGAGTCGACGTCGGCCAGGCGCTGCTCCAGCTCGGGCACCAAAGTCTGTGCCCGAACCCGGGTTTCGGCGAACGACAGCTTGCAGTACTCAATTCCGGTGCACGCCATGGTGTTCTTGCGCCATGACGACGGCCCCGACGGCAGGCCAAGCGCTTCCAGACCCGCGACCAGGTCGTCGACCTTGTCGTCGGCGACGTCGAGGATGACCAGCTTTTGGAACGGGGTCCACCGCGCCCGGTCGGAGCCGGCCGTTTCCATCAGGTCGGCCACGGCCGACAGGGTGCTGCCCTTCACGCGTCCGACGATCGGCGCGACGCCGACGGCGTTGAGGCCGTTCTTGATCTTTTGCACCCCGACGTGGTCGATGGTGTGCTTGACCGGCGCGGGCGCCGGTCCATCGATCAGCCGGCGGTTCAAGTACTCGGTCTCGAGGACCTCGCGGAACTTCTCCACGCCCCAGTCCTTGACCAGGAATTTCAGCCGGGCCTTGGCGCGCAGCCGGCGGTAGCCGTAGTCACGGAACAGCTGGGTGACGCCTTCCCAGACGTCGGCGACCTCGTCCAGCGGCACCCACACACCCAGCCGCTGGGCCAGCATCGGGTTGGTCGAGAGGCCGCCGCCCACCCACAGGTCCAGGCCGGGGCCGTGGTCGGGGTGGTTGACGCCCACGAACGCGATGTCGTGCGTCTCGTGCGAGACGTCTTGGAGGCCGGAGACCGCGGTCTTGTACTTGCGCGGCAAGTTGGCGTACTCGGGGTTGTTCAGCGAGCGCCGGACGATCTCGTCGATCGCGGGCGACGGGTCGAGAATCTCGTCGAGCGAGTCGCCGGCCAGGGGCGAACCGTGGATGCCGCGGGGGCAGTCGCCGCAGGCCTCGGTGGTCTGCAGGCCGACGGAGTCGAGCCGCCGCCAGATCTCGGGGACGTCCTCGATGCGGACCCAGTGCAGCTGCAGGTTTTCCCGGTCGCTGATGTCGGCGGTGTCGCGGGCGAATTCGGTCGAAATCTGGCCCAGGGTGCGCATCGTGTGCGCGGTCATCGCCTTGCCGTCGGAGCGGACCCGCATCATGAAGTACTTGGCTTCGATCTTGTCGGTGTTCTCGTCGCCGGTCCAGCTGCCGTCGTAGCCCTGCTCACGCTGGGTGTAGAGGCCCATCCAGCGGAATCGCCCGCGCAGATCGTCCTTGGCGATGCTGTCGAAACCCTGCTTGGAATAGATGTTGATGATGCGGTCGCGCACGTTGAGCGGCGCGTCGTCGCTCTTGAATTGCTCGGCGTGGTTGAGCGGCTCGCGACTGCCCAGCGCCCACTGACCGTCGTTGCGGGTCTTGACGGGACGTGCGGTGGTCATGTGGCGTTCTCATTCCTCGTTGCGGGTGGGCCGCAGATCGGCCGTGGTGCGGCGGCGGGGCGGGCTGTCGGGCCGCGGCATCGCGATGATGTTGGGTCTGTGGGCACCCGTAAGTTCGTCGTTGGACCCACGGGTCGCGATTTCCATAGTGCACCGCTTACGGCGGCGTCAGTAGAGGTCATGTGTTGTGAAGACACAACGTGGTGTTGTGTGCGCTGCTTCACGTCTTTGCCTTTGGCGGCGAGGGAGATTGAGCGGGCGCTTAACGAATTCGCAGTAGTGTGGCCGCTTATGAGCACCTCCGACGTCCACGACGTGATCGTTATTGGTTCGGGTCCTGCTGGGTATACCGCGGCGTTGTATACCGCGCGGGCGCAGTTGGC
>NZ_LZKI01000187.1 GCF_001672755.1 Mycobacterium colombiense | reverse complement strand
CAAGACTTGTTGAACAACTCCGCGCCGGTATTACCGAACCCGGCCGCCGCCAACAACGCCCGATCCAGATCCCGCTGCTGAGCATTGATCGTGCGCGCGGTGACCACCGCATTGTTCAAAAAGTCGAACAGATCCGGCGACGCGTTCGCATACGCATCCCCCAACGCCGCCAACCGCTGAATATCCTTGCGCGCCTGCGGCAGCTGCGGATTCACATCATCAAGCAACGCATTGGCATTGGTCACCGACTGACCGAACTTCTCCCCCAACCCCGTCAACGACTGCGCCGCCGCACTCAACGTCAAATTCAGCTTGACCGGATCCACCTTCTCCGCGATCGACGTAATCGTCTGAAACAACGTGTTGATCTCGGTGGTCACCGACCGGGCATCGATCACCGTGTGCGACGAAATCTTCTGCGGCGACGGATTCGCCGGCGTCGTCAACGACACATACTTACCGCCGAACACCGTCGTCGCCTTGATATCGGCATTCACATTCGACGGGATCAACGACAAATACCGCGGATACACCTCCAACGTGAACTTCGCCGCCGGCTTCCCATCACGCACCGTCTCCGCAATCGACCCCACCCGGCCGATCTCCACCCCGTTATAAGTCACCTTCGAACCCGGATCCATCACCAACCCGGCCCGCGACGCCAACATGGTCAGCTCCGTCTTGGGCGTGAAACCTCCGCGGAACTGGATGTAGACCAGGGTGAAGACCACCGCGAGCACCGCGAGCACGACGAAGGTGATGACCCTGTAGGGCGGCTCGCGAGAGTCGTTGATCTGAACGGGTGAACCCTCCATGGCGCTACGCCGCGCGCCCGAAGATCATCAGGGGCAGCCACCTAGGCGGGTGGTTGTCCAGATAACCCACGGTCGCCAACCCTGCCCCTCATCTCGGTGCCGCCACCCAGCCTGTACACACATGCAATAAGACCAATGAAATGTACCGCGACGCCGTGGCACAAACAAAGCAACAGTCAAATCGGCGGGCGCACAACATCATTTTTCGAATAACCGTTCCCGCCGGCGCGGGTTGACCGCTGATGCCGGCGACCGAATGATGTTGCCTGGCAGAGCTTTCGCGCGCTAATCGGGTTTACGGGTTGATGGTGTTGTCGCCGACCTGGCGGCCCCAGACGTACTCGATCGCATACGGCGATCCGGTGTCCAGGTGGTTGTACGGTGCGAGGCTGTTGCCGGAGTCCATCACCAACTCCGGTGCGGGCCACAGGTCACGGGTGATCGGCTGCCAGCACCCCGGTGCACCGCCCGGGCCGCCGCGCGCGTTCACCCGCGGCAGGTTCTCCGGGTAGGTGTACGGGTTCGGCGCACCGCCGACCAGACCGGCCGTGGCGCCGAGGCCCAGCGTGAGCGCGGCGACGGCGGCGAGCGACAGCGGGTTGGCGATAAGCCCCAGTCCCGACGTGACCTCGGTGTCCATGTTCAACGAGTAGCCGTTGAAGCCGCCCTCCGAGGCACCGGTGATGGGCACGATGTCGTGGTAGTTGTGCAGCGTGCAATAGATTTCCGGGCTGTAGGTGTCCAGCAGTTGCGCCGACGGGACCAGGTCGGCGGCGCCGCGCGCCAAATACGGGCCACCCTTGTTGAACAACTCCGCGCCGGTATTACCGAACCCGGCCGCCGCCAACAACGCCCGATCCAGATCCCGCTG
>NZ_LZKI01000186.1 GCF_001672755.1 Mycobacterium colombiense | reverse complement strand
CTCGCCGCCATCCGGTACGACGCACAGCGAACGCCCGAGGTTCCCGCCGGCGCGGGCTAGGTGTCGGGGCCCATGGCCGCGGCGGCGGCCTGCGCGAAGAGCTCGACGGCCTGATTGCGGCTCAGCGATACCAGCAGCTGCGCCGCGGCGCGCATGGTGTCGCCCACCATCAGGGTGGGGCCGTTGCCGAGGTTGTCGAACGCCTCGGCGACGACGTCGGACACGGCCGCGGCGTCCGGCGGCACCTCGTCGGGAGACCCGAGCAGACCGCGGGCGTATTCGAGTTCGCGCAATGCCGGCGTGTTGGTCTTGCCCAGGATGAGGCCTAAAACGTCGACGCCCTTGTCGTGGAGTTCGGCCCACAGGGCCTCGGCGAAGACCATGTCGAACGCCTTCGATGCGCCGTAGGCGACCATGTTCGCGCCGCCGGCCAGCCCGGCCCCGGAACCGAAGATGACGATGCCGCCGCTGCCGCGCTCCACCATCGCGGGCGCGTAATGGTGACATAACTGCATGGGCACCATGCAGTTGCGCTGCACCATCGCCTCGGCCGCCTCGATCGGATTGGCGAGGAAGGGCTCGAAATTGGGGTCGGCACCCGCGCAGTACACGAGCGTGCCGATCTCCAGGTCGCGGGTCGCCGCGGCCACCTCCGCGGCGGCACCCGGCCGAGCAAGATCGATTGCGGCGGTACGGGTTTGCGCCGACGTCTTGGCCTCGATGTCGGCCGCGACGCGGTCGAGTACGGCTTGCCGGCGGGCCAGCAGTACCACGTTGACACCGCGCTCGGCGAGCCCTTCGGCGAACGCCGCACCCACACCGTCGGAGGCGCCGGCCACCAACGCCCAGGGCCCGTACTTCGTCGCGAACGTCATCTAACCGCCTCCGACCGTGGTGATGCGAACCTGCGTGTAGCGCCGGCGGGCGATGCGCCACCCCACCGGCGTGCGCACGATGTCGTCGTCGTAGAACCCGATCGCGTTGACGCCAGAGTTGTTGTCGCCG
>NZ_LZKI01000185.1 GCF_001672755.1 Mycobacterium colombiense | reverse complement strand
ACCGGGAACATCTTCGTGATCAGCGGCATCGGGTACTACCCCAACCTCGGGGTCAAGGATGCGTTCCTGCTCGTCCGGCGCGGGGACACCCAGACCGCGGTGCACGTCTCGGACGCCATCGACCAGGACCGGCTCAACCAGCACGTCAACGGCTACCGCGTCGAGGTCATCGAACCGCTGCACCAGCTGCGGATCGTCCTCGACGAAACCGAAGGCATCGCAGCCGATCTCACCTGGAAAGGGCTGTTCGACGTCGTCCAGGAACAGCCGCACATCCTGCGGGCGGGCAACCGGGTGACGCTGGACGCGCAGCGTTTTGCGCAGCTGGGCAGCTGGAGCGGACACATCGTCATCGACGGCGAGGAAATCGCCGTCGACCCCAACACCTGGCTGGGCAGCCGCGACCGGTCCTGGGGCATCCGTCCGATCGGCGAGGCCGAGCCCGCGGGACGCCCCGCCGACCCGCCCTTCGAGGGCATGTGGTGGCTGTACGTGCCCATGGCCTTCGACGATTTCGCGATCGTGCTGATCATCCAGGAGGAGCCCAACGGGTTCCGCTCGCTCAACGACTGCACCCGCATCTGGCGCGACGGCCGCGTCGAGCAACTGGGCTGGCCGCGGGTCAAGATCCACTACCGCTCCGGCACCCGCATCCCGACCGGGGCGACGATCGACGCCACCGCCCCCGACGGCACCCCGGTGCACTTCGACGTCGAGTCCAAGCTGCCGGTGCCCATTCACGTCGGCGGCGGCTACGGCGGCGACTCCGACTGGATCCACGGCATGTGGAAGGGCGAGAAGTTCGCCGAGCGCCTGACCTACGACATGACCGACCCGGCCATCATCGGCCGGGCGGGCTTCGGCGTGATCGACCATGTCGGCCGCGCGCTCTGCCGCGACGGCGACGGCGAGCCGGTCGAGGGCTGGGGCCTCTACGAGCACGGCGCGCTGGGCCGGCACGACCCGTCCGGGTTCAAGGACTGGCTGACGGTCGCGCCGTAGTTCAGCGGCGGTGCTTCGCGCCGGGGTGATCGTCGGGCAGCAGCGGCCCGGCGGCCCCCAGCCGCTGGCGCAGGGTGGAGCGCGACGGCTCCCCGGGCACTCGTCCCCGCCGGCGCAGCTCGGGGACAACGAATTTCGCGAAATCGTCGAAGGTGCCCGGGGTCGTCACGTAAGCCAGATTGAACCCGTCGACGTCGGACTCGTCGACCCACCGCTCCAGTTCGTCGGCCACCTCGGTCGGTGAGCCCACCAGCACCGGGCCGCGGCCGCCGATGCCGATCTCGTCGGCCAGCTCCCGCACGGTCCACGCCCGTTCCGGCGCGGCGGTGGTGAACGATGCCAGCGCCGAGCGGTTGGCGTCGGTCTCGACGTATGTCAGCGGTTCGTCGGGGTCGAGCTCGGCCAGGTCGACCCCGGTCCAGCCGCCGAACAAGGCGAGCGCGCCCGCCGGGCTGACGAACCGCCGGTAGTCCTGCAGCTTGGCGACGGCCTCGTCGTGCGTCTCGCCGACCACCGGGGTCACCATGGTGAACACCTTGATGGAACGGGGGTCGCGGCCCAGCTCGGCGGCGGCCGCGCGCAGCGCCCGCACCGGACCGGACACGACCTGCGGCGTCGGACCCGAGACGAAGACGGCCTCGGCGTGCGCCGCGGCGAACCGGACGCCCCGCGGGGAGGCCCCGGCCTGGAACAGCACCGGGGTGCGTTGCGGCGACGGCTCGCACAGGAAGGGGCCGGGGACCGAGAAGTAGCGGCCCTTGTGCTCGATGTCGTGCACCTTGGCCGGATCGGTGAACACGCCCCGCTCCGCGTCGCGCACCACTGCGTCGGCCTCCCACGAGCCTTCCCACAGCTTGTAACAGACCTCGAGGTACTCGTCGGCGATCTCGTAACGCTGGTCGTGCGGGATCTGGGCACCAAGCCCCAAATTCCTTGCGGCACTGTCCAGATAGGACGTAACGATGTTCCACGCCACCCGGCCGCCGGTGAGGTGGTCCAGCGTCGAGAGCCTACGGGCCAGCGCGTACGGCTGCTCGTAGGTCAGCGACAAGGTGATTCCGAAGCCGAGGCTCTCGGTCACCGCCGCCATCGCCGAGACCGCGGCCGTCGGATCGTTGACCGGGAACTGGGCGGCGTCGACCACCGCCGCGTCGCGCGACCCCCCGTACACGTCGTAGACCCCGAGCACGTCGGCGAGGAACAGCGCGTCGAAGCCGCCGGCCTCAAGGATGCGGGCCAACTCGGTCCAATAGCCCAGTTCCCGGTAGCGATAGCCCTGGTCGTCGGGGTGCCGCCACAGCCCCGCGGACTGGTGCCCGACGCAGGCCATGTCGAAGGCGTTGAGAAAGATCCTTCGCGGTGCACTCATCCGAGGTGATCCTCACGCGTCTCGCCCGCCGCGTACGCGGCGGCGGCCGTGATCGACGCTAGCACCGCGAAGTAGCCCACGATCAGCCACGGCCGGCCGCCGCCGACCACCAACAACGAGGCGGCGATCAACGGCGCGAACCCGCCCGAGAGCACCGCGCCGATCTGATAGCCCAAGGAGGCGCCGCTGTAGCGCACCCGGGTGTCGAAGAGTTCGGCGAACCAGGCCGCCTGGGGCCCGTACATGGCGTCGTGAACGATGTTGATGCCGAACACGATTGACAGCACCACCCACAGTGCCGACCCGCTGCCGGCGGCGACGAAGAACAACACCAGGGCAACCACTCCGGCCACCGCGCCGAACAGATACGGTGGCCGCCGTCCCACCCGGTCCGACAGCAGCGCCCACCCCGGCGTACTCAGGAAACCCAGGGCCGACGAGACCAGCACCGCGATCAGGCCCACGGAGCTGCCCTTGCCGAACGAATCCTGCAGATAGGTAAGAGAATACGTCGTCAGCAACACGAAAAGCCCGATCTGCGAGAGTCGCAGCCCGGTGGTGATGGCAACGTTGCGCGAATCGGTGCGCAGCACTTCGACTATCGGCAGCCGGGCCAGCTCGTCACGCGCCTTGGCCCGGTCGAAGATCTCGGCGTCGGTCAGCTTGAGCCGGACGAACAGGCCTATTCCGACCAGAAAGACGCTGAGCAGGAACGGGATTCGCCATCCATAGGCTAGGAACGCGGTGGGCCCGGTGGCCCTGCGGGCGAGAAAGAACACCGACGTCGCCAGCAGCATGCCGGCCGGTGAGCCCAGCTGCGTGAAGCTGCCGAACAATCCGCGACGATCGGGCGGCGCATGCTCCACCGAGAGCACCGCGGCGCCACCCCATTCGGCGCCCACAGCGAGACCCTGCAGCACACGCAGCGACGCCAGCAGGGCCGGCGCCAGCAGCCCCGCCTCGGCATAGGTCGGCAGCACTCCGATCGCGGTGGTGACCAATCCCATCACCACCAACGCGCCCACCAGAACTGCTTTACGGCCCAACCGGTCGCCGAAGTGTCCGGACAGCACCGCGCCAAGCGGCCGGGCCCCGAATCCGGCGGCATAGGTGGCGAACGAGGCCACTGTTCCCGCGGTCGGTGAGATGTTCGGGAAGAAAAGCGGTTTGAAGACCAGCGCCGACGCGGTCGCGTACAGGTAGAAGTCATACCACTCGATGGTGGTCCCGATCATGCTGCCCAGGGCCACGGTTCGCAGGTCGGGCTTGGTGCCCGCGACCGGCGCCGAACCGGCAAAACTGGCGGAAATCACGTGGTCGCAGCGTAATTAACAGGGCCCGGTCGGCATATGTTTGCCATCGCTGTGATGCGAAACGCCCGCCGGTTCGGCAGTTGGCTTGTAGAAATCGCCATGAAAATCTCAGAAATGCGGTTCACTGGACCGCGTGTCAAAACCCCCGCGGATTGTCGACGTTGTCGTGGTCGGAGCGGGCTTTGCCGGACTCGCCGCGGCGCGCGAGCTGTATCAACAGGGCCATGACGTGGTGGTTTTCGAGGGTCGCGACCGGGTCGGCGGACGGTCGCTGACCGGCAGCGTCGCCGGATTGCCTGCCGATCTGGGCGGCACTTTCGTCGGGCCGACTCAGGACGCCGTCTTGGCGATGGCCGCCGAACTCGACGTCCCGACCACCCCGACGCACCACGACGGCAAGAACCTCATCCATTGGCGCGGATGGACGCACGCGTATCACGGCACCATCCCCAAGCTTTCGCTGACGGGACTGGTGGACATCGGCCGGCTGCGGTGGCAGTTCGACAGGATCGCGCGCAGCGTCCCGCTGGCGGCGCCGTGGGACGCCCGACGGGCGCGCGAGCTCGACGGCCTGTCGCTCGGCGGCTGGTTGCGCTCGGTGCGGGCGACCGCTTCCTCGCACGACCTGCTGGCGATCGTGGCGCGGGTGACCTGGGGATGTGAACCCGACGACGTGTCGATGCTGCACGCTGCCCGGTACGCGCACGCGGCCGGCGGCCTGGACCGGCTGCTCGACGTCCAAGACGGCGCCCAACAGGACCGCTTCCCCGGCGGCACCCAACAGATCGCCGAGGCCGCGGCCGCCGAACTGGGCACCCGGGTGGTGCTCAACGCCCCGGTGCGCCGAATCGAGCGCCACGGCGCGGGCGTCACCGTCACGACCGATGTCGGCGAGACCGAGGCCGGGTTCGTCATCGTCGCCATCCCGCCGGCCCACCGCGCCTCGATCGAGTTCACTCCCCCGCTGCCCGCCGAGTACGAGCAACTCGCCCGGCATTGGCCGCAGGGCCGGCTCAGTAAGGCGTACGCGGCCTACTCCACGCCGTTCTGGCGGACCAACGGCTTTTCCGGGCAGGCGCTGTCCGACGAGGGTCCCGTTTTCATCACCTTCGACGTCAGCCCACACCCGGACGGTCCCGGCATCCTGATGGGCTTCGTCGACGCCCGCGCCTTCGACTCACTGCCCAGCGACCAGCGTCGCCGCGACGCGTTGCGCTGCTTCGCAACGCTTTTCGGTGATGACGCGCTCAAACCCCTGGATTACGTCGATCATTGTTGGGGGGTGGAGAAATTCGCGCCCGGCGGCCCGACCGCCGCGGTCCCGCCGGGGTCGTGGACCCGGTTCGGGCCGTGGCTGCGCGAACCGGTCGGACCGATTCACTGGGCCGGCACCGAAACGGCCGACGAGTGGACCGGGTTCCTCGATGGGGCGATCCGCTCCGGGCAGCGCGCGGCCGCCGAGATCGCCGCCCTGCTATGAACTGATCCGCCGGGTGGCGGCGTTGTGTATCGCCATCTCGGCGAGTGCGCGCAACTGACGATTCACCTCGCGCGGCTGTTCCAGCATCGAACAGTGACCGCCGGGCAGCTCGACCAGCTCGATCAGGTTGGGTGCCGTGCGGGCGATCCTGCGCGACTGGCTGATCGGGGTCAAGCGGTCGCGTTCGCTGCCGATGACCACCATCGGCACCGTCAGGCCGTCCAGGTTGAGATACCGCGACCCCAGCGACGCGACCAGCGCCCTCGCGCAGCCGGCCCGCCCCGCCGGTGATGTCTTCTCGAAGAGCTCGTAGACGAGCCTGGCGATGCTCGGATCGGCGTCTCGTCCGGTGGCCAGCATCGCCACCACGTACCGGCTCGGGATGCGGGCGGCACCCGGGACCGGAAAGCCACCGAACGCGTTGATCAAGGCGCGCCCGGCGAGAACTCGGGCGGGCGACAACCCGTACGGCACCGGCAATAGCTGCACCTGTCGGATCAAGTCTCCGGTGGTGGTGTTGATCAGCGCCACGGCGTCGGCGCGACGGGAAACCTTGTGGCGGTAGCGCTCAGACCACGCGGCGATGGTGATGCCGCCCATCGAGTGACCGGCGATCACGGCCCGCTCGTGGGGCGCCAGCGTCGCATCGAGCACCGAATCCAGGTCGGAGGCAAGATGTTTGAGGCTGTAGCCCCTGGGTCGGGGCACGCCGCTTCGCCCGTGTCCGCGATGATCGAAGGCGATCACCCGATAGTCGTTGGACAGGTCGGCGATCTGATAGGCCCACGCCCTGATCGCGCAGGTGATGCCGTGGGTCAAGACGATCGGATAACCGTCGGGCGGCCCGAACACCTCGGCGTGCAGCCGGGTGCCGTCGACGGCCCGGACCGACACCGTCTCGCTGGGCGGCAACTGGTCGGGAAAAGGGTCAATTGGGCGAGCCGATCGTCGAGCACTCATCACCGCTCCCCCCTCGAACGCAGCCCCATTGCCGCAGCTAAGGATGAGACGATTTTATCCTCAAGTTCGGTTCGCTTTTGGGAAATCCGGCAAACGATTCTTATGAGACGCTTAGATCCGTGTCTGGGTTGTCGCGTCGGGCATTCTTCGCGGCCGCGACCGGCATGGCCGGCGGTGGGCTGACGGCGGCCTGCGCGTCGAACCCGTCGACGCATGCGAGCGACCGCCCGTCCGATCCGCCGCCGCCCGACACCACGTCGATACTCGTCGTCGGCGCCGGGATGGCGGGTCTGTCCGCCGCGCGCAGTCTTGCCGACGCCGGACGGCCGGTGCGAGTCATCGAAGCCCGCGGCCGCATCGGCGGCAGGGTGTGTACCGATCGCGGCTGGGGCACGCCCCTGGAGCTGGGTGCGTCGTGGATTCACGGCACAACGGACAACCCGCTGACCGAGCTGGCCCGGCGGGCAGGGGCCCAGCTGGTCAGCACCGACTACTACGGGTGGGCCGGGCTCGCGGTGGATCCCGCCGTGGCGCCGCTGGATTACCACAGCGCAACCTGGCGATCGTTTGTCGAGCGGGCGCGCGGTCAAGCCGGTGCGGGGAGCCTGGGCGCCGCCGTGCAAGCCGCCGCCGACAGCGCACGGCTGTCCACGGCCGATCGCACACAGCTGGAGTTCTACCTCACCACCGAGATCGAGGACGAGTACGCCGCCGACGCGAACCAGCTCTCGGCCGGCAGCTTCGATAAGGGCGACTACACCGGTGGTGACCAGGACGTCATCACGAACGGCTATGACGCCCTGCCGAAATCGCTCGCCGACGGACTTACCATCGAGCTCAACTCGCCCGTCACCGCCGTCGTCCAGCGCGACGGCGCCGTCATCGTGCGGACCAAGGACAGATCGTTCCAGGGACCCGCCGCGATCGTGACGGTCCCCCTCGGCGTGCTGAAATCAGGTGTGATCGCCTTCGATCCGCCGCTGCCCGATGGCCATGCCCAAGCGGTGCGGGCGCTGGGCTTCGGGGCGTTGTCGAAGAGTTTCTTCCGCTTCGATCAACGAAAGTGGAAGACAGACAACGCTTTCTATCAGTACATCGGGCCCCAAGGCGGGCTGTGGTCGCAATGGTTCACCTTGCCGAGCACCACCGGTCCCATCGCCGTGGCCTTCCACGGCGGCGGGCGGGGCCGGTTCGTGGAATCCTGCGCACCAAAGGATCTGCTGACCGGCGCGCTACCGGTGGCCCGCCGGCTGTTCGGCGACAACGTGGCGCTGACGGACGTGCGAACGTCGAACTGGACCCTCGACCCCTACGCGCTCGGTGCGTATTCGTTTCACCCGCCCGGCTCCGGTCTGGACGACCGGCGCCGCTTGCAGCGACCGATCGGCGACCGGCTTTATCTGGCAGGCGAGGCTGTGGGCGTTGACAATCCGTCCACCGTGGCGGGCGCGTTGGCCAGCGGTCGCTACGCCGCGAACCAGCTGCTGCACAAACTGAATGGGTGACCGGTCGCTCGGCGATCAGGGGGGCGAGGCCTGCTGCCGCAGCGTGGTGTGCGGGCTCTGACCGTAGGTCTGCCGGTAGAGCACCGCGAACCGGCCGGTATGCGCAAACCCCCACCGTTGGGCGATTTCGGTAACGGTGGACGCGGCGGCGGTCGCCGCCACCAGCTCTTGGTGGGCGTGGCCGAGCCGGACGCGACGCATGTACTCCGTCGGCGTCGTGTCGAGCTGCCGGCGGAACAGGTACTGGACCGCCCGCGGCGTCAGGTGCACCGCGTCGGCGACATCGTTGATGCCGATGTCCTCGGAGGCATGACGGTGGATGAAAGACACCGCCTCCCTGAGGGTGTCGGGCACCGCGAGATCGCTGGCCGGATCCTGTTCGGTGAGGTTGGACGGGTAACACTCGAGCAGCGCACCGACCACCAGGGTGGCCATGCCCGCGGCGATCAGCGGCTGCTTGGCGGTGTCGGCGGATGCCAGGGTGGCCACCACATAGTCCAGCGCTCGATGCCACGCCCGCACGGCCGCACGGGAACGTGGCCGCCAGTTCACGAACTGGGTCTGTTGAGCCAACGACGTGTGCCAATCGGCGGCGACCTTGTGCAGTACGTCCGCCTCGACCGTTACCACATCGAAACGCGCACCGTTGCAGTGCAATACGCAAGACATTCCGTGGGCGACGAGAATCGGGAAGTCCGCCGTCGCCACCGGTCCGCCCGCGACACTCAACGACCCGGCGCGCGGCTGGATCACCACAATCGTGTCGGCCGCCGCCGGAATCTCGATCGTCGCACGCCCCTGGATCATCACCTCGTCGACCGTCATCGAGCCCGCGTCGCTGCGCCGGTGTGACACCAGGGCGTGATTGCCGAGCCCGGAGATTCGCCAGCCCGGCCGATACGCGCCGGCGAAGTATCGACGTGTCGCATGCGCATCGGCCGTCCGGAACTGCTTGTACTGCACGGCGGCCGGGCGGAACCCGTGCTCGGCATCCGCTGCGAGCGCCGAACGGGGCGGGCAGAAGTCGGACCGAGCCCCCCGGGGTGTTTCGCCGTCGGAATCGATGACCAGCGTGGGGACCTTGCCGTCGATCCCGCTCGTCGCGGTGGTCATGGCCGGCCCTGAGAAAAGACCGCGAACTCCCGCATCACCGTGCCGTACCTATCGGTGCCCGATCCGGCGACCCGATGCTGCCGTAGATATTCAGCGCATCAAGCGCTATCCGCTCCCAAGCGAAGCGTGACACCGCGCGACTGCGACCCGCCGCGCCCATACTTTCGCTCTGAAAGCTGTGGGCGAGAAGCCTTCTCAACGCGACGGCCAGGCCGACCGGATTCTCCGGCGACAGCATGAGTCCGGTGATGTCGTCGAGCACGACGTCGGGTAGCACGCCCACGGTGGCCACGACCACCACCACCCCGGCGGCCATGGCTTGTAACACGGTGGTGGCCCGGGGCGGCTCGCGAGGAGTGCACACCACGACGTCGGCGGACCGGATCAGTTTCGGCAGTTCGTCATCGGCGACCGTCCCGGCAAAGCCGACACGGTCGGCCACACCCAGCTCTTCGGCGAGACGGCGCAACCGGGCCCGCGCGTCATCATGGTCGGCGTTCGTTGCGTCATTCTCGCCAACCACCAGCTCCGCACCAGGCACCTTGGCCAAGGCGCGGATTCCGATATCGATACCGTTGGGCCACAGCGGATTCGGCGCCACACACAGGATGCGCTGCAGGCCGTTACGCGAGAGGGCCGGGCCGGTCGGGGCATAGCGCTCGGCGTCCACGCCGCAGGTCAAGGCGGAAACCCTGGTCCGGCGGCGGCGCAGTCGGGCCAGTGCGTCGACGTCGGCGCTGCTCTCGCCCGTGACCCAACTCGCACCGCGCGCCAACAGCGGTTCGATGCGCTCGCGTTCGCTCGTGTAGCCGGCGTCGGCGTGGCCCCGGGATGTGGCGGCCAGACCCAGGAAGGTCTGCACGACGGGGATGCGCTGACGGCGAGCGGCCAACTGAGCGGCCAAGCCGCCCAGCCAGCCGTATGCGTGTACCACGTCGGGTTGCTCCGTTGACCAGGACCGCTCGAGTTTGGCGGCCCAGTCCCCCACATAGGGCAGGACGTCGATCGACGACGCGGAGGTGCGCGGGCCGACGGGAACCGACAGGCAGCGGTAGTGGCCGTCCGCGGCTGCCTTTACCGAGCGCCGACCGGCTCGTCGGAGACACACCGTTGCGTCATGCCCCTGGTCCGCCAGCGCGGCGCACAGCTGCTCCGGATCCTCCCCTACGACGTCATCGCCGCTGACAATTGCAATCCTCAACTGCAATTCCCTCCGCGCGCCATCGTCCATCCACCAACCTTAGGTGGCATACCCTGCCCGATACTCGCGAAACGGACTGGACCGCCTTTTGCGGGCGGGCGAGGCTCCGCCTGTCCGACCCACGGTGAGCTGCTGGAACGCGGCCGCGCGGGACCGTCCGCCGCAGGACTATGGCGGCGGGCCGACAAGGTGGAGACTTAAGAGGTGACGACTGACGCGCATGGCCGGGGCGTTCAGCTGGTGGTCCTGCTGGCGTCGGCGGGGGGTTTGGAACCCCTGTCGACCGTATTGCGGGATCTGCCTGCCGACTTTCCCGCCGCCGTCGTCGTGCAGCAACACCTGGGCGGCCACGACAGCCTGCTGACCACGATCCTGCACAGGCAGACGGGTCGTGCGATCGGTTGGGCGCAGGACGGACTGACCTTGCGGCCCGGAGAGGTGGTCGTCTGCCCACCGGGGGTGCTGCTGCAACTGAGCGCGGAGGGCCGCTGTCGCCTCAAGGATGCGCAGCGGCATCAGGCGCTGGTGTTCGACGTGCTGCTGGCGTCAATCGCCGGCTCGTACGGCCCGCGCAGCATTGCGGTGGTGCTGTCGGGTTCCGGACATGACGGCGCAGCAGGCACCATCACGATGAAGCGGGCCGGCGCCGTCGTCATCGCCCAGAGTCCGGAGACCGCGCAGTACCCATCGATGCCGATCGCTGCCGCGCGTGCCGGCGCCGATCTGGTGCTGGACGTCGCCGAAATCGCCGGCGTCGTGACCGCCATTGTCGGAGGAGCGGCCTTTCCCGCGCGGCGAGAACCGCCGGCAGAACCTGCTGTGGACCAACCCGCTGTGGACCAACCCGCTGCCGCCGTCACCACGTACGGCATTCTCGACCGGCTGCCGCCGAGGTTCAGCACGAACAGTGCGGCGGCGCGGGGTGAGCTGGCTCGGATGCGCGCGACGGAGCTCGAACGCCGCCGCAAGGAGCTGACGGTGGGATTGGGTGCCACGCAGGAGACGGTGGCCGTAGCACGGCGCAGGGCCGCGGAGTCGCGTTGCCGCGCGCAACTGGCTCATCAGGCCGCCGAGGAGGCGTCCACCCGCGACGTCAGGCCGCGACGCCGCGGCTGACTACCCCACGACCTCCATCAGCAGCAACGCCCCGCCGACCGTCCCCTCGCTCGACCGGAACGGCGTGCAGGTGATGCGCACCCTCGCCGGGCGGCCACGCCGGTTGACCGCCTCCACCACGACTTCACCGGAGCTCTCCGGGTCGACGAACGCGTTGCCGATCAAGGGCCGCACGGCGTCGAGCGGCAGGCCGATGTCCAGATTGGTCAGCCCTGTCCCGGTCGTCTCGTCGGCGCGCAGCCCCCAGAGCTCTTCACAGCCACGGTTCCACAGGATCACCTTCATTTCCCGGTCGACCACCACCATGCCCATCCGAACCGAGTCGATCAGCGAATCCTGGAAGAGCTTCGCTTCGTCCAGTTCCAGGCTGCGCTCGCGCAGCATGTCGTTGATGGTGTGCAGTTCATCGTTGGTGGACTGCAGCTCCTCGTTCATCGTCTCGAGTTCTTCGTTGGTGGACTGCAGCTCCTCGTTGGTGGTCTCGAGTTCCTCAACCGTGGACTGGAGTTCCTCGTTGGTGGTCTCGAGTTCCTCGTTGGTGGACTGCAGCTCTTCGTAGGCCGCCTCGAGCTGGCGGTTGGTTTGGACGACCTTGTCCAGCAGCGCGCGGGTCGCGGTGACGTCGAAGAACACGATGGACACCCCGAGCAAGCCGTTGTCGGCGTCGACCAGTGGATTCACGTGGATCTCGAACCACACCGTCTCGGCGCCCGGCCGCTGCCATTTGACGTCCTGGATCCGCGCCGAGCGGCGCTCCACCTTCGCCTGCTCCAGGTAGGCGCGCAACTCCACCGGACGGTAGGACACCTCGAGGTCGCGCAGCAGCCGGCCGATGTCACGGGCCGAGAGCCCGAAGATGGTCTCCGCCTGCTGGTTGATCATCGCGACGGTGTCCTCACCGGTGACCACGATCTGGGCCACCGGGCTGGCACGGAAGGCCAGATCGCGTACCGTCGTCAACCCCGACAGGTCCACGTTTCGTTCATAGAACGCGGCGTTGGGGTCGTAGCGGTCCACGCCGCCGTGCGTCCCCGCCGCCTTACGGAAGATGCGGTGCTTCAGGTTCAGCGGGGCGAACCGGTCACCGTGACTCAGCAGCATCTCAGCGTGCCCGAGGAACAGCGTGCCCTGCGGCGCAAGCGCAAAGTGCAGGCGCCCCAACACGTTTCGCTGAGTCTCGGCGTTGAGGTACATCAGGCTATTGCGGCACACCAGCAGATCGACGCGCGAGATGGGCGCGTCCTTGACCAGGTCGTTGCGGCCGAAGATCACCGCGCGGCGCAAGTCCTTGTGAAAGACGTAGCGGCCGTTGACGTGTTCGAAGTAGCGGCCCAGCAGTTCCGCGGGTACGGACTCGACCGCCTTGGCATCGTAGGAGGCGATGCGCGCCTCGGTGAGCGCATCCTCGTCGACGTCGGTGGCGTAGATCTTGACCCGCTGCCGGAACCCGTCTGGTCCCAGCGCCTCGGCCAGCAGCATGGCCAGGGTGTAGGCCTCCTGCCCCGAGGCGCAGCCGGCGCTCCACACCCGGATCGGGTCGCTGGGGCCGCGCTCGGCCAGCAACCGAGGAATGACCTCGGTACTGACGAACTCCCAGGCGTCCGGGTCGCGGAAGAACGACGTGACGTTGATCAGGATGGTGTTGAAGAGCGCGGTGAATTCGTCTGAGCTGGCCTGTAGGAAGTCGAGGTACTCGTCGAACGCGGTATAGCCTGCCTGGTCCATCCGGTGCCGGACGCGGCGCATCAGCGACGTGCGCTTGTAACCCGTGAAGTCGAAGCCGCGGGAATCGCGCATGTAGCGCAACAGGGCCTCGAAGGCCTCGTCAGTCGTGGATTCCATGCAAGTCCCGTCCGGATTAGGGGTCCACCGAAGGACTTGAACACTACTCGCGGTGTCAGAGGTGGTTTTCCCGCCCGACCGATCCCCACACCGTTTTCCCCGACGATGTGGGGGTGGCGCCCCACGCGCGGCACAGCGCGGACACGATGGCCAGTCCGGAGACGATGTCGGCGCCGCGGTCGGCGTCCTCGTGCCGGCCCGGCAGATGGGAGCTGCCGTCCTCCACCGCTACGGTGACGCTGTCTTGATAGCTCTCGACGATCAGCGCCGGCGCGCTCTCGGTGTGGTCGAGGACGTTCTCGACGAAGACGGTCGCCACTGTCGCCGCGGCCGGGATCGCGTCAGGGACGTCCCATTGCGTGAGCCAGTCGGCGATCACGGTGCGTGCGATATCGAGGCTGCTGATGTTGCGCGCGAGTTCGGTGCGCGCCCGCCGCCGCACCTGGAGGGCCTGGCCCCGCACGGCGTCCAGCGCGAATTCGCGGGTGGAATGCACTGGCACATAACGGGTGACGCCGGCCTTGTCGATCTCCCTCTGCACCCGCGGTTCGGCGCACACCAACAGGATCGGCACGTCTGGCCAGACGCTGCAGTGCCAGCGTGCGCTGGTGAACACCGCCCAGGCCGACGCCGACGGCGCGTGCAGACGGTTGGTATCGACGATCACCGCGCGTGGCTCGTCGATCGCGGCCTTGATGACGGCGTCGCGGACGGTTCGATACGTCGAGCTGTCGAGCACGCCCTCCACCACCAGGGTGGGCACGTCCTCGTGCGATTCCGCGCGGATTCGGACGGCGGGACTGACGTCAGTCACCGGGCTCACCGCCATGTGGAGCGGTAGTCGACAGCCGGTCGCTGAGTACCTCGAGCGCCCGCTCGGTTTCCTCCGCGATGGCCGTATAGCGCCGGAGCAGCAGACCAGGTTCGGCTTTGCCCGCCATCTCCCGGGCCAGCCTGGCCTTTTCCTGCAGGCTGCGCAGCGCCACCCACAGGGCGCCCTCGACCTCGTCGTCCCGGGCGCTGAGCAGAGACTCCGCGGTCCAGGCGTGGCCTACCTGGCAGCGAAAGTTGCCCTCGCTGATGGACACCAGCGAGCCGTTACAGTCCGGGCACGTGTAACCGGACGGCGCACCCAACTGCTGGGCGTCGAAATCGGTCGAGAACCTCGAAGTCATGGCGATGCGGTTCTCCAGTTCCATCGCGGCGTCGCGCTCCATTTCAGGATCCTCTAATTCTCGGTGCGACAGCTCTTTAAGGACCGCGCCGATGTCGGCCGCCGGGGCCTGCCGGTCCACCACACCGGCGTCCAGGGCGTTGGTCGGCATCGCCGGAAACAGCGCGTCCTCGGGTGACTGTCCGATGGTCGTGCCGCCACGCGAGCGGATGGCGGCCATTCCCAGCACGCCGTCGTCGAGCACACCCGAGAGCAGCACGCCGATGGCGCGGGGCCCGAAGGCCAAGGCCACCGACCGGAACAACGCGTTGATGGCCGGCCGGTGTCCGTTCTCGGTCGGCCCCTGGGACAGCAGCGCGTGATGATCGGCGACCAGCAGATGGCGGTCCGGAATGCCGACATAGATGTGGCCCGGCTCGAGGCGCGCGCCGTCTTGGGCGGCGACCGCGGGCAACGGACCGCTGCGGTCGACGATGCGCGCCAGGATGCTTGGCGCCCCGGCGGGCACGTGGAGCACCATCAGATAGGCGTAGGGCACGTCCGGCGATAACCCGGCGGCAAGATTCGACAACGCTTCAACACCGCCGGCCGACGCACCGACCGCTACCACACCTTGCAGGGCGCCGACTTCAGCCGTCTCAATCACCACTTTCGACTACCCCTATAGATCGTAGGCAACCCCCCACATGATGAATAGGGCCGCGTTCGTGCCGTTTGTCCGGATTGCGCGGTGGTACTCCCCTCCGTTGAAAGGAGGCGAGCCATGGCCACCGATCAGAATCCGAAACAGCGCGATCTGGAGTCCGCGCGGTTCCGCCGTGATACCGGATACCTGACCACGCAACAGGGCGTTCGCGTCGACCACACCGACGATTCGCTGACCGTGGGAGAGCGGGGACCGACCCTGCTGGAGGATTTCCACGCCCGCGAGAAGATCACCCATTTCGACCACGAGCGCATTCCGGAGCGCGTAGTGCACGCACGCGGAGCCGGCGCATACGGGTACTTCGAGCCGTACGACGATTGGCTGGCCGATTACACCGCGGCGAAATTCCTGACCACTCCTGGCGTTCAGACACCGGTGTTCGTTCGGTTCTCCACGGTGGCCGGGTCGCGCGGATCTGCCGACACGGTCCGCGACGTGCGCGGCTTCGCCACCAAGTTCTATACCGAGCAAGGCAACTACGACTTGGTGGGCAACAATTTCCCGGTGTTCTTCATCCAGGACGGCATCAAGTTCCCCGACTTCGTACACGCGGTGAAACCCGAGCCGCACAACGAGATTCCGCAGGCGCAGTCAGCCCACGACACGCTGTGGGACTTCGTGTCGCTGCAGCCCGAGACGCTGCACACCATCATGTGGCTGATGTCGGACCGGGCCTTGCCCCGCAGCTACCGCATGATGCAGGGCTTCGGCGTGCACACCTTCCGGCTGGTAAACAACAGCGGTGAAGGCACTTTCGTCAAGTTCCACTGGAAGCCGCGGCTCGGTGTGCACTCGCTGATCTGGGACGAATGCCAGAAGATCGCGGGGAAGGATCCCGATTACAACCGCCGCGATCTCTGGGAGGCCATCGAGTCGGGGCAATACCCGGAGTGGGAGCTCGGCGTGCAGCTCGTCGCCGAGGCCGACGAGTTCAAGTTCGATTTCGACCTACTCGACGCGACGAAAATCATTCCCGAGGAACAGGTTCCGGTCCGGCCGGTCGGCAAGATGGTGCTGAACCGCAACCCGGACAACTTCTTCGCCGAGACCGAGCAGGTGGCGTTCCACACGGCCAACGTGGTTCCCGGCATCGATTTCACAAACGATCCGCTGCTGCAATTCCGCAACTTCTCCTATCTGGACACACAGCTGATCCGCCTGGGTGGCCCCAACTTCGCTCAGCTCCCGATCAACCGGCCGGTGGCCGAGGTCCGGACCAATCAGCACGACGGCTACGGGCAGCACGCAATCCCGCAGGGCCGCTCCAGTTACTTCAAGAACAGCATCGGCGGCGGGTGTCCCGCACTGGCCGATGAGGATGTGTTCCGCCACTACACCGAGCGGCTGGACGGACAGGCGATGCGCAAGCGCGCCAAGTCGTTTGAGAATCACTACGGTCAGGCACGCATGTTCTGGCAGAGCATGTCGCCAGTGGAAGCCGAACACATCGTCGCCGCATTCGCCTTCGAGCTCGGCAAGGTCGAGATGCCCGAGATCCGTTCGGCCGTTGTGGAACAACTCGCACGGGTGGACGGCGGGCTGGCCGCGCAGGTCGCGGCCAAGCTTGGGCTGCCCGAGCCGCCCGAGGAGCCGGTCGACGACCAAGTGGTCGCGTCACCGGCACTGTCCCAGATCGGCGTCAGCGACACCATCGCCTCGCGCAAGATCGCCGTCCTGGCCGCGGACGGGGTCGACGTAGTAGGCACCCAACGCTTCATCGAGCAGATGGGCGAACGCGGCGCGATGGTCGAGGTGCTGGCCCCGGTCGCCGGCGGCACGCTGGAGGGCGGTTCCGGCGGCGAACTGCCCGTTGACCGGTCATTCACGTCGATGGCGTCGGTGCTCTATGACGCCGTCGTGGTCGCATGCGGGCCACGGTCTATATCGACCTTGTCCAATGACGGCTACGCCGTGCACTTCGTGACCGAGGCCTACAAGCACCTGAAGCCGATCGGGGCCTACGGTGCGGGCGTTGACCTGCTGCGCACCGCCGGAATCACCAACCGCCTGGCCGAGGACACCGACGTGCTCAACGATCAATCCGTCATCACCACCAAGGCCGCGGCCGACGAATTGCCGGACCGCTTCGTCGAGGAATTCGCCGGCGCACTCGCCCGGCACCGGTGCTGGGAGCGCCGCACAGACCCGGTTCCCGCCTAGGACGTGGTTTTTTATGCGCCCGCGGCGGGCACTCGGAGTGTTAGGACGTCTCATGGTGGACAGGAGGATGAAATGCCGCGTTCGTCGATCAAGAACGAAAAGTTGTACCAGGATTTGCGTAAGAAGGGCGATTCCAAAGAAAAGGCCGCGCGGATTTCGAATGCGGCCGCCGGACAGGGTAAGTCGAAGGTGGCCCGCAGGGGCGGCAAGTCCGGCTCGTACCAGGACTGGACAGTGCCGGAACTCAAGAAGCGCGCCAAAGAGCTTGGCATGTCGGGCTATTCAAGCCTGACCAAAGACAAGCTGGTGGCGAAACTGCGTAATCACTAGCCCGTGAGGCCGAGGCGGTCGACCAGCACCAGGAACGCGACCGCGTAATCGTTGTCGGCGGTCAGCGTCCTGATGGCCTCCCAGTCGAGCCGTTCGCGCACCGCGCGCACCGCCGGCAGCAACTTCGCGAAGTCGCAATAGTGCTCGTTCAACGCCCGCAGCTGCTGCACGAGCACCATTGTCGGCGGTAGCACCGGCATGCTGATGGCCAGTACGTCGTGCGGTTCGGCACGGTCCAGGGTGCCGGTATCGACCGGTACCCCGTTGAGCCGGTGCAGGACGTCGACGAGCGTGTCGGCGATGCGGGCCTTGAACAGCCAATCCTCCGGCGGGCGCTCGATGACGAACCCGGCGTCGGTCAGGGTCGCCACGGCCGCCTCCACATCGGACTCCGTCACCACCAGGTCCACGTCGTGCTTGGGTTCCGGTGCCCCGTAAGCCCATAACGCGTAGCTGCCGGCCAAGGCGAAACGCGGTCCGTTCTCTTTGAGCGCCGACGCCGCGCCGCGCAGTGCATCCCGCAACCGCGTGGCGCACCCGGGTGCGTCGGGGTGGGCGTCGGTGGCTGCCATGGTGCATAGGTCATACCCGGCCGGCGGTGGAAGCAACCTGCAACGGAGGCAAAGCTGTTTAACTTATGGCGAGTTGGGAAATCTTTGGGTTATGTCAACCGCCGTGCCATGCGCCTACGACGCTGCCGCCGTAGTGATTCCCGCCCACAACGAGCGAGCGAAGCTGCCGGCATGCCTGCGCGCGGTACTGACGGCCGCCTTGTGCGCTCCGATCCCGGTCACGATCGTGGTGGTGCTGGACGGATGCGACGACGGCAGCGACGAGCTGGCCGGCGAGTACGGGCCCGACGTGCACTTCATCAGCGTCGACGTGCACAACGTCGGGACGGCCCGTGCGGTCGGCTTCGGTTACGCCCGATCGCTGTTGCGGGACGGTGCCAGAAGCTGGTTTGCCACCACCGACGCCGACAGTCGGGTGGATCCGGGCTGGCTGGTCCATCAGCTGGGCGTCGGCGCCGACATGGTTCTGGGTGTCGTGCGCGTTACCGACTGGCGCCAGCACACTGCCGACGTCGTCGACCGCTACATGCGGTGCTACCAAGCCGATCCCGCACATGGACACGACGATCACGAACACATCCACGGCGCCAACATGGGCTTCAGCGCCCGGGCATATTGGCGAGTGGGCGGCTTCCGCACCTTGCCGACGGGCGAGGATGTCGACCTGGTCGAGCGGTTCGAGGCCGCCGGCTATCGCATACATCGTGACACCGAATTGTCGGTGATCACGTCGGCGCGAACCCAGGCTCGGGCTCCTTTGGGTTTCGCCCATCACCTCAGGCAATTGGGGAGATCGGCGGCGGGTGATTGCGTGTGACGGCGGGTTTGGTCAAGCACTGGCTGGAGTCGGAACGACTCGAGCTTCCACTGCCCGCCTCCGGGCGAACGGCCGAGCGCTGGCAACGGCTGGCCCAGCTGGCCGAGGACAACATCGTGGCCGCCAGGGTGGCCGAAGCGCATGTCGATGCGGTCGCGATACTTCACGAATTGGGCGGCAAGCCACCCGAACCCGGACAGCTCTGGGGCGTGTGGGCGGCCGAGGCCCCGGATGCGGTGCTGACCGCCACCGACAGCAACGGTGCCTTCATCCTGAACGGCACAAAGGTGTGGTGTTCGGGCGCGGGGTTCTGCACCCATGCGCTGGTGACGGCGCGGCTCGACGACGGAACGCGCGGCCTGTTCGCGGTCACCGCGACGGACCCGGCGGTCAAGGCGTTGCCCAGCACGTGGTGGAACGCCGGGATGGCCGGCAGTGACACCAGGCCGGTCCAGTTCACCAACACCCACGCGGTCGCCGTCGGCGACCCCGGCGACTATCTGACCCGGCCCGGATTCTGGCACGGCGCGATCGGCGTGGCCGCCTGCTGGCTCGGCGGCGCACGCAGGGTCGCCGATCCGCTATATCGTTGCGCCGCAAGTCAATCAGCCGACGCCTACTCCCTGGCGCACCTGGGCGCGGTGGACGCCGCACTGGCCGCCAGCGACGCGATCCTGGCCGCGGCCGCGAGCCAGGTCGACGATGACCCCTTCGACAAGTCCGGTAGGGCGCAATTGCTCGCCCGCCGCGTCCGCACGGTGGTGGAACACGCCGTCGACGAAGCCATCACCCGTACCGGGCGCGCATTGGGCCCGGGCCCGCTGTGCCAGGACGGCCGGCACGCGCAACGGGTCGCGGATCTGAGCATCTACATCCGGCAGAGCCACGCCGAACGGGACCTGGCCGAACTCGGACGGCTGGCGGGCCAGCGAGCGATGAGGGCCCCATGAAAACCTTGCCGGCGAGCAACTGCGCGAGGTTTGCGGTCAAGCCGCTGACCCACGGCGGTACGCCGGCTCCGTTGTGGCTGGCGGCTTTTGGGGAGAAGCCGCTGCCAGCCCTGGATCTGGCGGAGTGCCCACGCCTGATCGTGGTGGCCCCGCATCCCGACGACGAAACCCTGGGCCTGGGCGCGACGATCGCACAACTGACCGCGGCGGGAGTTGCCGTTCAGGTCGTCTCGGTCAGCGACGGCGGGGCCGCGCATCCCGGCGCGTCGGCCTCGGACCGGCTTCGCATGGAGACCACCCGTAGATACGAATTGCGGCGGGCCACAGGGCTTTTGGGTGCCCCTCCCCCGATATCCCTGGGTTTGCCGGACGGTGAGCTGACGGATCACGAAGACAGACTCACCGAGAGGCTGACCGAAATTCTCGAGGCCGCGGGGCCTGCGACGTGGTGTGCGGCGACGTGGCGGGGCGACGGCCATCCCGATCACGAAGCCGTGGGGCGGGCGGCCGCCGCCGCGTGTGCTCACAGCGGAGCCGCGCTGCTGGAATACCCAGTGTGGATGTGGCACTGGGCAGTGCCGGCCGACCCGGCGGTGCCGTGGGAGCAGGCCTATTCCATACCCGGGCCCGGCTGGCCGCTGGAACGCAAGCGCCGCGCCGCGCACTTCTATCGAAGTCAGTTCGAGCGCAATGGAAGCCAATCGGCGCCCATCTTGCCGGGCTACGTGCTTCCGCGACTGCTCGCGGTGGGCGAGGTCGTATTTCGGTGACCGCACGGCTACCGGACGCCTATTTCGACGAGATGTACGTCGGCACGGAAGACCCTTGGCAGCTGTCGACCCGGTGGTACGAACAACGCAAATACGCGATCACCCTCGGGCTGCTGCCACAGCGCCGCTACCGACACGGATTCGAGCCGGGCTGCTCGATCGGAACCCTCACGGCGCAGCTGGCGCGCCGCTGTGATCACCTGACCGCGGTGGATGTTGCCGAGGCGGCCTTACGCGGCGCGGATGCCCGGCTGCGGGAGGCCGGCTGCCGCGACCGGGTGACGTTGACCCGCTCGTCGCTGGATGCGCCGTGGCCGCCCGGGCCCTTCGACCTGCTGGTGCTCAGCGAGGTCGCCTACTACCTGGAGGAGGACACCCTGGCCGAGGTGTTGCGCCGGGAGTGCCCGAGGATGGCGCCGGGCGCCAATATCGTTGCGGCGCACTGGCGTCACCCGGTGGCCGACTACCCGCTCACCGGCGACGCGGCCCACCAGGTCATCGCGCAGACACCGGGGCTGACGCCCACTGGCCGCTACCGCGACAGCGATGTCGTCATCGACGTGTTCGACACCGGCGACGGGCGGTCGGTGGCGGCTCGCGAGGGGGTGCCCGGCGCGCGCTGACCCGCCCGGGGTGACTGCGCCCGGGGGAAAGTGGGTAGGCGACAACCTATGCGCGTCGCGACGTTCAACATCTTGCATGGTCGCACCGTCGGTGACGGTGTCGTCGTCCAGCGGCTGCGTGACTGCGTGCGACGCCTCGACCCGGACGTGCTCAGCTTGCAAGAGGTCGACTGTGATCAGCCCCGCTCCGAGCGCGCGGACCTGACCGCCGCGGCGGCCGAAGCCATGGGCGCGGTGGAACACCGGTTCGTGGCGGCCATTTCGGGCACGCCCGGGGCAACATGGATGGCCGCGACCGGCCGCGAGCAACCCGGAACCGCCGCTTACGGAATCGCGCTGCTGTCCCGATATCCGGTGGACAGTTGGCAGGTGCTGCGGCTGCCCCGCATCCCGATGCGCTTTCCGATGTACCTGCCCGGACCCAACCGGGTCATGATCGTCGACGAGGAGCCGCGGGCGGCGGTCATCGCGCAAATGCGTACCCCGTTGGGCGGGCTCACGGTGGCCAACACGCACCTGTCGTTTGTCCCGGGCTGGAACCGGCGCCAGCTGCGCCGCCTGATTCACGACCTGCGCGGCTTCCCGGGACCACGGTTGTTGACCGGGGACCTGAACATGGTCCCGAAGACCGTGCACCGTTGGTCGGGGATGCGGGCGCTGGCGGCCGCCCAGACGTTTCCCGCGGAGCTGCCCAACCGCCAGCTCGACCACATCCTGACCGATGATCACCGATTGCGCGGCGGCCCTGTGGAATCCGACCTGATGACCATTTCCGACCACCGCCCGCTGGTGGTGGATCTGCAACGGGTCTGACGTTCAGCCGTCGTGGCGGCCAGCTTGCACCGCGACCAGAACGCGCTCGATGTCGCCGGCGGACGGCATCTCGTCGGTGACGCCGATAATCTCCACGCCGACATCGGTGCTGTCGATGGCATGCCGGCGCGGCGTGAGGAGTCGTTTGGCGATGGCGGTGATTTCGTCGTCGGACATTCGCCGCGGCAACAGCGCCAGCAGCGGTGCGTACCCCACCTCGGGCGCACGCCCGGGGTAACCGGCTCGCAGAAAAGCGACCACGCTCAGTACCCGATCTCGCAGGCCCATCTTCCACCTCGCTCATCCGCCGCACGCCACATGCCGAAGGCGACTCAAGCCGTGGATTACCCGGTAGAGCGGCTTGAAACCAACGATCGAAGGTCAACGCCGTCGGAACACCCTACGCGCGAAAGGGGCCCGGCCGGAAAACCGGACCGGGCCCCTTTCCGGGTGGCCTACTGGTTCTTCTTCTGGCGCTCTTCGGCCGCGTCAGCCCCCGCGCGCGCCGACTCGGCTTCGGCTTCCTTCTTGCCCGCATCGCGTTGAGCGTCGGCTTTGTCCTGCTGGGCCTGGCCCTCCTTGGTCAGGTCGTCGCGACCGAGCACGGCCCCGCCGACCTCCTTGGCCTTCCCCTTCGCGCCTTCGACGGCGCCCTTGACCGCTTCTTCCGGCCCGCTCTTGTCATCCCCCATAAGTTCGACCTCCCTCTCGGTGGTTACTGAGCTTGCGCTCGATGGCACCTAGGGCGTTCCCACCGAGGGACCCGTCAAACGGCCCAGGCCCGCGTTACGCCTGGACACCGGGGGGTTGATGTGCGCGCGATCACGTCGGCGGCGGTTGCGGCCCGAGCTCACGTGGCGCCCAGCTAATCAATTCGTTTGAACGTGGCTTTACTGGGTAGATCTAGGCCGCGGCTTCGAAGGGGGGAAGAGCAATTGACCACCATCGCCGTCATCGGGGCAACCGGAACTGCCGGATCCCGCGTTGTCGCCAGGCTGAAATCGCGCGACGTCGCGATCGTCGAGATTTCGCGCGAGCACGGCATCGACCTGTTCAACGGGCATGAGCTTTCGCATGCGCTCAAGGGCGTCGACGTCGCCATCGACGTATCCAATCCGGTGCCGCCCGACGGGCGGTCCGACATCGCCGAGACGCTCGCGACCGCCTCGCGCAACATCGTGGGCGCGTGCGCCCGGCAGGAAGTGCAGCGCCTGGTGGTGTCCACGCTGGCGGGCATCGAAGACCCGGTATTCGACGGCTTCCCCTATTACGAGGCCAAGCGGGAAGCCAAAGGAATCCTGCTCGACGGCCCGGTGCCGACGACGATCGTCAAGTCGACGCAGTGGTACGAATTCGCGACCAACCACGACGCCGTGACCTGCAGTGCGGACGAGGTGGTCGTCGAGGACTGGCTGATTCAGCCCATTGCCGCCGACACCGTCGCCGACGTGTTGGTCGAGGCAGCCCTGGGACAGACGCATTCGCCGCGCACCATCACCGGCCCGGATGCCATCCGGTTGCCCGACCTGACAACGAAACTGCTTGCCCAGCAAGGCGATGGCCGACAAGTCCGAACCGTAGAACCCGCGGTCGCCGCGCTGGGCGCCGGCGCGCTGCTCGCTTCGGGCCGGGCGATAGTCGTCGGTCCCGATATCGACACGTGGCTGCAGACCCTGGCCCCGCCCAGCACCGACGGGCATCATGCAGCGGACGGGGACGGCTCCGGCCCTGGCGCCGGATAACAATTCCGTCACGATCACGACCGCAATTCCTTAGGAACCGGACCCTTTTCTTAAAAATTCGCGGCTCGTTTGATCATTCGCTTAGCGAAAGACCCCGGGAGCGGCCCTAGCGGCGCCCGGCGTTCGTCGTCAGCGAACACCGCCACTGTTGACTTCGGCTACTTTGGATTTCGAGGATCGGGAGCCTCTGGCGAGAGAAATCATTTTCGTTTCGAAGGACAACCAACATCATGAAAATCAGCAGTATTGTCGCGCGCCGGAAAGTTGCCGGGATCAGTGCCGGCTGCTTGCTCGGGGGTATGGCGATGGGCATCGTCGCAGCGCCGTCGGCGGCCGCAGCACCCGACTGCAGCCCGGGTGGCGTGAACAACACCGTCTCCTCCGTGGAGGGGACCGCTCAGCAGTATCTGGCGGCGCACCCTGGCGCCAACCAGGTGGTGACGGCCGCCTACGGGCAGCCGCGGCCGCAGGCCGAATCGAGCCTGCGCGGCTACTTCACCGGCCACCCGCAGGAGTACAACGACCTGCGCGGCATCCTGGCTCCGATCGGCGACACCGAACGGCAGTGCAATGTTTCCGCGCTGCCGCCCTCCCTGGAGTCGGCTTACCAGGAGTTCATGGCCGGCTGATTCCGGTCCGAGACGACCCGCCACGACGCTGTGGCGGGTCGTTTCCACGTCGGGCTCTTCTTTCCATTGTGTGAACAACTTCTCCGGCGGGTAATTGTGCAGTCAGCTACCAGAACCGGAGGAGAGAATGCGGCTGCGCCGTAGCGTGCTGAGCAAGCCGGGTATCGCGCGCAAGCGACGCGGTAAAGGCTTCTCCTATTACCGGCCGGACGGCAAGGCGCTGTCCGATCCGGAGACCCTGCAGCGCATCAAGGATCTGGTTATTCCACCCGCCTGGAAGAAGGTGTGGATTTCGCCGTACAGCAACGGTCACATTCAGGCCGTAGGTGTCGACGCCGCCGGCCGCCGGCAGTATCTTTACCACTCCGCCTGGCAGCAGGAACGCGCCGAGGAGAAGTTCGACCGCGTGCTCGAACTGTCCACGCGGCTGCCGGCGTGGCGCACCGAGATCGCCAAGGACCTGACGCGGAAGGGCTTGACCCGCAAGCGGGTATTGGCGCTCGCACTGCGACTGCTCGATCGCGGCTACTTTCGCGCCGGCGGTGAGCAATACGCCGAGGAAAACGAGTCCTACGGTCTGTCCACCCTGTTGTGTGAGCACGTGGTGGTCCGGCGTGACGCGGTCGAGTTCGACTTTCCGGCCAAGAGCGGGGTCCGGCGCACCGTGGAGGTCGAGGACCCCGAAGTGGTGCGAGCGGTGCGGGCGCTGATGCGCCGGCCCAACCGCACCGAGCGACTGCTGGTGTGCCGCACCGCATCCGGATGGCTCGATGTGCGCGCCGCCGATCTCAACAACCGATTCAAGGAGTTGGTCGGCGACGAATACACCGTCAAGGACCTGCGGACGTGGCATGGGACGGTGCTGGCGGCCACGGCGTTTGCCGACGCCGACCCGCCGGTATCGGGCCGCGTCGCCAAGCGGGTCGAATCCGCGGTGATGAAAGAGGTGGCCCAGGAACTGGGCAACACCCCGGCCGTCGCGCGTGGTTCTTACGTGGACCCGCGCGTCGTCACCGGCTACGAGCAAGGACTCACCATCGCCGCGGCGACGCGCCGCGCCGAACGCGCCCGTAAACCCGATGTGGCCCAGGAGATCCTGGACAAGGCGACCCGCATGCTGATCCGGCGAGTGGCCAAGGGTCACAGCGTGTCCGGATCATCCGACCTTCCGAAGACCGCGTGACGATCGCACGATCGCAGCTGAAAACTGGCTGAGAGTCGCCTGACCCGCCGCATCCCAGCGAATAACGACGCCGAATGCGGGTAATCGGGCTCGTGTGGGAAGTGCCCAAGCCGCCCTCGCGGTGGCAGCCTGCATGGGTCACGTCTGTCAGCGGCGTCCGCCATCGGTTGGCCCGCGACTCGGCGTCGCTGCCATGTGGGTGGTTCAAACAATAGCCACACATGCCCATCCGCCAGCACTCTAGAACCGTCTGCCGAGGAGGGAGAACATGTCCAAAAAAGAGGTTTCCGATTATCTGCTAGAGCGCTTGCGGGCGTGGGGCGTTGAACATGTATTCGGGTACCCCGGCGACGGCATCAACGGGCTGCTCGCGGCGTGGGGCCGCGCGGACAACAAGCCCAAGTTCATTCAGTCGCGCCACGAGGAGATGAGCGCCTTCGAAGCGGTCGGCTATGCGAAATTCACCGGCCGGGTCGGAGTCTGTGCCGCCACGTCCGGCCCCGGCGCGATTCACTTACTCAACGGGCTCTACGACGCCAAACTGGACCACGTTCCGGTGGTGGCCATCGTGGGTCAGACCAACCGCAGCGCCATGGGCGGTAACTATCAGCAGGAGGTCGACCTGCTGAACCTGTTCAAGGACGTCGCCAGCGACTACGTCCAGATGGTCACCGTCCCCGAACAATTGCCCAACGTGCTGGACCGCGCGATCCGGATAGCAATGACGCAGCGTGCCCCGACCGCGCTGATCATTCCCAGTGACGTCCAGGAGTTGCCGTACTCGCCTCCCGAGCACGCGTTCAAGATGGTGCCTTCCAGCCTCGGCATCGAGTACCCGGACATCGCCCCCGACGACACCGCCATCGCACGCGCGGCCGATGTGCTCAACGCCGGCAAGAAGGTCGCCATCCTGGTGGGCACCGGCGCCCGCGGTGCCCACCAGGAGCTGGCCGAGGTTGCCGACCTGCTCGGTGCGGGAGCGGCGAAGGCGCTGTTGGGCAAGGACGTCCTGTCGGATGAATTGCCTTGGGTCACAGGCTCGATCGGACTGCTGGGGACGCGGCCAAGCTACGAGATGATGCGCGACTGCGACACGCTGCTGACCGTCGGCTCCAGCTTCCCGTACACGCAGTTCCTGCCGGAATTCGATCAGGCCCGCGCGGTGCAGATCGACGTCGACGGCCGGATGATCGGCATGCGCTACCCGTACGAGGTCAACCTGGTCGCCGACGCGAAAACCGCGTTGCGGGCGCTGATCCCGCACCTTCGCCGCAAGGAGGACCGCTCGTGGCGCGAGGGCATCGAGAAGACCGTGGCCCGCTGGTGGGAGACCATGGAGAAGGAAGCGATGGTCAGCGCCCAACCGGTCAATCCGCTGCGGCTGTTCTCCGAGCTGTCCCCGCAACTGCCCGACAATACCATTGTCACCGCCGACTCCGGCTCGTCGGCCAACTGGTATGCGCGCCAACTGAAGTTCCGCGGCAACATGCGAGGCTCGCTGTCGGGCACGCTGGCCACGATGGGTCCCGGGGTTCCGTACGGCATCGGCGCCAAGTTCGGCCACCCGGACCGGCCCGTCATCGTGTTCAGCGGTGACGGCGCCATGCAGATGAACGGCATGGCCGAACTGATCACGATCAAACGGTATTGGAGCGAGTGGGAAGACCCCCGCCTGATCATCGCGATCCTGCACAACAACGACCTCAACCAGGTCACCTGGGAAATGCGCGCCATGGCCGGTGCGCCGAAATTCGCGGAGTCCCAGAATCTTCCGGATATCGACTTCGCCGCGTTCGCGGCCAGCCTGGGCCTGAGCGCCGTGGCCATCAAGGATCCGGAGGAATTGTCGGACGCCTGGCGCAAGGCGCTGTCGGCGGATCGCCCCACGGTGCTCGACGTCTACACCGACCCGGACATGCCGCCCATCCCGCCGCACGCGACCTGGGAGCAGTTCAAGTCGGCGACCACGGCGGTGCTCTCCGGGGACGAGGATCGCGTGGGCTTCGTCAAAGTCGGCCTGAAGACCAAGGCTCAGGAGTTCTTGCCGCACAAGAAGAGTTGACCGCGGCAGATCAACTCATCCGCGCCTGCCCAGCCCTACGCAGGTCTTCGACGAACTCCTTGTAGACCTCGTCATGCCGGTCGCTGCGGTCGCGCAACACCGACGAGGGGTGAACCGTCGCGACGATGGTCGGCTCGGGTTTCACGTGTACGTCGGCGGTTGAGGGCAGCCGCAGTCGTTCGCCGCGCTGGGTGGACACCCGAAATGTGGTTCCCAGCAACGACTGTGCGGCGGTGGCGCCCAGGCACACGATGACCTGCGGTTGCACCGCCTCGATCTCGGCGATCAGCCAGGGCCGGCAGGCGACCACTTCGGTGCGGCCGGGCTTTTGGTGGATGCGTCGCTTGCCACCCTTACGGGTGAACTTGAAATGCTTGACGGCGTTGGTCTCATAGACCATCGCCGGGTCGATGCCGGCGTCCACGAGGACGCGGGCGAGAAGTCGTCCGGCAGGGCCGACGAACGGCTCGCCGGCGCGGTCCTCCTGGTCGCCGGGCTGCTCGCCCACCAGCATGATCGGGGCCCCGGAGGGCCCGTTGCCGAACACCGTTTGGGTGGCGTCCTCGAAAAGCGAACAACCGTGGCAGGTTTCGGCCGCATCGCGCAGCGCGTCGAGGCCGCGCTGCTCTGGGAGGTAGCGGGCGGCCCCGGGTGCGTTCGATGTTGCGGCCATGATGAGACGAAGGGCGTGGGTACCCCCGCTCCCCCACCGAGCGGGGGGACCACGCCTTGGCGACTGTGTCAGCCCTTGCCGATGATGGCGTCGCGAGCCCGGTCGAGCATCGCGGCGAACGGCCCGGCGGCCAGGTTGGCCACTTGGGATTCCACCCCGGCATGCGGGCGGGTAGGGGCAATCGCCTCGGCGAGCTTGGCGGCACGGCCCATGCGCTCGAGCTCTTCGCCGCTCAATTCCTCACCCAGCTTGGCGAATTCGTCGTGCTCCTCGTGCTCGGCGTGTTCGACGACGGCGTCGCGCAGCTTCGTCAATTCGCGAGTGAACTCCTCGCTGTTGACGTCGAGCTTTTCCAGCTTCTGCAGAACGGTCTTGGCTTCGTGCTCTTCGTGCAGTCGCTTGTCCACCACGGCGGTGCCGTTGGCGATCTTGCGCTTGGCGCGTGGGTGAACGACCTCTTCCTCCGCGGTCTCGTGCACGGCGAGCATCCGCCGCAGTTCGACGAAGGCCTTCTCGCGGGCCTTTCCGGACGCCGCAAGGGTTTCGGCGAACATCGCCTTGATCTGCTCGTGCTGACTGACGAGGAAGTCGACCACGTCGCTGGGCGACTTGATGGCGGTCGGTGCCACAGTGTCCCTCCCATCTACTTTGGTTCGGCGCGCCGGGCTGTGCGCGCTCGCTGAAACGGCTACCCGACGATTCCGACCGTCAAACGGGGTGTGGCCGTGCCCGCAGGGGGTATGTCCTGGGACAAACGGCGGAAGGAGCACGCGGTCGATGGGCGCCGGAATGGGTCTCCGCGCGGGCCAGCGCTCGCGGGCGCTGTTGCGCCGCGGGGTCGTCGGAGCGGTCGCGGCCGCCGCGATAACCACCGGGTGTTCGCACCCCGGAGCGTCGTTGGAATCCGCGCCCGACGTCGAACTCTGGCGGACCGGTGTCGCGTTGCACGAGCCGGTGTGGTCTTACCGCATGCACGCCCTGGTCGCGGTCGCCGATGATCACCGGCTGGCCGAGGTCACAGCCGGCGACCGCGGCGGCGATGCCAAGACGAGGTTCTCCGCACCGATGGCGTCCGGACGCAATCTGCAGATCAGCCGCAGAGACGAGGGTGAGGTCTTCGTGCCGCAGCCCGACCGCGGCAGGGTGGCCGTGGTCGACCTGCAAAGTCTGCGCCAGGTCAACGATTTCGACGCCGGGCCGGCCCCGGCGTACCTATCCGAGGACGCAGGATTGCGGATGCTGCTGGCGCTGTCGTCGGATGGGACGGCGGTGACACCGGTGGATCAGTACGGCTACCGCAAGCTACCCACCGCGGTCACCGGCACGAGCGCCGACACCATCGACGGCGCGAACCGCGGCCGCGAGCTCGACTACCACCTGTTCGGATCGTCGGGCATCCGGCACTTCCAGGGGACGTCCTCGCCGGCGGCGCAACGCGGCTCACTGGACCTCGACGTTGCGGTCTCGGCCGGTGACGGCACCGCGGTGACTCGCAGCTACGTCGCCGGCCGCGACGACGCCACGCTGCGTGCGATCGACTCCCGCCGCGGCGGACAGGGCTTGGAGGAGCTGGCCAGCACGCGGTTATCGTCGCCGATCCGCGAACTCGGCACCGATGACACCAGGATCTACGCCGCCACCGGCCACGAGCTGGTAGCGCTCGAAACGGCGAGCTTCACCGGCTTTCCGGACGGGCGGATCCCGGTGCTGCGCGCCATCGACTACCGGTCGGGGCTGCCGCCCGATGCCCGGGCGGCCGAACTGTCGGGCATGGCCGTCGGGCCGCATCGGGTCTACCTGACCTTCGCGCACGCGCCCTACGTGGTCAGCATCGCCAAGCCGCGGCTGTGACGGCCCCGGTTTAGGGGAGGGCCCTCGTCGGCTACATTTCGGGCAGGTTCGGCCGGTAAGGAGGCACTGGGGTGACCAACCCGCAGGACCCGTATTGGCAGAACCCGCTGAGCTACGACCCGCTCGGCCGCGTCCCGCCGCCCGACGTGGAACCGCCCGCCCCGCCGCCGACGATGCAGCCGCCGCCGTTCACGCCGCCGCCCCCACCCGCGCCCTACCGCCCGCCGGTCAACACCATGGCGACGCTGTCGCTGGTTTTCGCGTTCCTGTTCGCGCCCGTGGGAGCGATTCTGGGACATCTCGGGCTGGCGCAGATCCGTCGCACCGGCGAACTCGGCCGGGACCGTGCCCTGGTTGGCGTGACACTGTCGTACATCTTCATCATGTTGGCGGTGGTCGCCCTGGCGGGGTGGGCCACGCTGACCGGTTCGACCTCGTCACACCGGTCTTCCCCCGGCTCCAGTTCCGCCGCCGGGCCACCGCCGCCCACGGTCCCGCCGGAGACCATCGCCACCCTGCTGCCGGGTCTCGACGCGCTGCGCAACATCACCGCCGACGCGAACCTCGACGTCGGCCCGACGTGGAACAGCCCCGGTCGCTCCCCGGATGACGGCAGCATCGACCGCCCGGAGTGCTGGGAAAGCATCAGCGCAGGCAGCCCGGACGCCTACCCGCCGGGGGCGCTGGCCGGCTATCACGCCGGCGAATTCACCGACACGCGCAGCATGATGAAGTCCATGCAGGTCATCCAGGGCGTGGCGGCGTTCCGCGATCCGGGCGCGGCCCAGGCGCAGCTGAGCACCCTGCTGTCGGGATGGCACAAGTGCGGCGGCTCGACCGTCACCGTGAGCGCTCCCGGCGGACAGCCGATTCCGATGTCGGTGAGCGCGCCTGCCGACGCGGGCAACGGCATCACCACCCTGGACCTGACGCCCAAGGGCATCCAGGTGCGCTCGGCACGGGCGATCGCGGCCAAGGCGAACGTCGTCATCGACCTGAACGTGTCCGCCAGCGGCACCACGGACAGCGCGACGCCCCGCGCGGCGGCGGTCAGCATCGCCAACTACATCCTCGGCAAGATCCCCGGCTGAGCCCCCGCCGCGCTTGCGATCGCCACTAGCTCATGCGTGGCGACCCGCTGCGCCCGGCCCCGCCGCGCTTGCGATCGCCACTAGGCTGAGCCCATGAAATTTGTCGACGTCGACGGAGTCGGCCGGGTCAGCCGAATCGGCCTGGGCACCTGGCAGTTCGGGTCACGCGAGTGGGGTTACGGCGACAGCTACGCCGCCGGCGCCGCGGGCGACATCGTGCGCCGCGCCCGCCCCCTGGGGGTGACGCTGTTCGACACCGCCGAGGTCTACGGCCTGGGCAAGAGCGAGCGGATCCTGGGCGAGGCCCTCGGTGACGAGCGCGCCGACGTCGCGGTGGCCAGCAAGATCATGCCGGTCGTCCCCTTCCCCGCCGTGGTCAAGCAGCGCGCCCGCGCCAGCGCGCAGCGGCTGGGCCTGGACCGCATCCCGCTGTACCAGATTCACCAGCCCAACCCGGTGTTTCCCGATTCGGTGATCATGCCGGGCATGCGCGACCTGCTCGACAGCGGCAAGATCGGCGCGGCCGGCGTCTCGAACTATTCGCTGCAGAGGTGGCAGAAGGCCGACGCCGCGCTGGGCCGGCCGGTGATCAGCAACCAGGTGCACTTCTCGCTCGCCTACCCGAAGGCGCTGAAGAACCTGGTGCCGTTCGCCGAGCGGGAGAACCGCATCGTGATCGCCTACAGCCCGCTGGAACAGGGGCTGCTGGGCGGCAAATACGGCGTCGACAACCGTCCGGGCGGTGTCCGCGCGGTGAACTCGCTGTTCGGCACCGAGAACCTGCGCCGCGTCGAGCCGCTGCTGCAGTTGTTGCGCGACGTCGCGAAGGACGTCGATGCGAAACCGGCGCAGGTGGCGCTGGCCTGGCTGATCAGCTACCCGGGCGTGGTCGCCATTCCCGGCGCGTCCAGCGTCGAGCAGCTCGAGTTCAACGTCGCCGCGGCCGATATCGAGCTGCCCACCGCATCGCGTGACGCGCTCACCGAGGCGGCCTTGGCCTTCCGGCCCACGTCGGCGGCGCGCTTCCTCACCGACCTGGCCAAGGAGAAGCTAGGGCGTCGCTGACACCGGGGCCAGCGCCGGGGTGCCGGCGGGAGCGCCCCTGGCGACGACGACGGGCATCGACGTCGACGAGTTGGTGCTCAGGATCGTGTGCACCACGCCGATCAGATCCTCGACGGGCATCAGCTTGCCCGGCATGCAGCGATCCGACACCCACACCGGGACAGCCAACATGGCGAGATCCGTGTCCCACCCGGCGTTCATTCCGGTGGCGGCCTCACCCTCACCACCCGCGCACTCGCCCACGATGAGGTTGGTGAAGCCGACGTCGGGGTGTTCGGCGCGCCAGGCGTCGACCAGTCGCTCGAGGGCGGCCTTGCTGACACCGTAGGCGCCCAGCCCCTGCCAGGATGGCCCGTAGGGACCTGCGTCTGAGGACAGGTAGACCGCCTTGCCCGCGGACGCGGTCAAGTGCGATATGGCCGCCGCCGTCACCAGCGACGCCCCGATGACGTTGGTGTCGAAGATGCGGCGCCACGTTGCCGCATCGGTGTCGACCAAGCGGACCAGGGGGCTGATGGCGGGCGTGAACACCACGTTGTCGATGCCGCCGAGAGCGTCGGCGGCCTTGTCGATGGCTGACCGGCATGACGCCTCGTCGGTGATGTCGCACTCGACGGCGAACGCGCCTGGCCCGGCTTCTTTCGCCGCGGTCTCGATGCGCTCGCGCCGGCGGGCCAAAAACGCCACCTGGTCGCCGCGCTGGGCGAGACCGATTCCAATGCAGCGCCCGAGGCCACTCGACGCGCCGACCACCACTGTCCGTGACATATTTGCCCTCTCCTGTAACGAGCTCGCTGCAGGCACAGCGTATCGGCAGGCGGCGCGCTACGTAACGTTCGGGCGGATTTGTGTCACGGTGTTCAGCTGTTGTCGGGGGCCTGCAGCACCACCGCGGTGTGCGCCTCGACGGTGAACGTGCCGCCCCCGGGTACCTCGTCGGCCGGCGTCGTCTCTTCGGGTCCGGTAAAGACAACAACCCGCCACGAGGCACCGAATTCCTTTGGCGGCAAAGTGAATTCGATCGGCTCGTAGTGGGCGTTGAAACACAGCAGGAAGGAGTCGTCGAGCACCCGCTGCCCCCGCGGATCGCGGTCGGGAATGCCGTGACCGTTCATGAAAACGGTGACGGATTTGGCGAATCCGGCGCCCCAGTCCTCGTCGGTCATCTCCGCACCCTCGGGGGTGAACCACGCGATGTCCGGCAGTCCGTCCTGACCGCGGCGGCCCAGCGGCTTGCCGGAGAAGAACCGGCGCCTGCGGAACACCGGGTGCTCGGCCCGCAGCGCCGACACGGTCCGGGTGAATTCCAGCAGTCCGGTGTCGGCGCTGTCCCAGTCGATCCAGGTGAGCTCGTTGTCCTGGCAGTAGCCGTTGTTGTTTCCGTTCTGCGTGCGACCGAGTTCGTCGCCGTGACAGATCATCGGCACGCCCTGGGACAGCAGCAGGGTGGTCAGGAAGTTGCGCTGCTGACGGGCGCGCAGATCGTTGATCTGCTCGTCGTCGGTGGGCCCCTCCGCTCCGCAATTCCAGGACCGGTTGTGGCTCTCGCCGTCGTTGTTGTCCTCGCCGTTGGCCTCGTTGTGCTTCTCGTTGTAGGACACCAGGTCGCGCAGCGTGAAGCCGTCGTGTGCGATGACGAAGTTGATGGACGCCACCGGCCGCCGCGCGGTGTGCTCGTAGAGATCCGCCGATCCGGACAGCCGGTAGGCGAACTCGTCGAGGGTGGCGGGCTCGCCGCGCCAGAAGTCGCGGACGGTGTCGCGGTACTTCCCGTTCCACTCAGTCCACTGCGGGGGAAAGTTGCCCACTTGGTATCCGCCGGGGCCGACGTCCCACGGCTCGGCGATCAGTTTCACCTGGCTGACCGTCGGATCCTGTTGCACGAGTTCGAAAAACGTTGCCAGGCGGTCGACGTCGTAGAACTCGCGGGCAAGCGTGGCGGCCAGGTCGAAGCGGAAGCCGTCGACGTGCATCTCGGTGACCCAGTAGCGCAGCGAGTCCATGATCAGCTGCAGCGCGTGCGGGTGCCCGACGTTGAGACTGTTCCCGGTTCCGGTGTAGTCCATGTAGTACTGCTTGTCGTCTTCGACCAGCCGGTAGTAGGCGGCGTTGTCGATGCCGCGCATCGACAGTGTCGGACCCAGATGGTTGCCCTCCGCCGTGTGGTTGTAGACCACGTCGAGGATCACCTCGATGCCGGCCTCGTGCAGCGAGCGCACCATGGCCTTGAACTCCTGGACCTGCCCTCCGGCCGTGGTGGCGCTGGAGTACTTGAAGTCGGGCGCGAAGAATCCGATCGTGTTGTAGCCCCAATAGTTCGACAGCCCCTTGTCGACCAGGGTGGAATCGTTGGCGAAGTGGTGCACCGGCATCAGTTCGATGGCCGTGACGCCGAGGCTCTTGAGGTGCTCGATGATCACCGGGTGCGCCACCGCGGCATAGGTACCGCGCAGTTGTTCGGGGATGTCGGGGTGCGTCTGGGTCAGCCCCTTGACGTGCGCCTCGTAGATGACCGTGTCGGCGTAGTGGTGATCCGGCGGCCGGTCGTTGCCCCAGTCGAAGTAGGGGTTGATGACGACCGACTTGGGCATGCTGGCGGCCGAGTCGTCGTCGTTGCGGCTGTCGGGGTCGCCGAAGTTGTAGCTGAACAGCGACTGGTTCCACTCGAACGAGCCGTCGATGGCTTTCGAATACGGGTCCACCAGTAGCTTGTTCGGGTTGCAGCGCTGCCCCGCGGCCGGGTCGTACGGCCCGTAAACGCGGTAGCCGTAGCGCTGGCCCGGTTCGATGTTGGGGATGTAGGCGTGCCAGATGAAGCCGTCGACCTCCGGCAGAGGAATTCGGCTTTCGGCGCCGTCGGCGTCGAACAGGCACAGCTCCACCTTCTCAGCCACCTCGCTGAAGACGGCGAAGTTGGTGCCCGCACCGTCGTACGTGGCGCCCAGCGGGTAGGCCCGGCCCGGCCACACCTCTCCGGTGGGCGTGGGGGCGAGGGCGTCTGCGGTGGTCATGGCGCTTTCAATACCCTGCTTACACAGCCGTCAAACTGTGCGCCACGCCCCGCGCTGCCGCGGCTGGCCGGAAAGCGCTGTGGCATAGCCGATCACGGCTTGAGTATGACCTTCACCGCACCGTCCTGCTTCTTCTGGAAGATGTCGTAGCCGTGCGGGGCCTCATCCAGTGGCAGCACGTGGGTGGCGAAGCTGTCCACGCCGAGCGGGTCCTCATCGGTCAGCAGCGGCATGATGTCGTCGACCCAGCGCTTGACGTTGGCCTGCCCCATCCGCAGGGTCACCTGCTTGTCGAACAGGGTGAGCATCGGCAGCGGGTCGGCCATACCGCCGTACACGCCGATCAAAGAGATCGTGCCGCCGCGCCGCACGACGTCGATGGCTGAATACAGGGCGGACAGCCGGTCCACGCCTGCGGTCTGCATGACCCGCTTGCCCACCGCATCGGGCAGCAACCCGGCGACCTGTTGCGCCAGCTTGGCCGCCGGCGAACCGTGTGCCTCCATGCCGACCGCGTCGATGACCGAGTCGGTCCCCCGCCCGTCGGTCAGATCACGGATCGCGTCACCGAGCGAGCCGTCGAGCCGCCCCAAATCGATGGTGTGGATCCCGCGTTTCGCCGCGCGGCCCAGCCGTTCGGGCACCAGGTCGACGGCGATGACGCGATAGCCCAGATGATCGGCGATGCGCGCGGCCATGTCGCCGATCGGGCCCAGCCCGAGCACGGTCACCGAGCCGCCGTCCGGGATGTTGGCGTAATCGACCGCCTGCCATGCCGTCGGCAGCACGTCCGACAGGTACACGAACCGCGAATCCGGCGGTCCCACAGGGACTTTGATGTGGGTGAACTGCGCCTGCGGAACACGCAACAACTCGGCCTGGCCGCCGGGGACCTCGCCGTAGAGTTCCGAATAGCCGAACAACGCCGCACCCATGCCCTGGTCGCGTACCTGGGTGGTCTCGCATTGCGTGTAGAGCTTCTCACTGCACATGTGGCAGCTGCCGCAGGAGATTTGGAACGGGATGACGACCCGATCGCCCACCCGCAGGTCGCCCGTCTCGGTTCCGACCTCCCGGACGATGCCCATGGGTTCGTGCCCGAGGACGTCGCCGGGGTTCATGAATGCCCCGAGAATCTCGTACAGGTGTAGGTCGGATCCGCAGATGTTGGTCGAGGTGACCTCGATGATGGCATCGGTGGGTTGCTCGATCTTGGGATCGGGCACCGATTCCACCCGTACATCGCGTTTGCCATGCCACGTGACAGCCTTCATGTGAAGGGCGATACCCGCCTCGCATCCGTCGAAACGGCACCGGCGCTGCTACCGGTTGAGCCCGTGCTGCGCGGGTATCACCCCGGGATGAACCAGCCGGGGGTCGTCATCGTGGGCAGCGGACCAACTGGTGTCGCCGCAGCAGAATCGTTCCGTGAACACGACGTCGATACGCCGGTGCGGATCATCACCGCGGACATCGATCCGCCGTACGCCCGGCCGCCGCTGAGCAAGGAGTACTTGCGCGGTGAGACAGACGATGTCGACCTGCACCCGGCGCGGTGGTTCGGGGACCGGGCGATCGAGCTCATCGGCGGGGCCCCGGTCGAGCGGCTCGATCTCGCCGAGCGCGCCGTGTGTATCGGCGATCGAAGTTATGCCTACGACACGTTGATTTTGGCCTGCGGCGCGGCCCCGGCGCCCCCGCCGTTTCCCGGCGGGGAACGCGCGCTGTTGTTGCGCTCCTTGGCCGACGCCGGCACGCTGCGCGCCGCCGCCGAAAAAGCTTCCTCCGCGGTGGTGATCGGCTCGGGTTTCATCGGTTGCGAGGCCGCCGCGTCATTGGCGATGCGCGGCATCCCGGTGACTGTGGTTGCGCCGTCACAATTTCCGCAGGAGAAGCGGCTCGGCAGCGAGGCCGCCACCCGGTTGCGCGATCTGGTCGGCGAGGCGGGGGCCCGGCACGTCGGTGGGGTGACGGTGCAGGAGATCACCGAAGCGGGTGTGCGTCTGGACAACGGCGTCACCATCGACTGTGACCTGGTGCTCGCGGCAACCGGTGTGTCGCCGCAGAGCAAGGTCGCCGCCGAGGCGGGCCTGCGGGTGCACGAGTCCCGCGTCGTGGTGGGTTCCGACATGGCCACTTCTGTCCCCGGTGTCTACGCCGCCGGCGACGTCGCCCTCGCCCACCACGAGGTCGCCGGTCGCCGGGTGGCCACCGAGCATTGGCAGGACGCGGCCGACCAGGGCTCGATCGCCGGCGCCTGCGCGTCGGGGCAGCAGATGAAATGGGATGGGGTGCCCGGCTTTTGGACCACGATCGGTGATGCGACGCTGAAGTACCACGCCTGGGGCGACGGGTACGAACGCAGCCGGATGCTCGACCACGGCGACGGCTTCACGGTGTGGTACGACTCGGGCGACGCCGTCGTCGGCGTGCTGACCTACAACGCCGACGACGATTACGACCTCGGCGAGCGGCTCATCGCCGAGGGTCGGCCCGCGCCCGTTCCGATGAACTGACTACCGCGAAAACCGGCCGCCGACGGCCGTTTTCAGCGATTCAGTCGCTGGCGGTGTTTGAGCGGATGTTCGCTGTCGATGAGGGCGGCGGCGATGTCCACCAGCCTGGTGTTGGACTGTTGCGAGAGCCGCCTGAGCAATTCGAACGCCTCGACGGAATCGAGACTGAAGCGCTCCATGATCACACCCTTGGCCTGGCCGATGATGTCGCGCGAGGCCAGAGCACTGCGGAATTGGTCCTGCCGGCGCATCATCGACCAGGCCAATGCGATATGGGTGGCGTACACCGTGCCCAGCTCCACGGACTCCGCGCTGAACGCGTTTGCGGTGTCGGCATAGAAGTTGAGCGCGGCCATGCTGCTGCCGTCGACGAACAACTCGAACGACAGGATGGAGCGAATCGGGGTCTGCTCGAGCGCATACCGGCGGTATCGCAGCCAGCGCTGTTCGACATTCAGGTCCGCGATGTGCATGATGTGGTGCTCCCAGGCCGCGGCGAGGCACGGCCCTTCGCCGAACCTGTTCTGAATCGCGTCCAGAATCATCGGGTAGCGATGCGTGGCGACGACACTGCTGACCGACCTACTCTTCTCGGCCAGCGTGATTCCCGCATATTGGGCGCCGGTGACGTGGTGCACCCCGTTTTCGATGAGCTCGTGCAGCCCGGCCGCGGTGTCGCGCTCGTCGCGCTCCAGATTCGACACCAGCTCCACGAGCTGAGCGGCGATGGTGATAGTGCCGTCTCGCATAAACATCACCTCCGAAGGCCGTCCCGGCCGCGGAGCCCGTTTCCCACAGGCGTCGCGTTGACATTGACAATTTTTCGATCGCCAACGCCCAATAAGAAGTCTATGAGCCATTCAGCGAAGCGCAAGGCCAGATAACGAACGCGTCCAGGCATGCGGCGCGACCGGGCCGCCGGGAATGGGCCCCTGGGGGGGCTCGTATCACCTGGATGGCATCAAACACGTTGTCGAACACTGCTTTTCGTGACGATCGTCGCGCCAATCCGATATGCGGGTTTCGATCCAGCCCCGAAAGCCGCCTACACTCGGGCCAGTGACCTCCATTGTGATCGTGGGAAGCGGCTTCACCGGATTCACCTGCGCCCGTCGGCTGGCCCGAATTCTGCGTCGACGACGTGCTCCCTTCGACATCACGATGATCTCGCCGGTCGACTACATGCTCTACACGCCGCTGTTGCCGGACGTCGCCGGAGGCGTCGTCGATGCCCGCTTTGTCGCTGTCCCACTGGCCAATTCGCTCAAGGGCGTCCGCGCGGTGCGCGGCCGGGTTGACGCCGTGGACTTCGACCAACGCACGCTGACCTATTGTGATCCCGAAGAGCGCAGCCATGCCATGTCGTGGGATCGGCTGGTGCTGACGCCGGGCTCGGTGACCAAGTTGTTCGATGTCCCGGGGCTGGCCAAACACGCACGCGGACTGAAGACCACCGCCGAGGCCCTCTACCTGCGCGACCATTTCGTCGATCAGCTGGAGCTGGCCAACATCGAGGACGATCCCCGGGTGGCCGCGGCCCGGCGCACCGTCGTGGTGGTCGGCGCGTCGTATTCGGGTACCGAGCTGGTGGCCCAGTTGCGGGCGCTCGCCGACGCGGCGGCCAAGCAGATGCGCTTCAACCCCGCGGAGGTGCGGTTCCTGCTGCTGGACCTGGCCGATCAGGTGATGCCCGAGGTGGGCAAGAAGCTGGGCGACGCCGCGCTCAAGGTGCTACGCAAGCGCGGCATCGACGTCCGGCTCGGCATCACCCTCAAGGAGGCGCATGCCGATCACGTTGTGCTCACCGATGATTCGCGCATCGAGACGCGAACGATCGCCTGGGTGACGGGAGTGACGGGCGCCCCGTTGATCCAGAACCTTGGGCTGCCGACCGAAAAGGGCCGGCTCACGGTGCAGGCCGACCTGCAGGTGCCCGATCACCCCGAGGTGTTTGCGGCCGGTGATGCGGCCGCCGTTCCCGATCTGACCCAGCCGGGAAAGGTCACACCGCCGACCGCCCAGCACGCGACCCGGCAGGGCAAGGCGCTGGCCCGAAACGTCGCGGCCAGCCTGGGTTACGGCAGCAGCAAGGAATACAAGCACCGCAACCTCGGCCTGGTGGTCGACCTCGGACCGCGCTACGCGGTGGCCAACCCGCTCAACATCCATCTGTCCGGGTTACCCGCCAAGGCAGTCACCCGGTCGTACCACCTGTATGCGATCCCACGAGGCGTCAACCGGTGGGCGGTGTCGCTGGCCTACCTGACCGACGCGCTGTTCACCCGCTCGGTCGTCTCGATCGGCTTGTCCTCCGAGGACGACGCGCAATTCACCGCCAGCGAAGGCATTCCGATGCCGAAGACGGGCTGACGCGGCCGAGTTCGGCGGCTCAACCCTCGGCTCGCTGCTGCGCCACGGCGTAGGCGAGCTGCAGGAAGTCCGCGCCGGCCAGCGCGCTGAACACGCCCGCGACCAGCCGGGTGAAGCGGGGCGCGAAGACCAGGCCGATGGCAAAACCCGTGGCGACCCACATGTCCAGGCAGAACGGGCACGTCACCAGCTCCCCCAGGCTGTGCCGGAGCTGGCTGTGCTCGCGAACCTCCTCCTGAACCTCCGCGGGTCCGCCGGTGCCCTTGTAGTGCGTGAAGGGTGCCCGCAGCGGGCTGGTCACCGCGTCCTTGGTCAAGGTGCGCGACAGTTTGTGGGTGCCCAGGGTGAGCAGCAGCAGGTCTTGGACGCGCCACCGGGCCGGCAGTCTGCGGCCGCTGGCCAGCGCAGCCAGTACCGCGACCGCCACCACGACGCCGTAGACGCCCATCACCACCAGGTAGCCGCCCAGCGGCCGGTCGTTGTCGCCGCGGTAGGCGTCCGCTTCCTGGCGTGCGCTGCCCGCGACCTGAGCCCCGGCTTCCGTCAACTCACCCATCGCTTCTCCTCAAAAGGCATAGCGGGACGAGTACCCGGCGTCGGCCGGTGCAATCCGCGGTGGGCCCTACCGGGCGCCCGGGTCGTCGGCCTTGGCCGTCTTCGCGGCCTCGCGCAAGGTGCGATTGCTGGACCGCAGGTCCGTGTTCGCCGCCGACAGCGTGGCGTTGTGGTCCTCCAGATCGAGGATGCGCGCGACGCCGGCCAGGTTGACCCCGGACTCGACCAGCTCACTGATGCGCCTGAGCCGCATCAGGTCGTCGGCGCTATACCGACGAGTTCCGCCCCGGCTGCGGGCCGGTGTGATCAGGCCGTAACGCTCGTAGAGACGCAGCGACTGCACCGCGATCCCGGACAATTCGGCGGCCACCGAGATGCCGTACACACCATGGTCGGACGAGGGGGCACCCGCGTCGCCGCGGTGGTCGGCCATCGCGCATCTCCTTCACTACCGGCTCAAAAAATCTGTCTAGCACACTTGCATCATTCTGTCGAGGATGATATATCAAATCTATGTCATTAGACATAGGAAATTGCCGACCCACCGCCTAGATTGGAGTGAGAGGTGACCACCATGCTGATGCGTTCAGATCCGTTCCGTGACCTCGACCGCTTCGCCCACCAGGTCCTCGGTACCGCCGCCCGGCCGGCAGTGATGCCCATGGATGCCTGGCGCGAAGGCGAGAAGTTCGTCATCGAGTTCGACCTGCCCGGCATCGATGCCGACTCGCTGGATATCGACATCGAGCGCAACGTGGTGACCGTGCGCGCCGAACGACCGGCCGTCGATCCCAACCGCGAGATGCTGGCCACCGAGCGGCCGCGCGGCGTGTTCAGCCGCCAGCTGGTGCTCGGCGAGAACCTCGACACCGACAAGATCGAGGCCTCGTATGCCGAAGGCGTTCTGCGCCTTCACGTTCCAGTGGCCGAGAAGGCCAAGCCGCGCAAGATCGCGGTGGGCCGCGGTGACACACCCCGGGCCGTCCGAGACGGCGGCGCCCAGCGCGAGGTGATCAACGCCTGACCGACCGGCGGGCCGGGCGGCGGTCCCTCCGGCACGCGCCCGCGTGCCGACTCCCCCAACCGCCGCCCGCCGCCGGCCCCAGGCCACCGGCGCGAACGTCTCGCCCCGGTGTCACGGAGACCGGATACACCATGAAATGGGAACTCGACGGCCAAACGGCCAACGTGGAACAGGCGTTGGCCGGCGGCTCCGCGCAACCGGCGGGCTGGTTTCGGTTCTACTTCACCGACCAGCGCTGGGAATGGTCGGAGCAGGTGCAACGCATGCACGGGTACGAGCCCGGCAGCGTCACCCCGACCACCGAACTGGTGCTGTCACACAAGCATCCCGAGGACCGCGGACACGTCGCGGCCACCATCGAACAAATCGTCGACACGCACCAGGCTTTCAGCACGCGCCATCGGATCGTCGATACCCAGGGCAATGTGCACCACGTCGTCGTGGTCGGTGACCGGATCTTCGACGACGAGGGCGACGTGATCGGAACACACGGGTTCTACATCGACGTTTCCGGTCCCCGCGAGCGCATGCGCGAGGACGAGATGAGCGCGAAACTCGCTGAGATCAGCGAGAATCGCGCGGGCATCGAACAAGCCAAGGGCATGCTGATGCTGATCTACGGCATCGGCGAACGCGCGGCCTTCGAGTTGCTCAAATGGCTGTCCCAGGAAGCGAATGTCAAGCTGCGGCCGCTGGCCGAGCAGATCACCGAAGACTTCCGCCGCGCCGGCCTGCCGCTGAACACGCAGTCCGAATACGACCACCTGATGCTGACGGCGCACCAGCGCGTCCGCGTCGTCGGCGATCACGCGTCAACCCACTGAAGGAGAAAGCCTTTCGCCCTCAGCGGTCGATCAGCGGGGCGACCCAGTGCACCCGGGTGCCACCCTCGGGCGGGCTGGTGATCTCACAGGTGCCGCCGAGTTGTTCGGCGCGCCGCTTCATGTTGGCCAAGCCGCTGTGCCGCGTGTTGCCGGCCGGGATGCCGCAACCGTCGTCAATCACGTTCAGGATGAACATATCCGCGACGCTGATCTCGACGGTCAGCCGGGATGCCCCCGAATGACGCAGGGCATTGCTCACGGCCTCGGTCGTGACGGCATCGGCGTGGTCGGCGAGCTCGGCGCCGACGGCCGTCATCGGCCCGTCCAGCCGCACGGTCGTGACGAGATCACGGTTTTCGGTCAGGTCGGCGACCACCCGCTGGATGCGCTGGCGGAAATCGCCGCTGGCGGCCATCGGGGATCTGAGCGCGAAGATCGTGGTGCGGATTTCCTCGATGATGGTCTGCAGGTCGTCGAGCGTGCGGTTGAGCCGATCGGCCACCTCCGGCGAGCGCGCCCTGGCCAGCGTGCCCTGCAGGTTCATGCCGGCCGCGAACAGCCGCTGGATCACGTGGTCGTGCAGGTCATGCGCGATGCGTTCACGTTCCGCCAGAATGGTCAGCTGCCGCGCGTCCTCACGCGCCGAGGTCAGCGCCAGCGCTATCGCGGCGTGGGTGGCGAAATCGCTCACCAGGTCCAGATAGCTCTCGTCGAACGGCGGCTGCTCGGCGCCGCGGGCGATGGCGATCACGCCGACGACCTCGTCGCGGGCGCGCAGCGGCATCAGGATCGCCGGGCGCTGCCCGACGTCGGTGAAGGCCTGGATCGGGTAGCGCAGCTCCTCGGTGATCAGCGGTTCGCCGGACTTGAACACCGCGCCGCTGGTGGAGCCGTCCACCGGGACTCGCTGACCGAGCACATCGGAGGCGTGTATCCCCACCGCTGCGGAGACCACCAGCGTGTCGACCTCGTCGTCGCCTGCGTCGGCGTCGGCCGGCACCAGCACGATGGCCTGTTCGGCGTCGGTCAACACCCGCGCGCGTTCGGCGATCAGTTGCAAGGGACGCCGGTGCGGTTCGGGTCGCGCCAGCAGCGCGGTGGTGATCTCGCGGCTGGCTTCGATCCACTTCACCGAGGTCCGTTCACGTTCGAAGACCCGCGCGTTGTCGATGGCGACGGCGGCCGCGAACGCCAACGCACGCGCGGCAACCTCGTCGGGCTCGGAGAACACCCGCGCCGGATCGATGTGGGTGAGGTAGAGGTTGCCAAACACCGTGCCGCGGATGGTGATCGGGACCGCGAGGAAGGCGCGCATCGGTGGATGGTGTTCGGGGAATCCGACCGCGGCGTGGTGCGCGGTCAGGTCGTCCATCCGCAGCGCGGGCGTGTCCAGCAGCGACAAACTCAACAGCCCCTTGCCGACCGGCAGGTGCCCGATGCGCCGAACCGTCTCGGCGTCCATGCCCTCGTGGACGAACGACATCAAGTTGCCGTCGCGATCGCGGATGGCCAGCGCGCCGTACGGGGCGGAGGTCAATTCCCTTGCCGCGCTGATGATCCGGTGCAGCGTGGCGTCGAGGTCCAGGCCCGCGCCGATCTCCACGATCACCCGCAGCAATTGCTCCATCTGATCGCGCGCGGCCAGCAGCTCGTCGAGCTGGGCATGCATCTTGCTGACCAGCCCACGCTGTCCGAGTCCGGCGAACGCCGAGCCCTTTTCGCCGCCGGTCACCCAGACCAGTCCGGCGGCGTCGACGGTGGGCCGGACCGCTGACTGAGTTTCGACGCGAACACCGCCGCCTGGGTGCGGCGCTCCATGCCGAGTTTGGCCAACAACCGCGACACGTAGTTCTTCACCGTCTTCTCCGCGAGGAACATCCGCGCGGCGATCTGCCGGTTGGTCAATCCTTCGCTGAGCAGTCCGAGCAGCGTGCGTTCCTGCTCGGTCAGTCCGGACAGCGGGTCCTCGCGCGCCGTCGTGCCGCGCAGCTTCGCCATCAGCGCCGCGGCCGCCCGGTTGTCGAGCAGCGACTTACCCGCGCCCACCTCTTTGATCGCGTGTGCCAGCTCCATGCCCTTGATGTCCTTGACGACGAACCCGCTGGCACCCGCCAGGATCGCCTCGAGCATCGCCTCGTCGGAGGTGAACGACGTCAACATCAGGCAGCGCAGGTCGGGATGATCCGATACCAGGTCGCGGCACAGTTCGATGCCGTTGCCATCGGGCAGGCGTACGTCGAGCACGGCCACGTCGGGCTGCAACGCCGGTATCCGGGCTTTCGCCTCCGCCACCGTGCCGGCCTCGCCGACGATCTGGAGATCGGGGTCGGAAGCGAGCAGATCGGAAAGACCGCGGCGGACGACTTCGTGGTCGTCTACCAGGAACACCTTGACCATGGCGGGCCCTTTCCTGCCGGTCTCGCAACTGGAAAGATTTGCGGCAGACCAATCCAATATCCCATATTCTCGACGGGAACCATCGAGAAGCAACGGGTTCAACGACTTTGGTCCCCACGGCTGAGGACATTCGGCCCACGCTCCGGTGGACGGTGCGCCAATAGCCTTGCGGCAGTGGCCCATTGCGACAGTGGCCCATTGAGGACAACGGTCGCATTCGCGGGAAGGAAATCCTGATGACCGACGACGGAGTCACCATCCTGCCGATGCACGAGTGCTGGCAGCTCCTCGGCAGCCTGGCGCTTGGCCGGCTGGTCACCTACGCCGACGGTCAGCCCGACATCTTCCCGGTCAACTACGTCGTCCAGCGCCGGACCGTGCTGTTCCGCACCGCGGCGGGAACCAAGCTGGTCAGCTCCGCGATCAACAATCGGGTGCTCTTCGAGGTCGACGACCACAACGTCGCCGAGGCGTGGAGCGTGATCGTCCGCGGCACCGCGCGGTCGCTGCGCACGCCCGAAGAGCTCGAGGAGGCCGAGCGCGCGCAGGTGTTGCCGTGGACCAGGCCGGAAAAGACGCACTATGTCCGCATCGTCCCCGAGAGCGTCACCGGCCGCCGGTTTCAGTTCGGGTCACCGCCGGGCGACGTGTAACGCCCACGATCAGTCCGCCCACTCGACGAAGTCGCCGAGATCGCGTCGCGGCGTCGCCGGGAGCGGGTCGGCGTTGATCGGCGCCCAGCCCACCCGAAGCAGCATCTGCGGGTAGCTGTTGTCGCCGAAGATGTCGGAGCGGACCGCTTCGCGTGTTGCGGCCGTCTCCAGGGGCTCGGTGACCGGGCAACTGGCCAGGCCCGTCGACGTCGCGGTGAGCAGCGCGACGCTGGTGGCTTCCCCGGCACGCAGCTGCGCCAGCCGGTCGTCGTGGCGGGTGCCGAGCGCGAGCACCACCGCGTTGTCGTCGGCCGGGGATGAATCCGGAGCCATCGGCAGGGCCGCACCGGCGAACAGACGACTGGGGATCTTGGCGTCCGGATCGGATATCGGCGTATTGCGGGCGGGAACACCCGCGACCGAGAAGTAGCGCCCGCTCCAGGCCGTCAGCTCGGCGAGATAGTCCTGGGTCAGGTGATCGCGGACGGATTCGGCGACGATGTCGTGCAGCCTGTCGATGTCTTCCACCTGGCACAGCGTGACGCCGGTGCGGGCGGCTCGCGCCGCCATCAGGGCGATATCACCCATGGGCACCGGCCAGGAGCTGTAGTGGCGCCGATCGGTGCGCCGCCGCGGGATGGCGGCCGCCAGCGCGATGTCGACGTAATCGGCAACCTGAGGGGAGAGCTCGATGGTGGCGAGGTGCGTGGGGTCGTCGGCGTCCGGCAGCCGGCTCACCCGGGACCGCCATCCCACCGCCGCGAACGCCGCCACGCAGTGATGCAGCGCCGTGCCGCAACTCAGGATCAGGTCGCGGCCATCGGGGTCGGTATTGGGCAGTTGACGGCCGGGATCGGCATACAGCTGCAGGCTCGTCGCGTCGACGCGCCAGCGCCACGGTTGGGTGTTGTGCACCGACGGGGCGCGCGATGCCAAAGTCAGGGCCGTCCGGATCGTTCCGGCGTCCGGAAAGCGGGTGTCCATACCCGATCCCCCTCTCGCCTAGCGCCTGCCGGTATCAACGATCACGCGTTCTCGGCGGCCCCGCGAGGGCACGACGGCACTAGCTCAAGGGACTTTTGGCAATATCCGTGGCCGGCCCGCCGCGGGGCAGTCCGCCTTTATGCTGACCACGATGGCGAACCACGGCCCCGATCCCACCACGCCGCTGTGGCGCGCGGCGCAAGTATTCCGCCTGCTGAGCTGCATCTACGCCACCGGCTTTCAAATCGCGATCAACCCGGATCTGGTTCGGCCCGTGCTGGGTTGGGTGCTTTTTGCCGGGCTGATCGGCTGGAGCGCGGCCTGCGCGTTCGCCTATCTGCGGGGCTTCGGTCGCAAACCCGCGTGGGTGCTCGCCGAGCTGGTGGTCGCCGTCTTGCTGATGTGGTCGAACAACCTCGTCGCGAGCCCGCACTGGGCGGCCGACAACCAGACCTGGCCGACGACGTTGTGGGCCAGCAATCCCACGATTTCGGCCGCCGTCCAGTTCGGCCCCGCGGGCGGCATGCTGACGGGCCTGGCGGTGATGGCCACCAATTTCGCCGTCAAGGATTATTTCGCGCTCAACCTCGGGCACAACGCCACCGTCATCATCGAACTGGCGATCGGTATGGCGATCGGGATGGCCGCGCAGACCGCGCGGCGCGCCCACGACGAGCTGCAACGCGCGGCCCAATTGACGGCCGCGGTGCAAGAACGCGACCGACTGTCCCGCCAGGTGCATGACGGCGCCATTCAGGTACTGGCCCTGGTCGCCAAGAAGGGGCACGAGATCGGCGGCGCCACAGCAGAACTCGCCGACCTGGCGAGCGAGCAGGAACGCGCGCTGCGGCGCTGGCTGGCATGCACGGACATCGATCAGGACGCCGACGGGGCCACGGTCGACCTGCGCACGCTGCTGCGGTGCCGGAACTCCGATCAGGTGTCGATAAGCCTGCCTGGCACCCCGGTGCCGTTAGAACGTTGGGCGGCAACCGAACTCGACGCCGCGGTGGGCAATGCGTTGGACAACGTGGTCGCCCATGCCGGCCCGGACGTGCACGCGTTCGTGCTCGTGGAAGACCTCGGCGATTGCGTGCTGGTCAGTGTCCGCGACGACGGCGTGGGGATTGCCGCCGGCCGGCTCGAGGAAGCGACGCGGCAGGGGCGCTTGGGCATCTCCCAATCGATCGTGGGACGGTTGACGTCGTTGGGCGGCAGCGCCCAATTGCACAGCGAGCCCGGGGAAGGCACCGAGTGGGAGTTGCGCGTGCCGCGGGGAGGGACGCCATGACCGATGACGCCACGACGACGACGGTGATGGTGGTCGACGACCATCCGATCTGGCGTGACGCGGTCGCTCGCGACCTGGCCGAGGGCGGGTTCACCGTGGTCGCCACCGCCGACGGCGTGGCCGCCGCCCAGCGGCGGGCCGGCGTGGTGAAGCCCGACGTGGTGGTGATGGACATGCAGCTCACCGACGGCGACGGTGCGCAGGCGACCGCCGCGGTGCTCGCGGTCTCACCCTCGTCGCGCGTGTTGGTGCTGTCCGCCTCCGACGAACGCGAGGACGTCCTGGAGGCGGTCAAGGCCGGTGCGGCGGGCTACCTGGTCAAGAGCGCCTCGAAAGCCGAGCTGGCGCAGGCGGTGACGGACACTGCGGCCGGGCGGGCCGTGTTCACCCCGAGCCTGGCCGGGCTGGTGCTGGGCGAATACCGGCGCATCGCGCAGAGCAAGGACGACGGCCCGGCCCGTCCCAGCCTCACCGACCGCGAGACGGAGGTGTTGCGATATGTCGCAAAAGGGCTGTCCGCCAAGCAGATCGCCGAGAAGCTCTCGTTGAGCCACCGCACGGTGGAAAACCACGTGCAGGCGACCTTTCGCAAGCTCCAGGTCGCCAACCGGGTGGAACTGGCCCGCTACGCCATCGAGCACGGCCTCGACGAAGAGCCGTGACCCGCCGGGTGTGCGAATAATCCGGCGGGTCAACGAATCCCGCGGCTACCGCGTCAGCACTTTGCCGTTGTGCTGAGCCCCGACACGCGCGGCCACCAGTGCGGTCACCACCACGGCCATGCACACCAGCCCGTCGTCCTTGAGCCCCCATCGGATCGCGGCGAGCAGCGCCACGCCGGCCACGCACAGCAGGGCACCGATGGTTGCGCCCCACCCGCGCGAGGTCACCGCGGGTGCGCCGTCCCAGCCGGACAGCGGGTTGTTCTCCAGCGGCCGCAGCACGACGAACAGCACCGCCACCGCGACGACCACGAGGAGCACCTGCACGAGGCTGATGGCGAGGAAGTCCGGCGCGCCCGGAAAGCGCGGGCAGCCAAGGTAATCGAACACCAGGTGCACGCCCAGCAGCACCGGCATGTGCCACAGGTACAGGGTCATTGCGCCGGAGTTGCCGATGGCGGTCCACCACCACACCCGCGGCCGCTGCGCCCAGCGCCCGATCGCCGGTGCGGCCGCGATCGCCAACGCGCTCAGGATGATTGCGTGTCCGGCCAGCAGCAGGCTCGGCGGGCTGGTGTTGGACAGGTGGTGGTCACCGGTGCCGACCATGCTGATCTGATACGGGCCCCAGTGCACCAGGGCGACGTCCACGGCGAAGAAGGCGGCGGCGATGGCCGGCGCGGCGCGGCCGCCGAGCAGCCCGCGACGGTAAGCCACGCCGAACATGGCGGGAATGAGCCAGACGGCCAGGTTGAGGTACCCCAGCGGCATCATCGCCGGCCAGTGCAGCCGGATCACGTCGATCAGCGCGATCGCACCATAGACGGTCGCCACACCGGCGACCAGGCGCCCGGCCGTGGTGATGCGGTAGAGCACGGGCATGGCCCCCAGCACCAGGACGTAGGCCCCCAGGAACCACAGCAGCTGCGTGCTGACGCCGGCGATCGGCTCATAGATATGTTGCGGCAGCGCCCGATACAGCACCGTCAGCGTGACGGCCCAGAACGCCAGATAGTAGAACACCGGGCGGAACAGCCTGGTGCAGCGTTTCATCAGCCAGCCGCCCCAGTTCGCGCCGGGCGCCCAGGAGGACACACAGGCCGCCGCGCCGG
>NZ_LZKI01000184.1 GCF_001672755.1 Mycobacterium colombiense | reverse complement strand
GTGGTGCCGTTGTCGTTCGCCCAGCAGCGGTTGTGGTTCCTTGACCAGTTGCAGGGCCCCTCGCCGGTGTACAACATGGCGGCGGCATTGCGGCTGGGCGGCTACCTGGATGCCGAGGCGTTGGGTGCGGCGCTGGCCGACGTGGTGGCCCGTCAAGAGAGCCTGCGCACCCTGTTTGTGGCGCCCGAGGGGATCCCCCAGCAGAGGGTCGTTGCTGCCGAGCAGGTCGACGTGCATTGGGGTGTTGTCGAGGCCGCCGGCTGGTCGGCGGCCCGGCTGGACGAGGCCATCGGGGCGGTGGCCCGGCACAGCTTCGATCTGGCCGCTGAGATCCCTTTGCGGGCAACGCTTTTCCGTCTCACCGATGACGAGCATGTGCTGGTGGCCGTGGTGCACCACATCGCCGCCGACGGCTGGTCGATGACGCCGCTGATCCGGGATTTGGGCCAGGCCTATGCGGCCCGGCGCGGCGGGCACGCACCGCAATGGGCGCCGTTGACGGTGCAGTACATCGACTACACGCTGTGGCAGCGCACCCAGCTGGGCGATCTGGCCGATCCGCAAAGCCGCATCGGCGCGCAGCTGACCTATTGGGAACAGGCGCTGGCCGGCCTGCCCGAACGCCTGCACCTGCCCACCGATCGGCCGTACCCGGCGGTGGCCGATCAGCACGGCGCCACCGTGACGGTGGACTGGCCGGCCGAGCTGCAGCAGCAGATCGCCCGGGTGGCCCGCGCGCACAATGCGACCAGCTTCATGGTGGTGCAGGCCGCACTGGCGGTGCTGTTGTCCAAGATCAGCGCCAATTCCGATGTGGCGGTGGGCTTCCCGATCGCCGGGCGGGATGACCCGGCGCTCGATCAATTGGTGGGTTTTTTCGTCAACACCCTGGTGCTGCGAGTTGATCTAACGGGTGATCCGACCGTCGCCGAGCTGCTGGCCCAGGTCCGCGAGCGCAGCCTGGCCGCCTACGAACACCACGACGTGCCCTTCGAAGTCCTCGTCGAGCGTCTCAACCCGACCCGGAACCTGACCCACCATCCGCTGGTCCAAGTGGCGTTGGCCTGGCAGCAAGAGCCCGCGATGCCGGCCCTCGCAGGCTTGCAGGTCACGTCGCTGCCGGTGGATACCCGCACCGCGCGAATGGATTTGGCGTTCTCGTTGGCCGAACGCCTCACCGCAGCCGGTGAACCCGCCGGGATCGGCGGAGCGGTGGAATTCCGCACCGATGTGTTCGACCCCGACACCATCGAGACACTGACCGCACGATTGGAGCGGGTATTGGTGGC
>NZ_LZKI01000183.1 GCF_001672755.1 Mycobacterium colombiense | reverse complement strand
AGGCGCGGGTGCTCGGCGATGTCGCCGTCAACGGCGCGGAGCTGCCGGCGAGCAGTTTCTTCTGACGCAGCGCGCGGATTTAAGTCAGCGCAGGTGCCCATGGGACAATGGGACTCGTGTTGCGTTGGATCACTGCTGGGGAGTCGCATGGCCGCGCGCTGGTGGCCGTGCTCGAAGGCATGGTCGCGGGTGTGGAGGTCACCTCCCTCGACATTTCGGAACAGTTGGCCCGTCGTCGCCTGGGTTACGGCCGAGGCGCCCGGATGGCGTTCGAGCGGGACGCGGTGAGCGTGCTGTCCGGGGTGCGTCACGGTGTCACCCTGGGCGGGCCCATCGCCGTCGAGATCGGCAATACCGAATGGCCGAAATGGGAGACCGTGATGGCCGCCGATCCGGTCGACCCTGGCGAGCTGGCGGACAGCGCGCGCAACGCGCCGCTGACCCGGCCGCGGCCCGGCCACGCCGACTACGCGGGCATGCTCAAGTACGGCTTCGACGACGCCCGGCCGGTGCTGGAGCGGGCCAGTGCCCGCGAGACGGCGGCCCGCGTCGCGGCCGCCACCGTCGCCCGCGCGTTCCTGCGTCAGGCGCTCGGCGCCGAGGTGCTCTCGCACGTCATCGCGATCGGCCCGTCGGCGCCCTACGACGGCCCGCCGCCCGGCCCGGGCGACCTGCCCGCGATCGACGCCAGCCCGGTGCGTGCCTTCGACAAGGCAGCCGAGGAGGCGATGATCACCGAGATCGAGGCCGCCAAGAAGGACGGCGACACGCTCGGCGGTGTGGTCGAGGTGGTGGTCTCTGGCCTGCCCGTCGGGCTGGGCTCGTTCACCAGCGGCGACAACCGGCTGGACAGCCAGCTCGCCGGTGCCGTCATGGGCATTCAGGCGATCAAGGGCGTCGAGATCGGCGACGGCTTCGAGACGGCGCGCCGCCGCGGCAGCCGCGCCCACGACGAGATGTACCCCGGCCCCGACGGCGTGGTCCGCTCGACGAACCGCGCGGGCGGCCTGGAGGGCGGCATGACCAACGGCCAGCCGCTGCGGGTGCGCGCCGCGATGAAGCCCATCTCCACGGTGCCGCGCGCGCTGGCCACGGTCGACATGGCGACCGGCGACGAGGCCGTCGCGATCCACCAGCGCTCGGACGTGTGCGCGGTGCCCGCCGCCGGCGTGGTGGTCGAGGCCATGGTGGCGCTGGTGCTGGCGCGGGCCGCGCTGCAGAAGTTCGGCGGCGATTCGCTGGCCGAAACCCGCCGCAACGTCGAGTCCTACCGGCACGCGGTCGCCGAGCGGGAGTCGCCGGCCGCCCGGGGTACCGCGTAATGGCGCCCAAGGCGGTCCTGGTGGGCCTGCCGGGGTCGGGCAAGTCCACCATCGGCCGGCGGCTGTCCAAGGCGCTCGGCGTCGATTTCCTGGACACCGACGTGGCCATCGAGCAGCAGACCGGGCGCCCCATCGCCGACATCTTCGCCATCGACGGCGAGCCGGAATTCCGCCGCATCGAGGAAGACGTGGTGCGCGCCGCGCTGGCCGGCCATGACGGCGTGGTGTCGCTCGGGGGCGGCGCCGTCACCAGCCCGGGGGTGCGCGAGGTGCTCGCCGGTCACACCGTCATCTACCTGGAGATCAGCGCCACCGAAGGCGTGCGCCGCACCGGCGGCAACGCCGTGCGCCCGCTGCTGGCCGGCCCCGATCGCGCCGACAAGTACCGCGCGCTGCTGGCCGAACGCAGCCCGCTGTACCGGCGGGCGGCCACCATCCGCGTCGACACCAACCGGCGCAACCCCGGCGCGGTGGTCCGCTACATCGTCTCGCGGTTGCAGGCTCCCGCCGGGGCGGCCACATGACACGCTCCGGTGATCCGGTCACCATCGAGGTGGCCGTCGACCCGCCGTACCCGGTGATCGTCGGCACCCGCCTGCTGGGCGAGCTGGACGAACTCCTCGGCGGCAGGCACAAGGTGGCCATCGTCCATCAGCCCGTGCTGACCGAGACCGCCGAGGTGATCCGAGGCCGGTTGGCGGACAAGGGCGTTGACGCGCACCGCATCGAGATCCCGGACGCCGAGGAGGGCAAGGACCTCCCGGTGGTGGGTTTCTTGTGGGAAGTGTTGGGCCGCATCGGGATTGGACGCAAAGACGCGTTGGTCAGCCTTGGTGGCGGCGCGGCCACCGACGTCGCCGGATTCGCGGCGGCCACCTGGCTGCGCGGCGTCGACATCGTGCACGTGCCCACCACGTTGCTCGGCATGGTCGACGCGGCCGTCGGCGGCAAGACCGGGATCAACACCGACGCGGGCAAGAACCTGGTCGGGTCGTTCCATCAGCCGCACGCCGTGCTGGTGGATCTCGACACGCTGCAGACGTTGCCGCACAACGAACTTGTGGCCGGGATGGCCGAAATCGTCAAGGCGGGATTCATCGCGGACCCGGTGATCCTCGACCTCATCGAGGCCGACCCGCAGGCCGCCGTCGACCCGTCTGGTGACGTGCTGGCCGAGCTGATCCGCCGCGCGATCGCCGTCAAGGCGGAGGTGGTGGCCGCCGACGAGAAAGAGTCGGAGCTGCGCGAAATCCTCAACTACGGGCACACATTGGGGCACGCCATCGAGCGTCGCGAGCGCTACCAGTGGCGGCACGGGGCGGCGGTGTCGGTGGGACTGGTCTTCGCCGCCGAGCTGGCCCGGCTGGCCGGCCGCCTCGACGACGCCACCGCGCAGCGCCACCGCACCATCCTGTCCGCGCTCGGCCTGCCGGTCAGCTACGACGCCGACGCGCTGCCGCAGTTGCTGGAATACATGGCGGGAGACAAGAAGTCGCGGGCCGGGGTGCTGAGGTTCGTGGTCCTCGACGGCCTGGGCAAGCCGGGCCGGATGGCCGGCCCCGACCCGTCGCTGTTGGCGGCGGCGTATGCCGGACTCGCGGAGGTGTCATGACCACCGTCGTCAACGTCATCAACGGCCCGAACCTGGGCCGGCTGGGCCGGCGCGAGCCGGACGTGTACGGCGACACGACGCACGATCAGCTGGCGGCGCTGATCGAGCGGGAAGCCGACACGCTCGGCCTCAAAGCCGTTGTACGCCAGAGCGATAACGAGGCCGAACTTTTGGACTGGATCCATGCGGCCGCCGACGCGGACCAGCCGGTGATCCTCAACGCCGGCGGGCTCACCCACACGTCGGTGGCGCTGCGCGACGCGTGCGCGGAGTTGAGCGCACCCCTGATCGAGGTGCACATCTCCAATGTCCATGCGCGCGAAGAGTTCCGGCGACACTCCTACCTCAGCCCGGTCGCGACCGGAGTGATCGTCGGGCTGGGGGTGCAGGGCTATCTGCTCGCCCTGCGCTATCTGGCCGGGGAGCCCGGCGCCAACAGCTAGCCCTTGTCGTGCTCGGTGCCCGGCTTGGTGTGCTCGTCGCCGGTGCGGATCACCTCGGTCTTCGGGTCGTCCTCGGGCTTGGCGATCGTCTCGGTCGGTGATTCGGTGCTGGCCGAGTCGGTGTGCGCCTCGCGCTCGGCCGTGGCGACCGCCGACGTCCGCGGCTCGGCGTGGGCGCCGGCCGTCTGCGTGGGGATCTCGCCGGTGGGCGCGTCGTCGCCCCGCACCGCGGAGAACACGTCGGTGTCGGCCCGCTCGTCGTCGGCGCCCGGCCGGCGTGCCGGCGGATTGCGGTCCACCCGCCAGCGTCCGATGGTCACGCCGATGATTCCGGGCAAAAAGACGCACAGCGCGGTGAAGGCCGCAAACGTCGTCACCTCGTTGAGCAGTCCGCCGGTGTACAGGCCCTTGTACACAAGCGCGATCAGCCAGGAGACCGCGCCGCTGAGCACACCGGCCACCAGGCCGGCCAGCAGCCAGGTCATCGCCAGGTCGCCGCGGCGATCCGGATCCGGGTTGGCGATGGCGTCGGCGCGGCCGTCACGAATTCCCCAGATCATCACCCCGATGATGAACAGAATCAGCAGGCAGACGCTGAACAGCCCGGCCTGTGTCTGCCACGCGTTGATCAGTGCACCTTGGAACAATCGGACGACGACCATCGCCGCGGCGTAGACCAATCCGCGCAGCATCCAGTTACTCATGGCCCAAAAGCGTAGCGAGTACCGTCAAGACCTGTGACACATTCACAGCGTCGAGACAGGCTCAGAGCGCGACTTGAGGCCAGCGGATTGGATGCGCTGCTGGTCACGGACTTGGTGAACGTCCGTTACCTCTCCGGTTTTACCGGATCCAACGGCGCGTTGCTGGTGTTCGCCGACGATCGCGGCCCCGTCTTGGCCACCGATGGGCGGTACCGGACCCAGGCCGCCGAGCAGGCACCGGACCTCGACGTCGCCATCGAGCGGGTGCTGGGACGGCACCTGGCCGCGCACGCGGCCGAGGCCGGCGCGCTGAAGCTGGGCTTCGAAAGCAACGTGGTGACCGTCGACGGATTCGACGCGCTGACCCGCGAGCTGGACGAGCGCAAGGCGGCCACCGAGCTGGTCAAGGCCGCCGGAACCGTCGAGGCGTTGCGTGAGGTGAAGGACGCCGGCGAGGTCGCACTGCTGCGGCTGGCGTGCGAGGCGGCCGACGCGGCGCTGACCGATCTGGTGGCCCGCGGCGGCCTGCGGCCCGGCCGGACCGAACGCGAGGTCAGCCGCGAGCTGGAGGCCCTGATGCTCGACCACGGGGCCGACGCGATTTCGTTCGACACCATCGTGGCCGCGGGCCCGAATTCGGCGATCCCGCATCACCGCCCCACCGACGCGGTGTTGGCCAGCGGCGATTTCGTCAAGATCGATTTCGGTGCGCTCGTTGGTGGCTACCACTCCGACATGACCCGCACCTTCGTGCTCGGCAAGGCGGCCGACTGGCAGCTGGAGATCTACCAGTTGGTCGCCGACTCGCAGCGGGCCGGCCGCGAGGCGCTGCACGCGGGCGCCGATCTGCGCGAGGTGGACGCCGCGGCCCGCCGGGTGATCGCCGACGCCGGTTACGGCGAGCAGTTCAGCCACAGCCTGGGCCACGGCGTAGGTCTGGAGATCCACGAGGCGCCGGGCATCGGCGCCACCTCCACCGGCACGTTGCTGGCCGAATCCGTGGTGACCGTGGAACCCGGCGTCTACCTGCCCGGCCGCGGCGGGGTGCGCATCGAGGACACGCTGGTGGTGCCGGACGAAACCCTCGGCAAGCCACCGGAATTGCTGACCAAGTTCCCCAAGGAGCTCGCCGTTTTGGCGTAGCTGATGGTGCCTGTGGGTTGCGCCGCCGAGTACAGTCGGGTGCGTGAACGGGGTGGCACGGGGTTTGGCGCGCCTCCGGGATTTCCGGTGGGACATGTACGCCCAGCCCCTTCGGGAGATGCGGCTGGAGATGCAGATCGTCTACTTCGCGATCCACATGCCGTTCGCCAGCGGGGTCACGCTGCATGTCCCGCTGCTGACGATGATCAAGCCGCTGCCGTCGCCGGACGAGCACGCCGCGGTCGGCTCGGAACGCGTCCACCACTAACGGCGTTTCGCGCGTCACGGCTCGACCCCGGCCCGCGGGGCACGGTCGCGGAGCGCTCTAAACTGGCCGACAAGTTACAGACAGTTCCGTAGCGACTGTCCATCCTCGAGGAGATATACCGAACCGTGGCAAGCACTGCCGATTTCAAGAACGGACTGGTGCTGGTGATCGACGGCCAGCTGTGGCAGATCGTCGAGTTCCAGCATGTCAAACCGGGCAAGGGCCCGGCCTTCGTGCGGACCAAGCTCAAGAACGTGCTCTCCGGCAAGGTCGTCGACAAGACGTACAACGCCGGCGTGAAGGTGGAGACCGCCACCGTCGACCGGCGCGACGCCACGTACCTGTACCGCGACGGTTCGGATTTCGTGTTCATGGACAGCGAGGACTACGAGCAGCACCCGCTGCCCGAGACGCTGGTCGGAGATTTAGCCCGGTTCCTGCTGGAGGGCCTGCCGGTGCAGGTGGCGTTCCACAACGGGGCCCCGCTGTACCTCGAGCTGCCCGTCTCGGTCGAGATGGAGGTCACCCACACGGAGCCGGGCCTGCAGGGCGACCGGTCCAGCGCCGGCACCAAGCCCGCCACCGTGGAGACCGGCGCCGAGATCCAGGTGCCGCTGTTCATCAACACCGGAGACAAGCTGAAGGTCGACACGCGCGACGGCAGCTACCTGGGGCGCGTCAACGCGTGAGCAGACCCGTGCGGGGACGCCATCAGGCCCGCAAGCGTGCCGTCGACTTGTTGTTCGAAGCCGAGGCCCGTGGGCTGAGCCCGGCGGAGGTCGTCGACGTCCGCACCGGGCTCGCCGAAACGAACCCCGAAGTCGCGCCCCTGCAACCGTATACGGCCGCGGCGGCCCGGGGCGTCGGCGAACATGCCGCGCACATCGATGACCTGATCAGCTCGCATCTGCAGGGCTGGACGCTGGACCGGCTGCCCGCTGTGGACCGGGCCATCCTGCGGGTCGCGGTCTGGGAGCTGCTCTACGCCGACGACGTGCCGGAACCGGTCGCCGTCGACGAGGCCGTCCAGCTGGCCAAGGAGCTGTCCACCGACGACTCGCCAGGCTTCGTCAACGGGGTGCTCGGCCACGTCATGCTGGTGACACCGCAGATCAGGGCCGCCGCCCAGGCGGTCCGGGGTGCGGTGGCTTCCGACATAACACCGGAGGACCACGGACCACAACCATGACCCGGCTGGAGCTGCGCCTGCTCGTGGCGGCCACCCTGGCCGCGACGGTGGTGCTGGGTGCGGTGATCTGCGCCGCCTACGGCCTGACGATCGTGGCCTCGGTGCTGTCGATCTACGCGCTGGGCGTGGGCGCCTGGCTGTATCACTGCGTCGAACGGGTAATAGTCGCCCGCCGCATCAGCACGGTACGTTCGGCGGCCAAGCCGCTGCAGCCGCTGCTGCCGGTGATGGCCGCGATCATGGGGCTGACGCAGGGCGTGGTGCGCTCGCTCAGCGATGTCACCGAGTCGCCGGTCCGTCGCCTCGAGCTGCCCATGCTGCGGTGGGCGGAGGGTGCCCGGGGCAATCGACGCCCTCGAGGCGATGTCGTGGACAGCGATGACGAGGCGGATCACTGAGCAAGCTGAGGTGAAATGACCACGGGCGTGGCGCAGCGGGTTCACAATACGAGCGGCACGTCAGCGGCGGCGATCCGAGAAGAACAGGTGAGGTCATGATTCGATACAGCACCCAGCCGCGGCGACTACGAGTGTCCGCACTGGCGGCGGTGGCCAACCCGTCCTACGCCAGGGTCGACACGTGGAACCTGCTCGACGACGCCTGCCGTCACCTCGCCGAGGTGGACCTCGCCGGACTGGACAAGGCCCACGACGTGGCGCGGGTGAAGCGCCTGATGGATCGCATCGCCGCCTACGAGCGTTACTGGCTGTACCCCGGTGCGGCGAACCTGGCGATCTTCCGGGCCCATCTGGAGAGCCTGTCCACGGTGCGGCTCACCGAGGAGGTCTCCCTGGCCGTGCGGCTGCTGAGTGAATACGGCGACCGCGCAGGGCTTTTCGACACCTCCGCGCCGCTGGATGACCAGGAGCTGGTCGCCCAGGCCAAGCAGCAGCACTTCTACACCGTGCTGCTCGCCGACGACGCCCCGAGCACGGCGCCGGACAGCCTGGCCGAGTGCCTGCGCGCGCTGCGCTGCGCGTCCGACGATGTGCAGTTCGAGATCCTGGTGGTGCCCAGCGTCGAAGACGCCATCACGGCGGTGGCGCTGAACGGGGAGATTCAGGCCGCGATCATCCGCGACGACCTGCCGCTGCGGTCCCGTGACCGGCTGCCGCTGATGAACACGCTGTTGGGGCCCAACGAGGATGCGGACGGGGTCATCCCCGATCGGGCCAACGACTGGGTGGAGTGCGGCGAGTGGATCAGGGAGCTGCGGCCCCACATCGACCTGTATCTGCTGACCGACGAGTCGATCGCGGCCGGCGATGACACCGAGCCCGACGTCTACGACCGCACGTTCTACCGGCTCAACGACGTCACCGACCTGCACAGCACGGTACTCGCCGGACTGCGAAACCGTTATGCCACACCGTTTTTCGATGCGCTACGGGCATATGCCGCCGCACCGGTCGGCCAATTCCACGCCTTGCCCGTCGCGCGCGGCGCCAGCATCTTCAACTCCAGGTCGCTGCAGGACATGGGAGAGTTCTACGGCCGCAACATCTTCATGGCCGAAACCTCCACCACCTCCGGCGGCCTCGACTCGCTGCTGGACCCGCACGGCAACATCAAGAAGGCGATGGACAAGGCCGCCACGACGTGGAACGCCGACCACACCTACTTCGTCACCAACGGGACGTCGACGGCCAACAAGATCGTGGTGCAGTCGCTGACCCGGCCGGGTGACATCGTGCTGATCGACCGCAACTGCCACAAGTCGCATCACTACGGGCTGGTGCTGGCCGGCGCCTACCCGCTGTACCTGGACGCGTATCCGCTGCCGCAGTTCGCGATCTATGGCGCGGTGTCGCTGCGCACCATCAAGCAGACGCTGTTGGACCTGGAGGCGGCCGGACAGCTGCACCGGGTGCGCATGCTGCTGCTGACCAACTGCACCTTCGACGGCGTCGTCTACAACCCCATGCAGGTCATGCAGGAGGTGCTGGCGATCAAGCCGGACATCTGCTTCCTGTGGGACGAGGCGTGGTACGCGTTCGCCACGGCCGTGCCGTGGGCCCGGCAGCGGACCGCCATGGTGTCCGCCGAGCGCCTGGAGCAGATGCTGGCGTCGCCGGAATACGTTGCGGAGTATCGGAAATGGGCCGCATCCATGGACGGGGTCGACCGGTCGGAGTGGATCGAGCGCGAGTTGATGCCCGACCCGGCCACCGCTCGGGTGCGCGTGTATGCGACGCACTCCACGCACAAATCGCTGTCGGCGCTGCGGCAGGCGTCGATGATCCACGTGCGCGATCAGGATTTCAACGCGCTCACCCGGGATTCCTTCGGTGAGGCGTTTTTGACCCACACCTCGACGTCACCGAACCAGCAACTGCTGGCGTCCCTGGACCTGGCCCGGCGTCAGGTCGACATCGAGGGCTTCCAACTGGTCCGCCAGGTCTACGACATGGCGCTGGTCTTCCGGCATCGGGTGCGTAAAGACCGGCTGATCAGCAGGTGGTTCCGGATCCTCGACGAATCGGACCTGGTGCCTGAGGACTTCCGGGAGTCCGCGGTCAGCTCGACCGCTTCGATCAGGCAGGGCGCCCTGGCCGAATGGAACGAGGCGTGGCGTTCCGACCAGTTCGTGCTGGACCCGACGCGGGTCACGCTGTTTGTCGGCAAAACCGGAATGAACGGCTACGACTTCCGCGAAAAGATCCTGATGGAGCGATTCGGCATCCAGATCAACAAGACGTCGATCAACAGCGTGCTGCTGATCTTCACGATCGGTGTCACCTGGTCGAGCGTGCACTACCTGCTCGACGTGTTGCGAAGGGTGGCAATTGATTTCGACCGCATCGCGAAGGCGGCCAGCGTCGCCGACCGGGAGTTGCAGAAGCGTCACGTAGAGGAGATCACCGAGGATCTGCCGCATCTGCCCGACTTCAGTGAATTCGACGTCGCCTTCAAGCCGGTCGATGAGTGCAACTTCGGCGACATGCGATCGGCGTTCTACGCGGGATACGAGGAATCCGATCGAGAGCATGTGCTGATCGGCACCGCGGGACGGCGGCTGGCCGAGGGCAAGACGCTGGTGTCGACCACATTCGTGGTGCCCTACCCGCCGGGGTTCCCGGTGCTGGTGCCTGGCCAGGTGGTCTCCAAGGAGATCGTCTACTTCCTGGCCCAGCTCGACGTCAAAGAAATCCACGGTTATAACCACGATCTCGGGCTGTCGGTCTTCACCGAGACGGCGCTGGCCCGAATGGAAGCGCAACGCAATGCCGCGATGGCGGCGGTGGGTTCGGTGACCGCGGCTTTCGAGCTGCCCGCGGACGCTTCCGGAACGAACGGGGCACGCAACAACGGCGCCGATGCGGTGCCGTCGGTCGCCGACGGCAGCTGAGCGATCAGCCGGTCGTCGGAGGCGGATTAGCGCCGCAGGTGGTGCGGGCCGAGGTGTGCGGTGCACCGGGCGACCAGTCGGCGATACCCCGCCGGATCCCCTGCAGGAGGGCGTCCCGGCCCGCGGGAGCCGACTGGTTGCAACTCGAACTGAGGGTGTTGAACGGACTCGGGTCGGCGCCGGCCGGCGCCGCCAGGACACCGGAGCCGAACACGACGGCCGCGCTGACCAGTATTCGGGCGATCGCACGGTCGTTACGACGCACAGGGCGTGCAGTACTGAACATGACGGCGCCAGCCTAGGACGCGGCCGCTGAGAGGCCGCTGAGAACGCGCTGAGCTCGATGTTTTCAGCCGGGGCGCGGGGCTGCAGAATTAACGACGTGCGAATATCCGGTGTCGGGCCGTCTCGGCGAAGCGGGCGGGCGGCTCCCCGGCGGCTCGCCCACCTGGGCATTTCGGCTCGCTCGGCGGCCGTGTCGGCGATCGTCGTACTGTGTGCGCTCGGCGTGGCCGGCGCGGGCTTGGACGCGATCCTGTATCGCAAGCTGTTGGCGGGCGTCGATTACGCCGCCGCCGAGAGGGTCCGCGACATCACCAAGGCGCTGCAGTCCGATTCGCCCGAGGACCTCGACAATCATCTGCTGACCACCGACCAGCGGGTGGTCGCGACGCAACTGCTCGGCCCGGATGGCAACGTGGTCAAGCGATCCGGCTCCGCCCCGAAGACACCGCTGGTCCCCGCGAGCGAGTTCGACTTCGACCTGCGCCGCGGCCTGCCCGACGACGCGGTGGCCGGAGACGACATGCGGGTCAGTGGCCAAAAGGTCGCGACGCGATCCGGCGTCTACACGGTGCTGGTGGGGGGAGGCAGCGAGGCGGTCGAGGCGACCGCGCGGACGCTGGCGATCCTGCTGGCCTGCAGCGCGCCGGTCATCGTCGGGGTGGTGGCGGGGGCGACCTACTGGCTGGTGCGCCGCTCGCTGCAGTCGGTGGACGCGATCCGGACCAGGGTGGCCGACATCTCGACGTCCGACCTGGCCGAGCGGGTGCCGGTGCCGGACAGCCACGACGAGATCGCGGCCCTGGCCGTCACCATGAACGAGATGCTGTCGCGTCTGGAAGCGGGTCACCGTGCGCAGCAACGCTTTGTCGGCGACGCGTCGCACGAACTGCGGAGCCCGCTCACCACGATCATCTCCGGGCTGGAAGTGGCCGAGGCCCATCCCGATCTGCTCGACGCCGACCTGGCGGTGAACACCCTGCTGCCCGAGGCGCAGCGCATGCACACCTTGATCGAAGATCTGCTGCTGCTGGCCCGCGCCGACGAGCAGACGCTGCTCCGTCGCAAGGAACAGGTGGCGCTCGACGATCTCGCGCGGGCCGAAGCCGACCGCGCGCGGCGTGACACGCATTGCGTGGTCCACACCGATTTCCGTCCGGTGCGCCTGGAAGCCGACCCGGTGGCCATGTCGCGGATGATCCGCAATCTCGTCGAAAACGCTGTCCGCCATGCGGTTTCGTGCGTGGCCATCGAGGTCGACGGCCGGGACGGGTCGGCGACCCTCACCGTCAGCGACGACGGCCCGGGAATCGCCCCCGGCGACCGCAGCCGGGTATTCGAACGTTTCGTGCGCCTGGATTCCGACCGGGCCCGCAGCGGGGGAGGGACGGGCCTCGGCCTGGCGATCGTCGCCGAGATCGTTGCGGCACATGGGGGCACGGTCACCATCGACGACCCGCCCTCCGGCGGAACCAAGATGATCGTGACGTTGCCGGTGTCTCAGCAGAGCAGTCGGTAACCGACGCCCCGAATCGTCTCGATCGTGTTGGTGCCGAAGGGGACATCGATCTTGCGACGCAGATACCCCACGTAGACCTCGACCACGTTGTCGGGGCCGTGATGATGTGCATCCCACACGTTTTGCAGTATCTCCGCTTTGGTCACCACCACATCCTTGTTGCGCATCAGGAACTCGAGCACCCCGTACTCGCGGGGAGTCAGCGCGATCGGGGTCGAGCCACGTTTGACCGTGTGCCGGGCGGGATCCAGCGCCAGCGTCCCGGCTTTCAGCACCACGGGCCGCGCCGGCGCGCCGCGACGCATCAGCGCCCGCAGTCGCGCCACCAACACCCGGAACGAGAACGGCTTGGTCAGATAGTCGTCCGCACCCAGATCGAAGGCGTCGGTCTCGTCGTACTCGCCGTCCTTGGCGGTCAGCATGAGCACCGGTGTCCACACGTTGTGCGACCGCATCCGGCGCAGCACCTCATAGCCGCTGAGGCCGGGCAGCATGATGTCGAGAATGATTACGTCGAAAGCGTTTTCGGTGGCCTCCCGCAGGCCCTCGACACCGTTGCCGACGGCCACGACGACGAACCCCTCCGCCTTGAGCCCCCTGGCCACGGTGGCGGACAGCCGCGGTTCATCCTCGACGAGCAGGACTCTCATGTTTCAACGCTACGTCGAGCGCCGGGCGCACCGTCAATCGGGCCAGCGGGCCTCGATCAGCACCTCGCCGAACGGGCCGCCCATGCGGCAGAAACGGTTGGTGGCCACCCACACGACGCCCGGGTCTTCCAGCGTGATGCGCACCGGGTGGCCGACGATGGTCTCACCGGGATTGGTGTGGCTGAAGAACGTCGTCACGCAGTCGGCGTCGACGTCGACTTTCCAGTCAGGCCACGGTTGTTGGAAGAAGTCACGGTTGAACCACATCGTCGGGCATTCCTCGATGCGACGCCCTCGCAGGCCCATCGGGGGAAGCATCATGAGCGGCGTCGCCTGGTGCTGCTGCGTGCCGGGTGGCATCCCCGCTCCTTTGTGCCGCCGTCGTTACCGACCTGACAAACCGTACGGTCAAATCGCTGTGAAAACGTTGAGAATCGCGCCGTGCCATCGCCGTTACCGCAAGTGGCGCCCGGTTTGCGAGTTAACTTCTCGATGAGCGTGGCCGCCGGACCGGCGTGTCAGCGTGGATCCCGGTCCGGTTGCTCGACGCCGGTTTCCGGATGGCGTTCCGTCGCATCATCTTTGGGCCGGCCGGGGTGGTGGCCGGGGCGCTGCGGTATGACGACGACCAACACCGCGATCAGCGCCGCGAGCACCGCCGAGGCGAGCGGGCGGCTCCACGCCAGGCCGCCGTCGGCCACCGGCTTGTCGATGAAGTCACCGACGGTCGCCCCCAGTGGCCTGGTGAGGATGAACGCGATCCAGAACAAGGTGACGCGGGAGATGGACGTCCAGAAGTACAGGGCCGCGACCACCGCCAGGCCGACCGCGAAAACCAGCGCGCCGCGTTCGTAACCGAAATCCCGTGTGTCGGCCAGCCAATCGCCGAGCGCGGTGCCCAGCGTCTGCGAGAACGTGATGGTCGCCCAGTAAAAGGCCTCCACCTTGGGCGTGGAGACGGTGCTGACCGATACGGTGCCCTGCGACCAGCGCCAGAGCCCCAGGGTGGCCAGCAGGCACGCCAGCAGCAGCAGCGATCCGCCCGTGTAGCCGATGCCCAGCGATCGGTCCGCGAAATCGGCCAGCACGGTGCCGAAGGTCGTCGAGGCCACGATCGTCGCCCAGTACAGGGCCGCATGGAATCGCTTGGCGAGAATCTGCGCCGCCACCAGCGCCACCAGTGCGACGCCGAAAATCGCGACGCCCGCGGCGTAGCCCCAATTCAGCGTCATCGTGACGGTGTCGCCGCCCGTCTCGCCCAACGTCGTCGCCAAGACCTTGATGACCCAGAACCCCAGGGTGACCGCCGGCACCTTGGTCAACGCGTGCTTCGAAACGTTCGTCATGCACGCCATCTTCCGCCGTCGCGAGTCCATCCGGGAATCGTCGGCTTCCGCGGCGTGGCGGGTTTCTGCTCACCGGGATCACAAAGCCGACGCGTTCGCGCAGGTGGCGCAATACCGCGGCGGGCGGCGGTTTTAGCTGGTCGCGCCTCGAGGCGGCCCGGCGCAATACCCGCGGCCGCCCTCGCGGGGCCTGATCACCGACCCGAAAAACGGCTTTGAGCTGCGTTAGCGTGACTCCCGTGGCGCAACCAGTACCCATCGGAGGACCCAGGGCCAATCGTGCCCGCCGGGTCGCCGACGTGCTGCGCCAGCAGATCCACTCCGAGGCCTACCCGGAGGGCCTTCCCGCCGAACTGGACCTGGCCGCCGAATTCTCGGTCTCCCGCAACACCATTCGCGAGGCGCTGACCGTCCTCAAGCACGAGGGGCTGATCGACCGCGGACCCAAGGTCGGCACCCACGTCGCGCAGCGCAAGTACGACCACGGGCTCGACGCGCTGCTGGGTCTGAAGGAGACGTTCAGGGATCTGGGTGAGGTCCGCAACGAGGTGCGCGCCGCGATGCCGGTCATCGCGCCGCCGTCGGTGGCCCGCCGGCTGCGGTTGCAACCGGGCGAGCAGGCGGTGTTCATCGAGCGGCTGCGGTACCTGGGGGACCTGCCACTCAGCCTCGACCTCACCTACCTCGCCCCGGACATCGGCCGCGAGGTGCTGACCCATCCGCTGGAGACCAACGACCTGTTCGCGCTCATCGAGCAGGTGAGCGGGCAACGACTGGGGTCGGCCGCGCTGGCGCTGGAGGCCATTCCCGCCGACGCGCACTCGGCGGCCACGCTGCAGGTGCCCGACGGTGCGGCGCTGCTGATGCTGGAGCGGCTCACCAGCCTCGCCGACGGCACTCCCGTCGACCTGGAGTACATCCGGATGCGGGGCGATCGAATCACCATGCGGGGCAACCTTGTCAGAGCCGAGCCGTTGAGGAGCAACCCATGACGCTGATCAACAACAACCGCGCCGACGTGCCGGTCACGATCGACGAGTCGCTGTGTATCGACGGCTGCACGCTGTGCGTGGAGGTCTGCCCGCTCGACGCCCTGGCCATCAACCCCGACACCGGCAAGGCCTTCATGCATGTCGACGAGTGTTGGTACTGCGGCCCCTGCGCGGCCCGCTGTCCCACCGGCGCCGTCACGGTCAACATGCCGTATCTCCTTCGCTGAAAAGCATTCGACCCCAGGATCTTCCATGAAACGACGCGCCATCCGGCCGGTGTCGGTGGTGATCGCGATCGCCGCGCTCACCACCGGTTGCTCGCTGGAATCCCTGTCGCAGTCCTCCGGTGTGGTCAATGTCGTGGTGGGATATCAGTCCAAGACCATCAACACCGTCACCGCCGGTACGCTGCTGCGCGCGCAGGGCTACCTGGAGCACCGGCTGGCCGACATCACCACCCGCACCGGCACCAAATATGCGGTGCGGTGGCAGGATTACGACACCGGCGCCCCGATCACCGCGCAGATGCTCGCCGAGAAGATCGACATCGGCTCGATGGGCGACTACCCGATGTTGATCAACGGCTCCAAGACGCAGGCCAACCCGTTGGCAAAAACCGAGATCGTCTCCATCACCGGCTACAACCCCAAGGGCGCTTTGAACATGGTGGTGGTGGCGCCCGGTTCGTCGGCGACCACGTTGCGCGACCTGGCCGGCTCCAAGGTCTCGGCGAGTGTGGGGTCGGCCGGTCACGGCACCTTGGTGCGGGCGCTGGACCGGGCCGGAATCAAGGGCGTGGAAGTGCTCAACCAGCAGCCGCAGGTGGGCGCTTCTGCTCTGGAATCCGGTCAAGTGCAAGGTCTTTCGCAGTTCGTCGCCTGGCCGGGGCTGCTGGTGTTCCAGAACAAGGCCAAACTGCTGTACGACGGCGCCGAGCTGAACCTGCCCACCCTGCACGGGGTGGTGGTGCGGCGCTCGTATGCGACGTCTCATCCGGAGGTGCTGAGCGCGTTCCTGCAGGCGCAACTGGACGCAGGAGACTTCCTCAACTCCAAGCCGCTGGAGGCCGCCCGGATCGTCGCCCAGGGGAGCGGCCTGCCGCAGGAAGTGGTGTACCTCTACAACGGCCCCGGGGGAACCTCGTTCGACACCACGCTCAAACCGTCCCTGGTCGAGGCGTTGAAAAACGATGTGCCGTACCTGAAGTCGATCGGCGACTTCGCCGACCTCGACGTGTCCGGCTTCGTCCAGGACGGGCCACTGCGTACCGTTTTCGGGGCCCGCGGCCTGAACTACGACGCGGCCCGGGCCGCCACCGCCAACCCGTCCGCGCTGCGCGGGGATCCCGCCCTGGCCAGCGAACTGTGGCTGGACGGTTCGGATTCCACCCAAACCGTCGCCAACCCGACCGCCCTGCTTCGGGCGGTGCGCGAGGCGATCGCCCACGGCGCCAAGGTCCGCGCCGCCTATGTTCCCGACGCGGAGCTGGGCACCCGGTGGTTCGCCGACAAGGCGGTCTGGGTGCACGACGGCCAGAGCTACCTGCCGTTCGGCACGCCGGCCGGCGCGCATCGCTATCTCGCCGCACACCCGGGCGGCGCCATCGTGAATTACGAACAGGCCCTTGGAGGTTCGGTATGACCGCTTATCTCACCGGCGACCCGGCAGCCCCGGTGACGGCGCAAGTCGTCGACACGGCGGCGACTCCCACCCCGCGACGTGCCGGCTCGCCGTGGCAGTGGCGGCTGCTGCGGCTCGCTTCGGTTGTCGTCGCGATCGGTCTGTGGCAGGCACTCACCGCCGACAAGGTGCGGCTGCTGCTGCGCTTCGACACGCTGCCCACCGTCACCGAGATCGTGCACGCGCTGGGACGCCGGCTCGGCACCTCCGAGTACTGGCTTGACCTGGCGCAGTCGCTGATCCGGATCCTCACCGGCTTCGGATTGGCCGCCGCGGTCGGGGTCGCGACGGGCGTGCTGCTGGGACGTTCCCGCTTGTTCGCCAACACCTTCGGTCCGCTGACGGAGTTGGTCAGACCCGTTCCGGCCATCGCGATGGTGCCGGTGGCGATCCTGCTGTTCCCGACCGACGAGGCCGGCATCGTGTTCATCACCTTCCTCGCGGCGTACTTCCCGATCCTGGTCAGCACCCGGCACGCGGTGCGGGCGCTGCCCACGCTGTGGGAGGACTCGGTGCGCACCCTCGGCGGCGGCCGGTGGGATGTGCTGAAGCAGGTGGTGTTGCCGGGCATCCTGCCGGGGGTGTTCGGCGGCCTGTCGGTCGGTATGGGCGTGGCGTGGATCTGCGTGATCTCCGCGGAGATGATCTCGGGACGACTCGGGATCGGCTACCGCACCTGGCAGGACTACACCGTGCTGGCCTACCCCCAGGTGTTCGTCGGCATCATCACCATCGGCGTGCTGGGTTTCGCGACGGCGGCCGCCGTCGAGGTGGTGGGCCGTCGGGTGACCGGCTGGCTGCCGCGTGCGGAGGAGGAACAGCGATGACTGTGGGAGTGAGTCTGGAACTGGATCGAGTTCGCTTGTCCTACACCGGAGAACCGGTGATCGACGGGCTGAGCCTGACGGTGCGGCCCGGAGAGATCCTGGTGCTCACCGGCCCCTCGGGCTGCGGCAAGTCGACGGTGCTGCGGGCCCTGGCGGGACTGCTGCGGCCCGACGAGGGCCGGATCGTCGCCGACGGCGCCGAGGTGACGACCACCTCGGGCGATCGGGGCATGGTGTTCCAGGACAACGCGTTGCTGCCCTGGCGCACCGTGCGCTCCAACATCGAGCTGGCCCTGCGGCTGCGCGGCGTCGCCCGGTCCGGCCGGCGCGCCGAGGCCGACCGCTGGATCGCCGAGCTCGGTCTCACCGGCTTCGGCGACTACCTGCCCAAGAGCCTGTCCGGGGGCATGCGGCAGCGCGTTCAGCTGGCCCGCGGGCTGGCCGGGGCGCCGCGCGCGGTGATGATGGACGAGCCGTTCGGCGCGCTGGACACTCAGACCCGTACCGCCATGCAGCGGCTGCTGATCGACACCTGGCGTGCCCATCCGACGACGATCGTCTTCGTCACGCACGACGTCGACGAGGCGCTGCTGCTGGGCGATCGCATCGCCGTACTGGGCAAGGCCGGTCAGCCACTGCGCACCCTGGTCGACGTGCCGGAGCCGCGCCTCGACCGGCAGCGCGCCGCGCTGCGCGCCGAAGTCATTGCGGCACTGAATCACTCGGCGGTGGCGGCATGATGCAGATCCCCGACCCGGCGACCCCGGTCCGGCTCGACTGTGACGTCCTGGTCATCGGCGGCGGCACCGCGGGCACCATGGCGGCGCTGTCGGCCGCCGAAAGCGGCGCGCAGGTGCTGCTGCTGGAGAAGGCCCACGTGCGCCACTCCGGTGCGCTGGCGATGGGCATGGACGGCGTCAACAACGCGGTGATCCCGGGCAAGGCCGAACCCGAGGACTACGTCGCCGAGATCACCCGCGCCAACGACGGAATCGTCAACCAGCGCACCGTGTATCAGACCGCCACCCGCGGCTTCGCGATGGTGCAGCGGCTAGAGCGCTACGGCGTGAAGTTCGAGAAGAACGAACACGGCGAGTACGCCGTGCGCCGGGTGCACCGCTCCGGCTCCTACGTGCTGCCGATGCCCGAGGGCAAGGACGTCAAGAAGGCGCTGTATCGCGTGCTGCGGCAACGGTCGATGCGCGAGAAGATCCAGATCGAGAACCGGCTGATGCCGGTCCGGGTGCTGACCCACGAGGGCCGGGCCGTGGGGGCCGCGGCGCTGAACACCCGCACCGGTGAATTCGTCACCGTCGGCGCCAAGGCGGTCATCCTGGCCACCGGGGCATGCGGCCGGCTCGGCCTGCCCGCGTCGGGCTACCTGTACGGCACCTACGAGAACCCCACCAACGCCGGCGACGGCTACTCTATGGCCTACCACGCGGGCGCGGAGCTGTCCGGCATCGAGTGCTTCCAGGTCAACCCGCTGATCAAGGACTACAACGGCCCGGCCTGTGCGTACGTCGCCAATCCCTTTGGCGGCTATCAGGTCAACGCGCACGGCGAGCGCTTCGTCGACTCCGACTACTGGTCGGGGCAGATGATGGCCGAGGTCAAGACCGAGATCGACTCCGCGCGCGGACCCATCTACCTCAAGGTGTCGCACCTGCCCGACGAGACGCTGACCGCGCTGGAAAACATCCTGCACACCACCGAGCGGCCCACCCGGGGCACCTTCCACGCCAACCGCGGCCACGACTACCGGACGCACGACATCGAGATGCACATCTCCGAAATCGGGTTGTGTAGCGGGCATTCCGCGTCGGGTGTGTGGGTCGACGAGCACGCCCGGACCACGGTGCCCGGGCTGTACGCCGCCGGTGACATGGCCTGCGTGCCGCACAACTACATGATCGGGGCATTCGTGTTCGGCGACCTGGCGGGCACGCACGCCGCCTCGACGCTGACCGAAGTCGCTGCGCCGCAACACCTCCCGGAGGATCAGGTACGCGAGGCGCACGAGCTGATCTACCGGCCGCTGCGGCATCCGGACGGCCCCCCGCAACCGCAGGTCGAATACAAGCTGCGCCGGTTCGTCAACGACTACGTCGCACCGCCCAAGACCGGGGCCAAGCTGTCGCTGGCCATCCGCACCTTCGAGCGGATGAGCGCCGAGATCGCCGAGATGGGCGCCCGCAATCCGCACGAGCTGATGCGCGCGGTGGAGGTGTCGTTCATCCGCGACTGCGCCGAGATGGCGGCCCGCTCGTCGCACACCCGCACCGAATCCCGTTGGGGCCTGTATCACGATCGCGCCGACCTGCCCGGCCGCGACGACAACCAATGGGGCTATCACCTCAACCTGCGCAAGGACGCCGAAAAAGGAATGGTGTTCCTCAAGCGGCCGGTGGCACCGTATTTCGTGCCGGTCCCGGAGCTCGACGGCCTGCCGCCCACCGACCGGACTGTTTACGCGGTGGAGCAGCCGCCGCTGGTCGGCGGCCAGGCTCCGGCCACCGCGGTGTCCCGAATCGGTTCGGCGACAACCGCGTTCGAGCCGCCGTCACCGCGCATCGCCGAGGTCCTGGCGCTCGAGGAGCCCACGATGGCCGACCTGGATCCCTACCTCGCCGACGCCGATCCCGGTGTGCGTCGCACCGCGGTGTCGACGCTGACCGAGCACATCCCCGACGGGTATGCGCCGGCCCTGGTCGCCGCGCTGCAGGACGGCGACGCCTCGGTCCGCCTCACCAGCGCCGACGGCATCCGCGAGCTGGTCGAGGTGTTGCCGCAGCCGGAAAGCGTGCGCGAGCATCTGGATTCGGCCGATCGGGTGGTGCGCGCGGCCTCGTTGTACGTGCTGGCCGCGCGCCGGGCCGGTGACGCCGCGCAATACCGTCGCGCGCTCGACGACGCCGACCATCGGGTGCGCATCGAGGCAGTGCGCGCGCTGGTGTCCGTCGACGACGTGGAAGGTGTCGTCACCGCCGCCGGCGACGAGAACCGCGAGGTGCGCATCGCGGCGGCCGCCGGGCTGGCGACGCTGGGAGCGAAGCCAGCACCAGCAAGCTCGGCCGTGCGCCGGCTGGTCGCCGACTCCGACCCGCTGGTTCGCGCCGCCGCACTGGCAGCTCTGGGCCAATTGGGTTGCGGCCAAGATGATTACGCCGCCATCCAGCAGGCGTTGCGGGCGCCGGCCTGGCAGGTGCGGGAAGGCGCGGCCCGCGCGCTGGCCGGCGCGCCGGTCGACTTCGGGGTTCCGCACCTGGCCGAGGCGCTGGGCGACGCCCATCTGGACGTGCGCAAGGCTGCCGTGCTGAGCCTGACCCGATGGGCCGCGGAGCCCGCCGCCCGGGACGCGCTGGGACTCGCGCTCAAGGACGGCGACGCCGACGTGCGGGCCTACGCGCGCCGGGCGCTCGAGCAGGACAGCTTGGCGCGAAAGGGTTAGTCAGCGCAGGATCTTGGCATACAGCAGGCTGTCCTGCGGTTCGGGTCCCATCGTGGGGTAGACGGCGTGCCGGGCCAGCCGCCCCTCCAGGAAAAAGCCGGCGTGCTCGAGCAGCCGGGCCGAGCGCTCGTTGTCCACACTGCAGGTGGCCCAGACGCGGTATACCTCGCGGTCGGCGTCGAGCGCGGTGAGCAGCATGCCGAGCACCTCGGACATCAGCCCCTTGCCCCACCAGCGCCGGCCCAGGCAGTAGCCGACCTCGACCGAGTGCGGCGCGGTGCGCCGGCAGCTGGCCAGCCCGATCACCTCGCCGCGGTGCCGCGACTCGATGACCCAGGTCTTCTCGTCCGCGCTGGCGTTGAGTTTTTCGGTGATCACGCGCCGCGTCGCGGCCACGTCGGGGTGCGGCGCCCACAACAGATACTTGGTGACCTGCGGGTCGCGGGCGACCCGCTGGAACAGCGCCCCGGCGTCGTCGAGCGTGGGCAGGCGCAGCAGCAGCCGCGGACCGCTGATGCGGTCGGGTGGATATTCGGGCATCGGGATGTGACTTTAAAGGTCGAGGGCGCGATAGGTGTTGCGGACGAATCGCGGTTGCGCCGTGCGGAGTTTGGCCAGCGACGTGTTTCCGGCGACGGCGGTGGCGGCGTCGACGGTCAGGTCCGGCAGGTTCTGAATCAGGTAGAGCAGGATCAGATCCGCGCTGGGGTCGGCCTGCCACCAGGTCCCGTAGGCGCCGGGCCAGCTGAACGTGCCGACGCCGCCGGGCCCGAAAAGCGGTGTGCTCTTGGCCGGATCGGTCACCAGCGACAGGTTCAGCCCGAAGCCGCGGCCGACCCAGTACGGCGCGCCCAGGAAGTTGTGCCGCTTCTGCTCCTCGGTGAGCCGGTCGGTCCGCATCGACCGGACGGACTCTTCCGAGAGGACCCGCACGCCGTCGACCGTTCCGCCGCCGAGCAGCATCCGCACGAACCGCAGGTAATCGTCGGCGCTCGACCACAATCCGCCGCCGGCGTTGCAGAACGAGGGCGGCGTGATGTGCGGTGGGCCCATCACGCCGTGATGCAGCCGGCTCTGTTCGTCGAGTGAGTACATGGTCGCCGCGCGGCGCCGCGCCTCGGGTGAGACGAAAAACCCCGTGTCGGTCATGCCCGCCGGGCACAGGATCCGTTCGTCGAGCACCTCGTGGAACGGCCTGTCGTCGATGCGGGAGGCGATGACGCCCAGCAGATCGATGGAGTGGCTGTAGGTGACCCGGTCACCGGGCTGATGCACCAGCGGCAGCTTGGCCAGCTCGGCCAGCCAGGCATCCGGGCCCTGATTGAAGGGCAGCCGCATGTAGGCCTTGGAGATCGGCCCGGACACCGAGAAGCCGTAGGCCAGCCCGCTGGTGTGGGTGAGCAGATCCTCGATCAGGATGGTGCGGTTCACCGGGTGCGTCCGGTCGAGCGGGCCGTGCGGATCGTCGAGCACCCGCACGTCGGCCAACTCCGGCGCCCAGCGGGTGACCGGATCCTTGAGCGTCAGCTTGCCGTCGTCGACCAGGCTCATCACCGTCGCGACCGTCACCGGCTTGGTCATCGACGCGATGCGAAACAGCGTGTCGCGCTGCATGGGCAGACCCGCGTCCACATCCCGGTGGCCGATCTCGTTGACCTGCAGCAGTTCTCCGCGCTGCCAGACCATCGTCACCGCACCGGCGAGCAGGCCGGCGTCGCACACCTCACGAATGGAGGCGGCGTTGCCACTGAGGGTCGAGCGGCTCGAGCGATTCACCTGGTCAGGTTAGCGGGCCGGTGACGGCGCCGGATTAGCCCCACCGCGCGGACGAAACAGCGCGCCATTTCGGCGCGGAATTGCGCCCCTGTACATTCAGCGCGGAGAAATTAGAATTGACCGTCATGGCCAATCAAATGGCCAGGACGATTATCGCAGCGTGCGGTGGTGTTGCCGTATTTACCCTGGCGCTCAGTGGAATCGGCGGTGTCCAAGCGCCGCCAACCAACATTGCGGACCCCGTGACGACCGTGGAACCGACGCCCACCGCGCCGGACGATGCCTGCTGCGATACGTCCCAACCCCAGTCAAGCGTCTGGCACTGCAAAATCGGCCTGAACTGTGGGCCGATCAACCCGCGCCGCACCTGGCCTCCGCCCCCTCCTCCGCCTCCGCAGTAGACCTCGAAATTCAGCGTTTCACCTCCGTCGAATCCGGCGCTCGCGGCCGGCATAATTCGTCCCCGCCAATCGGCGACAAATTGCGCTTAATCGCGACGCGCGGCAGCGCCGGCCGCGGCGTGTCGCCGTGCGGCGGGCACACACCATGCGCCCCATTCCCGAGACCCATGGGGCGGGTGTGACTGGCGCAGGTGGGGGCGACGGGCGCCACACGTGCCTGGCGGCGTTGCACTCGAAATAAGTGCTACGCTGCCTCGCAGTCGACATCCTTTAACGATCCGTCCGGCGAGGCGGAGAAGGAGGTCAAGTTTCGTTATGGGTGCTGCGGGCGACACCGGCTGTGACGCTGGTAAAGGCAGCGATTCCCGGGAGTTGATGTCGGCGGCCGATGTGGGCCGCACCATTTCCCGCATTGCGCATCAGATCATCGAAAAGACCGCGCTGGACGGTCCCGACGCGCCACGGGTGGTGCTGCTGGGCATCCCGACCCGCGGTGTCATCCTCGCCAATCGGCTCGCGATCAACATCGGCGAATACAGCGGCGTCGAGGTCGGCCACGGCGCCCTGGACATCACGCTCTACCGCGACGATCTGATGCAGAAGCCGCCGCGGCCGCTGGAAGCCACCTCGATTCCGGCCGGCGGCATCGACGACGCGTTGGTGATCCTGGTCGACGACGTCTTGTACTCCGGCCGCTCGGTGCGTTCCGCGCTGGACGCGCTGCGCGACGTGGGCCGGCCGCGGGTGGTACAGCTGGCGGTGCTGGTCGACCGCGGCCACCGCGAACTGCCGCTGCGCGCCGACTATGTGGGCAAGAACGTCCCCACCTCACGCGGCGAGAGCGTGCACGTGCTGCTGAGCGAGAACGACGGTGACGACGGGGTGGTGATCTCACGATGACGCGCCACCTGCTGGCGGCCGGCGACCTGAGCCGCGATGACGCCACCGCCATCCTCGACGACGCCGACCGGTTCGCCCAGGCGCTGGTGGGTCGGGAGATCAAGAAGCTGCCGACGCTGCGCGGCCGCACCATCGTCACGATGTTCTACGAGAACTCGACGCGCACCCGGGTGTCCTTCGAGGTGGCCGGCAAGTGGATGAGCGCCGACGTGATCAACGTCAGCGCGTCCGGATCGTCGGTGGGCAAGGGTGAGTCGCTGCGCGACACCGCGTTCACGCTGCGCGCCGCCGGCGCCGACGCGCTGATCATCCGGCACCCGGCCTCCGGCGCCGCGCACCTGCTCGCCGAGTGGACTTCGGGCGCGAACGCCGCCCGAGACGATGGGGGGCCGTCGGTGATCAACGCCGGCGACGGCACCCACGAGCACCCGACCCAGGCGCTGCTGGACGCGCTCACCATTCGCCAGCGGCTCGGCGGCATCGAGGGCCGTCGCATCGTGATCGTCGGCGACATCCTGCACAGCCGGGTGGCGCGCTCCAACGTGATGCTGCTGCACACACTGGGCGCCGAGGTGATCCTGGTCGCGCCGCCGACGCTGCTGCCGGTCGGCGTCGAGGGCTGGCCGGTCACCGTGTCCAACGACTTCGACGCCGAGCTGCCCGCCGCCGACGCGGTGCTGATGCTGCGGGTGCAGGCCGAGCGGATGAACGGCGGGTTCTTCCCCTCGGTGCGCGAATACTCCTCGCTGTACGGGCTTTCCGATCGCCGTCAGGCGATGCTGCCCGGCCACGCCGTGGTGCTGCACCCGGGGCCGATGCTGCGCGGCATGGAGATCGCCTCGTCGGTGGCCGACTCATCGCAATCGGCCGTGCTGCAACAGGTTTCCAACGGTGTCCACGTGCGGATGGCGGTGCTGTTCCACGTGCTGGTCGGCACCGAATTAGCCGGAGAAGAGGGTGCGGCGTGAGCGTGCTGCTGCGCGGGGTTCGGTTGTATGGCGAGGGCGATCGCGTCGACGTGCTGGTCGACGACGGTCAGATCGCCGACATCGGCCCCCGGTTGGCCGAGGCCGGAGGCGTCGACAAGGACCTGGACGTCATCGACGCCACTGACCAGGTGCTGCTGCCCGGCCTCGTCGACCTGCACACCCATCTGCGCGAACCGGGGCGCGAATACGCCGAGGACATCGAAACCGGCTCGGCCGCAGCGGCTCTGGGTGGCTACACCGCGGTGTTCGCGATGGCCAACACGAACCCGGTCGCCGACAGCCCGGTGGTCACCGACCACGTGTGGCATCGAGGCCAGCAGGTCGGCCTGGTCGACGTGCACCCGGTGGGCGCCGTCACCGTCGGGCTCGCCGGCAAAGAGCTCACCGAGATGGGCATGATGGCGGCCGGGGCCGCGCAGGTGCGGATGTTCTCCGACGACGGCATCTGCGTGCACGACCCGCTGGTGATGCGCCGCGCCCTGGAATACGCGACCGGTCTGGGCGTTCTCATCGCCCAACACGCCGAGGAGCCCCGGCTGACCGTCGGCGCCGTCGCCCACGAGGGTCCCACCGCCGCCCGGCTGGGCCTGGCGGGCTGGCCCAGGGCCGCCGAGGAGTCGATCGTCGCCCGCGACGCGCTGCTGGCCCGCGACGCCGGCGCCCGGGTGCACATCTGCCACGCCTCCACCGCGGGCACCGTAGAGATCGTGAAATGGGCCAAGGAGCAAGGGATCTCGATCACCGCCGAGGTCACCCCGCACCACCTGATGCTCGACGACAGCAGGCTGGCCAGTTACGACGGGCAAAACCGGGTGAACCCGCCGCTGCGCGAAGCGGCCGATGCGGTGGCGCTGCGCCAGGCGCTGGCCGACGGCGTCATCGACTGTGTGGCCACCGATCACGCCCCGCACGCCGAGCACGAGAAGTGCGTGGAGTTCTCCGCGGCGCGCCCGGGCATGCTGGGGTTGCAGACGGCGCTGTCCATCGTGGTGCAGACGATGGTCACCCCCGGGTTGTTGAGCTGGCGGGACGTCGCCCGGGTGATGAGCGAGAACCCCGCCCGCATCGTGGGCCTGCCCGATCACGGCCGGCCGCTGGAGGTGGGGGAGCCGGCCAACCTCACGGTGGTGGACCCCACCACCTCGTGGACCGTCGCCGGCTCCGACCTGGCCAGCCGGTCGGCCAACACGCCGTACGAGGCGATGACCCTGCCCGCCACCGTGACCGCCACGCTGCTGCGCGGCACGGTTACCGCCCGAGACGGGAAGTGCCCGGCATGAACTCGGGCACGCTGGTGGGATCGCTGATCTTCGCGGCCGTGGTGGTCGTCGTGCTCACGGTGGTGATCCAGCTGATGATGCGGACCTGGCACCGTCGTTCGCAGCAGCAGGCGGAGCTGATCGGGGCGTTGCCCGAAATCCCGGACCAGGTGGGGGCGGCGACCATCACCACCCGCGGACACTATTGCGGCTCCATGATGGCGCCGGGCTGGAGTGAACGGATCGCGGCCGGTGATCTGGGTTTCCGCAGCAAAGCGGTGCTGACCCGATATGCCGGGGGCATCATGGTGGAACGCGTACGGGCCCAACCTATTTGGATTCCCCAGGGCTCGATCACCCACGTCCGCATGGAGCGCAGAATGACCGGCCGGGTCGGCATCTTGGCGATCCGGTGGCGGCTGCCGTCGGGCGTCGAGATCGACACCGGCTTCCGGGCGGACCACCGCAACGAATACGACGGCTGGCTCAAATCGCAGCATGAGGAGGAGCGGCGCTCGTGACCAAGGCGCAGTTGATACTCGAGGACGGGCGCGTCTTCACCGGCACGCCGTTCGGCAAGGTCGGCCAAACATTGGGCGAGGCCGTCTTTTCCACCGGCATGTCCGGCTATCAGGAGACGCTGACCGATCCGAGTTACCACCGGCAGATCGTGGTGGCCACCGCGCCGCAGATCGGCAACACCGGCTGGAACGGCGAGGACGCCGAGAGCCGCGGCGACAAGATCTGGGTGGCCGGCTACGCGGTGCGCGATCCGTCGCCGCGCCCGTCCAACTGGCGGTCCACCGGCACCCTGGAGGACGAACTGGTCCGCCAGCACATCGTGGGCATCGCCGGCATCGACACCCGCGCGGTGGTCCGGCATCTGCGCACCCGCGGCTCGATGAAGGCGGGCGTGTTCTCCGGTGACGCGCTCGCCGATGCGGACGAACTGCTGGCGCGGGTGCGCGGGCAGCGCTCGATGCTGGGGGCCGACCTGGCCGGCGAGGTCAGCACGCCGGACACCTACATCGTGGAACCCGAAGGCTCACCGCGGTTTACGGTGGCCGCGCTGGACCTGGGGATCAAAACCAACACGCCGCGCAACTTCGCCCGGCGCGGCGTCCGCACCCACGTGCTGGCCTCGTCGGCGACCTACGAGCAGATCGCCGACCTCAAGCCCGACGGCGTCTTCCTGTCCAACGGCCCCGGCGACCCCGCCACCGCCGACCACATCGTCGCGGTCACCCGCGAGGTGCTGGGCGCCGGAATCCCGTTGTTCGGCATCTGCTTCGGCAACCAGATCCTGGGCCGGGCGCTGGGATTGTCGACCTACAAGATGGTGTTCGGCCACCGCGGCATCAACATCCCGGTGATCGACCACGCCACCGGGCGCGTGGCCGTCACCGCCCAGAACCACGGCTTCGCGCTCGAGGGCGAGGCCGGTCAGAGTTTCGACACGCCGTTCGGGCAAGCGATCGTGAGCCACACCTGCGCCAACGACGGAGTGGTCGAGGGCGTCAAACTCGCAGACGGGCAAGCCTTCTCGGTGCAGTACCACCCGGAGGCCGCGGCCGGGCCGCACGATGCGGAGTACCTGTTCGACCAATTCATCGAGCTGATGGCAGGGGAGGGCCACTAGTGCCACGTCGCACCGACCTCAACCACGTGCTGGTGATCGGCTCGGGGCCGATCGTCATCGGTCAGGCCTGCGAGTTCGACTACTCGGGGACCCAGGCCTGCCGGGTACTGCGCGCGGAGGGGCTGCAGGTCAGTCTGGTCAACTCCAATCCGGCCACCATCATGACCGACCCGGAGTACGCCGACCACACCTACGTCGAGCCGATCACCGCCGCCTTCGTGGAGAAGGTGATCGCCCAGCAGGCCGAGCGCGGCAACAAGATCGACGCGCTGCTGGCCACCCTGGGCGGGCAGACCGCGCTGAACACCGCCGTCGCGCTGTACGAGAACGGGGCGCTGGAGCGGCACGGCGTCGAGCTGATCGGCGCCGACTTCGACGCCATCCAGCGCGGCGAGGACCGGCAGATGTTCAAGGACATCGTCGCCAAGGTCGGCGGTGAATCCGCCCGCAGCCGAGTGTGTTTCACCATGGACGAGGTCCGTGAGACGGTCGACGAGCTCGGCCTGCCGGTCGTGGTGCGGCCCAGCTTCACCATGGGCGGCCTGGGTTCGGGGATGGCGCGGTCCGTCGAGGAGGTCGACCGGATGGCCGGGGCCGGGCTGGCCGAAAGCCCCAGCGCCAACGTGCTGATCGAGGAATCGATCTACGGCTGGAAGGAATTCGAGCTCGAGCTGATGCGCGACGGCAACGACAACGTGGTCGTGGTCTGCTCGATCGAGAACTTCGACCCGATGGGCGTGCACACCGGCGACTCGGTCACCGTCGCGCCGGCGATGACGCTGACCGACCGCGAATACCAGCGGATGCGGGACCTGGGCATCGCGATCCTGCGCGAGGTCGGGGTGGACACCGGCGGCTGCAACATCCAGTTCGCGATCAACCCGGTCGACGGCCGGCTGATCGTCATCGAGATGAATCCCCGGGTCTCGCGGTCCAGCGCGCTGGCGTCCAAAGCGACCGGTTTCCCCATCGCCAAGATCGCCGCCAAGCTGGCCATCGGGTACACGCTCGACGAGATCGTCAACGACATCACCAAGGAAACGCCGGCCTGCTTCGAGCCCACCCTGGACTACGTGGTGGTCAAGGCGCCGCGCTTCGCGTTCGAGAAGTTCCCGGGCGCCGATCCCACGCTGACCACCACCATGAAATCCGTCGGCGAGGCGATGTCGTTGGGCCGCAACTTCGTTGAGGCGCTCGGCAAGGTGATGCGATCGCTGGAGACCACCCGCGCCGGATTCTGGACCACCCCGGACCCATCGGGTCCGGAAGGAGAAGTCGGCGAGGTGCTGGCCCGGCTGCGGACGCCGACCGAGGGCCGGCTCTACGACATCGAACTGGCGCTGCGGCTGGGCGCGTCGGTGGAGCAGGTGGCCGAGGCCAGCGGCGTGGACCCGTGGTTCGTCGCGCAGATCGGCGAGCTGATCGAGCTGCGCGCGGAGCTGATCGCCGCCCCGGTGCTCGATGCCGACCTGTTGCGTCGCGGCAAGCACAGCGGGCTGTCGGACCGCCAGATCGCCGCGCTGCGACCCGAATTGGCCGGCGAGAACGGCGTGCGGTCGCTACGCGAGCGGCTGGGTGTGCACCCGGTGTACAAGACCGTCGACACCTGCGCGGCCGAGTTCGAGGCCAAGACGCCGTATCACTACAGCAGCTACGAGCTGGACCCCGCCGCCGAGACCGAGGTGGTGCCGCAGACGCAGCGGCCCAAGGTGCTGATCCTGGGATCGGGGCCCAACCGCATCGGCCAGGGCATCGAATTCGACTACAGCTGCGTGCACGCGGCGACGACGTTGTCACAGGCCGGTTTTGAGACCGTGATGGTCAACTGCAACCCGGAGACGGTGTCCACCGACTACGACACCGCCGACCGGCTGTACTTCGAGCCGCTGACCTTCGAGGACGTCCTCGAGGTGTTCCGCGCCGAGCAACAGTCCGCGGGCGACGGGCCGGGCGTGGCCGGGGTGATCGTGCAACTGGGCGGCCAGACGCCGCTCGGGCTGGCGCAGCGCCTGGCCGACGCGGGGGTGCCGATCGTCGGCACTCCGCCGGAGGCCATCGACCTGGCCGAGGACCGCGGCGCCTTCGGCGACGTGCTCACCTCGGCCGGGTTGCCGGCGCCGAAGTACGGCACCGCAACCACTTTCGCCCAGGCCCAGCGGATCGCCGAGGACATCGGCTACCCGGTGCTGGTGCGGCCGTCCTACGTGCTGGGCGGCCGGGGCATGGAGATCGTCTACGACGAGGAGACGCTGCGGGGCTACATCACCCGCGCCACCGAGCTCTCACCCGAGCACCCGGTGCTCGTCGACCGCTTCCTCGAGGACGCGGTGGAGATCGACGTGGACGCGCTGTGCGACGGCACCGAGGTCTACATCGGCGGCATCATGGAGCACATCGAGGAGGCCGGCATCCACTCCGGCGACTCGGCGTGCGCGCTGCCGCCGGTGACGCTGGGCCGCAGCGACATCGAGAAGGTGCGCAAAGCGACCGAGGCCATCGCCCACGGCATCGGTGTCATCGGACTGCTCAACGTGCAGTACGCGCTCAAGGACGACGTGCTCTACGTCCTGGAGGCCAACCCGCGCGCCAGCCGCACGGTGCCGTTCGTGTCGAAGGCCACCGCGATCCCGCTCGCCAAGGCGTGCGCCCGGGTCATGTTGGGCGCCAGCATCTCCCAGCTTCGCGAGGAGGGCATGCTGGCGGCGTCCGGCGACGGCGCCCACGCCGCGCAGAACGCCCCGATCGCGGTCAAGGAGGCCGTGCTGCCCTTCCACCGCTTCCGCCGCGCCGACGGGGCCGCCATCGACTCGCTGCTGGGCCCGGAGATGAAATCCACCGGCGAGGTGATGGGCATCGACCGCGACTTCGGCAGCGCCTTCGCCAAGAGCCAGACCGCCGCCTACGGGTCGCTGCCCGCGCAGGGCACCATCTTCGTGTCGGTGGCCAACCGGGACAAGCGTTCGCTGGTGTTCCCCGTGAAGCGGCTGGCCGACCTGGGATTCCGCGTGCTCGCCACCGAGGGCACCGCGGAGATGTTGCGCCGCAACGGGATTCCGTGCGACGAGGTGCGCAAGCACTTCGAGGACCCGCAGCCCGGTCGTCCCGAGACGTCGGCCGTCGACGCCATCAAGGCCGGTGAGGTCGACATGGTGATCAACACGCCCTACGGCAACTCCGGCCCGCGCATCGACGGCTACGAAATCCGTTCGGCCGCAGTGTCGGTCAACATTCCCTGCGTCACCACGGTGCAGGGCGCCTCGGCCGCCGTCCAGGGCATCGAAGCGGGCATCCGCGGCGACATCGGCGTGCGCAGCCTGCAAGAACTGCACAGCCAGATCGGTCAGGGCGGTTCGCCCGGTAGTGACGGGGACCGGTGACGGGGTTCGGCGTCCGGCTGGCGGACGCGAAGGCGGAACGCGGGCCGTTGTGCGTGGGCATCGACCCGCATCCCGAGCTGCTGCGGGCCTGGGGCCTGCCCACGACCGCCGACGGCCTGGCGGCGTTCTGCGACATCTGCATCGAGGCGTTTTCCGGATTCGCGGTCGTCAAACCGCAAGTCGCGTTCTTCGAGGCCTACGGCACCGCGGGATTCGCGGTGCTGGAACGCACCATCGCGGCCCTGCGATCGGTCGGGGTGCTGGTGCTGGCCGACGCCAAACGCGGCGACATCGGCACGACGATGGCGGCGTATGCCGCCGCCTGGGCGGGTGATTCACCGCTGGCGGCCGACGCCGTGACGGCCACCCCTTACCTGGGGTTCGGCTCGTTGCGGCCACTGCTGGAGACCGCCGCTGCGCACGACCGCGGGGTCTTCGTGCTGGCGGCCACGTCCAACCCCGAGGGCGCCACCGTGCAGCGTGCCGCCTTCGACGGCCGCACGGTGGCCCAACTGGTCGTCGACCAGGCGGCGGTGGTGAACCGTTCCGCGACCCCGTCCGGGCCGGGATACGTCGGCGTGGTCGTCGGCGCGACGGTGTTGCAGGCGCCCGACCTCAGCGCGCTGGGCGGTCCGGTCCTGGTGCCCGGGCTCGGCGTCCAGGGCGGGCGGCCGGAGGCGCTCGCCGGGCTGGGTGGCGCGGAACCCGGGCAGCTGCTGCCCGCGGTGGCCCGCGAGGTGCTGCGAGCGGGGCCGGGCGTGCCGGAGCTGCGTGCGGCGGCCGATCGCATGCTGGACGCGGTCGCCTATCTGGCGGTGTGAGTAGGCGCCTAGTCCGACGCCACCGCGGTGCTGGGCCGCGCGGTTTCGACGATGACGGTGGTGGCCTTGACGACGGCCACCGCGACGCTGCCGGGACGCAGCTGCAGTTCTTCGGCGGCCTCGGTGCTCATCAGCGACACCACGGTGAACGGGCCGCACTGCATCTCCACCTGGGTCATCACCTTGTCGCTGACCACCGAGGTCACCAGCCCGACAAACCGGTTGCGGGCCGAGCTGCCGATGCTGAGGGGGTCTGCCGGGGGCGCGGGCGCATTGGTGCGGGAGAAGTGGGCGAGGTCCTCGCTCGCGATCACCTTGCGGCCGGCGGCGTCGTGACTGACCGCAAGGGTGCCCTGGTTGATCCAGCGCCGCACGGTGTCGTCGCTGACGCCAAGCAGCTCGGCTGCCTGGCGAATTCGCAGGTTGGACACCTCCCGATCGTATCGGATTCCGTGTCCCCGATTAGCTGAAATGGGGCCCCACGGCACCACGGTCCCGCAATTACGGAATCAACATGGGCTTGAGTACGCGTGTGCGGAGTTAGTGCGGGATCTCGCCCGGATATCACGGAAACGGACACTGGTCGTCGCCCACGCGCGCCCGGCGCGACGGCCAATCCCGCGCGCCGAACGACGCTGCAGCCCTTGGTCGTTGGCCAAAGTTCACCATCTGTTCAGGCGAGTGGATCTTGATCGCGTCCCCTGCGCTGCGTCCGCGGCGCACGCTCGGACGCCCACCGCCGAACCCGGGGTCGTCGCGACGCGAAGGCCGGCCGGGGCCGGCGGCTTCGACGGCGAATCCCGGCGGTGGTGTCGTTGGTTGCTGGTGGGTTCCACGCTGACCTGCGGGAGGCCACCCAGGGTGGCCCTCCCCGGGCCCGGGAGCTCGGCGGACCGTCCAGGCTGCCCGGACGCCCGGATTCGGGCCACACGGCCACCCCGGGCCCCGCGGGGGACGTCAGGACCGGGTGCGCGGGCCGAACGCCGGTGTTGGCCTGGCGTTTGACCGGCGACGCGACACGCGCGACACGCCGCAACAAATCCGTGATCCCTCGCACCAGGCGTGACGGCGGCCCACCGGCGGCGTTCCCGGCGGTCCGGCCGCCACGGCCGCCGCCGACGTCGGCGGATAAAACCGCAGCTAGAGAGCTTATTGACGAGTCGAGACGGCGCCGGTGCCGATACCCGGAGGGTGCCCGTCGTGGGCGTCGCGAACCCCGCCGGAAGTACCGCTTCGGCCGGTCACACGCCGGTGCATGCTGGGACTTTGCCCCCTTTAGCAGGGGGTCGGGTTAGATTTCGTCAGAAGGCCTGAGTACGGTCGTCTGCGCTGGCAGAAGTACCGGCGAGACAAAATGAGATCGATTGAAATTGATTGATCAGATACGGAGGAATCGTGGCCCTTCCCCAGTTGACCGACGAGCAGCGCGCGGCCGCGTTGGAGAAGGCGGCTGCCGCACGTCGAGCGCGAGCAGAGCTCAAGGACCGTCTGAAGCGTGGCGGCACCAACCTGACCCAGGTCCTCAAGGACGCCGAGACCGACGAAGTCCTGGGCAAGATGAAGGTTTCCGCGCTTCTCGAGGCGTTGCCCAAGGTGGGCAAGGTCAAGGCGCAGGAGATCATGACTGAGCTGGAGATCGCCCCGACCCGCCGTCTGCGCGGCCTCGGCGATCGTCAGCGCAAGGCCCTGCTGGAAAAGTTCGGCTCCTAACCGAGCTGTGGGCGCACCGGCCCAAGGAGCGCCTGTGAGCGCCGGCGGGGGACCGGACGTCCAGCACGGCACACGTCCTGAACCATCAGGTAACGGACGTGTGGTCGTGCTGTCCGGTCCCTCCGCGGTCGGTAAGTCGACTGTGGTCCGATGCCTGCGTGAGCGGGTCCCGGACCTGCATTTCAGCGTCTCCGCCACGACCCGGGCGGCGCGGCCCGGCGAGGTCGACGGCGTCGACTACCACTTCGTCACCCCGGCCCGCTTCCAGCAGCTCATCGACGAGGGTGCGCTGCTGGAGTGGGCCGAAATCCACTCGGGGCTGCACCGATCCGGCACCCTGGCCGAGCCGGTGCGCGCCGCCACGGCCCGCGGATTCCCGGTGCTGATCGAGGTCGATCTGGCCGGTGCCCGGGCCGTCAAGAAGGCGATGCCCGAGGCTCTCGCGGTCTTCCTGGCCCCGCCCAGCTGGGAGGACCTCAGGGCCAGGCTCGTCGGCCGGGGCACCGAGACGCCGGAGGTCATGCAGCGGCGTCTGGAGACCGCCCGCACCGAAATGGCCGCCCAAAACGACTTCGACCGGGTGGTCGTGAACAGTGAATTGGAGTCAGCGTGCTCCGAATTGGTATCCTTGCTGGTGGGAACTGCGCCGGGCCGGCATGACCCGTCTGGCCAGTCCAGAAGCCGGACCACTTCCCAGCAAGATTGACCACCGAATTTTCAGTTCTTTCAGCGGCGACGAACCGCTGACAATCCGCCAGGAGATTGACCTAAGTGAGTATTCCGCAGTCCGACGCGGCATTGGCCGCCGTCCCCGACCGGTTCGATCCGTCCGCCGGGGGACCGGGCGCCTACGACACCCCGCTGGGCATCACCAACCCGCCCATCGACGAGCTGCTGGACCGCGTCTCGAGCAAGTACGCCCTGGTGATCTACGCCGCCAAGCGGGCTCGTCAGATCAACGACTACTACAACCAGCTCGGTGAGGGCATCCTCGAATACGTCGGTCCGCTGGTCGAGCCGGGGCTGCAGGAAAAGCCGCTTTCGATCGCGATGCGCGAGATCCACGGCGACCTGCTCGAGCACACCGAGGGCGAGTAACAGGGCCGGGCCGGGCGCGCCGTGGACAACCGCGATCGGGTCGCGAAAAGAGTAATCGTCGGCGTCTCCGGCGGTATCGCCGCCTATAAGGCGTGCACCGTCGTTCGCCAGCTCGCCGAGGCCGGTCACTCGGTCCGCGTCATCCCGACCGAGTCCGCGCTGCGTTTCGTCGGCGCCGCCACATTCGAGGCACTCTCCGGCCAGCCGGTGCACACCGGCGTCTTCAACGACGTGCCGGAGGTTCCGCACGTCCAGCTCGGCAAGCAGGCCGACCTGGTCGTGGTCGCACCGGCCACCGCGGACCTGCTGGCCCGGGCGGTACACGGCCGGGCCGACGATCTGCTGACGGCCACCCTGCTCACCGCGCGATGTCCGGTGCTGTTCGCGCCGGCGATGCACACCGAGATGTGGTTGCACCCGGCCACCGTCGACAACGTGGCCACGCTGCGCCGCCGGGGAGCGGTGGTGCTCGAACCCGCCGCCGGGCGGCTCACCGGGACGGACAGCGGCTCGGGCCGGCTACCGGAGGCCGAAGAGATCACCACGCTGGCTCATCTGCTCCTGGAACGCAACGACGCGCTGCCCTACGACCTCGCCGGCTGCAAGGTGCTGGTGACGGCCGGGGGCACGCGTGAACCGGTCGACCCGGTGCGTTTCATCGGCAACCGCAGCTCCGGCAAGCAGGGCTATGCGGTGGCGCGGGTGGCCGCCCAGCGCGGTGCCGAGGTGACGCTGATCGCCGGGCACACCGCCGGGCTGATCGACCCCGCCGGCGTCGACGTGGTTCATGTCAGCTCGGCCGAGCAGCTGGGCGACGCCGTCGCCAAGCACGCGGCCGAGGCGGACGTGCTGGTGATGGCCGCCGCCGTCGCCGACTTCCGGCCGGCCCGGGTTGCGGCCGCCAAGATCAAAAAGGGCCCGAAGGAGCAAGACCAGCCGCCCACGATCGAGTTGGTCCGCAACAGCGACGTGCTGGCGGGTGCGGTGCGGGCGCGGGCCAACGGCGAGCTGCCCAACATGCGTGCCATCGTGGGGTTCGCCGCCGAGACCGGCGACGCCAACGGGGACGTGCTGTTTCACGCCCGGGCGAAGCTGCGTAACAAGGGCTGCGACCTGTTGGTCGTCAACGCGGTGGGCGACGGCCGGGCCTTCGAGGTGGACAGCAACGACGGCTGGCTGCTGGCGGCCGACGGTACCGAGTCGGCGCTGCAGCACGGCTCCAAGACATTGATGGCCAGTCGTATCGTGGATGCGATCGCCGCGTTCCTGCACGGGGACGGCGGATAGAACGGTCGAGTTCTTCTCGGCACCGGGGCAGGTGCTGGCCGGGCCGACGCCAGCCGATATAATTCGGCTAACTAACTAATTGGAAGGATTGTCATTGTGAGCGAAAAGGGTCGCCTGTTTACCAGTGAGTCGGTGACTGAGGGGCATCCCGACAAGATCTGTGACGCGATCAGCGACTCGGTGCTCGATGCGCTGCTGGCGCAGGATCCCCGTTCACGTGTGGCCGTCGAGACGCTGGTCACCACCGGGCAGGTGCATGTGGTGGGTGAGGTGACCACGACGGCCAAGGAGGCGTTTGCCGACATCACCAACACGGTGCGCGAGCGCATCCTCGACATCGGCTATGACTCTTCGGACAAGGGCTTCGACGGGAACACGTGTGGGGTCAACATCGGGATCGGGGCGCAGTCACCCGATATCGCCCAGGGTGTGGACACCGCCCACGAGCACCGCGTGGAGGGTACCGCCGACCCGCTGGATCTGCAGGGCGCCGGCGATCAGGGGCTGATGTTCGGTTATGCGATCAACGACACCCCCGAGCGGATGCCCCTGCCGATCGCGCTGGCGCATCGGCTGTCGCGCAAGCTGACCGAGGTGCGTAAGAACGGCACGCTGCCCTACCTGCGCCCGGACGGCAAGACGCAGGTCACCATCGAGTACGAGGATGACGTTCCGGTCCGGCTGGACACCGTGGTGGTCTCCACGCAACACGCCGATGGCATCGACTTGGACAAGACGCTGGATCCCGACATCCGGCGGCACGTGCTCAAGACCGTGCTCGAGGAGTTGGCCCACGACACCCTGGACTCGTCGGCGACGCGGGTGCTGGTGAACCCGACGGGCAAGTTCGTCCTGGGCGGCCCGATGGGCGATGCCGGGCTGACCGGCCGCAAGATCATCGTCGACACCTACGGTGGCTGGGCCCGCCACGGTGGTGGTGCCTTCTCCGGCAAGGATCCGTCCAAGGTGGACCGGTCGGCGGCCTACGCGATGCGGTGGGTGGCCAAGAACATCGTCGCGGCCGGGTTGGCGGAGCGGGTCGAGGTGCAGGTGGCCTACGCCATCGGCAAGGCGGCCCCGGTCGGGTTGTTCATCGAGACCTTCGGCACCGCGACGGTCGACCCGGTCAAGATCGAAAAGATCGTCCCCGAGGTCTTCGACCTGCGGCCCGGCGCGATCATCCGCGACCTGGACCTGCTGCGCCCGATCTACGCGCAGACCGCCGCGTACGGGCACTTCGGCCGCACCGACATCGAGCTGCCCTGGGAGCAGTTGAACAAGGTCGACGAGCTCAAGCGCGCGATCTAACGCGGCAGGGGGTGGTCCGCGTCCAGTGCGGGTAGCCCGTCGATGCTGCGCCGGTTGCGATCGACCAGCCGGCCGTACTGGTGGTCGGTGGCGTTGCGATGCGCGGCGTCGAGCACCGGGCGTTCGTCGACGAGATCGTAATAGGGCACCGCGAATCCGCAGGCGTCGGCGATCCGCTGCACATCGACCACGATGATGGCGCGGACCCCCGCGTGCTGGTCGCCAAAATGTCGCATCAGAGCGGCGAATTCGGTGTCGTCCGGGCGAATCACCCGCCCGGTGCCGAACAGCCGCAGGATCCGCGAGTTGCGGGTGAACGAGCAGAACATGACGGTGATCCGGCCGTTGTCGCGCAGATGGGCGATGGTTTCCACGCCGCTGCCGAACAGATCCAGGTAGGCGACCGTGTGCTCGTCCAGCACTGCGAATGTGTCGCGATATCCCTTGGGGGACAGGTTGATTCGTCCACCTTCGGACGGGGCGGTGGCGACGAAGAATACGGCCTGTTCCCGGATGAAGTCGCGAAGCGACCCGTCGATGCTCGAGAATTCCTTCGCCACGGGAGAACGCTAGCGGGTGAAGCGGTAGTCGTCCAGGTCGAATCGCCGGCTGCGCCAGTACACCTCCGGGGTGGTGCCCGGCCGCAGCGGCACGTCACCGTTCTTGTCGAAGTAGTAGCTGTTGGCCAGCCGGCAGCTGTCCTGCCAGAAGATCTGCTTGGGTCGCCGGCGCATCATCTCGGCGAAGTAGCGGTCGTTGGCCTCCTGGCTCACCTCGACGCGGGTCGCGCCGACGCGCTTGGCCCGCTTGAGGCAGCGCACGATGTGATGAGTCTGCGCCTCGATCAACGCGAAATACGAAGAGCCGACGTAACCGTACGGGCCGAACACGGTGAACAGGTTGGGAAATCCCGGCACGGTGACGCCCTCGTAGGCCTGCAGCCGGTGCTCGTCCCAGAAGCGGCTCAACGACTTTCCGCCGCTCCCGGTCACGGCGAAGGTCGGCACGTTGTCGGGGTCCATCACCTTGAAACCGGTCGCCAGGATCAGCACGTCGATCTCGTGGTTCTCGCCGTCGGTGGTAATTACCGCGTCGGGCGTGATCTTGTCGATCGGTTCGGTGACCAGCCGCACGTTGTCGCGGTTGAACGTGGCGAGGTAGCCGTTGTGGAAGCCGGGGCGTTTGCAGCCCACCGCGTACTGCGGGGTGAGCTGCTCGCGCACGGCCGGATTCCGAACCTGTTGCCGCAGATAGGATTTACCGAACGAGGCCATTCGCTTGGCCAGCGGGAGGACCGTGAAGTAGTGCGCCGAGATGGGGAAGGTGAGCTCCACGTAGGCCTGGCTGAGCAGGCGCTGCAGGAACTTGCCGCCGGGAATTCGCATCGCCCAGCGCGCCGGCGCCGGCAGCGGGACGTCGAACTTGGGGAAGCACCAGATCGGGGTGCGCTGAAACACCGTGAGCGACGACACGATTGGCGCGATCTCGGGAATCACCTGGACGGCCGAGGCGCCGGTGCCGATCACCGCGACGCGCTTGCCGCGCAGATCCTGGCCGTGATCCCACCGCGCCGTGTGCATGGTGATGCCGCCGAACGAATCGACGCCGTCGATGTCGGGCAGGTTCGGCACCGTCAGCACGCCGCTGGCGCTGATCAGAAATCGCGCCGTGATCTCTCCCGCCGGGTCGGTCTGCAGCCGCCACAGGCCGCGCTCGTCGTCATACTCGGCGGTTTGCACCTTGGTGTTGAACCGGATCCGCGAGCGGATGCCGTACTTGTCGGCGCAGTGTTCGGCGTAGGCCTTGAGCTCTCGACCCGGCGCATAGGTGCGCGACCAGTGCCGGCTCTGCTCGAAGGAGAACTGGTAGGAGAACGACGGAATGTCCACGGCGATACCGGGATACGTGTTCCAGTGCCAGGTACCGCCGACCCCGTCGCCGGCCTCGATCACCAGGTAATCGGGCAGCCCGGCCCTGTCCAGCTTGATCGCCGCACCGATGCCGGAGAACCCGGCGCCGATGATCAGCGTGTGATAGTCGGGGGTTTCGTCTTCGTGCGGGACCATCGTTGCCTGCCTAGGGGTGCAGCGCTTTGTGGAGAGCCGTGAGGCCGCGCTCGGTGGCCGCCGCGGCGGCGGATATCGCCAGGGCGAAACTGACGAACCCGTGCACCAGGGTGGGTTCGTTGCTCAGCTCCACCGGCACGCCGGCGGCGTGCAGCAGCTCGGCGTAACGGGCCCCGTCGTCGCGCAGCGGATCGTGTTCGGCGGTGCCGATGTAGGCGGGCGCCAGCCCGGACAAATCCGCGGCGTTCGCGGGGGCCATGGTGGTGGGCAGCGTCTTCGGGTCGGTGAGATCGAGGTCGGGCACGTACCAGGACAGGAACGCGTCGATGACCTCACGGTTCAGGATCGGCGCCTCGGCATTGGCGGTGAACGACGGCAGCGACAGGTCCGCGGTGACCGTCGGGTACCACAGCAACTGGAAGCGCAGTGCCGGGCCGCCGTTGTCGCGGGCCAGCAGCGCCGTCACCGCGGCGAGGTTGCCGCCGGCCGAGTCGCCGGCGACGGCGATGTTGTTCGGGTCGCCGCCGAGCTCGGCCGCGTTCTCGGCGGCCCATTGCAGGGCGGCCCAGCAGTCGTCCACGCCGGCCGGGAACGGATGCTCGGGGGCCAGCCGGTAGCCGACGGACACCACGATGGCCTCGGCGCCGACGGCGTGCGCGCGTGCGACCGGGTCGTGGGTGTCCAGGTCGCCCAGGCAGAAGCCGCCGCCGTGGTAGAAGACGACCACGGGCAGCGGGCTGACGTCGCTGTCGGGCCAGTAGATGCGCACCGGGATGTCGGTGCGCTCGCCGTGGGCGATCGTGCGGTTCTCGATCCGCAGGTCGGGCAGCATCTTCGGCGGCACCTTGAGCAGCCGGAGCCGCGAGCGGGCGACCTCGACACCGTCGGCCTCGCGGAAGGTCATCGGAAAGGCGTCGAGCAACGCCTTGAATGTCGGATCGATCCCGGGCCGGGCGGTGGTCGGCTCGCTCATGCGTTCACCGTACGCTGCGGGGTCACCGGTGCAGGGCGGTTCGCAGCGCGGCCAGGCCGCCCTCTAGCGCCGCGGTGGCGGCGGGCACCACGCCGGCATAGCCCAGGTAGCCGTGCACCAGCGTCTCGGCGTTGTGCACCCGGGCGTCGACGCCGGCGGCGGTCAGCAATTCGCCGTAGCGGATGCCGTCATCGCGCAGCGGGTCGTATCCGGCGACCGCGATGTAGGCAGGCGCAAGGTTGCGCAGGTCCTTCGCGCGCCCCGGCGCCATGTCCGACGGCGGATCGGACATGTCGACTTCGCCCGCGTACCAACGGGAGAACTCCGCGACGGCCTTCACGTCCAGGATCGGTGCGGTGGCGTTCTCGGCGAACGACGGCAGCGACGCGTCCCACATGGTCGACGGATACCACAGCAGCTGGAACACGATCGGCGGGGCTGCGTTGTCCCGCGCCCGCTGCGCCACCGCCGCGGAGATGGTGCCGCCGGCCGAGTCCCCGGCGACGGCGATCCGGTTCGGGTCGCCGTGCAGTTCACCGGCGTTCTCGGCGACCCAAAGCGTTGCGGCCCAAGCGTCTTCGACTGCGGCGGGGTAGGGGTGCTCGGGGGCCAGCCGGTAGTCGACTGACACCACGATCGCGTCGGCGCCGACCGCGTGCTGACGGGCCGTGCCGTCGTGGGTGTCGAGGTCGCCGATGACGAACCCTCCGCCGTGGAAATACAGCACGACGGGCACCTCGGCGCCGGCCGAGGTGTCTTCGGAATGGCTTGGCGGCCAATAGATCCGGACCGCGATGGCGCCGTCGGGCCCGGGAATCGTGCGGTCCTCGACCCGCAGCTCGGGGTGCAGTGGCCGGCGCGGCAGGTCGCGGAACCGCTGCCGCGCCGCGTCGATTCCGTCCTCAGTGGATAGCCGGAAGGGAACCGCATCCAGTACCTTCTGCAGGATGGGGTCGATAGCGGGTTTCTCGTCGGCTGTGTTATCCAAGCTGGGCATGGACGTACCGTACGCACCTCGTCTGGTGGCCGGCGCCTGGGTGGTGGCCGGCTGGGTGGCCCTGGCCTACGGCATTTACCTGACCGTGCTGGCGCTGCGCTCGCCGCCGGGAATCGAGTTGACCGGGCACTGGGTGCTGCAACCGGCGTTCAAGGCCTCGATGGCATTGCTGCTGACGCTGGCCGCGGCGGGGCACGCCTACGTTCGCGAGCGGCGGTGGCTGATGCTGGCGCTGTTGCTCTCGGCGGTCGGCGACTGGGTGCTGGCGATCCCATGGTGGACGCTGTCGTTCGTGGCGGGTCTGGCGGCATTCCTGTTGGCGCACATGTGTTTTGTGGGCGCGCTGCTGCCGCTGGTGCCGGCGTTCAACAAGGATGCGCCGCCGTCGACGGTGCGTACCGTTGCGGTGGTCCTGATGTGTGCGGCGTCGATCGCGCTGCTGGCCTGGTTCTGGCCCCACCTGGGCGCGGAGAAGCTGACGCTTCCGGTGACGGTCTACATCGTGATGCTGACCGCGATGGTGTGCACGGCCCTGCTGGCGAAACTGCCGACGATCTGGACAGCGGTGGGGGCGGTGTGTTTCGCGGCCTCGGACTCGATGATCGCCATCGCCCGCTTCATCCTGGGCAATGAGGCGCTGGCGGTCCCGATCTGGTGGGCGTATGCGGCGGCCCAGATCCTGATCACGGCCGGGTTCTTCTTCGGCCGCGAGCTTCCCGCCGACACCGCCGGGGACGCCCCGGCGGCCGCCGAGGGCTGATTGTCGCCCGTGCCCGGTACGCTGCGCACCGGACGGTAAACACATTGGATGACAACATGATTCGCGGCCCGGGGACGCGGTGAGTCCCAGCGCGCGCACGCCCGTCGAGGTGGAGCCCATCGCCCGCGTGCTGCCGATGCTGTCGGTGCCGCACCTGGACCGGGAGTTCGACTACCTGGTGTCCGCCGAACAGTCCGATGACGCCCAGCCGGGGGTGCGGGTGCGGGTGCGCTTCCACGGCCGGCTGGTCGACGGCTTCGTGCTGGAGCGCCGCAACGACACCGATCACCCCGGCAAGCTGGGCTGGCTGGATCGCGTCGTGTCGGCCGAGCCGGTGCTCACGCCGGAAATCCGCCGGCTGGTCGACGCGGTGGCAGCGCACTACGCCGGCACCCGCCCCGACGTGCTGCGCCTGGCCGTGCCGGCCCGGCACGCCCGGGTGGAGCGGGAAGCCCTGGTCAGAAGCGATGTGACGGTCCCGGCGCCCGTCGACCCGTCGGGCTGGGACGGTTACGGCCGGGGCGCTCAGTTCCTGGCCGCGCTGGCCGAATCGCGGGCCGCCCGGGCCGTCTGGCAGGCGCTGCCGGGCGAGTCGTGGACGGACCGCTTCACCGAGGCCGCCGCGCAAACCGTGCGGGCCGGCCGATCGGTGCTGGCGATCGTTCCCGACCAGCGCGACCTGGACGCCCTGTGGCAGGCCGCGACTGCGCGGATCGACGAGGGCAGCGTGGTGGCCCTGTCGGCCGGCCTGGGACCGGCGGCCCGATACCGGCGCTGGCTGGCGGCGCTGCGCGGCTCCGCGCGGTTGGTGATCGGCACACGCAGTGCGGTGTTCGCGCCGCTGAGCGATCTCGGGCTGGTCATGGTGTGGGCCGACGCCGATGACAGCCTGGCCGAACCGCGGGCGCCGTACCCGCACGCCCGTGAGGTGGCGATGCTGCGCGCGCATCAAGCCCGGTGCGCGGCCCTGATCGGCGGCTATGCGCGCACCGCCGAAGCGCACGCGCTGGTGCGCAGCGGCTGGGCCCACGACATCGTCGCGGCGCGGCCGGCGGTGCGGGCCCGCACACCGCGGGTGATCGCGCTGGATGACACCGGCTACGCCGACGAGCGCGATCCGGCGGCGCGCACGGCGCGCATGCCGTCCATCGCGCTGCGCGCCGCCCGCTCGGCGCTGCAGGCCGGGTCGCCGGTGCTGGTGCAGGTGCCGCGGCGGGGGTACCTCCCGTCGCTGGCCTGCGCGCGGTGCCGGACCATCGCCCGGTGCCGGCACTGCACCGGTCCGCTGTCGTTACAGGAGGGCGGCGCGGCGCTGCTGTGCCGCTGGTGCGGGCGCGTCGACCCGACGCGCCGTTGCGCGCGCTGCGGGTCGGACGCGGTGCGCGCCGTCGTCGTCGGAGCGCGCCGCACCGCAGAAGAACTCGGCCGCGCGTTCCCCGGCACGGCGGTGATCACGTCGTCGGGTGACGGCGTGGTGCCCGAGGTCGCGGCCGGCCCGGCGCTGGTGGTGGCCACCCCGGGTGCCGAGCCGCAGGCGTCCGGCGGTTATGGCGCGGCGCTGCTGCTGGACACCTGGGCGCTGCTGGGGCGCCAAGACCTGCGCGCGGCCGAGGACGCGCTGTGGCGCTGGATGACGGCCGCCGCGCTGGTGCGCGCCCGCGGCGACGGCGGTGTGGTGATGGTGGTCGCCGAATCATCGCTTCCCACAGTGCAATCGCTGATCCGCTGGGATCCGGTGGGTCATGCGGAGGCCGAAGTGACCGCGCGGGCCGAGGTCGGCCTGCCGCCCAGCGTGCACATGGCGGCCGTCGACGGGACGGCCGCCGCCGTGACCGCGCTGCTCGAGGAGGCCCGGCTGTCCGAGCACGAGTCTTTGCGCGCGGATTTGCTTGGGCCGGTTGACCTTCCGGCCGGCGTACGCCGGCCGGCCGGAACGCCGGCCGGTGCCCCGGTGACGCGGATGCTGGTGCGCGTGCCCCGTCAGCAGGGCCTGGCGCTGGCGGCGGCGCTGCGGCGCGGCGTCGGTGTGCTCAGCGCCCGGCAGACCCATGAGCCGGCCCGGGTGCAGATCGACCCGTTGCACATCGGTTAACCGTCACAGACTGTTACCCTAGGCGACAATATGTGCATGCAATAATCTCGTTTTACGACATTAGAGTGTTGCTACACTTTCTAATCCTTAGCCGCCGAGAGGTCCGGAAACCATCCGGGAAGGGGCGATATGGCAACCGACAACGCCACAGTTGACGAGTCATTGGACGTCATCACCGATGCCCTGCTGACGGCCTCCCGTTTGCTGATGGCCATTTCGGCTCGCTCCGTCGGGCAGGTCGACGAGACCATCACCATCGCACAGTTCCGGACGCTGGTGATCCTGTCCAATCGCGGCCCCGTCAACCTGGCCACGCTGGCCGGTCTGCTGGGCGTGCAGCCGTCGGCCACCGGCCGGATGGTGGACCGGTTGGTCGCCGCCGGGCTGATCGACCGCCTGCCGCACCCGACTTCGCGGCGCGAGCTGCTCGCCGCGCTCACCACGCGCGGCCGCGACGTCGTCCACCAGGTGACCGCGCACCGGCGCGCCGAGATCGCGGCGATTGTGGCGAAGATGCCGCCGCCGGAGCGGCACGGGCTGGTGCGGGCCCTGACGGCCTTCACCGCCGCGGGCGGCGAGCCCGACGTCCACCTGGACGCCGAGATCGACCTGTAGGGCTAGTCGGCCCGCTTTTCGGCGGTCACCAGCAGGTACTCCCAGCCCATCGTGCCGTTGGCCAGGTGCTGCTGCGCGAGTTCGACGAGTTGGGCGTCGAGTTCGGCGGCCAGCACCCGGTTGTGGCCGATGTTCGCGTACGCCTCGATGGTCGGGCCGTAGTGCTGCTTGAAGTAGGCATGCACGGCCTCGGCGCTGTCGAACCGGTTGACCGCCAACATGCCTCGCGTCGCGGTGAGGTCACCGATCTGGTCGCCGAGCAGCGCTGCGACGTAACGCGGGCGACCCCAGAGCGCGGCCGGCGGCACGGGGTGCGACAGGCTCGGGCGGTACGGCCGGATGGTGGCAAGCATGCGGCCGAAGAACCCCTCGGGGGTCCAGCTGATCACGCCGATCGTGCCGCCCGGCCGGCAGACCCGGACCAGTTCGGCGGCGGCGCGCTGCTGGTCGGGGGCGAACTGCACGCCGATCGCGGACATGACCACGTCGAACTCGCCGTTGCCGAACGGCAGCGCCTGCGCGTTGGCTTCCCGGTAGTCGATCGTCAGGCCTCGGGCCGCCGCCCGGGCCTGCGACCGTTGCAACAGCTCCGGGGTGAGGTCGGTGGACACGACGGTGGCGCCCGTGGCGGCGGCCGGCAGCGAGATGTTGCCCGAGCCGGCGGCGACGTCGAGGACCCGGACGCCGGGCCCGATGCCGGTGGCTTTGACCAGGGCGGGGCCGAGGGGAGCCATCACCTCCTCGGCCATCAGGGCGTAGTCGCCCAGCGCCCATACCGTGCGATGGGTGGCGGCCACCGAGGCGTCACTGATCGGGGTGTCGAGGGCCATCTAGACCTCCTTTGAAAAGGGGAAGGGTTGTCTTTCGACCTCGTTGTCGACGTGAATCGCCAGTGCGGCTCACACCGGTAATCAATGGCTGTCAGAAATAATAGCCATAGGCAACAGTGTACGCACGCACTTCCGGCCGCCTCGGTCGGGTCGGGCCCGGGCGCGCCGCTTCCTAGACTGGGCCGGTGCGCCTTGTCTTCGCAGGAACCCCCGAACCCGCGCTACCCGCACTGCGCCGCCTCATCGACTCACCGCGGCACGAGGTGATCGCGGTGCTGACCCGGCCCGACGCCGCGGTCGGACGGCGCGGCAAGCCGGAGCCGTCGCCGGTGGCCCGCGAGGCGCTCGATCGTGGAATCCCCGTGCTGCGGCCATCGCGGCCGAACGCGGACGAGTTCGTCGCGGAGCTGTCGGAGTTGGCACCGGACTGCTGCGCGGTGGTGGCCTACGGCGCGCTGCTGCGCGACGGCCTGCTGGCCGTCCCGCCGCGGGGGTGGATCAACCTGCACTTCTCGCTGCTGCCCGCCTGGCGCGGCGCCGCGCCGGTGCAGGCGGCCATCGCCGCGGGCGACAGCATCACCGGCGCGTCGACGTTCCAGATCGAGCCGAGCCTGGACTCCGGCCCGATCTTCGGAGTCGTGACCGAGACCATCCGGCCGACCGATACCGCCGGGGAACTGCTTGAGCGACTGGCTGTTTCGGGCGCGGCACTGCTGTCGACCACGCTGGACGGCGTCGCCGACGCGACGCTGACGCCGGTGCCGCAGCCCGCCGACGGGGTCAGCATCGCACCCAAGATCACCGTCGAGCAGGCCCGGGTGCGCTGGGACCTGCCGGCGCTGGTCGTGGATCGTCGCATTCGCGCCGTCACCCCCAGCCCCGGCGCGTGGACGCTGATCGGCGACCTGCGCATCAAACTGGGGCCGATACAGGTCGCCGAGGCCTCCGCGCTGCCGGGGCCGTCAGAACCGTTGCCGCCCGGCGCTATTCACGTCGACCGCAAGAGCGTCTGGGTCGGCACGGGATCCGAGCCGGTGCGGCTGGACCAGATCCAGCCGCCCGGAAAGAAATTCATGAACGCGGTGGACTGGGCCCGCGGGGCCCGGCTCGACCCCGGGGTGCGGGCGACATGAGCACCGGGCGCGACAGACCGCAGCGCGGCCGCCCGGAACGCAAGCCGCCGCGACCGCAGCAGCGCGACCGCCGGCCCCAGCAGCGCGACCGCCGGCCGCCGCGCCGGCCCCTGGATCCGGCCCGCGCTGCCGCGTTCGACGTGCTTCGGGCGGTGAGCGAACGCGATGCCTACGCGAACCTGGCGCTGCCGGCGTTGCTGCGCGAACGCGGAATCACCGGCCGCGACGCGGCGTTCGCCACCGAGCTCACCTACGGCACCTGCCGCACCCGGGGCCTGCTCGACGCCGTCATCGGCGCGGCCGCGGGGCGCTCGCCCCAGGCCATCGATCCGGTGTTGCTCGACCTGCTGCGGCTCGGCGCGTATCAGCTGCTGCGCACCCGGGTCGACGCGCACGCCGCGGTGTCCACCACCGTCGAGCAGGCCGGAATCGAATTCGACTCGGCGCGAGCGAGTTTCGTCAACGGGGTGCTGCGCACCATCTCCGGGCGCGACGAGCAGTCCTGGGTCGCCGACCTGGCCCCCGACCCGGCGCAGGATCCGATCGGGCACGCCGCGTTCGTGCATGCCCACCCCCGCTGGATCGCCCAGGCGTTCGCCGATGCGTTGGGTGCCGCCGCGACCGAACTCGACGCGGTGCTGGCCAGCGACGACGAGCGGCCCCAGGTGCACCTGGCCGCCCGCGCCGGGGCGCTGACCGCCGCCGAGTTGGCCGACGCGGTGGATGGGACCGTCGGCCGCTATTCGCCGTATGCGGTGTACCTCGCGGGCGGTGATCCCGGGAGGCTGGCGCCGGTGCGCGACGGTGTCGCGCTGGTCCAGGACGAGGGCAGCCAGCTGGTGGCGTGGGCGCTGACCCTGGCGCCGGTCGACGGCGACAGCGGCCGGTGGCTGGACCTGTGCGCCGGGCCGGGCGGGAAGACGGCGCTGCTGGCGTCCCTCGGCGTGCAGCAGCACCCGGAGCCCGGATTCCGGCTCACCGCGGTGGAGCCGGCGCCGCGCCGCGCCGACCTGGTCGAAGAGAACACCCGTGGCCTACCGGTCGACGTGCTGCGGGTCGACGGGCGGCAGACGGAACTGGAGCCGACGTTCGACCGGGTGCTCGTCGACGCGCCCTGCACCGGGCTGGGGGCGCTGCGCCGCCGGCCGGAGGCCCGGTGGCGGCGGCAACCCGCCGACGTGCCGACGCTGACCAAGCTGCAGCGCGAGTTGCTGGGGGCCGCGATCGCGCTGACCCGCCCCGGCGGCGTGGTGCTCTACGCCACCTGCTCGCCGCACCTGGCCGAGACCGTCGGTGTGGTCGCCGACGCGCTGCGCCGCCACCCGGTGAGCGCGCTGGACACCCGGCCGTTGTTCGAGCCCGTCGCCGACCTGGGGGACGGGCCGCACGTCCAGCTGTGGCCGCACCGGCACGGCACCGACGCGATGTTCGCGGCCGCGCTGCGCCGCGAGGCGGGTTAGCGGAGCCGCGCCGGATGTGAAGCGGGCCGCGCGGCTCAGTAGTCTGGCGCTCATGCCTCGCAACCCCGAACCGCCAAAGGGGCCGCTGATCGCGCCGTCGATCCTTGCCGCTGACTTCTCCCGGCTCGCCGACGAAGCCGCCGCCGTGACCGGGGCCGACTGGCTGCACGTCGACGTGATGGACAACCACTTCGTGCCGAATCTGACTTTCGGGCTGCCGGTGGTGGAGAGCCTGCTGGCCGCCACCACCATCCCGATGGACTGCCACCTGATGATCGAGGATCCCGACCGCTGGGCGCCTCCCTATGCGGAGGCGGGGGCGTACAACGTCACCTTCCACGCCGAGGCCACCCAGAATCCGGTCGGCGTGGCCCGCGATATCCGGGCCGCAGGCGCCAAAGCGGGGATCAGTGTCAAGCCGGGGACCCCGCTGGAGCCCTACCTGGAAATCCTGCCGCAGTTCGACACCCTGCTCATCATGTCGGTGGAGCCCGGCTTCGGCGGCCAGAGTTTCATCCCCGAGGTGCTGAGCAAGGTGCGCACCGCGCGCAAGCTCATCGAGGCGGGGGAGTTGACGATCCTCGTCGAGATCGACGGCGGCATCAACGCCGACACCATCGAGCAGGCCGCCGAGGCCGGCGTCGATTGCTTCGTCGCCGGGTCGGCCGTGTACGGCGCCGACGACCCGGAGGCCGCGATCGACGCGTTGCGTCGCCAGGCCGCCGGCGCATCTCCGCATCTGCGTCGATGACGCTTCCGCCGGGCGGCAGCCTTGACGCCGCGATGCGCTTGGCGATCGACCAGTCCAACCACGTCAAGGGGACCACGTATCCGAACCCACCGGTGGGGGCGGTCATCCTGGATGCCGGTGGCGAGGTGGTCGGCGTCGGGGCCACCGAACCGGCCGGTGGCGATCACGCCGAGATCCTGGCGCTGCGGCGGGCCGGCGATCTGGCGGTCGGGGGCACCGTGGTGGTCACCCTCGAGCCGTGCAACCACTACGGCAGAACCCCGCCGTGTGTGAACGCCCTGCTCGACGCGAAGGTGGGCACCGTGGTGTACGCCGTCGCCGACCCGAACCCGGAGGCGGCCGGTGGGGCGGCCCGGCTCGAGGAGGCCGGCGTCGCGGTGCAGTCCGGGGTGCTGGCCGACGAGGTGACCGGTGGCCCGCTGCGGGAGTGGCTGCACAAGCAACGGACCGGGCTGCCGCATCTGACCTGGAAATACGCCAGCAGCGTCGATGGACGCAGCGCGGCCGCGGACGGCTCCAGTCAGTGGATTTCCAGCGAGGCCTCGCGGCTCGATCTGCATCGTCGGCGTGCGGCCGCCGGCGCGATCGTGGTGGGCACCGGCACCGTGCTGGCCGACGACCCGGCGCTGACGGCGCGGCTGCCCGACGGCTCGCTGGCCGACCGGCAACCGCTGCGAGTGGTGGTCGGGATGCGTGAAATACCTTCGGAGGCAAAGGTTCTCAACGACGATTCGCGAACCATGCTGATCCGCACGCACGACCCGATGGAGGTGCTCAAGGCCGTGTCCGACCGCACCGACGTGCTGCTGGAGGGCGGCCCGACGCTCGCGGGTGCCTTCCTGCGCGCCGGGGTGGTCAACCGGATCCTGGCCTACGTCGCGCCGACGCTGCTGGGCGGCCCCGTCACCGCGGTCGACGACGTCGGCGTGTCCACGATCGCGCGGGCGCTCCGCTGGCAGTTCGACGGCGTCGACCGGGTCGGGCCCGACCTGTTGCTCAGCCTGGTGCCGCGTAGCGGCTAGCGCTCGCCCAACGAGACCGCTTGCGGCTCGGGGACTTCCGGCTCTTCGGCGTGCTCTTTGCGGCCGCCGATCAACAGGCCCAGCAGCGCACCGGCGATACAGATCACCACGGTGGCCGAGAATATGTCGCCGTACATTTGGGCGAAGGCCTTGAGGTACATGGTGCCCTGGGCGGCGATGCGCTCCAGCAGGGTGGCGTTGGCCGGGATCGCGGCCGTCAGACCCGCCACGATCTGGTTGAACCGGTACAGGCCCCACGCGCTGAGCGCGGCGACACCGATCAGCATGCCCGTCATCCGGGCCACCACCACCGCCGCCGAGGCGATGCCGTGCTGGGCGGACGGCACCACACGCAGCGCGGCGGAGGTCAGCGGCCCGATCACCAGCCCCAGGCCCACGCCGGCCACGAGCAGGTCGGCGTGCAGCACCGGCACGCTGAACACCCCGAAAACGTTGTGCTTCTGGCTCATCACGTCTTGGCGCCAGAAGTGGATCAGCCAGTAGCCGTAGGCCGCGATCATCAGCCCGACGAAGGTCATGATCCGGTCACCGACCCGGGTGGCGATCCACCCGCCCAGCACCGCCCCGATCGGCAGCGCGATCAGGAACCACAACAGCAGCCCCGCGGCCTGGGTCTGGGACTGTCCCAGCACGCCCTGCCCGAACAGCTCGACGTCGACCAGCGTCACCATCAGCGCGGCACCGGCGAACAGCGAGGCGCCCAACGCGGCCAGGAACGGGCGGAAGTGTACGCCCGCCGGTTCGATCAGTCGGGTGCGCGCGAAGCGCTCCCAGATCAGGAACAGCGCGGCGACCACGACCGCGCCGATGACCAGCGGCAGCCCGTAGCTCGGCAGGATCTGCTTGCCGTCGGGTTGGGGGTTGTACAGACCGATCACGGCGAGGCCCAGGGCGACCGCCAGCAGCACGCCACCGACCAGGTCGACCTTCTCCGGCTCCTCCACCCGTTCGTGCGACGGCAGGCTGAACTGGATCATCACCATCGCGATGAGGGTCAGCGGCACGTTGATCCAGAACACGTAGCGCCAGTCGTGGAACAGGAAGACGATGAAGATCCCGTACAGCGGGCCCAGCACGCTGCCGAGTTCCTGCGCGGCGCCGATGCCGCCCAGCACGCCGGCGCGGTTGCGCTGCGCCCACAAATCGGCGCCCAGGGCGAGGGTGACCGGCAACAGCGCGCCGCTGGCCACACCCTGGATGGTGCGGCCGCCGACCAGCAGGTGGAAATCGCCCCAGTGGCCCGCCAGCGCGGTGACCACCGAGCCGACGATGAACAGCGCCAGGCTGACCTGCAGCACCAGCTTGCGGCCGAACCGGTCGGAGGCGCGGCCCAGCAGCGGCATGGCGGCGATGTAGCCCAGCAGGTACATCGTGATGATCCAGGTGATGCGCTGCAGCTGGTTGATCGGGATGTGAACGTCGGTCATGATGTCGCGCATGATCGTCACGACGACGTAGGCGTCCAGGGCGCCCAGCAGGACCGCCAGGCTGCCCGCGCTGATCGCGACGCGGCGCCCGGTTTGGTGCCCGGTCGGGGCGGCGATCTCCGCGGTCACGAGCTCACCGGGGGCTTGGTGACCTGAACCTGCTCGCCCCAGTTGGACAGGGTGATCTGGGCGGAGTTGCCGGAGCTCTTCTGCAGATTGGCCTGGACCAGCTGGTGGTCACCGGTCTCCTGGACCCACACTGTGCTCGGCACCGGCTGCGTCGCGTTGAACTGCGGCACGATCTTGTTCACCGCGTCGGCCGAGACGTTGCCGGTGATGCGGATGGTGTTCTGCCCGTTGATGTTGTCCCGGCCCTCGGCCTTGGCGTTGCTGAAGTTGGCCAGCGCGTTGCCCAGCCCGTTGTCGGGGTTCAGCAGCACCGAGACGTCGTAGACGTCGGAGGCCTTGCCGAAGTCACTCCACTTGTTCGGGGTGAGGGTGGCGTACAGGGTTCCGTCGAGCACCACGAAGTTGGCGTCGATGTCCGAGCCGCCCAGGGTGATCGTGGCGTTGCCCGACGCGGCGGTGGCCGGTGCCGTGGTGAGGTCACCGGTCAGCGTCTTGATGGGTAGCCCGGGGATCTTGCCCTGGATGCTCAGCGCGATGTGCGCGCTCTGGACCTTCTTGGTGGCGTCGGCCGACTGCTTGACCAAGGTGGTGCCGTCGGGGAGCGGCGCGCTGCTCTGCTTCGAGCCCGACGAACAACCGGCGATCAAGGCGGTGGCGAGGGTCAGGGATGCGATGACGGCCGATATACGGCGGCGGGTCTGCATACTCTGCATCGTAGAGGGTGCGGGTGACTGCCCTGGTGAACGCGGGGTGCCAGTGTCGTCTGGGCGCCGGTGTTTGCCCTGCTCATCAGCGTGAGTGGGGGGCAATTAGCCTATGAGGATGTTTACCGGAATTGTCGAGGAACTCGGCGAGGTGACAGCTCGCGACGTCCTTTCGGACGCCGCACGGCTGACCATCCGCGGTGCCGTCGTGACCGCCGACGCGGGCCATGGCGATTCGATCGCCGTCAACGGCGTGTGCCTGACCGTCGCCGAGCTGCTGCCCGGCGGCCAGTTCACCGCCGACGTGATGGCCGAATCGCTCAACCGGTCCAACTTGGGCGAATTGCAGGTCGGCAGCCGGGTCAACCTGGAGCGCGCCGCGGCCGTCAACAGCCGGCTGGGCGGGCACATCGTGCAGGGGCATGTCGACGGGACCGGGCGCATCGTGGGCCGGACGCCGTCGGAGCACTGGGAAGTGGTGCGCATCGAGATGCCGGCCGAGGTGGCCCGCTACGTCGTGGAAAAGGGATCGATCACCGTAGACGGGATCTCGTTGACGGTGTCCGCGCTGGGCGGCGAGCCGGGGGACTGGTTCGAAGTCTCGCTGATCCCCACCACCCGCGAATTGACCACGCTGGGCCGCGCTCCGGTCGGCACCCAGGTGAACCTCGAGGTCGACGTGATTGCCAAGTACGTCGAGCGGTTGATGGCCCGCTGAACAGGAGGGCGCTCAGAGCATGCCGGGTTGCCGAGTGTTCCCGTGCTCGCGCCATCGGGCAATTACCCGGCCGGCGAAGTCGAGCAACTGGCCAAGGGTGGAGAACATCGCGAAGGCATCCACGATCGCCTCATCAGCACCCGACCCGGCGAGGCGCTCGAGCTTGTCGGCAACGGAGTCGACGGACGTGCCCGGTTCGAGGTTGACCCGCATGGCCGTCTTCAGCGCGTCCGGATCGCGGCCGGCGTCCTGCGCCGCGCGGCGCGCAATCGACCACAGGTGATCGGTGACCTCGTCCTGCAGCCCCTCGACCCCGAGCCAGCCGGTGCCGCTGCGGCCTACCCGGCGCATCGCGGCCTCGCTGGCACCGCCGATCCAGATGGGCGGACCGCCGGCCTGGACCGGACGCAGGTCGGCGTGGACCGGTGGCAGCGAGAAGAACTCGCTCTCCCAGGACACCGGGGTGGTCGTCCACCACTCGTGCAGGAAGGCCAGCAGGTCATCGAGCATCTTCCCGCGCCGGTGCCAGTCCGCGCTGCGGGCGATGTCGTGTTCGTCCTTCATCCACCCGATTCCCACACCAACGTCGAGGCGGCCGTCGCTGAGCACGTCGAGCGTGGTCAGCAGCCGGGCCAGGTGCACCGGCTCGTAGTAGAAGGTGCTGAGCGTGCTGGCGTTGAGCCGCATCCGGCTGGTCGCTGTCGCGGCGACGGTCCACAGCAGCACCGGATCGAGGTAACGGGTCATCTGCGGCGGGTACGGCTGCTCTTTGCCCGGATAGGTGCTGTGCATGTCTACCGGCGTGACCAGACGATCGCCTACCCACAGCGTGTCGTAGCCGAGGTCCTCGAGTCCGCGGCAGAACGCGCTCAGACCAGCGGCGCTGCTGATGGCGGGCCCGACGATGGGCAGCGCGAAACCAAGCTTCATCGCGAATCCTTTAGATGATTGATCAACCATTGCCAGAGCGCACGGCACGGCTCAGCCGGGAACGGCGGCGCCGAGGGCGAAGTCGAAGTTGCCCACCCCGTGGCGGGCGAGACCCATCATGACCAGGCCCGTTCCCTCCAGCCAGTGCGCCATGTTCAAGCCGCCGACGTCCAGCGGGCGCAGCCCGAGGCTCTCGACGAACTCCGCCACGCCCGCCTTGGCGCGCGCGTCGTCGCCGGCGATGAAGACGTCGAGGGGCCGGCCCTGGGCCAGGACAACGCCGAAGATCGTGTTGAAGGCCTTTACCACGCTGGCGCTGGCCGGGGCCGCCTTGGCAACTTCCTGCGCGACCGAGGTGTCATCGGGGATGGCCAGCCCGTCGGCCGCGGCATTGAATGGGTTGCTGATGTCGACGATGACCTTGCCCGCGAGGGCGTCTCCGTACTGGGTGACGACCGGAACGACATTGGCGTACAACAGGGCCACGATGACGATTTCGCCGGCCGGGACGGCGCCGAACTCTCCCGTCGTGGCGCCCCCGCCGAGAGCTTTGGCCAGGTCAGTCGCCTTGGTCTGGTCGCGGCCGATGACCTCGACGGTGTTGCCGCCCGCTACCGCCAGCGCGCCGATGGCGCGGGCCATGTTCCCGGTGCCGATGATGCTGATGCTGCTCATGAGGTGTCCCGTCTTGAATCGATGATCGAAAAGGTTGATCAGTCCACCTTAAGTCGATTTTGATGACGCGTCAACCAATTGGAGGTAGCATGGGGGCTGATGGAACCGAAGTGGCTCAACCCTCGTGAAGACCGCGCCTGGCGGGCCTTTCAGCACGCGCATCACCAGCTCGACGTGCACCTGAACCGGGGTCTGCAGGAATCGGGCCTGTCGGGGGCTGACTACGAGATCCTGGCGGTGCTCTCGGGTCACGACGGAGACCGCATGGCCGCCCGCGACCTGTGCAACATGCTGGGCTGGGAGAAGAGCCGTGTCTCCCACCAGGTTCGACGCATGCAGAAGGACGGGCTGATCGGTCGCGAGCCCAATCCCGACGACGCCCGCAGCACCATGGTCTGCCTGCTGCCGGCCGGCCGGGCTGCCATCGAGAAGGCGGCGCCCGGACACGTGGAGGACGTCCGCCGGAACTTCATCGACCTGCTCACGCCGGCTGAGCTCGACATGCTCGCCGCCCTCAACGAACGGGTCCTGCGCCACCTGGCCAAAGACTCTTCCGCCGAGGACAAGCCGTCATGACAACAGGCCGGCGTCTCGCGCCGCGGCAGCGGCCTGTTTCGGGATCAGCTGGTTACTCGGCTGATTACACCGGGCGCCAGTTGGGGCCTTCCCAGTAACCCCAATGGTTCATGCCGGGATCCCAGACGATCTGGGCCCACGGTGCCCACGGCGGCGGGGGTGGCGGCGGCCCCGCCCACGGCGGCGCCCCGTAGCCGGCCGGGCCGCCGTAATTGTCGTCCCAGTCACGGCAGTTGTTCCAGTTCTGGTTGGGGCCCCAGCCCGGGTCCCACTGCTCGCCCGGACACCAGTGGTGGTGGTACATGGGCGGAGGAGGAGGCGCCGCCGAGGCGGTGCCGGTGGACAGTCCGAGGGCGGACATGGCCAGGCCGCCGGCCGCGAGCGCGCCGGTGCACAGGCGGACCCACGGTCGTGTTTGTGTGTTGGTATTCATGCGGTTTGGATTTCCCCCCGATATGTCCGTGAAACCCACTTTTGCCGTTTGCTCGTGTCAAATATTGGGCACAGCCAACACATATCTGCTGCAAAGGGTTTCGGTGTATACGGGCCTTTCATGGGGTTATTTTTGGCACTAGGTGACGATATTGCGTGTTGGGGAAACCATTATTGACGGCGGCATCCTGTTTGCGGGTTACCCCGAGCCGGAAATCGCCCGATGCCTTTCCCGTCGCGAAAAGGGCTCCTGGTGTCGTGCCTGGTGTCGGCGGCCGGGGCGGCCAAAATTGTGATCCCGGCAACGATTACGGCGGGTCGCGAGGCCCGATCCGACACCGGGATGCCGCGGGGATCCGCGGCGACGAGATATGTGCGCGCTCATCGGACGTGGTCACGCCGCCGGCGTCGCCAGCCCCCTCGGCGGCGCAACGCGATTCGGGACCGTCCCACTGATCAAGCCGTGGCAATAACGGCGGCGTCGCCGTGGTTCATACTGAATGCAACACGTGGGCTTCTCGTGTGAGCCGTTTCGACAGTGTTCCCGCCGGACAGCGGGAACGGCGAGGTAGCAAGAATGACGAGGTTGGACTCCGTCGAGAGGGCGGTTGCCGACATTGCGGCCGGCAAGGCCGTCATCGTCATCGACGATGAGGACCGCGAGAACGAGGGTGATCTGATCTTCGCCGCCGAGAAGGCGACGCCGGAGATGGTGGCGTTCATGGTGCGCTATACCTCGGGATACCTGTGCGTGCCGCTGGACGGCGAGGTCTGCGACCGGCTGGGCCTGCTGCCGATGTACGCGGTGAACCAGGACAAGCACGGCACCGCTTACACGGTCACCGTCGACGCAAGACGGGGTGTGGGCACCGGGATTTCGGCCTCGGACCGGGCCACCACGATGCGGCTGCTGGCCGATCCCACCAGCGTCGCCGACGACTTCACCCGGCCGGGTCACGTGGTTCCGTTGCGCGCCAAGGACGGTGGCGTGTTGCGCCGTCCCGGTCACACCGAGGCCGCCGTGGACCTGGCCCGGCTGGCCGGGCTGCAGCCCGCGGGCGCCATCTGCGAGATCGTCAGCCAAAAAGACGAGGGTTCGATGGCGCAGACCGACGAACTGCGGGTGTTCGCCGACGAACACGACCTCGCGATGATCACCATCGCCGACCTGATCGAGTGGCGCCGCAAGCACGAGAAGCACATCGCCCGGATCGCTGAGGCCCGGATACCGACGCGGCACGGCGAGTTTCGCGCCATCGGCTACGCCAGCATCTACGAAGAGGTCGAACACGTTGCACTGGTGCGCGGAGACATCTCCGGGCCGAACTCCGACGGTGACGACGTGCTGGTGCGCGTCCACTCCGAGTGCCTGACCGGTGACGTATTCGGTTCGCGCCGTTGCGATTGCGGGCCGCAACTGGACGCGGCCATGGCCATGGTCGCCCGCGAGGGACGCGGCATAGTGTTGTACATGCGTGGCCACGAGGGCCGCGGCATCGGGCTGATGCACAAGCTGCAGGCCTACCAGCTGCAGGACGCCGGTGAGGACACCGTCGATGCCAATCTCAAGCTCGGATTGCCAGCGGATGCAAGGGATTACGGTATCGGCGCACAGATCCTGGTGGACCTCGGGGTGCGTTCGATGCGGCTGCTGACCAACAACCCCGCCAAGCGGGTCGGGCTGGACGGGTACGGCCTGCACATCATCGAGCGGGTGCCGCTGCCGGTGCGTGCCAACGCGGAGAACATCCGTTACCTGATGACCAAGCGGGACAAGATGGGCCATGACCTGGCCGGGCTGGACGACTTTCACGAATCCGTCCATCTGCCAGGTGAATTCGGCGGTGCTTTGTGAGCCGCGCCGGCGACGATGCAGAACGAAGTGATGCGCAGGAGTGGCGCCGATGAGCCCCGCCGACGGTGTGCCGGAGGTTCCGCCGCTCGATGCATCCGGCCTGCGACTGGCCCTGGTTGCGAGCACCTGGCACAGCGAAATCTGCGACGCACTGTTGGCCGGTGCCCGCAAGGTGGCCTCGGAATCGGGTATCGACGACCCGACGGTGATCCGGGTGATCGGCGCGATCGAAATTCCGGTGGTGGCGCAGGAACTCACCCGCAACCACGATGCCGTCGTCGCGCTGGGCGTCGTGATCCGCGGGCAGACACCGCATTTCGAATATGTGTGTGATGCGGTGACGCAGGGCCTGACCCGGGTGTCATTGGACACTTCCACACCGGTGGCCAACGGCGTGTTGACCACCGACACCGAGGAGCAGGCGTTGGACCGGGCCGGGCTTCCGGAATCGGCCGAGGACAAAGGGGCCCAAGCCACTCTGGCGGCCTTGACCACCGCGCTGACCCTGCGTGAGTTGCGCGCTCAGTCGTGACGTCGCCGTCGGGCCGCGAGTCCTGGGATGCGGTGCTGCGTCCCCATCGCACACCGTTATTCGCCTATGGGGCGGCGTTTCTCATCGCCGCGGCGCATATCGCGGTGGGCCTGCTGCTCAAGGTGGGCTCCACCGGAGTGGTCTTTCAGACCTCCGATCAGGTGGCGATCGCGGTGCTGGGTCTGGTCATCGCCGGCGTCGTGCTGTTGTTCGCGCGGCCGCGGCTGCGAGTGGGGCCGGTCGGTGTTTCGGTGAGAAATCTGTTGGGCGACAAGCTGATCGAGTGGCCGGATGTTGCCGGGGTGTCCTTCCCGGTGGGTCACCGCTGGGCGCGCATCGACCTACCGGACGACGAGTACATACCGGTGATGGCCATCCAGGCCGTTGACAAGGGCCGCGCGGTGGACGCCATGAACACGGTCCGGTCGCTGCTGGCGCGCTATCGGCCGGACCTGCCGACGCACTGAGCGCGCTCCGCCACCAGCAGCCCGGGTTGCCCAGGGCGGAATCGACCACAAACGCGTAGCGCAGCTCAGCGGCCGTATCGCCTCGGGGCACCCGGGCCCGGGTCTAGAGCGGTGGAGGCACTCAGTACCGAGTGCAGTCCGTCATCATTTGCTGGAAGATCGGCAGGGCCTGCTGGGCCCCCTGATTGTGCTCGATCGCGTGCAGCAGGTTCACCCGCTGATCGGGCGACGACGCCAGGTACTGCTGCAAGAACTGCTGGTTCGGCGGCGATTGGTCGAGGTACTGGGCGGCCATCGGGTTCTCGGCGTGCACCGCCCGCATCGCCTGGTCGTAGCTACAGGTGGTGTGGATCATCGGACCGTAATCGGGATCAGCAGATGCGACCCCGGCCCCAGCGGTCGACGCCAATGCCAGACCGCCGAGCGTGACGGCCAGTTTGGCCAACGAACGCTTCATCATTTACGGACTCCCTCCATTGCTCTGCCCCCACTCTAACGTTGAGCTGGAAGCTTGGTAGCCCGATCGGAAGCCGCCCAAACCGCCGCGACCGCACGCGTGGCCCGTTACGGGCCTTCTACCTGCCCGGATGTTCCCTCTTCGGTTTCGGGGCTCCAACTGCTCGGCAACAGCGGCAGGCTCGGGCTGTCGTCCAGAGAAGCGGCGGCAACTGTGGTCAAGCCCACGGGAGCGGCGCCCGACTCGGGAGCGGTGCCGGTGAACCCCATCTGCCCCGCACCCCGATCCGAGGCCGTCGCGTGGGCGGATTCCCCGTCCGAACCCTGGTCTAGGTATTCGTAGCGGCGCCCGGGATCGATCACACCCGGCCGGGGACGCCGGCGGCGGCGGACCTGTTCCCGCCGGGCCGCGGCGGCCGGCGCCGCAGCGGTGTCGGCCGCGGGCGACTTCTGGCCGGCGCGCGAGCCGAGGCTCATGTTCTCCCCGGCCCCGAGGCCGGGAGGGCCGACCACATAGGGGTAGCTGAAGGCTGGGATGCCGGGGGCGGGCGGCGCCGGTGCGGCGGGTCTGGCGGGTCTGGCCGGGTTGGCCGGCGTGGCTCAACCCGCCCCCACCATGCCGGGCGCGGT